>DAMCXN010000001.1:0-22323 GCA_032096995.1 Aminipila sp.
CAATTACATCTCCAATATTCGCACACTTACGGCTAGTACCGCCAAGAATACGGATACATAAAAGTTCTTTCGCACCTGAATTGTCAGCAACCTTCAATCTAGTTTCTGTCTGAATCATATCTGGTGCCTCCTTTACTTAACCTTTTCAATAATGTTAACAAGTCTCCATCTCTTATCCTTTGATAGAGGTCTTGTTTCCATGATTCTTACTTTATCTCCGATATTGCATTCGTTATTTTCATCGTGAGCCTTTACCTTCTTAGTTCTCTTTACGGCTTTACCATAAAGGGAATGTCTTACGAAGTCTTCCATAGCAACAGTTATAGTTTTATCCATTTTGTCGCTTACCACGATACCAACCTTGGTTTTTCTTCTATTTCTTTCAACTGTCATATTACATCCTCCTTTCTATTAGCCCTGAACCTTCTGAAGTTCTTTCTCTCTAATAATGGTTTTAACTCTAGCAATTTGCTTCTTTGCTTCCCTTAATTTAATAGGGTTTTCTAACTGACCAGTTACATGCTGGAATCTCAAGTTGAATAATTCATTCTTCATTTTCTTTAATTCAGCAGTAAGCTCAATATCTGTCATTTCTCTCATTTTCTTTAATTCCATTACGCTTCACCACCCTCTGCTAATTCTTGGCCTTTGATGGCAAACTTACACTTTACAGGTAATTTGTGCATAGCAAGTCTCATTGCTTCTCTTGCTTTTTCTTCAGATACACCCTGGATTTCAAACATTACTCTACCAGGTTTAACTACCGCTACCCAATACTCAGGAGCACCTTTACCGGAACCCATACGTACTTCAGCTGGCTTCTTTGTAACCGGCTTGTGTGGGAAAATATCAATATATACTTTACCACCTCTCTTAATAGATCTTGTCATAGCTATTCTGGCAGCCTCGATCTGATTTGAGGTGATCCAACCACATTCTTGTGAAACTAGACCGTAGTCACCGTAAGCAATTTTGTTGCCCTTAGTTGCAACGCCCTTCATTCTTCCTCTGTGGACTCTTCTGCGTTTAACGCGCTTTGGCATTAACATCGCTGTCTTCCTCCTTTCTATATGCCGCATGTACAAACTATATATAATAGTAGGATATTTGTACTCGGCTCTTCTATCTATTATTCAGTCACTTCTACTTTTTGTTCAGTAGCTTCTACTGCAGGAGCTGCTTCTGCCTTAGGAGTTTTTCTAACTCTTGGGTTTATAGCTTTTGGCATTTCCTGTTTAGAATCTCTGTCTCTTCTATCTCTTCTTCCGCCGTCGTTTCTTCTTCTTCTGTCGTTATCTCTTCTGTCTCTTCTTCCTTCTTTTACTTCAGGAATAGGACTCTTTAATCCCTTGTCAAGAATTTCGCCGTGGTTAATCCAAACTTTAACACCGATCTTACCATAAGTAGTATCAGCTTCAGCAAAACCATAGTCGATGTTTGCTCTCAAAGTGTGTAGAGGAACATTTCCTTCGCTATACTTTTCACTTCTAGCGATTTCAGCTCCACCAAGTCTACCTGAACAAAGAACTTTAATTCCCTTTGAACCAGCTTTCATTGTTCTTCCGATAGCCTGCTTCATAGCTCTTCTGAAAGAAATTCTTCTTTCTAAAGCCTGAGCAATACTTTCAGCAGTAAGCTGAGCATCCATTTCTACTTTCTTAACTTCAACAATACTAATTTCAACTTCTTTACCAGTCATCTTAATAATGTCTTTTTTAAGAGCTTCGATTCCGTCTCCAGCTCTTCCGATTACCATACCTGGCTTTGCAGTTAGTACAATAATTCTGATTTTTCCTGCTGCTGCTCTTTCAATAAGAATCTTTGAAACACCTGCAACATATAACTTCTTCTTTGTGTATTCTCTAACCTTCTGGTCTTCTGCAAGATAATCTGCAAAATTATTCTTACCTGCATACCATTTGGAATCCCAGTCTTTTATAACGCCCACTCTTAAACCATGTGGACTTACTTTCTGACCCATTCAATGAACCTCCTATCTTAGTTTCTTTCCTTAAGAGTAACACCAATGTGACTGCTTCTCTTAAGGATTATTGATGCTCTACCTTGTGCTCCAGCTCTCCATCTTTTCATAGTTGGTCCTTGATGAGCATAAACCTCAGCAACGTATAGATTATCCGGATTCATGTCAAAGTTGTTTTCAGCGTTTGCAGCGGCAGATTTAACAACCTTTTCAATTACTTCAGAACCCTTACCAGGTGTGAATTTTAAAATGGTAAGTGCCTCATTTAAATCTTTTCCTCTTACTAAATCAGCAACAGGCTTTAGCTTTATAGGAGACATTCTTACATATTTTGCAATTGCTTTTGCTTCCATTTTATTACATCTCCTTTACTTATTTTTTCTTAGTTGTTTTGTCAGCAGCGTGACCTCTATAGTTTCTTGTTGGAGCAAATTCTCCAAGTCTGTGTCCTACCATATCTTCTGTGATATATACAGGAACGTGTTTCTTGCCATCGTGAACAGCAATTGTATGTCCCACCATCTGTGGGAATATTGTAGATGGTCTTGACCATGTCTTAATTACTTTCTTTTCGTTAGCTTCGTTCATTGCCATAATAGCCTTCAAAAGCTTAGCGTTTACGAAAGGGCCCTTTTTAAGTGATCTACCCATTATCTATGCTCCTTCCTATTTTTCATTTCTTTTCTTTACGATATACTGATTAGAAGCCTTATTCTTCTTTCTAGTCTTAAGACCAAGAGCAGGCTTACCCCAAGGAGTAACTGGACTAACTCTACCGATACCAGCCTTACCTTCACCACCACCATGTGGGTGATCATTAGGGTTCATTACGGAACCTCTTACAGTAGGTCTCCAACCCATGTGTCTCTTTCTACCAGCTTTACCAATTTGGATGTTAGCATGTTCGCCATTTCCAACTTCGCCGATAGTAGCTCTGCATTCAATTCTAACCTTTCTAACTTCTCCGGAAGGTAGTCTAACCTGAGCAAATTCACCTTCCTTAGCCATAAGCTGAGCACCATTACCAGCTGATCTAACTAGCTGAGCACCCTTACCAGGCTTAAGTTCGATGTTATGAATAATTGTACCAACTGGAATGTTAGCAAGTGGAAGAGCATTTCCCACTTTGATATCTGCATCAGTACCAGATACGATTACATCTCCAACATGTAGTTTTTCAGGAGCGATAATGTATCTCTTTTCACCATCTGCATAAACGATTAATGCAATGTTTGCACTTCTGTTTGGGTCGTACTCTATTGTAGCAACCTTACCTGGAATACCGTCTTTAGTTCTCTTAAAGTCGATGATTCTGTATTTCGGTCTATATCCGCCACCTCTATGTCTTACTGTAATCTTTCCTCTAACATTTCTTCCGGAATGTTTCTTAAGAGTTACTGTAAGAGATTTTTCTGGTGTGCTTGTTGTAATTTCTTCAAATGTTGAAACCGTCATTCCTCTTAATCCAGGAGTGGTCGGATTATATTTTTTAATTCCCATATCTTTCGTCCCTCCTTATAGACTCTGGAAGAATTCGATTTCCTTACTCTTATCAGTAAGAGTAACAATCGCCTTCTTTGAAGCAGCAGTTCTACCTACGCTTTTACCCATTCTCTTAACTTTACCTTGAACATTCATGATGTTTACTTTTTCTACTTCTACACCAAAGATTTCTTCGATAGCTAACTTAACTTCTGTTTTGTTAGCGTCTGTAGCAACTTTGAAAGTGTATTTCTTTGCCTGAGCGTTATCCATACTTGTTTCAGAGATAACAGGCTTAATAATTACGTCGTAAGCAGTTCTCATTATGAATACACCTCCTCAATCTTATTGATAGCTTCCTTAGTTACGATGAAGCTTGTATAGTTGATAATTTCATATACATTCATTGTACCTACTAAAGCTGTTCTTACTCCTGGAATGTTAGCAGCTGATCTGATAACGTTTTCGTCCTTTTCAGCCATAACGATTAATGCCTTCTTAGCAGCATTCACATTTCCTAACACCTTAATCATTTCCTTTGTCTTAGGAGCTTCAAAGTTTAATGTATCAAGTACGATAATTTCCTTTTCAGCAACCTTTGAGGAAAGAGCTGACTTCATTGCAAGTCTTCTTAATTTCTTAGGAACTGTATATCTGTAATCTCTTGGCTTTGGTGCAAATACTATACCACCACCTATCTGTGATGGGTCTGTTGTACTACCCTGTCTGTGACGACCAGTACCTTTCTGTCTGAAAGGCTTTCTTCCGCCGCCTCTAACTTCGCTTCTATTTTTAGCTGACTGTGTACCTTGTCTTTGGTTAGCCAGATAGTTTTTTACTACTGCATGAACAGCGTTCTGATTTGGTTCGATACCAAAAATTGCATCATTTAATTCAATGCTTCCAGCTTCTGTTCCTGCCATGTTTAGCATAGTTACTTTTGCCATTTTCTACTTCCTCCTTTCTGAAGTCTTTATCTATTTGTCCTGACCTTTTACTGCATATTGGATTCTTACTAATCCGCCCTTAGGACCTGGTACAGCACCTCTTACAAGCATAAGGTTTCTTTCTTCCATAACCTTTACTAGTACAACGTTCTGTACTGTTACTGTATCACGACCCATTCTACCAGGACCTTTATTGCCCTTGAATACTCTTGAAGGATAAGTACCCGCTGCTAATGCACCAGCAAGTCTCTTATGCTTTGAACCGTGAGTTGTAGGACCTCTATGGTGTCCATGTCTCTTAATGTTACCCTGAGTTCCTTTACCTTTTGAAGTTCCAGTTACATCTAGTTTTTTGCCGATTTCAAAATCTGCTACTGTGATAGTCTGTCCAACTTCATAAGCGTCACCATCTTCAAGTCTGAATTCAGCAAGATGCTTCTTTAATTCAAGACCATTCTTAGTAAAATGACCAGTTAATGGCTTATTTACTCTGTGAGCTTTAGTATCTTCGAAACCAATTTGAACTGCTTCATAACCATCATTGTCAATTGTCTTAACCTGAGTTACTACTACAGGACCAGCTTCGATAACTGTTACAGGAATAACTTCTCCTGCTTCTGAGAAAATCTGAGTCATTCCGACTTTCTTTCCTAAAATAGTTTTCATATCTTTCTCCTTTTCTACTTACAGCGGATTGCTCTGGTTTGGCTTAAGCAACGTTTCGCCCTCTCATGCAATCTTCCTAAGGGGAGTACCCTTACTAAAATCACTTTTTAATTAAAGTTTGATTTCGATGTCCACACCAGCTGGTAAGTCAAGCTTCATTAAAGCATCAACTGTCTTTGGTGTAGTGTTTGTGATGTCAATCAATCTTTTGTGAGTTCTTTGTTCGAACTGTTCTCTACTGTCCTTATACTTATGAACAGCTCTTAAGATTGTTACCACTTCTTTTTCTGTTGGAAGCGGAATCGGGCCTGAAACATCAGCACCTGTCTTCTTAGCTGTCTCAACAATTTTAGCCGCAGACAAATCTAATGACTTGTGGTCGTATGCCTTAAGCTTAATTCTAATTTTTTGTTGTTCGCTCATTTTTCTTTCCTCCTATTTTTGTACGTTTTCGCTACGCCTATACAAGGGGTTCTAACGCCTACTTTCAACGCATGCGACGGTTTCACTTGCTTTGCACACGTTTCCGTGTGTTTCATTTTTTTAACACAGATAAAAAGTCGACGAATCCCTTCGCCCCCATCTCGTGAGGACAATTCTCAGTAGAAATTACCTGATAGGTCAGCAACTTCCTACTTCATCGCCTTAAGCAAGCCTTTATACTATATAACATATTTCAACTAATTGCAATACTTTTTTCAAAAAAAAACGAAGTATTTTTGAACTTTTTTAAAACCGTTAATTTTACTATTTTCAATGGTTAGCGGTTCAGAACTTTATACACGTTTCCGTGTGTTTCATATTATCTTTAATTATATTATTTGACATTTTTATTAATTTTAAAAAATTTTTTTAAAATTAATAAAAACCTAGCAATTTCAATCATGCTAGGTTTTTTTATTTATTATCATATGCGGTTTAAAATAACAATAATAGCCTTACGCTAAAATACTTCCCCCAATAAATTCCCTTAATATTGAATTATTAGCTATCATAGAATCATCTTCTATCACTTCAAAGAAATCTAAAAATTTCAACAGTCTTCTAGCTTCACTATATTCAGACTGTTCTTTTTTTATTTCTTTTAGCAAAGGTTCTGCATATTTTTTTAGTACTGAGATTTCATATAAATGTACGGAATTAAAAAAAGCATCTGCTTCATTACTAAATGGAAAAATATTTTTATCTTCACCAGCTCTAACTTTTGGCCACTCACATATAGTATTTTCTGCAGAATGACCTCTAAAATTATAGTCCCTAACCATTCTTCTAAGCATACGTGCATCTGTGGTAGGTATCCTATTGTGTTCATTAATATTTAATTGAGTTAATGGGCTGATATATATTTTAAATTTTTCTTCATCAGGGATAAGTTCTGTTAACTTCCTATTTAATGCATGTATTCCCTCAATAACAATTGGCTGTTCTGGATTTATAGATATAACTCTTTCACCAAATTTTTTGTGTCCATCAATAAAATCAAATCTTGGTAAATCTACTGTTTTTCCTGCTAGCAATTCATTCATATTACTATTGAAAAGCTGTATATCAATTGCCTCTAGATCTTCAAAGTTAGGCTCACCATGTTTATCTAAAGGAGTATCTTCTCTTTCTACAAAGTAGTCATCTGTACCTAAATATAAAGGTTTAAGACCATTAACTTTTAATTGTATAAGTAATCTATGCGCAAAGGTTGTTTTGCCAGAAGAAGAAGGTCCAGCTATTAAAATCATTCTTTTCTTTTCTTTCTTTATTATATCTGCAAGCTCAGCAACCCTTTTTTCATGTAACGCTTCCGATAATTGAATAAGCTCTTTATATTCTCCACATCTTACCTTTTCATTTAAATCCGAAACATAAGAAACTTCCATAAGCTTTCCCCAATTAGTTGCTTCACCAAAAGCATTATACAAATTTATCTCATCTATATATTCAGGTATGACATTGGGGTTTTTAGGATGAGGAAACCTTAACAAAACTCCTCTTCTATATTTTTTTAACTCAAAATATTTTATATATCCTGTTGAAGGAACCATTAATCCATAAAAAAAATCTTTAAATCCATCTAGTGAATAATATTGTCCATCTTTTATATAAGTAATGTCTTCCTTAACTAATTCTTTCATTCTTTCTTCTACAGCCATAACTTGAGCCTCTGTCACAGGTTCTTTTCTTTTTATCATAGTGTATATGCCTTTATTAATAGAATTTTGTATTTCCACTTTAGCTTTTCCTAATACATCAAAAATTGCCTTTAAATATATTAAAGACAAGCTATATTGATATATCAAATTTGCTGCTTGATTTCTCATATCTAACAATTCTATTTTACAAGGCTTATTTATTTCTTGCGTAAGTTCAACGACTTCATTATCAACTCGTGCTGCTAATATAGTATATGGCAAATTAGCTTGGACCTTTTTTACAATGTCCTCAATACTACATTTTTCTTTTATTTCCATCTCTTTTTCCGATTCTCTCGGTCCAATTTTTAACATGATTTCCATATTTTTTTCTTATCCTTTCGCAATAATATATATTGTATCATAATTTTATAATAAAATGGTTAAAATACTGCTTAGAAAGGAGGGATATATTTGAGAAACTTAGTACTTGCACTTGTAATCATCGGTGCCATAAATTGGGGCTTAATCGGCTTTTTTAAGTATGATCTCATTTCTAGCATTTTAGGTACTAACTTTGAATTTATAAGCAGAATTATTTTTGCTCTTGTTGGTATCTCTGGACTTTATGCAATAACCTTTTTTAAAGGTCAACACTCAAATTCTTAATTTTAATTAAAAGAAAACAAAGGGACAGCCCTCTGCAGTTATGTAGAAGCGCTGTCCCTTCTGTTTTACTTTAAGCTATTTTTTCTTAGCAGCATCTGTCACATGTATCACCGCAGCCAAATATTCCAGGCTGACAGAACATTAATACTAAAATTAAAAAGAAGAATAGTAAACTATCGTCTACTCCACCACATCTGCCATTAAACATAATTGTACCTCCTTTATAATGCATTAGTAGTAGAAATCTACAAACTAAAAGTTGTTGTTTTCTTTCTTATACTATATGCACTAAGTATCAATAACGTTCTAAACAGCTTGCTCTTCTAATAAATTTTTAGGTAAATCTTCTAAAAAATTATCTTTTAGTAACTGATACAACATCTGCATTTCATCTTCATGCAAAGTAATTCCTCTAGACATATGTTCATGATGCTTATCCCAATCACGTATATCATATTTAGGATTACTACCATTCCATGATATCTTATTAAGTTCCTTAGTCCAGTTATTATTGTATGTAGCAATCACACCAATATGCTCTGTTATTTGAAAAGTAACCTCTTCATTCTTTTTTTCGTTTCCCGTCATCATTAATCTCCTCTCTTATATTTTTCTATATTTTATAATAATTGTAAATATATGTCAATATATTTACAATAAAAAAACCTGCTCATATTTATCTTATAAATATGTGTACAGGTTTTTCATAAAATCTCTTATTATTTTTCAAATTCCGGCCCATGATAGTCAGAGCCTTGTGTGATATGCATATGATATTTTTCTGCTAATTCCACAAGTTTTAATCTTTCTTCCTCTGTATGTTCAGTATGATAGCATTCTATACCTTTTAGACCCATAATCTTTAGTCTACGTAACAACATATCTAAATTTTTATAAAAGTCTTCAGAGCCTCTCTCTCCAATTTTTTTAATCTTCATAGGATGAGCTAATACTGCAGTACCGCCTGCACCTTTTATTAGTTCAATAGCTTTTTGTACAGAAATTTTATCTTTTTTAACAGCTTTAGCTTCTGGTGACTCTAAAAACCTTCCTGGCTCAAAGGCTTCTTTAGCTTCTTTTATATAGCCACGTTTAAGCATAGCTCTTGCAATATTTGGTTTACCAATGTAATCTTGTTCTTCATCAAAATATAAATCTTCGTGTGATACTTCATATCCCATATCTTTTAGAACCGCTAGAAGTTTTTCATTTCTTATTTTTCTTTTTTCTCTTATATCTTCTAATTCCTTTTTCAGTTCTTTATTTTTTATATCTATACGGTATCCTAAAATATGCATAGATAATTCATCTATAAATTCTTCATCTTTATATGCAGTAGAAAGCTCTATACCAGAAATAACATTTATTTCTAAAGCTTTTCCCGCAATTTGTGCCTCTCTAACACCATCTATTCCATCATGATCTGTTATAGCTATTTCCATATATTCTAAATCCCTAGCTCTTTTTACAATGTCAGTAGGTGACATAGACCCATCTGAATAGTACGTGTGTAAATGATAATCAACTTTACTGTCCATCAAACATTACCAAATCTTTCTTTAATTCTTCGGCAATTTCTTGCCCTTTTAACACCTTAACAATAGCAATAGCAAATTCCATAGCAGTACCAGGTCCTTTTGAAGTTATAATTTTATCATCAATTACAACTCTATCGTCAAGAGCCTTGGCCCCTTTTAAGTACTCTTCCATTCCAGGGTAAATAGTAGCTTTTTTACCATTAAGAATACCTTCTGCGCCTAAAATCATAGGAGCAGCACATATTGCCGCAATCCATTTTTGTTTTTTCACGAAATCATGAATATAAGAAACTAACCCGCTATGTTGGCCTAGGTTCTTCGCCCCAGGCATACCACCGGGAAGAACTATCATGTCACAACAACTGTAATCAGCCTCTTCAAAAAGTGCATCCGCTTCAACGGGTATACCTCTAACACTTTTTACTGTTTTATCACCTGTAACACTTACCATAACGGCTTCTATTCCAACTCTTCTTAATAAATCTACACAAGCAAGAGCTTCTATTTCTTCAAAGCCCTCAGCTAAATGAATATATACCATAACCTTCACTCCTTTGATATTAGTTTCTAGAAAATATTCTTTTAGGTGCAGTTAACTTATATATTGCATATCCTAATATTGACATTATTACAGTAGAAACCGCAGCTATAGAAAAATATAATCTTTTCTGTAAGCCCTCTGTAATAATTTCTGGTAACAAATCGTTTTCATTTGGCGCATATTTTAACATATCCGCCATAGAATATCCCATTTTTGAAATCACAAAAAAGCCAATTAAATATAGCAATAAAAAGCTAATATAAATAACTACAGATAATTTAAATTTTTTACGTATTTCCTTTTTAAATTCATACCTTTTCAAAGTTACAAAAGATATAGTCATCATAATAGTTGCAAATATACCTAAAAAAGCCACTACATTCATAATTGTTCTAGCACTTTTTGCCGCCTGCATCTCATTTTTCGAAAAAACTTGATGAGGTTTCTCTTCGTCTCCTATCAACAATTGAAATTCTTTTTCTTTCCCAAACATAAAGCGAGAAATAAACTCTCCCATTTCATCGTTATTCTTATTTATATCGAAATGCTTTAATGCATCTGTTGCCTTAAATTCATACTGATATACATCTGGCATTCTAGTAACGATATTAGCGCCTAAACTAAATGCGGTCACCGGTATAGTTACTACTAATACAATAGACAATACTCTAAATAAAATCCTCATTTTTCAAATCCCCTAAACATTATCCCAATATACAATGTTTCTATGTTTAATCATATCTACATTTTTTAATTATATCTACATTTTATCCTTAAAACAACCCCTAATAAAACGAGGCTAGCTAATATTATACCATTTAATGGATATTTCCACAAAATATTAGCCGCCTCGCATTGGTTTTTTTATAAAAAATTACAAATTCTAACGTTCTTCTCTAAAATAATTATTCCCCAAATCAGATGGTGGCTGATTTTCTTTTTTCTTTTTATGAGAACTAATAATTACAATAATTACTGTTGCTAGGTAAGGTGTCATATCTACTAAATACTGTGATATAGACAATCCCATGGCTTGAAGCCTAAGACCTAATATACTTAACCCACCAAACAATACTGCACCTATTAACGCCTTTATAGGATTCCATGACGCAAATATTACAAGAGCTACTGCAATCCATCCCCTTCCAGTAACAACATCTGACTGCCAAATAGGTACTCTAATCAACGATAAATATGCACCCCCAAGGCCACAAAGTGCCCCACCTGCAATTATATGCATATATTTATATAAGGTAACATTTATACCTGAAGCATCAGCAGCAGCGGCATTTTCTCCCACTGCCCTCATGTTCAAACCTAAACGGGTTTTATACATATATATACAAGCAATTATTACAATTACATATGCAAAATATACAAAAATATCTTGTCTAAAAAATATTGGGCCTAAAAAAGGAATATCTCCTAAAATAGGAATGTGCCTTTTAACAAAAAACATTCCTACTGAACTTGGAAGAGAAAAACCAATCATAGGTTGTCCCACAAAACTTGCAAACCCAGTTCCAAATATAGTTAAAGTCAAACCTGTAACTGTTTGATTTGCTCTTAAAGTAACAGTTATAACAGCAAAGATTAAAGCACCAGCTGCACCAGCAAAAGCAGCACACAATACTCCTAAAATAGGATTACCTGTACTATAAGCTGCCACAAAGCCCATAACTGCACCGATAAGCATCATACCTTCTACCCCTAAGTTAAGGCTTCCTGATTTTTCTGTTATAAGTTCCCCTACAGTGGCAAACACCAATGGAGTACCTGCTACTACACATGCCGCTAAAAAAGCTTCCATTATTATGCCACCTCCTTTTTACCTATTTGAGAGGTAAAACTAACTTTATATTGAAGGAAAAATTCACTTCCAAGAACAAAGAACAATATAGTTCCTTGAACAATACTTGCTACAGCACTTGGAACATTCATAGCTAACTGAATATATGCTCCACCTTGAATTAGCATAGCAAAGACTACGCATACAAATAGTGTCGAAATTGCATTAAGTCTAGCAAGCCAAGCCGTAATAATTGCTGTAAATCCGTAACCACCAGATATGCCTGCCACAAGAGTTTTCTCTATAGCTGAGGCTTGAATCATTCCTACCAAACCACAAAGTCCTCCTGAAATCATCATTGCAACAATAATAATCTTGTTTATATTCATACCCGCATATCTAGCTGTTTCATAACTTTCACCAACAACAGATATTTCATATCCTAGCTTTGTATATTTCATAAGAACATAAATTAGGATAGTGCATAATATAGCTATAATCCATCCAGCATGTACACTTAATATTGAAGGTAAAATAGCATTGTCTGGGAAAGGAGCAACCCTAGGGAAACCATTTGCATTTGGATCCATCCAAGGACCATATTGTAAATATGTTACAAATTTTATAGCTATATAGTTCATCATCAAAGTAAATATAGTCTCATTTGTTCCCATTTTTGCCTTAAAGATTGCCGGAATAAATGCCCAAATCCCTCCAGAAATCATAGCTGCAATAGCCATTAAAAGCAGCATCACAGGTTTTGGCATATCTCCAAAGTTCAAAGCAACGTAAGTGGCAGCCATAGCTCCCATCACAATCTGACCTTCTCCTCCAATATTCCAAAACTTCATTTTAAATGCAACTAATATTCCTAAAGAGGTTATAATTAGTGGAATCGCTTTTATTATAGTTTGTTTTATTCTCAGTTCTGTACCAAGAGCACCTTCAATAATAGAGCTAAATACTCTGATTGGGTTTAGGCCGAAAGCCATTAAAATCAACCCTGAACAAGCAATCGAAAGAAGTATAGCTACTAGCCTAATAAGCATTTCTTGATTTCTATTAAGGTTGCCTCTTTTAGTTATCTTAAGCAAGTTCATTAAATCCAACCTCCTCATCTTCCAATAATGTTCCTGTCATAAGGAGTCCTAATTCTTCCTTGTCCACTTGACTTGCATTTACAATGCCAGTGATCTTTCCACCGCACATAACCATAATTCTATCACAAAGTTCTAGAAGTACATCTAAATCTTCTCCTATAAATAATACTCCTACGCCATTTCGCTTTTGCTCATTTAGCAAATCATAAATTTTATATGATGCGCCAATATCAAGACCTCTTACTGGATAAGCTGTTATTAAAACTTTTGGATTTAAATCTATTTCTCTTCCTAAAAGAACTTTTTGGATATTACCTCCTGACATCTTTTTTACTGGCGCATATATACTTGGAGTCTGAATGTCAAGTTCTTCTACTATCTCATTAGCCTTTTCAATACAAGGTCCCCTCTTCAAGAATACACCAGGTCTATTTTGATAATCTTTTAGTATCAGGTTATGAACTATATCCATACTTCCTACTAGCCCCATACCCAATCTATCTTCAGGTATAAATCCCATACTTATACCTAACTTAATAATATCTTTTGGAGTTTTTCCTGTAAGACTTTCTCCCTCAAATAAAATTCTACCTTTTTCAGTGGACGCAAGTCCTGCAATAGCTTCACATAACTCCTTCTGTCCACTGCCTGCTACACCTGCTACACCTAATATTTCACCGCCGTATAACTCAAAGGATACATCGGATAAAGCAGGTTTCTTTTCTCTATCTAATACAGTTATATCATCTAATTTAAGTAATAGTTCTTTATCCTCAATAGTTTCTCTTTCTAATGAAAGATTCATTTTCTTTCCAACCATCATCTCAATTAGGCTTGAAACTTCTACATTATTTGTTTCAACAGTTTCGATAGAGTGCCCTTTTCTTAAAACGGTTATTCTATCACTAATCTCCATAACCTCATTTAGCTTATGAGTTATAATTACAACTGCACAGCCTTGTTTCTTCATGTTTCTTATGATATTAAAAAGCTTTTCAATTTCTTGTGGTGTAAGAACTGCTGTAGGTTCATCTAAAATAAGAATTTTAGCACCTCTAAAAAGAACCTTTATTATCTCTAAAGTTTGCTTTTCGCCAACGGACATATCATAAACTTTTTTCTCTGGATTAATGTCCAGCCCATATTGATCTGAAATCTCTTTTACTTTATTAGACATAAGCTTCCCTTTAGTAAAAAAGCTATTTTTTTGTCCAAGCAACACGTTGTCTTTTGCTGACAACACATCTATCAACTTAAAATGTTGATGAATCATACCGATCCCCATATTGATGGAGTCTTTAGGTGAAGTGAAATTAACCTCTTCGCCATTAATATAAATACTTCCACCATCAGGTGTATAAATCCCTGACAACATATTCATCAAAGTACTTTTTCCTGCACCGTTTTCTCCAAGAAGAGCATGAACTTCTCCCTCATAAACAGTAAGGTTAACATCTTCATTTGCTTTAAGTGCACCGAAAGTCTTTGTTATATTATTCATCTGTATAGCTACTTGCTTTTCGCTCATGAATTCCTCCGCTACTGTATTTAATAATTGTATAACCAATAAATTTTAGTATAACATGTAATATGTAGGAAATAAAGAGGGTATGTCGATTATGACATACCCATTTTAAAGAAATTTAATTGTCTTAAAACCAATTTCCAACAGCTACTATTAATTAGTTGCTCCCTTTACTAATCCATTAATACTCCAAATTTGAGCTCTGTCAAGAGTCTGTCCTTCTTCACAAAGAACTGTTCCATCATTATAATAGATTTCTCCAGAGAAAGGATTAAATTCACCAGCTACCATCTGAGCTTTAACTTCCTCTACCTTAGCCTGTACATCAGCAGGAACTAAATCAGTCATAGGTGCTAAATCAACATATCCATCTTCAAAAGTACCATAGTATGATTCTGGAGTCCAAGTACCAGCCATGATATTTTCAATTGTTGGAATTAAGAATTTTTCATGATGCCATGTAGCAGAAGTTAAATATGAATCCTTTACTGCTTCTACATTGCCATTATCTAAGTTATATCCGATAGCATAAGTCCCTGTTTCAGCAGCTGCAACCTGCGGACCTGTAGTATCACAATGCTGAGTAATAATATCACAACCTTGAGCTAATAACTCATCTGCCGCACTTCTTTCCTTTTCAGGATCATACCAGCTATTGATGTAAACAACTTTTACTTCTACATCTGGGTTAACAGATTGAGCACCAAGAGTAAATGCATTAATACCAATTTGAACTTCAGTATAAGGGTAAGCTGCAACATAACCTAATTTATTTGACTCTGTCATCATTCCAGCAATAATACCTGTTAGGTATCTAGGTTGTTCAGTAGCTCCAAAATAGTTACCAAAATTCTTTTCATTCATTTTATTCCCTGAGAAGTGAAGGAATGAAACATCATCATAGTTTCCTGAGTTTGCTAATTCGTCAAGAGCATCCATAAAGCCATAGCTACATCCTACAATTACTTTGCAGCCCTGGTCAATAAGATTGGTTGCAGCATCTATTGCAGCAGACTTATCCGAATCGCTTACATTTTCAATCCAAACCGCATCAACTTTACCTTTAAAGTATTCCTCCATCGCAGCAGTACCTTCATGTTGTGCCTGAGTATAACCGCCATCATTAATACTTCCAATATAAATAAAACCAACCTTCAATGCATCTGCATCAGCATTATCCTCAGCTACTTCAGTTCCACCACATGCAGCAAAACTAAAAACCATAACTAATGCCAATAAAACAGCTAAAAACTTTTTCATCACTCTTCTCCTTCTTTATAAGTAATTTAAATTTATGTCATAATTATAATAACCAAAATCATACTAGTAAAGTCATTTTTCGTAAATTTACGTAAAGAAAATATAAAAAAAAGATTAAAGTTCGTACATTTCCGAACTTCAATCTTATGTTATTTCAAAATTATTCGTTTTTCATCTTATAATACTTATTCAAAAACTATCTTGCCATTTTCAAAAGTTTTAATTACAGCAAGGGATTCTACTCTACATCCCATTTCACGAAGCTTAGCACTTCCTCCTTGAAATTTCTTTTCAATTACAGCACCTACTCCAACTACTTCAGCGCCGGCTTTTCTAACCATCTTTGCAAGTGCAATAGAAGCTTCTCCAGAAGCTAGGAAATCATCTAAGATTAAGACTTTTTCTCCTTGTTTTAAAAATCTCTTTGCAACTCTAAGGTTAGAAACAGTTCCTTTTGTAAAAGATTTAGCTTCCGCACTATAACAACCCTCTGCCATAGTATTTGGTGCTACTTTCTTTGCGAATACTACTGGAACATAGTCAAAATATCTAGCAGCTTCACAAGATATCGCAATGCCGCTAGCTTCAACAGTTAAAATCCTGTCCACCTTTATATCTTTAAATCTATCTCTAAACTCTTTTCCTATTTGTTCCATAAATTTCACATCAACTTGATGATTTAAAAAGCCATCAACTTTGACTAAATCTTTTCCTAGAACTTCACCTTCAGTTAATATCTTCTGCTTTAAACTTTCCATGTTATCTCCTTGGCATATATTAATTTATTAGTGTCTATCCCCGCATATTATTTAATCTACCACTTGTTCTTTGTCCTTTTACCCTTTGGTTGATATCACCATCCAATTTAATAATCCTTGTCAACAAAGTTGATATTCTCAAATTTGTATCATAAATGTTAGTTTCTAAAGGATTTTCTAAAGACAAAGTTTCTCTTGTTTTGTCTTTCTTTGGAATTATAATAGCCGAAATTTTTTCCCTTAATGGACTTGGTAAACGCTTACAAATCTCTTTATTCGCAGCATCTACTTTGTCTACTAATATCATAACATCGCCCCTCATGTCAAGAATTTTCCCAAAGGATATAGAATCATTAGCCATCATAGCCCTTTCCATATCCTTTGTCAAGTTCATAATATTATCTAGGTGCCTATACTTTAGTTTTAAATTTTCTAAAATTTTATTAGTCGCTGTAAAACTGTCCAATTTTATCGCCTCCATCAGCCTACACCAAAAGTAACGCTATTAGTACCACCAATGCCAGCACCTACACTTGGATCTTTTTTTGCAATTTTATCAGCTTCTTTGAAGCTATCCCTAAGATCCTTAACTAAAGGTAATATATCATCTATTATTTCTAATCTTCGCCCTGTTTTTAATCTTACTAATTCAAAATTAATAAAATCATAAAGTTTATATAAGTCATTACTTATTGGATATTTTCTATCAAGGCTTTTTGTAAGATAATTTATAATATCCATAGCTCTTTGAACATCTGCTTCAAATAATTTTATGTCATCTTTTTCAAAAAATGTTTTTGCCCTTACAAGTCTTTTACTAATCTCATCATATAATAGAATCAGCATTTCCCCTTTTGTCATGGTCTCCACCGATTGTGTTTTATATTGTTGATAGCCATAATTCATCATAAATTATTTACGTCCTTTCTTTAGCTCACATCCACACATATTTTTAATTATAACGTACCCCAAATTTTGTAAAGGTAATTAACTAAAAATATTATTATTGGAATGCAGATGATAACCATGCGCTTTGAGCATTCATGTTAGAAATATATGTTTCTAATTTTGAAAACTGGCTTTGATATCTATCTTGCCTTTTAGTTAATAAGTTCTCCAGATACTCTAATTTATCATCCAAAATCTTTTGCTGCCTGTCTATATAATTATTATTTGTAGTAGCATTATTCTTTAATCCTGCCAATTGAACTAACTTACCTTTATAAGACCCCGTACTTTTAGCGTAAGACTCAAATACACTTTTAATCCTTGTAGCAAAGCCTCCTGATAAAGAAGGAGTTGATACATTAACAGCTTCATCCTCTGAAGCATTAAACATCGCTTTTACTTTTTCAGAATCATTTGTTAAAGCCTCTTTAAGCTTTGTTTCATCAATACTTATCTTACCATTGCCTGAATATGATGATGCTGTTGTAATTCCAATGTCCTTACCAAACCCTAAGTCTCCAACCATTGAAGAAAACGCAAATCTAAGAGTAGACGCTAGTTGAGATAAAGTACTGTCACCAAATAAAATTCCCTCTTTAGCCTTTGTTTCCCATTTCTCAATCTCATCAGAAGTCATTTCTGCCTTCTGTGCATCAGTTAAAGGTTCATAGGTACTTTGATTTTTTTTATTGCCTCTACTTTTTGTTGAAACTAACTCATTTATAGTGTCCAAAATCTTGTTATAATCTTCTGCCATTGACTTAATAGCTTTTATAGTATCCTCTGTATCAGATTCGTTTTTAAATGTTATAGACTCGCTAGCTGTTGTATCTACAGTTTTATCATCTAAATAAGTTCCGAACTCACCTTCCACATTAAAATTAATGCCGTCTAAGCTTACAGAATTTGAATTTCTTACAATAGAAACCTGTTGACTATCCCCACTATATTGAACAGTCATTTCTAAATTTTTTCCTTCTTTAGTGTTTGCTAAAATTTCATCTGTAGTTCCAAACAACATTTGTGCCAGCTTCCCACTATTATCTTTTATATCTATTTTACCGGCAGCTCCATATTCATCAGCTGTAATAGAAATTTTATTTGTAGTGCTTAAATAATTTATTGTAACTCCTGCTTCGGTATTGCTATTTATTTTATTTAAAACAGTAGAAATTTGATCCGTACCTTTAAAAGTAAATTCTTGATTATTAACTGTTATCTTATATTCATTTTCAGCAGATGCCTCAATACCTAAATCAGCCAAAGATTTACTTAAATCAATTCTATTACTGCTATTATTTGACATAGCAAAGATACCACTCTCGCCCATAGTATCTGAAGTAGTAGAAGAAATTCCAAATATAGAAGCTGAATCCTTTATAACAAAATTTAATTTTGTATCTAATGCGGCCGTTGCTGAAATAATTTTTTCAGTACCATAAATATCTGTAAGTTTCTTGTTTATTATTTCAGCCATTTTAATGTTTTTAGCTGAATCATCTCCAGCATTTGCAATATCATTAGCATCAGTACTATCAAACTCTATAGTTTTTTTAAGCCCATTTATCTCAAATGTTAATTTTTTCCCTATTAATGCCTCTTCAAAAGACTTAGTTTGTACTGGGTCAACTATTCCAGTTCCAGTTATGGGATTATTTGCACTGCCAGAATCACCAATGCTTAATCCCAACGATGTCAAAGCATCTGTATCTCCACCCGAAATTTCAAAAGAGCGACTATCTGTACTAGATTTAGTCTTTAATGATAATTCTGTGCCTGAGACATCAAATTCCAAACGCTCTCCTAAAGTTCCAGTAGAACCTTCTAAACTTACTTGTTTTAAGCTATCATTTAAATATTCCTTTATTGCTAAAGCTTGACTCTTTTTTTCTTCTTCAGTTGTTGCTTTATCAAGGCTCATACTTTCAGGAAGTTCTACAGTATAAGTTTGATTATCATACTTATCATACTTAATTTCTATACTTTTACCTTCCAAAATTGTGGTGTCTCTGTCTCCAAAAGAAATAGTCCCTGTGGAAATAGTATTTCCTCCAAAATTTGAATTACCTATGTATGAAGCCCTTGTAGCAATCTGTTTAACACCAAGAACTTCATATGGTGCCTCAATAGAATTAGACGTACTTGTCACATTAATTTTATCGGCATTTGATCCTTGAGAAATCTTTTTACTACAATTGTACAAAGAAGAACTTAACAAGTTTGTTGACGGTGATGCATATGAGAAATATTTATCTTGAAAAGATGTCAATGAATTTATAACAGTTCTGTACGCATCCTGTTTCCAAGTATTTTTTTGTTGCTCTTGCTTAACCTTATCTATTTTGGCCTGAACATCTGATGTCATTGCCTCCACTATTTCTTCAGTATCCATTCCACTAACAAGACCTGAAAATCCTTTTGCTGTATATCCTGAAGTATTTGTACTACTAGTCGTAACACTATTTATACTTGTCATAACTTTTCCCCCCAAGTATTTTCCAAATTATAATTATCTTTAATTCTACCTTTATATTGTAACTAATCATCAAAGCATTAAAATTTATATACTTATATATCGTCCTATGCTAAAATTAGTTAAGCAAAAAAACGTAGAATATGTTAAAATATATTATAAATATACATATAAGAGGAGAAAGAAATTGGCAAAGGTAATAGCAGTCACAAACCAAAAAGGTGGCGTTGCAAAAACGACCACATGTAACGCACTTATTAGTGGTCTATCTAGACTAGGATATAAAGTTCTAGGCATAGACTTAGATCCACAAGGTAGTTTAGGTTTTAGCTTAGGGATTAATATTGAAGAAGGCATAACACTATATGATGTGTTCAAAGGTAAAGCAACAATAAATGAATCAATTAGATCCATAGACTGTGGTCATTTTATTCCTTCAAATATATTGTTAAGCACTGCAGAGTTAGAATTTAACCACTCAGGTCGAGAATTTTTATTGACTGAAGCTATCAAGGATATAAAAGATATCTATGATTATGTAATTATAGATACTCCACCAGCTCTTAATATTTTAACTGTAAATGCCTATGTTTGTGCTGATAAACTAATTATCCCTATGATCCCTGAAATTTTAAGTCTTTTAGGCATTACACAAATTAAGGATACCATTGAGAATGTAAAAAAATACTATAATCCAAAACTGGATCTTACTTGTATTTTGCTTACAAAATATAATAAAAGAGCTTCTTTAACTAAAGAAGTTTCAGAAATGACACAAGCCATAGCTGCACAATTAGGGACAAAAGTAGCTGATACATATATTAGAAACAGTATTGCCGTAGCAGAAGCCCCTGCCCATGGGCTTGGTCTTCTTGATTACGCTCCTAAAGCCAACGCTTGTATCGATTATTTTAATTTTGTAAAAGAACTAATTCACGGAGGACTGTAATCATGCCTAAAAAAAGCAATAAAACAGCTCATGTATTAAGTCTACTTACTAATGGTAACGGTGATCCTCTGGAAGATGATTTTTCTGAGCAAAAAAAATCTTTAAATTCAAACTCAGATCCACAAGATAGCATAGAATCTTCAAAACCTGATGTAATTGTTGAAATGAAAGATTCTCTACGAACTGATAGTTTATCTAGAATGGTTAAATCAGATCTAGAAAAAGAATTAGATAATGAATTAAAAAAAAGAAATAGAACCAATCTTATAGAAAAAAATAGCATTGAAACTACTGAAGACGAAGAAGTAAAAAACATTAATGATGATACAAATGAACGACCACCATATTCAAAAACATTCATAGAAAAATTTGGGATTGGACATGCTTCAAGTGAAAACCTAATTCATAAGGATGAAGAAAAAGATCTTGAAGAAAAAAACACTGAAAAGGAAGAAAATAAAAAAAAGGATGTTGAAGAAGAAAATAATGATTCCGATTCAATAAACCAAGTTAAAAGTGAACTTTATGTTTTAGAAAATTTTAATGATGAAGAAGATGAGGTCGTATCTATGGAAAATGTTAATATTGTAAAGCAAGACAACACTGTGAATCCCGATACTAGTGATTATAGTGAGGGAGAAAAAATCTTACACAATTTTGCAGAAGATATTATAAAATCAAAAGCTCCTATTATAATGCAAAATCTTAATATGTGCATATGCTCAGATTGTATCAATGATGTTACTGCTTTAACTTTAAATCACACAAAACCGTTATACACGGTAACTGAAAAAGGACAACTTTATCAAAAGCTAACTGCATATGAGACTCAATATGGTGCTGATTTAGCTTCACAAATTACAAAAGCTTGTGTAAAAGTAAAACTCAATCCAAGACATCGTATGCCTAGGCAAAAATAAAATTAAAATATATTTCTTAGCTGTTCAATGAGGTTGGTGAATATGGATACAACAAAGAAAATACTAATTGCAGATGCTTCAAGTTTTGATCGTTCCTTAATGTGCAATTCATTAAAAAACACATACACTATTATAGAATCAAACTCTGGAAATAAGACATTGGAACTTTTTGTGGAAGAAATAGATAACATAAAATTAGCTATAATTGACATAGCTTTACCTTATGTTGATGGGCTAGATGTCTTATTTCGTATTAAAACGATCAACAAAGGAAAAAATATTCCTATTATTATAATCGCAACTCAAGCTAATAAACCAAATGTGCTTCGGGCCTTTAAATATGGGGCTTCAGATTTTATACGGAAACCTTTTGATGCAGATTTTTTTAGACAACGGGTACTTTCGCTTTTAGGAGATTCTTCTAAAATTCCTGGTAAAGCTCTTTATAAACTTGTTAATAGTAACGAAACGCATATTGAAGATATTAAGGAATACGATAGAAATATGAATAAGGTCCTTAAAGACTTATACAGCTTTAGAAAAATTGAAACACCACACCATCTAAAAAGAGTTTCTCTTTTTAGTGGAGTCCTATTAAATTTACTATCTAAGAATACCGCTAGTGGTATACAGTTAACAGAGACTCAAATCGAA
>DAMCXN010000001.1:22333-27623 GCA_032096995.1 Aminipila sp.
TAATAGTTCGTGCATCTACATATCACGATGTTGGGAAATTGGCTATCCCCGATAGCATCTTAGCAAATGTGGATTTTCTGGATGCGGAAGAAGAAACTATGTATCAAAGTCATACTCTCAAAGGAGCTGAATTACTACAGCTTAATAACAATCCCCATATGATTACTTTTTCAAAAATAGCAATAGATATCGCAAAATATCATCATGAAAGCTGGGATGGTTCTGGATATCCAGAAGGTTTAAAGGGTAATAAAATACCTTTAGCTGCTCAAATAATAGGATGTGCAACAAGCTTAGATAAGTTTTCTCGTGAATATTATGGGATTGTTGACAATGTTTTTGAAATAGCTATGGAACAAATACTTATAAACCAAAACCATTTTAATCCGCTTCTAATAAGAGCTCTTACTCAATCTGAATCTTTTATGAATAAAATTATAAATAAATATCCTGATAGCAGAACATAAAAAAAGGGGCTTCAGCCCCTCTGCACTTTCTTTTTATAAATTTACCAAGTACTTATACCCTTAGAAAAAGCTTTAATCGTAACCATACCATCTCCAGCATTAAAGGACATGGTTCTCGCATAATCTAAGCCTACATCTTGTCCAATAACTGAAATCCTGTATAAGCTTAGGTTCTTCTTTACAGCTTCAATATTTCTATCCCCGATATTTCCAACTACAGAATCTCCGGGGATATTGAACATCCTTGCTCCACCTGCAATTTTAGCAGTCATATTTCTTCGCGTAGAACCCATACTTTCCATTTTTTTCACAAGTGCTGCAATACCTGAATCAGCATATCTGCATATAGATTTTCCCACTCCATCAGCAGGTGCTGACGGAAGCATTATATGTACCATTCCCGCAAGTTTAATAGATTTATCGTAGATACACACACCCACACAAGAGCCTAACGCATAAGTGATTAACTTGTCATCACCTTTAACAACTCCCATTTCGGCAATACCTACTGTTGCCATATTACTCATTATATACTCCTAATTTTGTTAGAATTCTTGTTAAAGAGGCTACATCTGGTATTAATAATATAGTATCTTTATGTGTTGTTCCATCAAATGAAAACTTTCCTTCGATCATCATAATTTTTTCAGCCTCATAGCAATAAGTTGCCATTGGCACTGTTACAAGAGCCCCCATCATATTTATAGATACCCCCGGAACAGACATATTAACAGTCATTCCTGTCATATCCGCAATTGCATTAACATAGGATCCTATTAGAATATTGCCTATTTCAGCTATTGCTGATCTTTGCATTTCATCCATTTCTTCATAATCATTTATAGTCGTTCCTAATAAATTCTCAAGCATCAAGTTAATAACATCTAAGGTCTGAATACTCATCATGGCCCCATGGATACCTTCTTCAAGCTTTACAAGTGTACCTGTAACTATTTTCTCAGCACCACCTAAAGCCTCTACAGCCTCATTAATATCTAAGATGCTAACAACCGGTACATCAATGTTAACAGGTTTTCCTATAGTCGCAGATAATGCTGTAGCTGCATTACCAGAGCCAATATTACCTATTTCCTTCAATGCATCTAATTGCATATTATCTAAATCATCATAACTTTTTATGCTCATTATAACTTCTCCCTCACCACTATTTTTTATTACTCAGTGCTAGGAATCACACTATGAGATTCAATAACACCATTTTCTTTTACAAAGGTTTTATTTTCTATATGAGAATTTATTCTAAGCATCTCATTCCCCATTGTTATTCTCGCACTAGTATGTATAATCCTTCTAACAACTATCATACATCCTTCGCAGTCATTTATTCTATTTAAGGCATTCTTTTTTTCATCCATTTCAGCAATTTGATGTCTTAAATTAGCTTTCTGCTGCATAAGCACTACGACTTTTTTCTTTTTAGCTTGTATCTCTTCGTCAGAGTCTACACTTCTTTTCTTAGAATATCTGGTTATTTCTTTATCCAAATTATCGTAAGAATTCTTAAGTTTTGAATATTCTTTCTCATGTTCAGAGAGTTTCTCTCTATTTTCCCTAATCCTATCTTCTGGTTTAATCTTTAAGTTTCTTATCTCTTCCCAATAGGGAATTATTTGTACGTCCATGGGAATATTTAAATCACTACCAACTGTATCTACTTCAATACTCTTACCTGCGATGTAGTTTCCACCTAATAATGAAGATTTTCTACCTTTACTAATAATAGAATCTACTGCTCTAACATCACAATTAATGCAATAGTCACAATAAAAGCTTCCCCCCGCAACAATTCTGGCCATCTCCGCAAATTTAACAGTGACATTGCCATCTGCTTTGAGAAAACCCTTTTTCATTCCATTTATACCATTGTGAATTACAATATTTCCTGTTGAATTTAAAATACTTGCTTCTACAAACCCATTTACAATAATGTCACCATTTGCAAAAATAGCATAATCAGACAATACACTTCCCATAACTGTAACTGAACCATTAAAGCGAATATTCCCTGTCGCTGGTCCTACATCTCCCGAAACGGTATAAACCTCTTTCACTTCAATGTTACCGTTGTTTACCTCAACTTTGCCATTATTTATAGCTATAATTTCCAAGCCGTCTTCTGAAAACTCTGCACCTTTACCAGTGTTTATTGCTGCTGGTTTACCTGGCTTAGCTTTCACTGGATTTCCCAAAACGTCTATTCCATCAATCCCTTCAGTTGGAGGTGTTATTCTGCATAAAACATCTCCCTCATTAACGTTATGTATGAGTCCAAGTTCTTTATAATCTACAGTTCCATCATCTTTTTCCTTAGGAGAGCACCCAAAATCCAGCGAAAATAAATATTCTACACTACCATCTTCACCTTTTAATGGTCTCATCCCTTTAGCTACATTAAAATCCTTGTAAAAGGTTTTGCCTTTACAATATTCTATTATGCCCTCTTCATCAATACCATAAGAAACATCTTTTTCTTTTAATAAATCATAAATAATACCTGTAGGAACCTGATTATCTACATCCTTACCTCTTAAAAAATCTTGAGCCCTGATATAAGCATTCATTTTGTCTGCTGAAAAAAATAAAGTAAATGTAACAGGATTGTTTTTTATATCATTATTTTCAGAAATATCAGTTGCTTTTGGTTTTTCTTCACCTTGAACCAGCAATTCGTCAAGTTCATCAAAATCGTCGAATGCGTTTTCTTTTCCTTCAGTTGTATGTAATATTTCACCCATCTCAGCAACTCCCAGCTTGATAAAAGCATTTAACATATCAACCAATAACTAATTATTCTATCTAAGATTATTAATAATTTCCTCTATTTCATTGGAGGTTTGAACCATTTTTAAACTCATAGAATAAGCCCTTTGAGCTTCAATAAGTTTTACCATCTCATTAGAAATCTCCACATTCGAAAGTTCTAAATATCCTGTCTCAACCTTTGCATCTTCTTTTAGTATAGGTTCTCCGTTCTTAGGTGTGACAGAAAAAAGATTATTACCTTCTAAACGTAAACCATCTTCTATCTTAAAATCAAAAACTGCTGGTTTTTTATCTTCTTCCTTTATATCCTCAATATTAATCTTATTGAAATTGTCATCTAAAACCAATTCTCCATTTCCAGTAGTTAAATAAAATTCTCCATCTTGTCTTAAAGAATACTGAAAACTCCCATCTCTTGTATAAAAAATTTCATTTGTCTCAGGATTTTGAACTGCAAAAAAACCCGAACCTATTATTGTATAGTCCATAGGGTTTTCTGTAGGTTTTAATGCCCCGCCGTTGAAATTTATATCCGTCTTTTCTGTACGTACGCCACTTCCAACCTTAAGCTGTGTATTGGTTTCTTCAGAATCTCTTATGTTTGAATATAATAAATCTACAAAAGCCGCATTTTGAGCTTTATATGCTGTAGTATTGGCATTTGCCATGTTATTACCTATAACATCTAGCTTTGACTGCTGTGCCTTAGCACCTACACCTGCTGTGTAAAAAGAAATATCCATCTACTAACCCTCCTAATTATAAAGCTCCTAGTTCAACCGCTTTGCTCATTAATTGATCATATGCCTTAGCTATTTGACTAGCACTCTGAAAAGCCCTTTGACTAGACATCATAGCCATCATTTCATCCATTGCCTGAACATTTGAACGCTCTAATGTTCCTTGCATAATTTCACCATCTGAAACAATAGTATTTAGAGGATTTGTCGTCTCCAACATTCCTTCACCGGTCTTCTGTACTTCATTATAATTAGCAAAATTTACTAATCTAATTTGCCCTAGAGCTTCACCAGTCTCAGAATCTTTAATCTCTCCTTGAGCATTAACATTAATACGATCCGTTCCAAGTTGTATAGGTCCATTTTCTCCTACAACTCTTCCTATATGCTGCAAACATAAGTATCCATCACTATCTAAATTGAAAGAACCGTTTCTAGTAAATCTATTTTCTCCTTCTGGTGTTTGAATTTGAAAGAAACCATTTCCCGCTACTGCAAAATCTAATTTTCTTTCAGTAAAGTCCAAAGCCCCTTCCTTATAGTTTGTAACTAGCTCATCAGCAGTTTTAATCATTGAAGAATTATTTAAAGGTGTATATGTACTTTTATCCTTATTTCCTGTCCTGTGTATAAGAACATCTCCAAACGTTGTTGTAGCCAAAGTATCTTTCTTGTAACCTGGCGTTGATACATTTGCCATATTATTACTTACAGTATTTAAAACTCTTGATTGAGTCAACATACCTGATGTTGCCATATAATAACCCTTAAACATAAATAATTCTCCTCTTATGCCGTATAATACTTTTGCAAATTAAATTTAAGCTTCCTTAAAGCCGCAGAATGTAATTGTGACACTCTAGGCTCACTTATCTTCATAACCTTAGCAATTTCCTTCATGCTAAGTTCTTTTCTATAATATAAAGAAACTACTAGCTTCTCATTTTCTCTCAAGCTTTCTACAGACTCTTTCAGCATATGCTGTAGCTCTTTTTTCTCAAGATTATGATATGGAAGAGTTTCTAAATTATAATCTTTTAAAAATTTTTCATTTTGTCCTTCTTCTTGAATTCCACTTACAAGAGAATCTAAAGATAAAATATTAAATAAATTAGTCTCACTCAATGTCTTATGATATTTTTCTAAACTAATACCTAAGTGTTCAGCAATCTCCTCATCTTTTGGATATCTTCCAAAAGAAAAGTATAGCTCTGAAAAGGCATTATCAATGGCCTTTCCTAGCTTTCGAGTATTACGTGGAACCCAATCTTGTTTTCTTGCTAAATCGATTATAGCCCC
>DAMCXN010000001.1:27633-60954 GCA_032096995.1 Aminipila sp.
AGGAAGCATAGCTTTCAAACTTAACATTTTTAGTAGGATCAAATTTATCTACTACACTCATCAAGGTTATAATTCCCTCATTTATTATATCGTCCATATCTGCAAAACTTGTATAAACGCCTCTTAGTTGCATTGCTATTGTCTTTACAATACCACTATATCTCATAACAATTTCCTGCTTAATATATATATCGCCATTTTCTCGATATAGTTTAAACAATTCTTCAACAGTTTTTGATTTTAGCAAATTATTCTTATCCATTTCTTAATCCCTTTTGCCTTCAATACTTACATATTAATATTGCCTAATGCCTGAATTTGTACGTTATTTGCCACTTCATTAAAAGCAAGAACATACACATTAGGGTAGAATTGTTCTATAAGCCTATAAAAATAAACTCTTATAACATTACTAGTTAGGATAACAGGAACAGTATTTAATTCCTTAAATTTTCCGAGGTGTTCACCTAACTGTGTAACAATTTTTTGGATTACATCAGGACTAAGAGCAAGATATATTCCCTGTTCGCTTCGTGTCAGACTAGCCAATATTGCCTTTTCCACTTCACTATCTAAAGTAACCACCCTAAGTTGACCATTTTCACAAAATCTTCTAGTTATGGTACGTTTTAGTGCAGTACGAACATTTTCTGTCATAACATCTATATCATTAGTTCCTTGTGAAGTCTCTATAAGACTTTCTAATATAGTAACCATGTCCTTTACAGGAATACCTTCTTTTAAGAGATTGTAAAGTACTTTTTGTAAAGTGCCATAAGCGATAACATTAGGAATGGCTTCTTCTACAAGTTCAGGTGAAGTTTTCTTTGTATTTTCAATAATCTGCATAACTTCTGCTCTAGTAAGAAGTTCATGAACATGGCGTTTTATAGTTTCTGATAAATGTGTAACCATTACAGACAATGGATCTATAACTGTGTATCCATAAACTTCAGCCATATCCCTTTTTTCTGGTGAAATCCATTTGCTTGGAATTCCATAAGCCGGTTCAATTGTGTCAATCCCATCAACCTCTCCTGCTGGATTTGGTGGTTCCAAGGCTAAGTAATAATCAACTAGCAGTTCACCTTTAGCTATTTCTTCACCTTTAAGTTTAATAACATATTGATTCGCATTTAAAGCTGCGCTGTCTCTTAATCTAACTGACGGAACTACAAATCCCATCTCTTGTGCAAATTGTCTTCTAAATATAACTATTCTATTTATAAGGTTTCCTCCACTGCTTTCGTCTACAAGTGGAATAAGGCTATATCCAAATTCCATCTCAATGGGTTCTACATTTATTAATGAATAGATATTATTTATATCTTTGAAATATGCATTCTCATCGAACTGTTCTTCTGGATAAGTGTCTATCTCTGCTTCTTCCATAACAAGCTGTTCAGCTTCTTTAGTTCTGGTTCTTAGTAGTCTATAACCTAAAACCAAAAGAAATATTCCTAAAGCTATTGTCTGATAATGTGGCGCTCCTGGAATAAAGTTAATCATAAGCACTACACCACCAGCTATCATAAGTACTTTAGGCTGGGATGCTACTTGCTTAATTACATCTTCATTTAATGTGCCTTCTGCTACTGATCTAGTTACAATCATTCCTGTAGCTGTTGAAATTAGTAGTGCTGGAATCTGTGATACTAATCCATCACCTATAGTGGCAATGGAATATATGTTTAATACCTGTGAAAAAGGAAGTCCGCTTTGAACAACCCCTATAATAGTTCCAGCTATAAAATTTATTAGTGTTATGATGATGGACATAATCGCATCACCTTTTACGATTTTAGTGGCACCATCCATAGCACCATAAAAGTCAGATTCTCTTTGTATCTTACTTCTTCTATTTCTAGCTTCTTCCTCTGTTATAATACCTGAGCTCAAATCTGCATCTATTGCCATCTGTTTACCAGGCATAGCATCCAATGTGAATCTTGCTGCAACTTCAGCAACACGTTCAGATCCTTTGGTAATTACTATAAATTGAACTAAAACTATAATTAAAAATATAATAACACCTACTACAACATTTCCCTGTAACACAAAGCTACCAAATGTCTCAATTACTTGTCCTGCAGCTCCTTGCTGAGTCAAAATAAGTCTAGTAGATGAAATATTTAACGATAGCCTAAACAGAGTAGTTATAAGTAAAAGCGATGGAAATATAGAAAACTCCAAGGCCTCACTTATATACATAGTAGTCAGCAAAATAACAAGAGAAACTGTAATATTGATAATAAACATCATATCCAAAACAAATGGATTTAATGGAACTACCAATAATATAACAACCATCAAAACAAATAATGCTATGACGTGATCTAACAATTTTTTCATTTAAAACCCTCTTTATGTGCCAATAAATTGTTTCTCTTTCTAACTTTCTTTATGTATCTTATTAAGTCAATTAACGTTTTCCTATAGCTGTTCTTATCCTATTAAATTGGTCATTTATCTGATATATCTGATATTGATATTGGAGTTGTGCCCTACTTAGTTCTACTTGTTCTGTATCCAAATTAACATTGTTTCCATCAAGTCTTACACTTTCTTCTTTAGTAACATCAACTCTAATTTTAGAATCTGAAATAGCCTTTTGAATATCTAATTTTTTGAAAGATTTCCTGTTTCGAAATGTTTCCAGATTTGAATTTAACTCATCTTCAAAAGAAATAGTCTTAGCTTTGTATCCCGGAGTATCATTATTTGCAATATTTTCAGAAATTATTTTTTGTTTTTCCCACAAATAATCTAAACTCTTATTTGATAAAGCAATACTGTTGTTATCTAACCAACCCATATGTCTTCCCTTTCTAAACATATATAAACTATTTAATGTAATTTTCACATTATTGTCCTAATATACTATACATCTTACAGTATACTATTTTTTGAATACTTTAACAATAATATTTGACAAAAAAATACACAAAACCCAAAGAACTCTCAGGGTTTTGTGTTGGATATTTTTTCTTATTTTTTGATAAAATCTACATTAAAATGTGAATCTAAAGGATTCGTTTCATCTTCTTCGAATTCCATGATAAATTGTCCTGCATGCCAGCCTGCTCTATCATAAATTTCACCATTAATACCAATTGTGCTTCCATCCAAAACGCCTTCAAAAGAGAAATCAATTCCTATAATAGGTTTCTTTTCAACTCCGTTTATAATATCAGCATCTTCTGTTTCATAAACAATAGCATTAATTTTAACATCATTTCTATCATATGCTAGTAAACCATTTGGTGGCAGAATAGGAGTTCCATCAGACTCTACAAGTTTATCTGCAGTAAGAGGATATTTATTGTCCCCTGCTAATGAATTCTTATAATATATAGGTTCATTAAATCTAACAGATACCGTTCCATCATATTTGTTAAATTGAATTCCTCCTGCAGAAGTCACTTCTCTATTCTTAATAACTGTTTTTGGATTATTTGAAATATAAGGAGGTACATCATCTTTAGATCTAACATTCTTATATACAAATACCCTGTCTGATCTTTCTCCAGAATATTCACTTTCAAGAGCTACAAATATATCATAACTCTTTGAAGGTTCCATGTTGTTGCACTTAAAGTCAAACTGTATGCCTTCCAGGTTGTCATTTAAATCCGTATCCTTTTCTACTTTGAAGTTACCTGAGTCAACAACTGTTCCATCCACATTGCTAAGTTCTATAACTTGTTCTACTGAGAAATATGGCTTTCCAGATACGTCTGGATATGCTCCACCTGCATACATTACCCAATAAACAGTTGCATTTGTGTTTGCCGTTCCTTTCATTTCAACCCAATCACTTGCTGAAATTCCACTAGGAACCGGTCCATTAAGTAATACAGGTGTGATAGGAGGTTTTGTTTGAAAGTCAGCATGACTCAAATTACCAGCATTTTCAACAGTAAGATTATCTGGAGCTTTACCTTTCAATACATAGAAGAATTTATAACCCGTATCTGGGATTAATCCATCTATTAATTCTTCATATTCAACTTGACCATCAGCTAAATTTATTGTACCTATTTTACTATCCAAATAAGCAGGTAATCCTGCAAGTATTTGATCTACTGTAGGAGCATCCTTTCCTGCCATATTTGCAACAGGAACTGCTACATAATATAGTTTAGATGGTTTATCCGCCATAACTTTGATATTAACTGCAGTATCATATTCTTCATACTTTATTCCATCTATTAGTTGAGGTTGCGCAGAATCCGCATATACTCTTTCAACCTCAAAAATCTCAGGATTACTTACAATTAGAACATCATCATCATTTTGTACTATGTCTAAAGGATCGTTAGCGTTTAAAATCTTAGTTCCAAGGTTAGTCAAGTTATAAGGTTCTCCTATAACTGCCATTGAACTAATATTCAATTCACCATCCCATGAAGTAATTTTACTCTCAGGTTTTGAATTAAAATTCTTGATATAAAGTTTATAGTTCTTATTTGATATATCAACGAACCTTTCATATCCATCATCTGGTCTCATTGAAGCTACGCTTCTTGCTTGACCTGCTTCCAATCTTATATCTTGAGCAAATAAAGTATTGTCTATATATAAGTCAAAAGTAATAAGCTTATCAGTAGCAATAATAGTATCAAAATACTTATCACTATTTACTCCATCTGCAGGTTTTAAACTAAATCCTATCTCATTTTCCTCTAAAACTTCTGCTCCATTATAACGACTCATATACACTTGTGGTGGTACTACTTTAAATGGATCCAACAATGTAGCCTGACTCATAGAGTTTCCTTCTGAATCTACTACATTATTTAATTCAAATTGGTAACGACCTCCACTATTTAGACCTTTACCTTGTCCAAAGCACTCTTGAGGAAAAACTACAATTGTTTTTCCGTCTTTTTCGTGAATCTCAGCTTCTTCAAAATTAATACTTCCTATATAATCAGGTTTTGAAGAAGAAAGCAAATCATGGACAGAAAACATGCTTTCCAAAATAGTAGTTCTCTGATCCGCTGGAAGTTCTGACAGTCTAATATCTTTTTCTGCACCATCATAGTACACAATTTCATTAAAAACTACACTTATATTTGAACTTACCAATGGATTCCCATCAAGTACTTTATCGAAGTCCATCTCCGCTGTTGGAGATAAGTTATCTAAAGTTTTTACTCCAACTAGAGCTTCTGGTTCTGAATAATTTCCCGCTTTATCCATTAGGACAAAATAAATATCATATGGTGTTTGCCTATCCAAGCCAGAAATATTTAAAGCTGCATCTTTCTTTTCTGAAACTGTAACTTTACCATTTTTAACAGCTTTTTGTCCCGTTGTAATAGCTCTTATTTTTAATTCCTTCTTAATAGCCGTATCAGTTATGGAATCAAAGTCATCTACTGGTGGGAATTCAAAATCAAACGGGTACGCTGACCAGTATAAGGTACCTGCTTCTGTAGACATGTGTCTAATTTTTAAAGAAGTAGTAGCTCCTGGTTCATTCCAAGGGTATCCATCCATAAATTCTGGAGGAGTTTGATCCAAAGTTGTGGCTATAACCTTTGACAGTCTAGATAAATTACCGCTCTCATCCTTCATCACCAAGTAGATGTCATATTTTTCATTTTCATCTAACTTCTTTCCATCATCATCTTCGCCAGATCCTTTACCCTTCATTATTATCTCTATAGGATTATTCATTCCACCAATATCATTTCCCATAGCAAGAGCACCAGAAACATTTTCTTTCAATAATGATTCTACCGTAGGGGATATCGCCTTATTTGGCAATACAGCCCAATAAATTTTTACATCTTTTGACGGCATTACAACTGTCGTAAAAGAATCATTTGTTGAACTTATCACTTTTGGAGTACTATTTAAAAATTTAGGAGCAACAACATCCACAGTCATAAAAGTCTCGCCTTCTATATCAGTCATTTCTTCTTTAAAATCTTCAAATACCATATAGTATTCATAAGTTACTCCACTCTTAAGACCAGACACCTTAATAGTTACTTCTTTTTCTCCAACTACATTAACATTCCCTGACTTTGTTACATAACGCTTATCAGGATTCTTAACTTCTTCCTCTGAAATATAAGGTGTCGATGTATCTCTATTTTTTACAAACCAATAAACTTTACCTGGCTTATTAGTCTTTACTAATAAATCCACGCTGGTTGATTGTAGATTGTCATATCTAGGATATGTAGACATAAACTCAGGTTCAGCGTTGTTGGCTTCAGCATCAAGGCTGGTCATCTTTTTACCATTCACTATTGCCGTAACATCTGGCCGAATGTATATATGTTCTGGTAACATAGAAATATTACACCCATTTGCATTAATAGCAATCTCTTCAATTTCTCCAGTTCCAGTTACAGTTGTTGCAGTATCACAGAAAAGTGCATATACAGTTGTTTCCTTTTGCAAGAAAACAGAACCTTTAACCGCATCTTCATCTACTGTAAGAGAATCTATAGTTCCTTTATCAAGACTAAATTTATTATTCTCAGCTTTAACTACAACGTTCTCAAAAACTCCCGAAAGATTCAATGTAGTCCCTTCCGGCCCTTTTAAGACTACGTCTTTAAAAGCTGTCCCTTTTGCATTATCTTCCTCTAAATAAGCGTTGCTCTTTACAGTAGTATTGTTAATAACGCTTCCACCTTCTGCTCTAACACTTAGCTTATCAGAGCTTCCGGAATCTATAACAAGTCTTTCAATATCACAATCTGTTAGAATAACACTAACTTGACCACTCTCAGAGTTTCCAGTTCCACTAATAATCAAGTCTCCACCTACAACTACATTTTCTAGTTGTGTATATCCTGTACCCATTCCCGCTGTAATATATAAGTCTCCCGGGATGATTGTATTTCTTAGGCTTGCTCCTGTTTCTACAACAGAAACATTCCCATTGGCATATCCTATATAGTTTGAGCCTTCATCTTTTACTATTTCACCTGCAACCTCAGATAAAACCTTAGCCATTTCCCCACGTTTCATATAATCGTCAGGTTTAAATGTCTGATCTGGGTAACCAGATAAAAATCTTTTTTCTACGGCAGCGTTTATGTAAGCTTTACTCCATCCACTAAAGTTTCTGCTATCAGAAAATTGTAGAGGATCCGTATCAATCCCCTCTATTTTTAATGCGCGGCAAAGCATTGTAACTGCCTCTTCACGTTTTAAGTATTTATCTGGACCTGCTGTGTCAGGATAAATACCATTAAAATAACCTTGGTTTTTAGCTACTCGAATTTCATCGTAATACCAAGATTCTATAGGCACATCATTAAAAGCTATGCCACCTTTTTCACTATATCCAAAAGCTCTATTTAGCATTGCTACAAATTCGGCTCTTGTAATATTTTTGTCAGGGTTAAGATTCCCATCATCATCGCCTCGCATTATATTTTGCGAGACCAAATTATTTAGATATTGATCCGCCCAGTGTTCTGCAAAACTTTCATCTGTATTAACATAAGCTCCGACGCACACAAACACTCCGCATAACAATATCGCAAATATTTTTTTCATATAAACTGCGTCTCCTTTCAACATATAGTATATTGCCTTTCTATATATCGGCATGTTTTTGAATTGTGTTAATAAAATTTATAATAATTTTATAACATTTTCTTTTTATCTTCAATAATTTAGTTAAAATTTAACAACAATTTTAAACATTTAACCTTACCTCATATTGGTTATTTTCTTTCATATTTTGACAAATTTCTATTTATAATTTAATAATACTATGCTAATATATATGATATATAAGTTTATGCAAATTGCATCAATTGTAAGGTGGTGTTAATGTTATGGATAATGGATTAGATAATATGTTGGATATGTATTTGTTTGAAACAAATACACTTTTAGAACAATTAGACGAACTGCTTCTTGAAGCAGAAAGCGCTGATTATTTTTCGACGGATCAAATTAATGAAATTTTTAGAATAATGCATACTATAAAAGGTTCTTCTGCTATGATGCAGTTTAATTCTCTTATGACAGTTGCGCATAGAATAGAAGATATGTTTTTTGTTATACGTGAAAACGGTTCTGTGGAGGAACAATATAGTAAGCAACTATTCAACCTTATGTTTAAAGCTAGTGATTTTTTGAAAACACAAGTTTCTATTATAGAAAATGGTGGTTCTGAAGAAGAAAGTTATGATGAAATTGTTTCTGAAATTGAAAATCTTCTTAATATAATGAAAGGAACCCCTTCTGTGGAAAATGTAACAGTCTCAGCTACTTCTGTTAAAAGTAAGAATGAAGCTAATAAACAAGAAACCTCTGACAATGAGGTTTCAACTTATTCAGTTCATTTGTATTTTGATCAAGGTGGCGGTATGGAAAGCTTAAGGGCTATTATGCTTCTTAAAAATATTACCGAGGTTTGTATACAGGAAGTTTGTACAATTCCAGAAAATATTGAAGCTACTACCGAAATAACACAAGAAATAATTGAAAACGGTTTAACTATTAATTTCATTGGCGAAGAAGACTTTGTTAATGGCCTAGAAATAATAAAACAAGATATATATGTAGATAGCTACCAAGTAGTAGAATCTAAAGGGAGCTCTGAAGAAGACATAAAAGCTACAGAGGAAGATATAAAAGCTGATGTTAAAGAAGACCATTCAGCTCCAAAAGAAGAAAAAGTGGTTAATGCTAAAAAGGAAGATTCAAAGGATACTAAGAAGGAAGAAAAACATGATTTTTCAAAACATAATAAAACAAATCTTATTAATGTAAACCTTTCTAAACTTGATTCCTTGATGGCTCTTGTTGGAGAACTAGTTATTACGCAATCTATGGTTACATCCTCTTCAGATTTAAAGGATCTAAAACTAGATAACTTCACAAAATCTGCAAGACAACTTAGAAAATTAACTACTGAACTTCAGGATATTGTTATGTCTGTAAGAATGGTCCCTGTTGCTGGTGTTTTCCAAAAAATGCACAGAATTGTACGTGATATGGGTCAAAAGCTTGATAAAGATGTTCAACTAGTTACAATTGGAAACGATACTGAAATTGACAAAACTATCGTTGATAGTATTCAAGATCCCCTAATGCACATTGTTAGAAATTCTATGGATCATGGTATTGAACCTGATGTAAATGATCGTATTGCTTTGGGTAAACCAGAAAAAGGAACCCTTACATTAAAGGCGGAACACACTGGTAGTGAAGTTATTATAACCATATCTGACGATGGAAGAGGTATGGATCCTGAAAAAATCCTTGCTTCCGCAAAGGAAAAAGGATTGCTAAATAAACCTGAAAGTGAATATACAAAGAAAGAAATTCTACAGCTTACACTTTTACCGGGTTTCTCTACTAAACAACAAGTTACTGAATTCTCTGGAAGAGGAGTTGGTATGGATGTTGTTACTAAAAATATAGAAAAGGTTGGAGGAACTGTATATATCTCTTCTGAGATGGGTGAAGGAACTGTTACTACATTTAAGATTCCTCTTACACTTGCAATTATAGATGGCATGGAATGCAGAGTTAGTGATTATCAATTTACTATACCTATTGCTAATATTCGTCAATCATTCAAAGCAACTAAAGAAGACATTATTAATGATGCTGCTCGAGGTGAAATGATTCAACGTGGAGAAGAATTCATAACTTTAGTAAGATTAAATGATTTATACAGAATAGACGGTGGCCTTAGTGATATAGAAGAAGGAATAATCATGTGGGTAGAATTTGCAGGCATTTCCTACTGCCTGCTTGTTGATGAATTAATAGGTCAACATCAAGTAGTTGTAAAGCCTCTTCCTCTATACTTCGGTGCTTATAATCTTAGAGATTTTGGTATTACAGGTTGTACAATTCTTGGAGATGGAAATATCAGTATTATTCTTGATGTTCCAAATATATTTAATTTTGCAACTGGAAAACTTGATAATCGTAATAATCCTTCTATAGATAATGCTTCAGAAGAAGATAATGGAGAAAATGATTATGTAACAGAAGATAAAATTAATGCGGCAAAATTAAAGCTTTTAACCTTTACTATTGGTGAAAAGCCGTTTGCTATAAATACGGATTATGTTATGGAAATAATTAATGTTTTCACTATAACACAGTTCCCATTACTTCCTGATTACATAAAAGGAGTTATAAATTTAAGAGGACAAATTATTCCAGTCTTAGACATGAGACTAAAATTAGGAAATGAGCAATCAGTAGATTCAACTAGCATGAAATCTTGCATAATTATACTTGAAGTTAACTCTACAACTCTAGGTATACTTGTGGATGAAGTATTTCTTGTTGCTGACGTTGATAAAGATGCTATTGCTCCACCACCATCAAATAATAAGCACGACTTGATTACTGGTATTGTTGAAATTGAGGAAAATGTACATTTAATTTTTGACTTATCTTCACTTACCAAAGTATCTTAGTATTTGATTTCTGTTTAAAAGGAGCCTATTATGCTTACTATTTCAGAAAAAGATTTTATTAGATTAACAGACTTTATAAAAATAAATTATGGTATTAATTTAAAAGCTAAAAAAGTATTAATTGAGGGTAGACTTTCTAATTACTTAACTGCACAAGGGTATGCTTCTTTTACAGAATATGTTGATTACATTGTTTCTACAAAAAATTCCAAAGACATAGAAATGATGCTGAACAAGCTTACAACAAACCATACCTTTTTTATGAGAGAGGAAAATCATTTTACTTTTTTTAAAGAGACAATTTTACCTTATATCGAAAAAACTAATAAAAATAACAGCCTTAGCATTTGGAGTTCAGGCTGTTCCTCTGGTGAGGAACCATATACTCTTTCAGTTATTATGAAAGAGTTTTTTAAATCAAAATCAGTTAAATGGGACACTAGACTTTTAGCTACTGATATCTCCCAGAAAGCTTTGGGAAAGGCAACTCTAGGAGTATACACTGCTGAGTCTTTAAAGAATTTTCCTGAATCTTGGAAAAAACTTTATTTTACAAAACAAGATAACAACTATCAAGTTACTGATGAACTAAGGAAAAATGTTGTGTTTCGAACATTTAACCTTATGGATCCTATCAAATTTAAAACTAAATTTGATGTTATTTTTTGTAGAAATGTCATGATCTATTTTGATAAACCTACTAAAGCTGCCTTAATCGAAAGATTTTATGATGCATTAAAACCCGGTGGCTATTTTCTTATAGGTCATTCTGAAACTGTAGACAGAGATGAATCTGATTTTGAATATATTATGCCTGCTACCTATAGAAAACCACTTTAAGGAGGTGGTAATATGACAATTCAAGGTAAAAATATACGTGTATTAGTTGTTGATGATTCAGCCGTATATAGAACATTAATAAATACTAATTTATCTAGAAAACCCGGAATAGAGATTATTGGAATTTCCAATGATGCTTACGATGCTCAAGAAAAAATGAAAACACTTAAACCTGATGTTATAAGCCTTGATGTCGAAATGCCAAAAATGAGTGGAATTGAACTAACAAAAAAACTCATGGCCACATATGCTGTCCCAATAATATTAGTTAGTTCTGCTAATATTAACGTTTTTGAGGCTTTACAAGCAGGAGCTGTTGATTTTGTAAAGAAACCTGATGCAAATCGCTCTATTTCCCCTGAAGACTTTATTGAAGAGCTTGCTTCAAAGATAAAAATAGCATCTGTAGCTAAAATTTCAAAAAACAGTTCAGAACACTCCGATCTCAAAGCGGAGAAAAAAGAAAATAGTGTTTCTGCTACCAGAGCATCTATTTCTTCGGTAAATAGTATATTGAATGGAAGTTCGAAAGATTTTTCGGATAAAATATGCAACTCAACGTTAATTGCTATTGGTGCTTCAACTGGAGGAACAGAAGCTACTTTAGAAGTATTAAAACGATTACCCAAAAATGTTCCGCCTATTCTTATTGTTCAACATATGCCAGCTGGCTTTACAAAGCTTTATGCTGAACGACTCAATAGAATCTGTTCTATGAGCGTAAAAGAAGCCCAAGATGGTGAAATTTTAACACCAGGTCAAGCTTATATAGCTCCTGGTGACTACCAAATGACATTAACAAAAATCGGAACTATATATAAACTTCGTTGTAAGGTCTCTGAAAAAGTTAGTGGACACTGCCCTTCTGTAGACGCTTTATTTAGCTCGATTGCAAAGGAATCTACGAAAAATAATGTAGGAATCATTATGACAGGTATGGGCAAAGATGGAGCTGAAGGACTTCTAGAAATGAAGAAAAAAGGTGCCTATACTATTGGTGAAAGTCAAGAATCTTGCGTAGTCTATGGAATGCCTATGGTAGCCTATAATATTGGTGCCGTTAAAATACAAGCTAATAATAAAGAGATTGCGAGTTTAATAGTAAAACATCTTAATACCCTAGGATAATAAAGGAGTTATGTGTCTAAAATGGATGACAAAAAAATTATTTTTTCACTGGATATTGGTACACGTTCTGTAGTAGGTATCGTTGGTGAATTAAAGGACGACAATTTTAATATCTTAGATTGTGAACAAGAATTTCATGAAAAGCGTGCTATGCGTGATGGTCAAATCGAAGATATTGATTTAGTTGCAAAAGTAGCAAATAATGTTAAGAGAAAATTAGAACAACGTATGGGTCAAACTTTTACAAAAGTTTCAATTGCGGCAGCAGGAAGAGCTTTAAAAACTGCTTCTGCATCTTTTTCATATGATTTAATTCCAAATGAACCTATTACAGATAAGCTTATTCAATATATGGAATACTCCGCTATTGAGAAAGCTCAGGAAACTTTTTCATCAAAACTATCTGACACTGATCCAGATGCTCCAGAGTATTACTGTGTAGGCTACAGCGTTACAGATTATTTATTAGATGACTATAAAATAAAAAATCTTGAGGGACAAAAAGGAAAAAGAGCTATCACTAATATTATAGCTGCTTTCTTGCCCTCAAGTGTTTTAATAAGTCTTTATGCTGTAACAGCTCGTTGTAACCTTGAAGTTGATAATTTAACTCTTGAGCCGATAGCGGCAATACATTCCGTTGTTCCTGATGATGTTAGATTCTTAAATATTGCTCTTGTTGATATTGGCGGTGGGACTTCAGATATTGCAATTTCCAAAGATGGCAGTATTATTGCTTACGACATGGTTACTATTGCTGGTGATGAGATAACAGAAGCTATCATGCAACATTACCTTACTAATTTTGCAACTGCAGAAAAAATTAAACTAGCATTAAATAGCGAGGATAATATTGAATTTAAGGATATTCTTGGAAATGAAGTATCTCTCAATTCTAATGAAATTTTTGAAACCATAAAAAAATCAATTAATACTCTAGCAGAAGCGATTAGCGAAAGAATCTTACATATAAATGGATCCACTCCCCCATCCGCTGTATTTTTAGTTGGTGGTGGTAGTCAAATACGAGGTCTTACTAACCTTGTTTCTGAAAAACTAGGGATACCTACTAACCGAGTTGCAATTGGAGTAGTAAATACAGACAATAATTTATCTCTATTTAGTGACAGTCTGTATAGCCCTACATTTGTTACTCCAATAGGAATCGGAATCGTTTCTTCCCTTTATAGGGGTTGTGACTTTTTTTCCATAACAGTGAATGGCAAACGCATTATGCTTTTTAACCATCAAAATATAAAAGTTATTGATGCCCTTATGTTCTCTGGTATAAAACCTTCCAGCTTAATTGGTTTATCTGCTCCAAACTTAGTATATACCTTAAATGGTGTACAAAAAATAGTCAAAGGAACACCTGGTGTTCCGGGAGAATTATATGTGAACGGCTCTCCTGCCACTATAGAAACGGAGATAAAGCAAAGCGATGAGGTTACCATTACATTTGCTAAAAACGGTATAAAGCCTTCTGTGACTTTAGCTGAATCTTTATCTGAGGTGGATTTAAATATGTTAGAATTTCTTTCTATCAATGATAAGCCCTTTGATTTTAAAGATTTGAAAACTTTAAAAAGCTATGAAATCAATTATATGGATGAAATTGCATTTAGTTTAGATTCTAAACCTAAAGGTGAAAATTTAGAAGCTAAAATCAAAATAGATAATAGTCCTAGTAAAATTGAAGAAAAAGAAATTTCTAAACCGACTCTTCAATTTTCAGAATCATCTCAGAATCAGGATGAAAAAATTGATGAGCTACCATCTAGTAGTTTAGAGCATTCTTCCGTTTCCTTATTGTTTGTAGAAGAAAAGGATCCCTCTCAAGAGAATTTACAACAAGATTCTCTAAAAACTATGAATACAAGTATAACTGTCACTTTAAATAATAATCCTGTTCATTTAGTCCAAGAAACTGAAGAACCTCTCATATTAATGCATTTACTCAAATACGTAGATCTTGATGTTACAAATCCCAGAGGCGAACTTGTTCTAAGAATAAATGGTCACGAAGCAAACTATGCAGACCCTTTAAGTGATCATGATGTAGCTATTATAAAATGGAGTGAAGATATGTAAATTTAAGCACCTCTTAGTTAATCAAATTGTTTTTTTGATTAACTAAGAGGTTTTTTTATAAAATCTATTAAAGGTTTTCATTTTAAATCCGATATATAGGTTGAAGTTTTATAAATTTTAGCTGAAAAAAGAGGTGTTTATTATGAAAATTACAGGGAATTATTTTAATCCTCAAGTAAATAAAAAAAATATTCAAAAGCAAAACGCTGTTGAAAAATCAAATTTTAAAAGTCATCTTAAAAGTGTTGACTCTATAACTATCAGTGCTTCTAAAGAGCAAATTATTGATGCGCAATTTGTTAGTTCTTTAAAACGTCAAATTTCTGATGAAGTAAAATCCAATACTTCTTCTGAAGATATTTCTAATCTTTCAGAACAAATCTCCAAGGGTACGTATGAAATTGGAGCTAATGATATTGCAAAAAAGATTTTACTAATGAATAATGAATCTTAGAAAGTTTAATTAATAGGAGTTTAACTATGAATAGTTATATAGAAATCAAAGAAATTATAGATGAATATATTGAATTAATGGATAAGCTTATTGTTTTTGAACAAGACAAATTAGAAGCTATAAAAGAAAAAAACAATGATGCTCTTAACACATTTCTAAAAGAAGAGCAAGTATACCTACTTCAGCTTAGAGGATTAGATAAAAAAAGAGAAACAATACAAAAACACCTTGGAATTGATGGCTTAACATATAAAGAAATTATTGAGAAAACACAAGGTACTATTAGAAAAGAATTTGAAACCTCATATGATATTTTATCTATAAAGATAAGTCAATTTGAAGATCTTCAAAATACTATTAAAACTTATATAGATATAAAATTGCATACAATAGATTCTTTAATGAACAAATTTGGTGCTAGTTCTTCTAGTAGTAGTAATACTTTAAATACTTATGATAAAATCAATATCCAAAATCAAACAGCACAGCATAAAAAATTTGAACCTACTAAGGTTTAACATATGGAGGATAAAAAATGTTAAGGTCAACTTTTTATTCATTTACAACTGCCCTTCGCGGCTTAAATACAGCACAAAAACAACTGGATGTAACAGGACAAAACATCTCCAATGTTAGTACCGCTGGTTACACAAGGCAAAGAGCTGATGTGTATTCTGCCGCTGCTAGTGGTTATGGTGATAGATACGGAACAAGATCTTCCACTATGGTGGGGCAAGGTTCTGTAATAAGCCAAATATCTCAATGCCGAGATCAATTTCTTGATGTAAGGTTTAGGAGAGAAGCTGCTAATCTTGGAGAAGAAAATGCGAAACTTGATTCTATGGAAGATATATCATTGATTTTTGATGAAATTGAAAACGAAGGTCTTATGACATCTTTTAATGATTTTGTTTCAAAGTTACAGTCTTTAGCAAACAATGCAGAGAGTTCTGAGTTCGACAGTATTGTTAGAGATGCTGCTACTACACTAGCTAAACAATTTAATTATTATGCAAAACAGTTGGAAACAGTTAGAGAAGAAAAAGAATACAACTTAAAAGAAGTAACAGGAAAAACTTTAAATGATTTAATGGGTAATATTGCAAATCTAAATAAAAGTATACGAGAGGTTCAATCTAATGGTGGTTCTGCTCTAGAACTTAAAGATGAAAGGAATTTACTACTTGATGAGTTATCAAGTTATATTAAATTAGATGTTAAATATGATCCTAAAGAAATTGCTGGTGGCATAGTTGTTGAAGATGTAACTATAAATATGGTTGGTGAAGACGGCAGTAAAGAGCCTCTTATTTTTAATGATACAGCTTCTACTTTTAATATAAAAACAACAAGCCAAGATGGTACAGATAAAGCTATAGTAACAATAGATAACTCTGCGTTACCTGCAAAGCAAGCGGTATCAACGATTAATAACTTATTGAAAACTATATCAATAGGAAACACTACTTTGCAGGCTGTCAATAACGAATTAGCAAAGCTTTATCCTAACGACCCCCTTGCGGTTCCTGCAGGAAGTGCTCTTACATATAAAGAACTTCCTGACAAAATAAATGCAATAACAGATTCTATAACTGGCACTGGAGGATTTAACGATCAGATCGTAGCTGCAAATACTGCTATTGATGTTGCCCAAACTGCTCTTGATGATAGGATTGCAGATACAACTAATCCCCCTACTGCAGATGAATTGGTTTTACTAAGACAAACTTTAACTGACGCTATAAAGTCAAAAAAGGATTTGTTTTTACAACGAGAAGATGCATATAAAGAAAAGGAACTTTTAACAGATTATAATAAACAAGCAACTAGCTTTGCTAATAGCATAACAACCTGCGATAATGCATTAAAATCAGAACTGTCTAAGTATGGTATTACAGCAACTCAAATGTGGACAGCTGGTGATTATACTAGTTGTCATTATACATTTACAGATTCTCTTGGTAACACTATCAAGGACTCTGATGGAAATGATCTTACTTGGAAAGTAGGTAGTAGTTATACAAAAATAGACAGAGACAGCCTTTCTGAACTAGGCATAAATTTTACAGATCATTTTGATGCAGAAGATTTTGCATCCCCTGGTTCACTTAAAGGCTCAATTGACATGCTTAATAGCGAAGGTATTTTCGACTATGTTCCAAATAATACTCGCGGTATTGGATATTATGAAAATATGCTAAATTCTCTAGCAGACAAGTTTGCAACAACCTTAAATAAAATAAATGATATTGAATCTACAAGCCTAAATGAACATTTATTTCAAACTGCTGACGGCTCAGAGGAATTTACTGCTTCAAATATTACTATAGATGAAGATTGGCTAAATGGTAAATATAGTATAACTGGAACTAAAAAATCACTTCCCGGTGATAATTCTGCGCAAAACGACAATATATTACTAATGATATCTACTATATCCTCTAAAATGGCATACTCCACAGGTGCTATACCTAATAAAGATGAAAATGGTAATTATTTAAAAACTGCTGCAGATGGTACAACAACAATTGTAGCAAATGGAAAAGATCTTGATGGTAATTATACATTAGATGGAGTTCTAGTTTCTAATAAAGATATGGTTAATTTTAAATCTAAAACTCTTACTAAAATCGATGATAATAATTATCAAGATATTTCTGGTAATGTATATACAAAAACTTCAGATAATGTTTTTACATATGATGATGGTTCTGGTAATATTACTGCTGTTAACAGTGACGGAATACTTTATAAAGGTGATGGCAGTACTTTAGAATATCAACTTGCTGCAAAAACATTATCAGAAGATCCATCTACCCCTGGAAGTTATTTAGCTCCAGATGGTACAGTTGTAGCAAATGGAAAAGATACAAATGGATACTATACAATGACAACCACTGATGCATCAGGTAATGAGGTTGTTACTACAGTCGCTAACCCTGATGGCGTAATGTACAAAACAGAAACTGATGGCTCAATTTCAAAAGATAAAGATGGTAATCCTATTTTAGATGCTGATGAAAGTAAATTAGATTATAGAAGTGAAAGCTTTTTATACAATGGAACTTTTCAAGAATTTCTATCAAACATTAGTAATGTAGTCTCTCTTGATATTAGTTCAACAAGTAACCTTTCAGCAAACCATAGCTCTGTCTTAGAAAGCATACAAACTTCTAAAGACTCTATCTCAAGTGTTTCTCTTGACGAAGAAGGAGTAAACATCATGCAATATCAAAAAGCCTATAATGCGGCAGCTAGACTTATGACTGCCCTAGATGAAGCAGTTGAACGAATTATTAATCAAATGGGTACTGTTGGTAGATAATCAAATGAGGTGAAAAAATTATGAGAGTTACACAAACAATGATGACGCGTCAATATACGACTCGTGTAAGCGGTACATTGAGCGATTTAAGTTATGTAAATAAGCAGGTAGGAACTGGGCGAAAATTCTTTAAAGGTGCTGAAAACCCTGCGGGCGCTGCTAAGGCATATCAACTGAGAAGACAGGCTTCTCAGTCAGACGATTATGTGGCAAATGTTGAGGAAATGATATCTAGCCTTCAAACAAAGGAAAGTAGCATGACACAGGTTAATCAAGCTCTTGAAGATGCATACTCTAGTCTCCTTGGCATTATGAATGCGACAAAAAATACTCCTGAAGATAAGGCTATTGTTGCACAACAATTTAAAAGTATTCAAGAAACTATTGTAAAAGATATGAATACTAAATACGGTGACAAATTTTTATTTGGTGGTAGTAGCGTAAGTGAAGCTCCTTTTGAACTTAAAGGTAACAAGCTCTACTATAGAGGCGTTGATGTAAGTGGACAAGAATCATATACATGGCCTGAAGGAACTCCACTTGCAGGGACTGTAGTAAAGGGTACTAATGAAGGGGAAGATGGAGTTCTAAATCTCTTAAAAGATTTATCTAATGATGCAATATATACAGACTTAGGATTTGGTCTAGAATTTGACGGAAAAGATATTGTGTCTAGTAGTGCCTATAACCATGCGTCACCTGGTATAAACGTGCTAGGTTATGGTGGAAGTAGCGACCTATCCAATAATATTGTTTTACTTTTAGGCCAAATGGCTGATGATCTTAACTCTGATTGTGATACATCTCAAATGGATAAGTACCTAGAAAAATTTAAAGGCCTAAAACAAAATGTACTAAACTCTATAACAAAAACTGGTAGTGACAGCATGTTTTTAGAATATACTCAAAATAGGCTTGAAGATATGCAAGATAACCTAGCAACCAAAGTTAGTGATACGGAATATATAGACTCTGAAGAAGCTATAATGAACTTAAAAAATATAGACTATATGTATCAAGCATTATTAAAAACTAGTAATAAAATTTTATCTAACTCATTTATAGATTTCATGACTTAGAATATTTATGTTACATTTTTTATCAAGTATAGTTATTATAAAATTCTATATATAAGGAGGGTTCAAAATGCAGCCGCTTATAGAAATTAAGACCGTTCCTATTTCTATTGAATTTAAAACCACAGATTGGGAATTTAAGCCTGCTGATTCAACAGCACAATTAGAACTTCACACAGAAAAAGGCGGTCTTGAGATAAAAAGTAAACCAATTCAACTGAATATTGACACTTACGAAGCTCAAAAAAGTGCAAGTAATGAATCAGTTATAGACAGTGTTAAGTCTTATGGTGCTGCGGGTAAGCAAGCAGCTTTCCAAGCAACTGCACAATATGTGCAAGAAGGCAATATTTTAATGAATGTTGAACTAAATGATGAAGCATTTCAACAGATTGCTGATTTACGATTAGGAACAAATCAATACGAAAGTCCAAACATAAAATGGATTCCCGATCATCCTGCTGAAATTAATTTTGACTCAGGTGATTTAACTATACAATATCAAATGGATAAACTAAATTTTGATTTTAAACAAGACAAACAACCTCTTAAATTTATTCCTGGTGATATAGAGTTTGTTATGACCCAACGCCCAGAGGTTATTGTAAATTATATAGGTGGTCCCATTTACGTTCCTCCAAGTGCCGCACCCGACTATATTGAATCTGAAGAATAAAAGAGGAAAACTTTAATGAAAACGAAATATTTTGGTGATATAAACATCAATGACAATGATATTATAAATTTTACGACAGGGCTATTCGGTTTTGAAGGTAAAAGTAAATACGCTTTATTAAGTTTCGCCACTGATGATGATGAAACCAGTGATGACTTTTTACTATGTTTGCAGTCTATGGAAGATCCTGATTTAGCTTTCATACTTATGAACCCTTATTTTATATGCCCTAATTATTCCCCTTATCAAATTCCTGAAAAACTACTAGCTGAAATAAAGCTTGGTCAGGAAACAAAACATACTGTATATTGTGTTGCCGTAGTTCGTGACAATTTTGATGAATCTACTATAAATTTAAAATGTCCTATTATAATCAATTTAGAAGATAAATTGGCAAAACAATTTATACTGGAAGATTCCAATTATTCTATGCGTCACCTAGTTTCAAATAAGGAGGCCTAACCTATGCTGATACTTACACGAAAACAAGGAGAATCATTTTTTTTAGGTGAAGATATTGAAATATCCATAACTGAAATTAATGGGGATAAAGTACGTATAGCAATAGATGCTCCTAGAGATATCAAAATTTTAAGAAAAGAACTTAAAGACGCCAGTGAAACAAATATAGAAGCAGCAACTTCTGACACTTCGGCACAAAGACTTTTAAATATAAATTATTTTGCACAAAAACTTAAAGAAAAAAAATAAAAACACTTAAGTTTTTTTTTAAAAGTACGATATATGACTTATAAAGAAACTAAATACAATAGTACGGATTGTATTTAGTTCTAAATAAAACTATCATTTTAAAAGAGCAAAGGATTGCTCGAATTATTTCAAGGAGGAAATAAAATGAGAATACAACATAATATAGCTGCTCAAAACTCATACAGACAATTGGGCGGAAACAACAATGCTTTAAGCAAGAACTTAGAAAAATTATCATCTGGTTACAGAATCAACAGAGCTGGAGATGACGCTGCTGGCCTAGCTATCTCAGAAAAAATGAGATCACAAATCACAGGCTTAAAGAAAGCCCAAGACAATGCTAACGATGGTATCTCTCTAGTACAGACTGCTGAAGGTGCTTTAACTGAAGTACATAGCATGCTAAACAGAATGGTTGAACTAGCTGACCAGTCTGCTAATGGTACTTTTGATGATGAACTTGACAGAGAAAATCTTCAAAAAGAAGTTACTTCTCTAAAGTCAGAAATCGATAGAATTTCAGAAGGAACTAATTTTAATGGCATTAAGCTTCTTGATGGTTCTATGGGAGGTTCTGGAGCTACTGGTGTAACAATTAAAACTACAAATGCTATGGGATTTGCAAACAAAGATGATGAAGCCGTTACATTCTCTGTGGCGGGTGTTAATAAAAAGGATACTGTTGTTATTTCATCAGGAGCAAATGAAGGTGTTAGCAAAGCATATAACGACACCAATAGTGGTAAAACTGGAAAAGCTCAATATGACTATGTAATTACTCTTAAACAAGGAAAAACATACTCTCAAGATGAAATAGATAAGCTTATCTCAGATTCTGGCTTAAAAATGAGTATGAATGCAGAAAAAGTTACAGTATCAACAGGAGCAACAAATACTGGTACTGCAGTTGAAGCTGATCTTGCTGCAAAAGCTACTGCTAAAGACGGTAAGATTTCTGTAGAATCATCAGTAGCAGGCGAAAGAACAAGTACTGTAACATTTACTCTTGATACTGAAGAAAAAGGAGTAACTTTTGAAAAGGATAGTAGAAATGTCGAAATCAGCTTAGATTTTGCTAATAAAAATTACTCAACAGATGATATAAATAGAATGTTAGAAAACGCTGGAGCTGATGTAAGATTAACTTGTGATGATATTACTAAAGGAACAATCACTGCAAATAAAACCTTGACGTTCTCAGCTACTAGTGACGATGATCACGTAGCAGGAGCGGGTGCGCAAGGACTTTCCAGTTCTTTAACACTTCAAGTTGGTGACACAGCTGCTGCTTATAACAAGGTTTCTGTAAGCGTAGACTCTATGGACTCTTCATCTCTAGGTATTTCTGATGTAGATATTAGTAATCAGGATGGAGCTGCATCTGCTATCGACAAAATTAATAATGCTATCAACAGAGTTTCATCTACAAGAGGTGACCTAGGTGCTGTACAAAACAGACTAGAGCACACTATTAATAACTTAGGCGTAACTGAAGAAAACATGACTTCAGCTGAATCACGTATTAGAGATACTGATATGGCTAAGGAAATGATGCAATATACTAAGAACAATATCTTAGTACAGGCTTCTCAAGCTATGTTAGCTCAGGCAAATCAGTTACCACAGGGAGTATTACAACTTTTAGGCTAGTATTTATCTTTTATGTTAAACTACCTTATGTGTTTATCTTAAAAAAAATAATAATAAAAAAGCGGGTACCGTACAAACCCGCTTTTTATTATTATATTAATTATCAATTTTCAAAACTCTTTCAATCTCTGCAATACCATTTTGATCCTTTGGATTTATCTTTTTGTAAGAACTTAATAATTTTATCGCATCCTCACCCATACCCTCCTCATATATTTCTAGTATTTTTTTCTTTATACATTGAGCATAGAGATCAAATTCTCTTTTTTTGGCTTCATTTTCAATTTTATCTAAATTACAATCACTCTCAATATAATCTAATATTAGCTTTATTTCTTCAGAAAAAATTGCATAGTTTTTTACTGCACTTTTAAAATAATCAAAACCTTTACTATATTCTTTTGTTTCAATTTTATTAAAACCTTCATGAAGGTAATAAACAAATCTTAAACTTCTAGGTAATATCTCAACATTTTCTTTCTTCAGAATGTCAATTGAATATACTCTATGGATATATTCATAACCTATCTTTGAATATATCTTTATTAAGTGATATCTAATTTCTATATCAAATTGTCTAGCTACTAAAATAGAGAATTCTAATATACTCATTAAAAAAAAGAGCTGCTTATTTTCTATTTCTTGTATGTGAAATGTCCTTATATAACTTAAAATCATACCAGGCAATCCACTATATAAGTTAAATATTTTCTTATTATAATTTTGTATGTCGTCTATATCTATATCTTTTAAAGCCTCTTCAGCACACTTATTCCTCCATATTATTCCAAACACTAAAAATTCTGAATACTTCGTATCTAATACTTTTCTTCCTTGAATTTCAAAAAATTTATTCAAAAGGTTTTCCGCTTTTTCTTCATCTTCTAAAACAGCATTTCTAAAATTGTGCAATAGAATATACTTATCATTTTTCAGATTAGAAAAATGATAACATGATATGAAAGCACTATTTAATAGCACTGACATATCCAAATTATTTTTTAAAAATTCTTCGCATATAAAGCTTATTCTTTCACAAAGGGCCTTGCAATTTTTTAAGCTTAATTCAGCATAGCTCTCTGCCAAGGAAGAAAAATCTTTGTTTTTGCTACAAATATAAATCTTTAGCCAAATTACCTCTGAAAATTCATCTAGAGCTAATTCACTTAATTCTAGCTCTTTTAAAATTTCTTTTGCTTCTTCTAGTCTTTCTAATCTTATCATTGATTTTGATTTTAAAATATTTATTGATTTTTTAAACTCTTTAGACGTAAAGTTTGGGGGAGCAGCTATAAAAGACTCTCCTTTTTTTAACTTATTTTGTTCAAAATCTTTATAAATTTCAAAGTAATTATCACATGCATCTATAGCTTTATTATAATCTTTGTTTACATGATACAAATCTGCTAATGTAGCCATTAAATCTAGATCCCATGCTTGTCTTTCTCTCTTTTCACTAAAATATTTACTTAAAAGCTCAATCCCTTTATAAGGCAAAGATTCTTTATATTGCATACTCTTATACCTTAAAAAATAAAAATAATATGGACTTTTTAAATTATTTTGAATTTCAATAAAAGATTCATTAACTATTTCAATAAATTTGTCCATATCTTGACCTGCTTTATATTCTTGTGCAAGCAAATAGTTCCATCTTATATTTCTAGGTTCTTCTTTATGACAGTTTAAAAGTAAGTTTAAATTGCGGTCTTGCTTAGCCTTTTTTTCAATTTCACTTAAATCTTTTGCATAAGAAAAATGATGTATGTATGAGGATAAATAGGCATTTCTTTCTTTCATTGGAATATATTCATGTATTTTACCTATAAACTTTGTATCATTAGTTAAATTAAACAATCTAACAATGTTTTGATCTAAAAAATCATTCTTATCTTTTATATGCAAATAATTTCTAATTTTATAAGCTGCATTGTCGTAATTTAAAAACTCACCACTAATAAAGAACTGTTCTATGTCTCTTGTATCTTCAAACCACTCATCAGCATCTATGAACATGAACCATGTACCCTTTGCCTTTTTAAGTCCAAAATTACGCGCTGCTGCAAAATCATCACACCATTCAAAGAAATATACCTCATCAGTATAATCCTTGGCTATTTCCACTGTTTTATCCGTAGAACCAGTGTCTGTTATTATTAACTGACATGGTATAGCTTTCATAATTGGTTCTAACGAATCAATACAACGGGCTAAGTTTTCTTCTTCGTTTTTTACGATTAGGCTAATTGATAATAATATGTCATTTTTGTTATCCATGAATATCTCCTTCCGATAGAAGTAAATCGTTAAGACTAACAAGATTATTCTTTGCTCGTTCCTTTACAATCTTATTTGCCTCTTCTAAAGTTAATTTAATTCTTCTTTCCTCATTGCAAAGTATTTTAAATTTTTCAACTAAATCTTTTCTATTATTTATTTGATTTATAGGTACTACATATTTACTCATACTCATATCCTTTGCAATCCCTTGAGCTTTAATTGAATATCCAATTGCAATTGATGGAATACAACTTGAATATGCCGCAATAGTGGCATGAGTTCGTGCAAAAACGCCAAACCTACACTGTGCTATAATATATTTTAGTTGTTTAGCATTATAATCTTTTCCTATTAGACTTACCCTAGATTTATCTTGTACTTCAGTATATATTTCCTGAAGATATTCAAAATCATTATCCATTGGCATATTCACATGTGGAATAAGTGCAACATCCATGTCGGTGCCCTCAAAAATATATTTTATCAATTCCAATACATTTTGTTTTAATATGTCCTTTGAAATTTCCTTTCTAGCAGTTAAAGGGCTTATATTAATAGCAACTGTATTATTCCTTGTCAAATTGTTTGGCAAATTAACTTCACTAGGTTCTAATAGAAAAGCTACATCTGAAACTAACTTTACATTATTTAGTCCTTTACTCTTTAAAAATTCATAAGTTAAACTTTCTCTAGCTGTTATAATATGATGTGTTCTTAAGACCTCCAGCATTTCATCATCTATCATATTGGGTTCTATAGAACAACTCCATAATACAGATTTAGCCCCCATCTCCAATGATTTTTTATGAATGTCTTTCCACTTAGCCCAATTTGAATAACAATAGTTATCTCCACCAACAGACAAACAAACAGTGTCTTTATCAATAACTTCTAAGGTTTCTCTATATACTTCACTATTATAAATGCCTTGATTCCCACTTTCTTTTTCTCTTTTTAAAGCAATGTCATCTCGCTCTATAAAAGAGTCCACAGGCAATTTAAATTCTAAATCTTGCTCTTTAAAATGAGTTGATAATATTATTTTACAGGTTTTATCATTTTCTTTAAGCATGTCCACTGTTGTTCTAATAATAGCTTCTGCCCCATGATTATAAGCTCCTCCATGGCCATATAAAACGTATTTTTTCATACTTTTTCATAGGCCTCCTGCAACATAATAATATCTTTATCGTTAGGAATCATTTCCATTAAATCTCTTATTTCATTTTGGGCATTTTCTTTCATATTATTTTCTAGGCAAAAACATGCTTTAATTTTTTTTGCATATATAAAGGTATCAGCATCATTTAAAATTGCTGATAAAGTCAACATTATAAAAATAATCTCCTCTGAAACTTCATTTCGTTCAATTAAGCCTAAAGTTATATTAAGAGCCTCTTTATAGGACTGACAAAAAATAGCTTTAACTAATTCTTGTTTATTAACAAAAAAATTTTCTTCATTTATTTGAGACAATATATCATTTTGTCTCAATAAGTCGCTATCATTTTCCTTTATAATTTCATATATGAAAGATAAAGCTGCTTTCAGTTCACCTAAAAGTAACTTGTTAAATACATCTTCTGATATTAATATGTATTTTATCATATTTTGATTCAAAGCATTTTTATAATCTGGATATATAGAACATAGCATACCCCATATGGAATCTTCAATTTGAACACATGGAACAATTCTATATATTTTCACAAAAATATCATATATTTGTTTGATAAAATTAAAAATTTCTTCTGATTCTTTAGACAAAATTTCAATCATTCTTCTAGTCTTTAAATCTCTTAATACTTTTGATAGTTCTATTATTTTTTCATATCTTGTATTATTTGACTTTAAGATTAAATTAATAGTTTCATAAATTGCTCCTAAATAAACATTATTAACAAATATCAAATTTTCTTTTGAGATTTCTCCATAATTGGAAAGAAAATTTATACTTGCATCATATAATAAACAATCTGAATTGAAACGTTTTTTGTTATATTGGTATGAGACTGATTTCTTATATACCCTATAATGATGCAAGACTTTATTGGTAATGCCAATTTTCTTAGCTCCTGACATCAAGCCTAAACAAACTTGCGTATCTCCTCCATATCCGCCAATCTCAACAAATTTTAAATTTTCTTCCATATCTATATAATCTAATAAACTTCCCTTAACCAATTTGGCCCACATGGGTCTGAAAAATTGGTAGATATTATGAAACATCTTAGGCATATTATTATTGTCAATTATAAGTTCTTCATTTATTACTCTATACCCTATGTTCCCATTTTCCATAAAATGAAAGCAACTGCCACATACAGCAATATCCAAGTCGTTTTTCTTTACCAACTCATACAACTTTTCTACACAGTCACTCTCAATGTAGTCATCAGAATCTAGGGTCATAAAATAAGATTCATGTGAATATTTTTTTAGAGAATCTAAAGTCGTTCCACCTGTGCTATTAACTTCTTGCCTTAAATATATTATTCTTGAATCAAGTTCTGCATATTTTTTTATGATATCTTTAGTTCTATCTGTAGAGCCATTATCAAATAATATATATTTAAAATCTTTAAATGTTTGATTAAGTACGCTCTGTATACACTGCTCTATGTAATCTTCTGTGTTATATGCTTTTGTAAATACTATAATTTTATTATTCATAGTCAAATATTACCTAATTCTCCTCTCACATTTTCGTATTACTAATGAATATTCATATAGAATCAATCCACTAATTTTAAATTATAACTTCTCAGCAGGCATAAATCTTTTCGAATCACTACATAATCCATTACAAAATAAACATGCTGATAAAACTTCTTTTATAATTTGTGCTAGATGGGGATATAATAATAGAAAATTAAAACCAAGGAAGTTCTTCTGCATTATGAAGTTTTACAACGTTAAATTTCCCTTCATATGTACTAATTAGCTGATTATATATTTCATTTGCATAATTATAATTAGATACTAATATGCAATCTGGCAAGAATTCTTCTATAGTATCTGGGCAGTTAATTTTTATATTTTCAACTAAGTAATTCTCCCAAGTATTAGGGTTATTATCAAAAACTCTTATTTCTAAATCATCATCCATATCAAAATTTCTATATATAAATGTCAATAAAGCTTTTGTATATTGACCTGCTGGAAAAACCGCAACCTTTTTATAATTCTGATTAAAAAACAATTGGTGCAATCTTTCTTTCCTTTGAGGTATTGTATAACTTCCTTCTATCGCATAATGATAAAGTTCTTCTACCCTTTTTATAATTGGTAGCCCCTGTGTACATTTAACTTCACACTGCCCACACTTGATACAAGGATTTGCCGTTTCATTAAACTCTAACTCATTTCTAAATTTACTTTTAGCGAATAAAGCTTTACATTCTAATAAATTTAGCTTTCTATTGTTGAATACCTTTATTTCATTTGAAAAATATATCCTATTATATTGCTGCATCATTTCTAGAATTGGAATTTGCTTAGGGCATCCAGTACAGTAATTACACCCTGTACAATAACCTTTAATATTTGTAAACTTAGAAATAGTAGCTTCTACTCTTTCTTCTATGAATTTATCTTCTTTTGAATATGCTGAAACATTCTCATCTAGTTCATCATTTGTCTGCATACTTGATAAAGCCGCAGTAATTTCTTTGTGTGCTAATATAAATCTTAATGCAGCTTGATTAACAGTTTCATTAGAAGACATTTTAATTGAATTAAAATAATTACTGTATTGAGGAATAAGCCCCCCTGCTAATGAATTCATTGTCAGAATGCCTACTCCTCTTCTTTCTGCTGTTTCTAAAACTTGATGCATAATCCCATAATTTAATATATTATATGAAATTATACAACCTTCAAAATTTCCACTCTCTATTATCTTAATAGTATCTTTAATAGATGCATGAGAAGAAAAACAAATATGTTCTATTAGACCTCGCTCTTTAGCAAGCATTAACCCCTCATATACACCATCCTTTTTCATAATCTCTAAATAATCTTTAAAAGACTTTAAAGACCATGCATACCCAAATGTTGCTTTTTCTATTCCTAACTCTTCTAAAGTTCTGTTTATTCTATCGATAACTTTATCTTTTGAATTTCCATCGCTTAGCATGTACTTAGCAGATATATAGAATTTATGGTTATTTATTTCAAAGGCTTTTCTAAGTATCTCAAAAGCTTTACCCGAAGAATATGTATAGGCAGTATCAATATAATTGATTCCTTTTTCCAAAGCACGTAATACAATTTCAACCGATTGGTTTAGCTCTTCTTCTGTGTTTGTCAAAAAACGATTAGTCCCTAGTCCCAGCACTGATAACTTTTTCCCTGTATTTCCAAATAATCTGTATTGCATAAAATTCCCTTTGCTATACATAATAAATTTTCCAATACTATATTAAAAAATTATTATCTTATATCTTCTATTATTTCCTTTATTCTTTCGCTAAAATTGTGTTTGTTACTTCTCCAAAATGTATATTTTTTTTTATTTATAGGAGAGGACTCTAACATACATCTATTTCCTTTAATTACTTCATTAATCGTATGTTCTTCAATAAATAATGTGTTTTTTATTTTGTCAAAAATCATTTCCCCTTTTTCTGTATGAATGATTACCGCTGAAACACCATCATTAATATTTTGCTTTTTATCCCTTATTTCAATTCCCCAGAAATCAGCAAGAGTTATGTCTACATCCCTGTTAATTCCTTTAAATTCACACTTATTACATGATGATCTAATGTATAAATTTAAATCTTTTTTTATATACCCATACATGAAAAGGTCATTTTCTCTGTCTTCAAAATATTCACATCCATTTTTAAAGGTTATTTTTGTTCCAAAATTATTCCATCCGTTTTTCTTATTTTTAAACCAAACATTTTGAATTTCAGAATTATACTTTTGTTCTAGTTCTTGCAAATACATTTCATACGCCTTAGGTGAATTAACACCCTTACAAATAAAATCGCATAAAAGTAAATTATCATATTTATTTTTTGTCAACATTTGTAATGCGGCGCATTGACAAGGTGTTCCACAGAATAAAACCTTTTTATTTTTTTTCAATACATTAACAACCTGTAAAAATATATCTTTTGTATCACTTTGTGCATATTTGGATTGTCTAACCACAGGCAAATCTTCTTTACTACTAATTAAACAATGTTCTACTTGAAATTTATCATTATACCTTGCTGCTGCTATGCTACCACCCTCATTTAAAATACTTATCGCAAGCTCAGAAAAGATTCCTCCTGAGGTACTATTGTAACGAATTTCATCATTTTTCGACCATGCTGCATAAACTTTAGGTTCTTCTAATGTTCTATATTTTTTTGTTTTATTAATTATAGGACATATTTCTTTGCAGTTATTACAGTTTATGCAATCTGCGTAATTTATAACTGGATATAAAAAACCCTCTATTGGATCTGAAATCATTTCTATGCATTTATTGGGACATACATTGCTACATACCCCACATCCCGTGCACATTTTTTTTTCTATTATATTCTTTATCACTTTACTTCCACTCAATATTTTCTTTTATTACTCTTGCTGGTACACCTGCTACCATACTTTTTGCTGGAACATCTTCAGTCACAACTGCTCCAGCAGCAATAACAGCGCCACTGCCAATCGAAACACCTTTTAAAACAACCGCATTAACGCCGATCCAAACATGTTCCCCAATATTTACTTCCTCGGAATTATTTAAAATGCTTCCATCTCCACCTACTATATCATGAGCATCTGAATCATAAATTTTTACGCCCCTTGCTATAGTAGCTCCTTTCCCAATTGTAATTTTTTTACTACAAGATATTACGCTATTACAATTCATATATCCACCTTCAAGGATTAGTTCTGCATTTTTAAAGACTTCTATACTTGAATTATAATAAACATCAAAAGGCCCATTTATTTTTATAGTTGCTCCTCTATGAAGTTTTAAATACGCCTCTGCCTTTGAATTTTTCATTTTATTTGCATTTAATCTTAGTCTATTATTTAAAATACATCTAGCGCCTTCATGAAATTCACAAATAGAATTAATATCTAATTGCACATTACCTCCATTTCGAATAAAATTATCTCCATTCAAAATAGGATGTATATATTTTTCCATCCATACTTGTTCAAATTCCTGAATATATGGACTATTGTAAAACTCTTTAAAATGTGTAGTTAATTCATTTTCGATTAAATTTAATTGCTCATTGCAATTTTCTAAATTATTACTATGTATTTTATTGCACATAGATATCATATAAGACCATTCACTATACCGTGCATACTCTGCAATCTTAGGCAATTTTCCTGATAAATAATATGTTCTTTCATTAAAAGCATGTAAATATTCGTCTAATTGTTGTGGATTTAACAATTTATCGTTTGTAGTAAAATCACTATTATTTCCCTCATGCCTAAAAAAGCAATATTTAGGCGTACCATGTGCTACAACTTTTTCTGCTTCAGAAAAAAGTTTATATATAACAGTTATATCATCATACTTTCCTTCGTCTAGAAATCTTATCTTATTAAAAATCTCTTTTCTCCATAATTTTGTTGGAGATGCTGCATTATATTTTTTTCTTTTCAAAAGTTCAACGACAGCCTCATTAGCATCCATAATCAAAACTTCCTTAAAAATACAATTAGGTAAAATTTTATTTTCAACTTCTTTTTCCGACCCACATACAGCTACATCAGCACCATTTGTCTGTACTAATTCATATAGAAATTTAAGCATATCTGGGTATGCCACATCATCATCATCTATAAAGGTTATATATTCACCTCTAGCAACATCTAATCCTGAATTCCTACCAGAACCAATATTCCCTTTTTCTTTATGAATCACTCTAATTCTATTGTCCCTTTGCGCATATTCATCTGCAATTTTTCCGCTATTATCAGTAGACCCATTATCAACTATGATATATTCAAACTCTTTAAAATCCTGCTTTAAAACTGACTCAATTGCTCTAGCTACAAATTTTTCTCTGTTATATGTAAGCATAATTACACTTATTTTAGGCATACTTTTCTCTCCTCAGCTATGTTCTATTGGTTTTTAATTAAACGATTCTGCTTTAATTTTGCCTTTTCCAATAATACCCGCTATCCTACTCCCAAATTTTCCAAGGCGCTTTTCCCTCATTCCAAAGGGCAGTAAGCATTCCTTTATCTCTTTGTGTATCCATGCACTGCCAAAATCCTACATGCTTATACGCACAAGTTTTTCCGTCAGCGGTCATGTTCCTCATTGGTTCCTTTTCAAGAACACACATATCACCTTCCAGATAGTTAAATACTTCTGGCTCCATAATCATAAAGCCTCCGTTAATCCAACCACCATCTTCTTTAGCCTTTTCTACAAAGCCATTTAGTTCTTGTGTGTTGTCATCTATATCCAGAACTCCAAAACGTCCTCCTGGTTGTACAGCAGTTAAAGTTAACGATTTATTATTTTTATTATGAAACTCTAATAATTTTTTTAGATTTATATCACTTACACCATCTCCATATGTGAGCATAAATCGTTCATTGCCTATATACTTTTTAATTCTTGAAATTCTACCACCTGTTTGTGTATTTAGGCCTGTATCAACAAGCGTCACCTTCCAAGGCTCAGCTACATTCTGATGTATTTCCATCTTATTTTCAGCAGTAAAGTCAAAAGTAACATCAGACATATGAAGATAATAGTCTGCAAAAAATTCCTTTATCATATGTCCCTTATAACCAAGACAAATAACAAACTCATTAAATCCATAAAAAGAATAATGTTTCATAATATGCCAAAGTATAGGTCTATCACCAATTTCAATCATTGGTTTTGGTCTAAGATGACTTTCTTCTGATATACGAGTTCCTAAGCCTCCTGCTAAAATTACTACTTTCATCTATTTTTCTCCAATTTTTTATTATCACTATTTAATCTAGTAAAGTTTTATTTCTTACAGCACAATTTCTACAACCAAATAATAAATTAATTAAATTATTACTTGGCATTTGTCAAAGCTCTTATTAAGAATAATATTTTTCGAACCTTATTTAATACTTATATATCGACATTTTATCACAAAACTTAACATTTTTTGTGATTTACGCCACATAATATATTACAAATTATGGTATTTAATTAAATATAACACTTCGCAACATACTTTCAAAAACCAAAACTGGCAGCCCCTCGGCTGCCAACTAACAACGATAACCCCTAGGCTATCATATTTCTTCTATTTAGGTTGAAAATTTAGAAAGAATACGTAAATCTCAACTACTGCTTTATAAACTTCTTCTGGAATTTGAGCCCCTAACTCCAATTGTGACAATACAGTTGCTAAGGAATTATCTTCATATACAGGTACATCTGCTTGATTGGCAACTTCAACTATTTTTTCTGCCATGTGTCCTAATCCTGAAGCCACAATTACAGGAGCCGAGCTCTTTTCATCATCATATTTTAAGGCAACAGCCTTTCTAGAACCATTATACTGTGACATTTACCATATTCCTCCCCTCGAATAACTTATGAAATACATCCGAAATCGGTTTAGGCTGAACACATCTATCCGCCATATATGATCTAAATTTTAAATCATTTCTCTCTATAATGGTAAATA
>DAMCXN010000001.1:60964-68139 GCA_032096995.1 Aminipila sp.
CCTTCTTTAATCTGACCTTTCATTGTTTCCAAATGTTCAGGATAAAAAAGCTGCATATCAACTTTCCCATTTTGAACTAACATAATCATTTCAAAGAAGCCTAAATCTTTAATATCAAATTTAACAAAAAGCTTTACAGCCTTTCCAGCTTCATTTTCATTTCCTTCCTTGCTATCTGGATCAACCCATATTTCAGAAAACATGTGTCTTCCATGGTAATCTGCTGGTAACATTAAATGCAATAAAGGCATATATACACTTTCATTTAGTAAAGCAGATTGTAAAATATTTTGGAATACTTGAGTATTCTGATATCCCGCTTGACCATCTAAGCCTTTAGTCAATACGTGTACTAGCTGATCCTGAAGCATTATGCTTTGATCTCCCTTTATATTTGCAAAGATATTATCTGCCAGTTCTGCAACCATGCTATTTGTAACCTTTGATGATACCTCAGGGATCCCAAGCAAAGAATTCAAAGCATTAGAAAATCCTTCTCTACTACCTATCTCATATTTTGTAAGATTTAAAATAAATAAACTTATATTATCTCTAACACTACCAAAATCTTTAGTTTGTGATATGTATCTTGCTAAAAAAGGAATTATGTTATCTCTCAGCTGTGAAAGATTCTCATTTACATCTCCTTTTGCTACCGTTGTATCCAAAGCTGACATCATTTGCCTAAGCTGTTCTGCTGATGATTTCATCATTCTATCTGCTATATTATTTAAATTTGATATAATATTCTCTAAAGTATGATTATTAGCAGTAATCGCATCATATCTTTTTAAAAATTCTAAGATTAATTGTTTTGCATCAAAGGAAATATTCTTGTTATTCATTATGTTTCTTAAAATATCAAAAAACTCTCCAGTAAATTTAACTGCAGAACCCTGCATTCCCTTAAGCAGTGCCAATAATTCCGCATCACTTACCTTCATTAACTCTAAATATTTTGACATCTCGGCAGCAATGCCATCTCCCATACCAGAATTAACAATACTTCCATATCTAGTAAAAAAAAGTTTTGCGGCTTCTGCTGACATACTTGGAGCTTTAGCAATCTTCTGCATAAAGGAATCATAATTCGATTTTAAATTAGGAGAAAATTTATTCTTATCCTGCTCATTGTAAAGCCCTTTTGGATCGTTACTTGGAACACGATTAGGATTTACAAGATTTTGTATATTGGTACTTGCAGGCTCCTGACTAGTAGGTCGTACTTTACTAGCAGCGTCCTGTCCTGTCATTGGAGTGGTTACTCTAAGTATATCTGCCATAAGTTAATTCCTCTTTTTATCTTTTTCATTATTTCTTACACTATAAACCAAAGCAAATACTTCTGCAATAGCTGTGTAATACGCATAAGGGATTTCCATTTTAACCTCTGCAGTTGCATATATTGCCCTTGCCAGAGGCCTATCTTCTAAAACATAAACTCCGGCTTTTTCAGCAACAGCAATAATTCTAAGTGCTAATTCATCCTGCCCTTTTGCAACAACAATAGGTGCATTATCTGTTTCTGTGTCATATTTAAGAGCTACTGCAAAATGTGTTGGATTCTTTATTACAACATCGGCAGTTGGAACTGCCTGCATCATTCTTGATGTAGCCATTTCACGTTGTTTCTGCTTTATCTTCCCCTTAATTTGAGGGTCACCTTCCATCTGCTTGAACTCTTCTTTTATTTCTTGCTTACTCATCTTGATTTTGCGTTCATATTCCCATCTTTGGTACATATAATCAAGCCCTGCAACAAATACAAAAATAATACAAACCATATATACCATCATAACAACAGAGTTAAGTACATATGCCGAAGAATTTAACAAATCCAAAAACAACATTTTAGCCATTTCTACAACTCTAACATATATAAATTTATATAAAATAACTGTGATTATAGCTATTTTTATCAAATTCTTTATTAATTCTACGCTACTGCGAATAGAAAAAATTCTTTTAAATCCATTTATCGGATTAAATTTATTTAATTTAGGTTTCAATGCTTCTTTTGAAAACAAAAACTTAGTTTGTGCACCAGTTACAGAAATGGAAATTGCCACGCTTATAATCAGTAACGGTACAATAGCGATTACTAAAAGCTTTATTACTTCCCCTATTATATCATTCTTTGTGCTATCAGAAAAAACATCTATTACAGCCATTTCCCCCATTATAAAATAGAAAAAACGCTTTGTTGCTTCATATATGTATGGAAAAATTAGCTTTAACACTGAAAAAATAATAAGCAAAGAGATTACACTTGTAATATCCTTACTCTGGGGCACATTACCTTTTTTTCGCTCGTCTTTACGTTTTTTGGGCGTGGCTTTCTCTGTTTTAGATTGTGACAAGCTTCATCACCCCATTAACCTAGCTACCTGAGTGATAGCACTAAATAGATTTTCTATTATATCTTCTACAAAAGACATCATTGGTGTAAATAATATTACTAAAAATAAAAAACCAACAAATATCTTAGCCTGAATATTTATCATAATTACGTTTATTTGTGGAATATTCTTCATTAATACTCCCACACCCATTTCCATTAAAAACTGTAATGCAATCATTGGCATAGCAAGTTTTATACCTAAAATAGTACACTGACAAAATAGAGAAATAATACTTGATGCCAAATCACTGCCAAACACGGCATTACCATATGGAATAACCTTTTCTAAATCTAAAAAAAGCTTAAACAAAGTCAAATGCCCATTAACAGTAAAAAAAGTAAATATAAATAATATATTATAAAAGGTCGCATTTAGAGACATAGAAACATTACTAGATGGGTCATAAACTTTTGACATGGCTAAACCCATCTGCATATCTATGACTTCGCCTCCAAGTATTATTATATATGAAAAAAGGCTTACGATAAAGCCTATAACAAATCCAACGCAAAATTCCTTTATATTAAGTACTATGTATTCTACGCTAGAATTAATTGAACCTATGGATGATATATCTGTATAAGAATATATTAGCAATGTCAAAATTAAAGCCATACCAGCCTTCACCATAGCTGGTATGTTCTTTCTCCCAAATATAGGATTAAATACTATACAACCTGACATCCTCATAAAAATCAATCCAAAAGCTGTTAAATTGTCAATTCCTAATAATTGTTGCATACCTTACAACTCCAGCATGGTGGCAAAAATAGCTTTAGTAAAATCCACCATTGTTGCCATGATCCAAGATCCAGACATAATTAATATAATGCCTATAACTAAAAGCTTTGGCACAAAAGTCATCGTTTGTTCTTGGATGGAAGTAGCTGCTTGAAAGATAGCAATAAGAAGTCCTACCGCCATACTAACTAAAAGTATTGGGGCAGAAACCTTAGCAGCTACTACAACAGCGGTCTGCAACATATCAAAAACTGGTGTATACGATCCCATTTTCGCTCCTATCTCAATAGTAAATTAAAATCAATTAAAACTGCTTACCAGCGTGCTGAAAAGCAACTCCCACCCGTTAACAACTACAAATAGTAGCAATTTAAATGGCATAGAAATCATAGAAGGTGGTAACATAACCATACCCATGGACATGAGTACGCTGGCCACAATCATATCTATTACCAAAAACGGAATGTATAATAAAAAGCCCATAAGAAAAGCTCTACTAAGCTCGCTAGTCATAAAAGCTGGAATTATTACATGCATTGGTACATCCATTAAATTAGCAGGTCTTTTCATCTCTGCAAAATTCAAAAATAAATTTAATGAATCTATTTTAGTTTGTTTTAGCATAAATTCTTTTAAAGGAACAGACGCATTATCTATAGCCTGCTCCTGCGTTATCATCTCTGCTTTATAAGGTTCATATGCATTTTGATTAATATCCGATATTACTGGTTGCATTATAAATAATGATAAAAATAACGCAATACCAATAACAACAGTATTTGGTGGGGTCTGTTGAAGACCCATTGCATTTCGCAAAAGCGAAATAACTATGACGATTCTTGTAAAACAAGTCATCATAATCAATATTGATGGCAGTAAAGCAATTAATGTTAATAGTGTTAATATTTCCAAAGACTGCATCCCTGCTCCATTTATTGAGACTATTGCATCAGTCATTTAACTATACCTTATCCCTTTATCTGCTAGTTATCTTTTTTGTTCATATGCTTTTGTAATGCACTTTTAAAAGACATCATCTGCTGAAGCGGCATATTTTGAGAAGAAGAAGCTTCCATTTCTATTAATTCTTCTCCCGAAAGTTCCTTTATGATTTGAACATTTTGAGATGTAACACCTGTCAAATAATAGCTATCTCCTATTTGTACAATCATCATCATCTTGTCTTGTCCAAGTATCATTCTATCAACAACCCTCATATATTTGGCACCGCTCATTTTACTGGCACCTAAAGCTAAATATTTACTAAAAACATAGCTTAGATATATAACAGCAACTACCGCCAAAAGTGCTAAAAGCAATGGTATAATAGTACCTAAAATTCTAATCACCTCTTAATTAATTAAGCTTGAGGAATAACCGCAGATACTGTCTTTAAAATTCTATCAGGTTTAAATGGTTTTACAATAAAGTCTTTAGCACCAAGTTTAATAGCTTCAATAACCATTGCTTCCTGTCCCATTGCAGAACACATTACAACCTTTGCATCAGGATGTTTTGAAGTAATCGCTTTTAAAGCTTCTAAACCATCCATGTTTGGCATTGTAATATCCATAATAACTAAATCTGGTTTAATTTCCTCATATTTTTCTATCGCTTGAGCTCCATCTGCAGCTTCATGTAAGTCGGTATATCCATTCTTTGATAAAGTATCTTTAATCATCATACGCATAAAAGCTGCATCATCAACTAACAAAATTTTTGCCATTTCCTTACCTCTTTCTTATAAAAGTCCTTCAAAAACATTATAACTTATTATTTCTTCACTTATTTTTAAATTTATAGACTGTTTATTATATCAGTCTTTTTGATTACTTCAGTGATTCTTACACCAAAGTTATCATCAACTACTACAACATCGCCTTTTGCAATGCATTGACCGTTTACATATACATCTACCTGATCTCCTGCTAGCTTATCTAAAACTACAAGAGAACCTTGCCCAAACTCTAAAATTTCTTTTACAAGTTTTTTTGTTCTTCCAATTTCTACTGAAACTTGAAGTGGTACTTTCATAATTAAATCTAAATTAGTCCCCGCCTCAGCCGGTGTAATTTCATAATTATGATTTATTGGTTGAACATTTATTAGTCTAGGGTCCATATTGTACTGCGGTTGTGAATACATTTGCTGTTGAGGATTGCCTTGCATAGGCATTCCCTGGTGCTGCATTTGTGGTTGCGCTGGAATTTGTGATTGCGCTACCTGTGCTTGTTGAGCCGGTTGCTGTTGAGGAACCGATGAGTTTGCAGCTCCATTTAGCATAGCATCTATATCTGCCTGAGATAATTCACCACTCGACATTTGGTTTTGAGCTGGCTCTGGAGTAGGTGCTACAACATTTTCAGGTTCAGTAGCCCCTTCACCATCAATAAATCCAAATGACGAAATCAGTTTCTTGCACAAATCTATAGACAGCATTGTAATAAATTTACTAGAAAAAGTGTCTTCAATATCAATATTGAAATGAACTTCTACCATCGGTTCATCTGTCTTAAAATACTTTTGTTTAAACTCATCTACGTTTTCTACTTCAAAAGCAACTGGGGTAGATATGTTTACCATAGAACCTATTACATCAGCCAAAGCTGTTGCCGAAGCACCCATCATTTGATTCATAAGCTCACAAACAGCACTTAATGAAAGTTCATCCAATTCAAAAGTTTCAGGTTCTATTTCAGTATACATAAGTATTTCTAAAATTTTTCGAACATCATCTTTTTTTAGTAGTAATAGGTTATTTCCATCAAGTCCTGTTACATATGTAATTTCTACTCCAACAGCAGGTTCTACTTCACTTATCTCAAATTCCTCATAGCCCCTTACTACAACGTTTGGAGTAGTAATTGTAACCTTCCTCCCAAGCATATCTGACATAGCAGTCGCTGAAGATCCTAAGCTTATATTTAGTATCTCCCCAATGCCATCTATTTCCATGGGGGTAAAAAAATTGTTATTATCACTCATATATCACCTCTGCTATTACCGAGTTAATGTAGTCCCGGTTATCTTTACTGCAAAATTACCCTTTTTCTCTCCTAGGCGTCCTTTATACCAAGGCTTATTTTCTACGTATACAGATACCTCTGAGTCTTTAGGTTTTTTCAAATTTATAACATCTCCAGGTTTAAGAGAATATACATCTTCGAGAAGAATATTTGCTTCTCCTAAAAAAGCTCTCAATTCTAATTGAGAATCTTTTAGACTTCCTAAAATTTCTTCTCTAGAAAGTTCATCTTGATGTTCTTTTCTTCTTCCTGCAAGATTAGTTTGCTCTGCAAGTTTAAAGACATCCTCCATCAAGCCTCCTGGGATGCAGATATTGAAGGTTCCTGTGGTGTTTTTAATTTCCACATTTAAAACCACAATTACAACAATTTCATCCGATTGAATACTTTGAATCAATCTAGGATTTGTCTCTATCTTATCAAATTTAAAAGCAACATCAAAATATGTTTGCCATGATTCTTCCATTATAGGCAATAGATGAACCATAACATTTTCAAAAAGTGATATTTCTATATCAGTAAATCCCGCATCAGTATCAATTCCATCGGCATCTCCTGATCCTCCTATCATTCTATCAATAAGAGCATATATTACAGAATTACTCATCTGAATCATCAGTGATTCTGAAGAACCTTTACCATTGTTAGCGGCTCCATCTACCATTGCTACTATATCATTTTCTGACAAAGCATTGTTAAATTCAAAGTACTTCTGCTCCTCTATATCAACCATTTCTATTTGACAAGAAAGTCGCATCATACTTGTTAAATATGATGATATAACCCTTGCAAAATTTTCATACACACTAAAAACTAACTTTAAACGATCTCTTGTAAACTTTTTAGGAGTCTTAAAGTCATATTTTTTTATTTTTCTAGTTTCCTCTTCCTCAATTATCTTCTCCTCCTCAGCTACTGCTTCTGGCGAATTTAGAGAATTGAGTAAGGCGTCAATTTGACTTTGTGATAATACATCAGCCATCTAAATCTCCTATTTTTTTAATAA
>DAMCXN010000001.1:68149-132501 GCA_032096995.1 Aminipila sp.
AACTTTTAGACCTCTTCTTCTGTTATATTTTTCTGAGGCTCTTCCTTTTGCTCTTCACCTTGCTCATTTGTACTGTACGAAGTAGATTCATCAATGTTTTGATAAACCTCATCTAAAGTATATTTGGTTGCATCATTCTTAGCGATGTATATTTCTACACGCCTATTTTTTGCCCTATCTTCTTCCGTTACAAAAGAAGCAATAGGGTAATGCTGTCCATATCCCATAGAAAACAATTTTTTACCATCAATTAACTTTTTAGTTTCAATATAAACTAAAACCTCAGTAGCTCTATTAGATGACAGGAATCTATCACCAGCTATTGGGTTTGGCTTATTTGGGTCTGCTTGATTGGTATGTCCCATTATTCGCATTTCTCCAACTTGAGCCGCTACTGGTGCAATAGAGTCACATAATACATCAAGTATCTCCTTGCCTTCTTGTCTTAATATGTAGCTATCACCATTAAAGAAAATATTGTTTCTAAAAACGATAAAAGTAAAATCTTTTCCTTTTTTTACTTCAATACTTTCTTGTAAATTATTTTCCTCTACATACTCTTTCATGGTCCAGAAAATTTGATCAAAGTTTTCCTTCTCCGTCATCAAACCTCCAGCCTCTTGTCCTACTGCTTGTTGACCCTTTTCATTTTCTGGTTCTTCTTGAACCAGTTGAGTTATATTTTGGGCAGCAGCCGGATTGAAACTTTTTACTATCATAATCCATTTCTGAGCATCTACAGTGGAGATAGAAAAAAGTAACACGAAAAAGCATAATAGCAAAGTTACCATGTCTCCATAAGTATCCATCCAATTATTTTTAGGAGTTTCATGCTTTTTTCTGTTAGCCATACTATCCTCCCTGCTTTAATATCTAAAAATATATACTAATCCTATTGACTCTACTGTTAATTTGCTTCAGCCAAGTCTGCCTTATCAGTTTCTGACAAATAGGAAATTAATTTCTCCCTAATAAATTTTGGATTTTCACCAGATTGTATAGATAAAATTCCTTCAACAATCATTTGCTTACATAACATCTCTTCAGCATGTCTTGCTTTAAGTTTATTTGCTATTGGTGAAAAAAACAAATTGGCAAATAGTGAACCATAAAAAGTAGTAATAAGCGCTGTAGACATGGCTGGTCCAATATCACCTGCACCTCCACCTTCAATATTCAGATTTTTTAGCATATTAATTAAACCAATCAATGTACCTATCATTCCAAAAGCAGGACAAGTGCCAGCCGCCAATTCATAAAAACCAAAACATTTGGCGTGTCTCTCATCTAAATAATTTAACTCATCTTCCATTAGCTGCTTTACTTTATCTGAGTCAATAGCATCAACAATCAAAAGTACACTATCCTTTAAAAACGTATCTTCTAATTCTTCAGCCCTCGATTCTAATGAAAGCAAGCCATTTTTTCTTGCCGATTGGGCTAGATCTACGATCAGTTCAATATAAGCTTTAGGATCGTATTTTTTCCCACCAATAGCAATTTTAAGATGTTTAGGGATACCTTTTAAAACTTCTCCAGGAGTTGCAGCAACTAACGATGCCAAAGTTCCTCCGATAGTAATAGCAAAGCTCGCCGGCTCTATAAAGTTCCCAATTTCTGAAAAACCTATACCAAAAATGATAAGACCCATTCCTGATACTATTCCTAATATAGTAGCTATATCCATTTACTTCTCCTATGTAGACACCAAGATTAACAATTATTCTCAGTCATTTGTGCCAAACGTCTTTTTGCTTTTAAATAGCATTCTTTATCTACTACTCTAGCATTAAACTCTATAATTTCATTAACAATTTCTTCAAAAGATTCTTTAACTAAATAATAATCCTTGTTAGTTAATACAATCTTTGATTCTGGTATTGATTCAATAATTTGAATCTGGTTGTGGTTCAATAAGAACTCTACTCCATTTAGTTTTGTAAGTTTTATCATTTTCTCACTCACTTTTTTTAATTTTATGGAGGAGTATTTTAGACCCCTCCATAATTAAATTGTCTATCGTTTCATGTTTACTAATTCTTCAAGCATTGTGTCTGTTACTGTAATTATTCTTGTATTCGCTTGAAATCCTCTTTGGGTTGTAATTAAATCTGTAAATTCTTTAGATAAATCTACATTTGACATTTCCAAATATCCTGCTTGAATTGTACCTGTAGAATTTTGTCCTGATGGATTTACTGTTATCTTTCCAGTATTTCCTTTTGCTGAATAATATGAATTCTCGCCTCTTTCAAGAGCATTTGGATTTGGTACATTTGCCAGTGCAATCTGACCAATTAAAACTGATTCATTATCGTCATTTGTTCCAACAATGCTTCCATCTTTACCTATAGTAATATTCTTCAATTCCATAGGCTCATATTTAGTCGCATCAGTACTTTTATTTGGAAGTCTAAGTGCTGTAACCTTACTATCATCTATTATGTATTCTCCTGTAGCATCAGCTCCTGTATTTCCACTAGTATCAGCTTTATATTCACTTAAAAATCCATATACCATTCTGCCATTTGAATCAACAAGGTTTCCAGCTCCATCAAAATTGAAAATACCAACCCTTGTCATATTAAGAGCAGTGATTGATTGTTGATCAACTTCTCCTGCCTTTAAAGCCTCTTCATCCGTAGGATCAAGAGGGTTCCCCTGATCATCCTTGCCATTTTTTACAGCAATGCCCTTTAATGTCCCATCATCTTCCTGTCCAGGTCTTAATCCAACAAGGAAAAACCCATTTCCTACGATCATACAGTCAGTAGGATTATCAGTAGCCGCTGTTCCTCCACCAGTCATAATGGAATCAATAGAGCCCAACTTTGAACCATAACCAACCTGCGAAGGGTTAGTTCCCCCAAAAGTATCTCCAGGTTCCCCTGCTCCTGACGAAGTAGCATAAAAAACATCTCTAAAAGTTGCTCTTGCTGTTTTATATCCATAAGTATTAACATTAGCAATGTTGTTGCCAATTACGTCCATCTTAGCTTGATGTGCGCGAAGGCCTGCTACTGCAGCAAACATTGATTTAACCATCTATTTTCTCCTTTCAGATCCGTGCTGAAAAGTATCAGTCCATACATTTCATAACCTCCATAAATGGTCCAGTTATTATACACGGTTGCTATACTAAATTGTCTATTTACGATTTACAATATCACTGCTCCATCAATATTTGTAAAAACATTATCTCGCATTTCACTACCAGACATTGTTGTTACTACCGTTTTATTAGGTACATTAACAATGAAAGCATTCATTGAATCAAATATAATTACGTCTTTTGCTCCTTTAGCGTCTGCTTTTTTTACAGCGTCATTTAAATCATTCATCAACTCTGGAGTTAAATCTATTCCCCTTTGTGATACTCTTTCTTTAGCATGCTTTGAAAATTGTAAACCTTCATTTTTATCTGCTCCGCTGTTTTTATCAAGTTGTTCTTTTAAAAGAGTTCCAAAATCCGCGCCTATTGGTGTAACGCCAATATTGTTTTTTAACTTGTTAATATTGTTTATGTTTTTATTGCCTACCAATGGGTTAATGTTCTGATAGTTATTTCCTACCTTAATATCAGTCATTCTTATCACCCCCATATTTTTAATTTATTTAGTCATTGTTCTCACTCTCGGTACTATTTGTATCATTTTCACTTTGATTTCCCGCTGTTGTTTCATCTTCAGTAGGATCCGAGCTCTCTTCTCCAGTTGGTACATCTCCAACAAGCATTATTTGGTTTAAAGAAAAAGCTTTTTCTCCAATATAAACTACAGGTTCTCCTTCAAATAAAGTTACGCCAGTAATAACACCCTTAGTAGTAACAAGCTTATCTGTTGTTCCCGTGGAATCAGTAACTTTCTCAATCTGTGCCGCAGTCACTTCTTTTCCTATCAATGATGCTGCATAAGAAGTGGTATTCATAGCATATATATTTTCTTGAAGTGAAACCATGTTCTGTATGGCTTGTATTTGTGAGTATTGGGCCATTTGCTTTGTCATTTCAGAGCTATCAGTTTGATTATACATATCTTGATTTTTTAATTGTGCAACAAGCAATGTTAACCAGTCTGTAGTCTGTAAATCTAAATCAGTCTTCATTGAGTTACTCGTACTTTTATCTGTTGTAATTGATTTTAACGAATCTAAAATTCTATCATTAATCGTAGTTCCAGCCAAGCTGATTCCTCCTTTTAAACGGCTTGTTCAAATTCATCCAGCAATCCCAGTCTAAGCTTATCTGCAAATGAAAAATCTTCGTTTAGATGCTTTTCTTGTTTTTGCTGCTGATTTTGTTGATTATTACTTTGTTCTTGAAAATTATCCCTATCAAATTGACCTTCTGTCGTAACTGCTTCCTTTACATTAACGGTACTGTTTAAGTTTGTATTATTTTCTAATATGCTCTTTAATGCATCTACATGTTGAGAAAGCAATTGATGTGCTTTAGAGTTTGAAGTAGTCATAATTAAGTCAGCACCACCATTTTGGAATATAAGTTTAACATTTACTTTTCCTAAATTCTTTGGATAAAGTTCTAAATCAAATTCTTGTTTTCCATTACTTAGTTTGTACAAAATTTTATCTGCTAACTGGTTTGCCATATCTGTTCTTGTTGTGTTAACAGGGGTTTCGCCAACTTTAATGTTAATCTTTGATAAATCTAAATTACTTGAATTAATCAAATTCGCCTCTTTAGGAGTCTCTTGATTTTTCTCTAAAGAATTTTCTATTTCTTCTCCAAAATTTTGTCCATTTAACGTTTTTTCTAGATTAGTTACTTCTTTAGCCTGATTTCCAACTAGCATTTCCTCTTTAGGTTGTAAAGTAATCATAGGTTGTTTTTGTTCTTCTCCACCTTGTTTTAATTTCAATAAGGCTGCTTTAACTAAATCTACATTATTTTGAGGGGTCAATAAAGTCTTTCCTTCTTTCAATCCCAAGTCTTCATCCAGATTATTAACTAAATTCGAATTTAAGGATTGTCCCAATAAACTTTCACCTTCAGATATATCCTGCAAATTTTGTAAGCCATTACAGTTTTCTTCTAGTTCTTGCAAGCTAAGTCCGTTTTGAAGTTGTAACACTGCTAATTCTTGCATTCTCTTAATAGAGTTATCATCTTGTTTTCCAGACTCTGTTACCTCATCAAAATTTTGCTCTTTTTTGTCCTTGATTTGGTCATCTTTCAGATTCTTTTTAAAAGAAGACTTCGTATCTTTATGTACATTTCTAGAAGAATTTTCTTCTTTGTTAAAAGCTTTATCTATTTCCTTTTTAAAAGAACTTTTAGACTCATTGCCTTGGTTTACCTTCTGTGTCACTGTTTCTCTTACAGCACTAGTACTTCCACTTAGTGTTTGAAAAAACACTCCTGCATTCATTTCAAAACCTCCTTTCTATTAAATTGTTAAGGTACATTATTAGTCTTATATAAACTAATAAATATATATCAAGCCTTATCTTTGGCTAGATAACGTATTAGATACAAATTCTTCAGTTGCAAGTTCTTCTTTTTTTCTTTCTTCTTTTATATATTCTTCAAATCTTTTTTCTCTAATTTTCTCAATGGACATAGCATCAGTTTTAGCTTGTACCAATTCAAGCCTCCTTCTATGTTCAATCTTTTTTAGAGATTTTAATTTGTCTTCTTCATTGGTTATTTTATTTTCTAGAATTTTTATGTATTTCTTATATCCTTGATATTCTAATATAGTAATACCATGACTATTTCTTAGGTTAAGTTCAGCATTTATATCGGCTAATTCCTTATTTATCTTTAGTATAATGTCATTTTGTTTACCTACATCTAACACAGCTTTAGCATATTTAGCTTTAGTATCATCTAAAGTAATGTTTCTGTATTTTTCAACAGATTTCAAAGAAAATTTAAACTTCCCCATAATAATTCATTTTATACCTTTTTTCCTTCTTTTTCAACGCTTATTCCAAAATTCTAGTCATACCTTCTAGCACATCATCATAGCTATAAAACTCTGTGGTTCCCTGCTTTAAGAAAGAGTTAATAGCATCAATTTTAGATACTGCATTATCTAATTTAGCATTAGTCCCCAATTTATAGGCTCCTATGGATATCAAATCCGCATTTTCTTCATAAACTGCAAGCATATCTCTTATTTTTGACGCCATAGCTTTATGATTTTCATCTACTATAGCTGCCATCAATCTAGAAATACTTCCTCCTATCTCAATAGCCGGAAAATGATTTCTAGCTGCGAGTTTTCTCGACAAAATAATATGTCCATCTAAAATACCTCTTACGGTATCTGCTATAGGCTCATTTGTATCATCACCTTCAACTAAAACAGTATATATACCTGTGATAGAACCACTTTCAAAATTTCCACTTCTTTCTAAAAGCTTAGGCATCTCAGCATAAATAGAAGGTGTATACCCCCTAGCTACAGGAGGCTCTCCAACTGCTAGTCCAATTTCTCTTTGTGCCATAGCAAACCTTGTTAATGAATCCATCATCAATAATACATCTTTACCTTGGTCTTTAAAATATTCTGCTATTGCAGTAGCTACAATAGGACATTTAGCTCTTTGAACTGCTGGTTGATCGGAAGTTGCAACCACAAGAACTGATCTAGCCATTCCTTCTGGTCCCAAATCTCTTTCAATAAATTCTTTAACTTCTCTTCCTCTTTCCCCAACTAAAGCAATTACATTTATGTCTGCCGAAGCTTGTTTAGCAATCATGCCTAACAAGGTACTTTTACCAACACCACTTCCTGCGAAAATACCTATTCTTTGGCCTTTGCCTACTGTAAGAAATCCGTCTATAGCTTTTATTCCAAAATCTATTCTGTCAGTTATAGGTGGTCTACTTAATGGATTAATATAATTGTTTTCTACGCTCTTCATAACAGTTTGCTCAATTGTTCCTAATCCATCAATAGGTTCACCTATTGCATTAATTGTCCTTCCACAAAGAAAAGATCCTACAGGGATTCGAAGCCTATTTTTAGTGCTTCGAACAAAATCCCCCGATCCCATTCCTTCAATAAAATCATAAGGCATTAATATAGTTTTATCACCTTTAAAGCCTACAACCTCTGCCATGACCTTTCTTTTTCCATCTTTTGAAGCAATAGTATTTATATCTCCAATACTTGCTTTTATACCAGAAGCCTCAATGCTCATACCTACAATGTTTTCTATCTTGCCTATATGCTCAAATGTTTCTGTGTTTTTTATAAGCTCTGATAGCCCTTTTAAATACAAGCCTTTGTCCTCCTATACTTTGTTATCTTTAACCACTTGTCTAATATTATCTAATTGAGTTCCTACACTAGCGTCAACTATTTGATCTGGTGATTCAATAATACAAGTTCCTGATGGTTCATCTTCCATTACAACCACCTTGACATTTGAAGAAATTTGGTTCAATGCATCTATTAAGCCTTTTTCTAAATTCATAGCAATAGACTTATCTTCCTGTGAAATATACACCTTTGCCCATGATTTTTGCCTACAGTCTTCCGCTGCTGCCACTATCATTTTGGCAACAACATCTTTACTTGATTTTAGACTAATTTTTATAACCTTTTCTGCAACATTAATAGACAAATCTGTTAATTCATTTAAGTATTCATTTAACATTTCATTTTTCTTATTATCAAATTCCTTAATTGATAACTCTAATTCTTCTCTAAAGGCATTAGCTTCTTGTATCATGCCTTCATTTACTGCATTTTCAGCAGCTAAAAATCCTTCATTTTGTCCTTTTTCAAACCCCTGAGAAAATCCTTTTTCAGAAGCTTCTTCCATAGCTTTATTTACTTGTTCATCTATAATTTGTTTAGCTTCTTTCTGTGCATTAAAGATAATCTCTTCTGCTTCCTTTTTAGCCTTTTCTAGGATTTCTTCTTTCTCTTTTTCTATTTCTTTTCTAATTTCCTGTTTTGCTAATTCCTCTAGCTCTTTTTTTGTACCTTCTTCAACATTTTCATTAAAATCAGCTAAGGACTCAGGGTTATGGTCTTCATAGTCTTCCTTTGAAGGTTCCTCTCCTAAAATTAAAGCCTCATTTATTCTATATGGTTTAATATCTTTTTCATCTTCGTCGTCAAAGGATTTTAAAAAATAATTAGTTGGCATTATATCTTCTGGTTCATAACATTCACCATCAAAGATATTATTAGAATTGAAGCATTTGACCTCATATTCTTCACTTTCTTTTATAAGTATCGTTTCTTCTGGTTCTTCCATTCCCGCCTTTATAGCATTATTAAAAATTGCTACTTTATCAAGCGAGTCATATCCATCATGAAACTCTTCATTACGTAAATCTTCATCGAGCAAAAATTTTTCTTGAGTCTTGTTGAAAATATCTTTGCCTAAAATATTATTTACAAGGATTTTATTTTTCTCATCTTCTTCAACTACTTTTTCTATGAGCTCTGCTTCAGGAGTTTGTTCAGAATCCTCCATCGCAACCTTTTTAAATTCCATCATTGCATCTTCTACAGCTTTGTCAGCTTCCGTAGATTCAGAATTTGTATGATTGCTTTCACGCTTAGCATAATCTATAGCTTCAGCTAGGCGTCTTTCTGCTCTTTCAAGTGCAGTAAGAACTTGAAACCCCTCCTTGGTTTTACGCAATTATCTCATCCTTTCCGCCCTTATTAATCATAAGTCTGCCTTCTTCTTCTAGACGTCTAATAACAGCAACTATTTTTTGTTGAGCTTCCTCAACATCCTTTAAGCGGACGTTATATGTAAATTCTAATTCACTTTTAACTGTTTCTGCCATACGGCTTGACATATTTGAGAAAATCATATTTGAAACTTCCTGTGTAGATCCTTTTAAGGCATAAACTATATCCTGAGTTTCAACCTCTCTTAAGAATTCTTGTATTCCTCTATCATCAAGTAATACGATGTCTTCAAATACAAACATCTTATTTCTAATATCATCAGCAAGTTTAATATCTTTTTTGCTCAATTCATCAAATATGTACTTTTCATTACCACGGTCAATATTGTTCATTACTTCGGCTATGTAATCTACGCCACCAACTTGTGCAAAATCCAAAGAAAGTACAGAAGCAAATTTTTTCTCTAATATGTTTTCAACAATTTTGATAGTCTCTGGTGAGGCACTATCCATTCTTGCAATACATTCTACAACTTTAACTTGCTTCTCTTTTGGCAATTCTGTTATTATCTCTGATGCCTGCTCTGACTTTGCATAGGACAAAATTAAAGCAATAGTCTGTGGTCTCTCATGTTGTATAATAGCAAAAAGATTTTTACTATCTGTTTTCCTAATAAAATCAAATGCTCTTGTTTTTAAATTTCTAGTAACTCTTTCCAACAAAGTTGTAGCTGTTTGAGGTCCAAATGCCTTTTCTAAAACAGTTTTAGCATAATCAACCCCGCCCTCAGTAATTACTTTCTGTGTCAAACAAAGCTTATAAAAATCATCCATTGCCGCTTCTGTCTGCGTTGGTGTCACATGACTAAGTTTTGCTATCTCTAAAGTTAAGATTTCCAAATCTTCTTCACTTAGAAACTTGTATATTTTAGAAGCTCTCTCTGCACCAAGCGAAATAACTACAGCTGCGGCCTTTTGTTGAGGTGTCAAGCCATCAGTATCTTTATTCATTCTCTCCATCTCCTCTTATCCAAGTCTTTAATAACTGAGCTGAAATTTCTGGATTAATATCAGTAAAGTCTTGAATCTGATTTTTCAGTTCATCTTCTCTTGTCTTTCCAAGTTCATCAAGCTGAACCAGTTCTTCAGAGTCTTGTGCATATTTTGCTTCTTCAGCTGCAATTTCTTGTGCTCTTTTCCTTAACTTAGCTTTATTAATAATTACCATTACAACAACTATCAGAGCAATTATTAATGCTAATACAGCAGGAATTAAAATCTTTAACATTGGATTTTTATCCAGTACAGCAGTAATTCCAGTCAACTGCTCCGGTTCTGGCTCAAAGAACTCAGCATTAAAAATAGCAACCTTTGTATCCGCCATGGATGGTTCTATTCCTACAGCAAGAGCTATGCTCTGTCTTAATTCTCCAGCTTTAGCTGGTGTCAAACTAGCACTGTCAACTGCCATAGAAACCGTTATATCAGTCAACTCTCCAGCATCACTTTGGACCTGTTCTTTAACCTGACTCACTAAATATTCTAACGCTCTATCATCCTTAAAATAAACGTCATTTCCATCTGTTGTTACTCCTGGGTATACGGGTATATCCGCATTAGTTTCAGTACCTGGAACTCCTGCAGTAATCTCTCCCTCACCTTGAACTTCATAGGTAGAATTAGAACTTGCTAAAACACCTTTATTATTTTCCGAAGGAATATATTCAATAATTTCCTTTATTTTTTTATCAATGTCTACTGAGCAGTTTACGCTTACTCTAATATTTTTTTCTCCAAATACTGGCTTAAAAATCTCCAATATCTTGGCTTTAAGGTTACTTTCAATTTGTTTCTCGATATTAAACTTTAACGCTGCTGCTCCTTCTTGAGTATTTTCATCATTTTGACTTACTTCTTCACCATTTCCGTTAAGTACCACTACGTTTTTTATATCAAGACCTGGCACGCCCTTAGCCACTAATCGTTGAATCCCCTTAACTTGTTCTTTGCTAGGAGAACCACCATCTTCCATAGACACTGTCACAGACGCAGAAGATTCCTTTATGTCTTCTTCCAAAACATATTTTTGTTCTTCCGCCATTGCAATAGCAACAGTTGCTTCCTCTATGCCATCAAATTGCTCAATAGTTTCAGCCATACGACTCTCTAATTCGAACTTTGCATACTGATATTTCTCAAAATCTGTTGATAACAAACTAACGTTATTTATAAAAAGATCATATGTAAAACCACTCTTGGGATATCCTTCTGCCGATAAAGCTACTTTCATTTTATCAACCATCTCTTTTGGTACGTAGACAGTTCCACCTTTACGGTCATACTCAACAGCCTGATCTTCTAAGACCCCTATTATTTCTATTGCTTCAGACTCATCAAGTCCAGTATATAGAACTTCATAATTAGGACTATTTAGAAAAAGTGCTGTTGAAAAGGCTATAGCAATTATCAATATTGCCCCTATTGCAACTATGATTTTTGTCTTTTTATTTAGCTTAGAATTTAAGGCTTCAAGCTTTTCTTTTGTTTGATTAAATTGTTCTAATAAACGTTCTCGCAATTTCCTGCCACCTTACCTAAACTACACACTCATACGCATGATTTCGCTATATGAATCAAGTGCTTTATTTCTTAATTCTACCAACAATTCCATTGATAATTGAGCTTTAGTAATATCGATACTATGTTGATGTAAATTATCGCTCTTTCCGGTCGCAAGCATTTCTGCATCAATGCTTACCTGCTTATCTGTTTCAATAACATCTTTAATTGCATCTTCAAAGGCAGTCTTAAAAGGGATCTGAACGCCCTGTTCTCCAGCCTTTTCATTGATACCTTGTGTTTCTGTTAAAGTTTTATTATTTAAATCTATTTTATTTATTTGCTTTATATCTGACATATTATTGATCGCTTGTATTGGATCTATAACCATTTGTTCCTCCAATCATCTCTGTACTCTACACTTCTTTCTTCACTGTTTTTTGTAAATCTATCTTCCGATTTCTAGTGCCTTCTGTGCCATAAGCTTTATGGCATTTAAGACTGTAACATTTGCCTGATAAGATCTTGTTGCTGACAGGCTATCAATAGTTTCTTCCAACATATTGACATTAGGAAGCCTCACATAACCATTTTCATCTGCATCCGGATGTTCAGGATTATACTCTGTTTTAAGTTCACTTTGATCTTCTACAATATCATTTACCCTAACACCTGGAGAATAATCACGTCTAACAATTTTGCCATTTGCATCTCTTTGAATAATTGCATTATCTAAAGAGTCTTTAAAAGAAACATCTCCAGCCTTATCTTCAAATACAACCATTTTCCTCCTGTATGGACCACCTGCCTCAGTTCTTGTGGTATCAATATTTGAAACATTTTCTGCAATAATATCAAGTCTTTGTTTCTGTGCCGTTAACGCCGACGCGCTAATATTCATTGAGTTTAAAAATGACACTATATACACCGCCTTTCTGGTTTATAAAACTTATCATCCGTGACATATATTTATAATATAGCAAATTTGTTTCCCTACTCCTTTGCTTTAACCTCATTTTCCTTAAAATAGTACACTTCTCCCATTTTTATACACTCTATAAATTATATATTATTTGACAAACATTGCAACCATTTTACCCAATAAAATACACAATCTTGTAGAAATTTGTTTTATTTTTTAACAATACCCCCTATAGAGTGTTTTTTTACATTTTTTCTTCTATAAAATACCTGCTGCAAGACTTTCACTAACCCCTGTTATGTCTGCCTCAACAATATTCATTGTTACTCGTTCAGGTTTATATATAAATTTGCCTTTACAAAGTAAGCATCTGCATTGTCCATCTTTACAATTCACTTTAATATCAAAATTTATAGTACTCTTTTTATATTTCAAAGCCTCTTCAACTATGATGTTCATACGTATCTGGCTTTCCATATCTAAAAGTACAGCTACATTATTCTCAAAAGCATCTTCTAATTCTTTTGGTTTATACTTTCTAGTAAGATAATAATTATCATTTGCATATAACAATTTGTGTACATTCGATTTAGTAATATCAACTACAGCTATCCCTATACTTCCCATAAATTACCACCTTTCTAATAGCTTCTTTTTTTCTAAATAGGCCTAATTTATTGCACCAAAAAAACTCCTATTGCACACAAAAAGGAGTCCTTTAAATATATGCAACTGGCTGCCATCTCATTGAGTTAAGGCCCTATAGCTTTGCGTCACAGCTTTTCAACTGCTTTGCCAAATAATATTTAATTTTATAATTATCTTTTTTAAAGATTGTAATTTTCATAAACTATCAATCTAAAGCTCAACGTTTTCCGCATAAATTATATTATATTCTTTTACAAATTTCAACACTATAAAAATATTATTTTCAGATTATTTTGTATTTATTTGTTGAATTTTGTCAAAAAAAGGATAGAAATAAAATTTTCTATCCTTTTTGGTACTATATTTTATTAAATCGTTTATTTGCAATACTCTATCTGTCTAGAATATTTCTTAGCCAAAAGTCTTCCTAAGTGAACACCGCTTGCTGATGCCTGAGAAAGAGAATGTGTAACACCTGAACCATCTCCTAAGGCAAATAAACCTTTTACTTTCGTTTCAAGATTTCCATCTACTTCTACTCTTGAGTTGTAGAACTTAACTTCAACACCATAAAGAAGAGTATCTTCATTTGCTGTTCCTGGCGCAATCTTGTCTAAGGCATAAATCATTTCAATAATATTATCTAACTGCCTCTTTGGAAGTACTAGACTAAGATCTCCAGGGGTGGCTTTTAAAGTAGGTCTTGTAAAACATTTTTCCATACGTCTTTCACTACTTCTTCTACCCTTTACAAGATCTCCAAATCTTTGCATTAGTACTCCTCCACCAAGCATATTTGATAGCCTTGCAATAGATTCTCCATATTCATTGCTATCCTTAAACGGTGCAGTTAATTTGTTAGATACTAAAAGTGCAAAATTTGTGTTTTCTGTTCTTAAAGATGGATCAGCATAACTGTGTCCGTTTACAGTAACAATACCATTTGTATTTTCTGCTACCACTTCTCCATATGGATTCATACAGAAAGTCCTCACCATATCATTATATTTGTCTGTCTTATAAACTATTTTACTTTCATAAACATCATCAGTAATATGCTTAAAAATTTCAGCAGGTAATTCTACCCTAACACCAATATCTACCCTATTCTGCTCCAAGCCAATATCCATTTGGTTACAAATTTTAGAAACCCATTTAGATCCAGAACGCCCTGTTGCTAATATAATATCATTACATTCATATTCTTCGCCTTTGTTTGTTTTTACATTAAAAGTTCCATCAGAATTTCTCAATACCTCAGTAATAGTTGAATAAAATTCCATGTCCACTCTTTGTTTTGTATAATTACATATTCTTTCTAAAATCTGTACATTTCTATCTGTACCTAGATGTCTTACTTTAGCATCAAGTAAATTCAAATTATTTCTTAAAGCTGTTGTCTTTAAATCTGAATTGCCCGTTGAGTAAAGTTTAGCCTCTGACCCTCCAAAGCTACATAATACTTCATCAACATATTCCATAAGTTCCATAGCTTTGTCTTGTCCTATATAAGAATGTAAATCCCCACCAAATTTAGTTGTAATATTATATTTTCCATCGGATAAAGTGCCTGCTCCACCATAACCATTCATAATATGGCAAGGCTCACACTTTATACAGTTATTAGTCTTTCCTAATTTTATTGGGCAAATTCTTTTTTCAAGAGGAGCCCCTTTGTCTACCATTAAAATCTTTGCTGTATTATCAAGCTTAGTAAGTTCATATGTCAAGAACACTCCACTTGCGCCTGCTCCAGCAATTATAATATCATACTTCTTCATAACATCCTCCACTTTGTTGATCCTTCTTTGATCATACACAGTTACTATATCCGAAACAATATAAGAATTCAACTATTATATATTGCTACTTTTTATGATATAATTAAATTTAATATCTTATTTATTGTACAAGAATATTTTTTAGTAATTAATCATTTAATATTACTTATTTGCTAAAGATTTAAATAATGGAGGGTTAACTCAATATGGACAAAAATAGTTTACTTATAGGTCTTGCTTTTTTTGTAGGCTCAGCCTATTGCTTATTTGATTTATTAACAAATAATATTAAATCTTATACTATTACAGGTGTTATTCTTTTTTCATTGGTTGGAGCAGCCTTTATAAAGAAGTCCAGAAGTAGATAATTGTATTTTATCTACTTAATATGAAAAGAATATACCCAATTTTGACTCAATAAATATCTATGTATACAACAGCAAAATTGCGTACAAAACATATAAATTAATAACAATTTTATGATATTTTTATAATTAACCATACATTGTTAAGGTATTATTATCAAGATGCCTATTGACAATAGTTTTCATTAGGTATATCCTAAGAAAAATTGAGGGAATTGGTTAAGTTTTATCCCCATAAAATTTAACTATCCTTTTGGATTTTCCCCTAAATAAATAAAAAATCAGCAAACAAAAAACAGAGAGTTAGTAAACTCTCTGTTTTTTGTTAAATGAAACAACTAATTTGCAATTAAGCTTCTTCAGTTGTTAACTTATCAAATTCAGCAACTACTTTTTCAAATTCTGCGTCGTCATCAATGTCAACTAATTCGAATTCGTCTTCGCCAACTTCCTTATATCCATAGATATAAACATCATCTGTGCCATCATCCGGAATAAGTGCGATGTATTCTTTTCCATCAAAATCAAATACACCCATAATTTCGCATTCTACTTCTACGCCATCATCAAATTCTAGAGTTAAGAAATCTGATTCGTCATGTTCATGTTCACCGCATCCGCAGCCACAACCGCCAGCGCACTTTTCTTTATCTGACATATTAAAATCCTCCATGTAAAAATCCTTTTTTTAACTAACTTAGTATATGCAAATTCTCATATACTATTATGAATACTATACCACCATAATTTGTCTTTATCAATTAAAATATTATGATTATGTCTGTAAATACCATTATTAGATACTAAATATATCTTTATTAAATTTTTGTAATTTTATACATTAAGTCTCTAAATTTTAATTATTTATTTTTAAAAAACTCCTTAATATTTTTTGAAACATTCTCCGTTATACCTGGAACCATGCACAACTCTTCAAGCGTAGCATTTTTTATTTTTTCCAAACTACCAAAATGTGCTAAAAGGGAATTTCGCCTTTGTGGTCCTATGCCTTCAATTTCATCAAGAACTGAACTATTAATTTTCTTTCCTCTTAATCCTCTATGATAATCTATTGCAAATCTATGAACTTCTTCTTGTATAGCACCAGTATACTTAAATAACAAAGGATGTTCTTTAAGCAACAGTTCATTATATTCTTCGCATCCATAAGGCTTATATACTAACGCTCTAGTTCTATGTTTGTCATCTTTAGCCATGCCAACTACTGCCACATTTAGCTTGAGAGCACTAAGTATCTGTTGCACAGCAGTCACTTGACCTTTTCCCCCGTCTATAAACAATATGTTAGGCAAGGTGCTAAAGGCCGGATCACCCTCCAAAGCTCTCTTAAATCTACGATATATAACCTCCTGCATACTACCATAGTCATTTGGTCCTTCTATAGTTCGAATTTTGAACCGTCTATAAGCCTTTTTGTTAGGTTTTAAACCTTCAAAAACTACCATTGCACCTACAGAATCTACACCATTGGTATTTGATATATCATATGCTTCTACCCTATAGTCTTTATATTTTTTATTTTGCTCATCAAGAAGCATGTTATCTTCACCTGCGATAAGATCAACTAAATTTCCAATTTCTTTTGAAATCGCTTCTCTCCTTGCTCTATTATTATTTTCACGTGCATCAATCGTCTTTAACATTTCTAAGCAATCTTTCTGCGCTAACTGTAATAAAGCTCTCTTATCACCTCTTTGAGGAAGTGTTATTTTAACCTGTCGACCAGCTAGTTGAACTAAGAATTTCTCTATTAATTCCACTTCTTCCAAAGGTGCCTCTACTAGAATCTCATAAGGAATATTTGGATTATCACTATAATATTGTTTTAAAAATTCACTTACTAACTCAGTTTTTTCTTTAGTACCCTCCATAGCAAAGCTTTCACGCCCTGTAAGCTTTCCATTTCTTACAAAAAACAATACTACATAAGATTTTTGGCTACTAGAAATAGCTATAGCAATATCTAAATCTTTAAGACCAAGCATCACCACATGTTGCTTTTCGGTAATAGCATTGGTAGCTTGAATGTAATCCCTATATTCTGCGGCCTTTTCAAAATTCAGCTGTTCTGACTCTTCTTGCATTTTTTCTGTCAACATAGTTATTAAAGGTTTCGTCTTTCCATTTAAGAATTCTATAACTTTGTCTATGTCCTCCATATAAGACTCTCTACTTACTTTTCCTGTACATATGCCTCTACATTGGCTAATATGATAATTCAAGCACGGCTTAATAATCTCTGGAAATTTCTTAGTTGGACACCTCTTAAAAGAAAAAATGTTATTAAGCAAATCTATCATTTGATTGACTGCTCCAACATCTGTATAAGGGCCAAAGTATTTTCCCCCATCATTTTCAATTCTTCGGGTCTTGAGTAATCTTGGGTAGTCCTCCTCCATGGTTATTTTTATATACGGATATGTTTTGTCGTCCCTAAGTAAAACATTATATTTGGGCATATAACGTTTTATCAATGTACACTCTAAAATTAGTGCTTCCATCTCAGTACTTGTAGTAATGTACTCAAATTCTTCAATATTACTTACCATTGCTCTAACTTTTACTGGCATGTTTTTAGACGACTGAAAATACTGACGCACTCTATTTTTAAGGGAAACAGCCTTCCCCACATAAATAACTTGCCCCAGTTTATCTTTATGAATATAAACTCCCGGACTATCCGGGAGTTTTTTTAAATTCTCTTTTATATCAAACATTTTTAATCCATCTCAATAACAATTTAATAAATAGTTATCTATTAATATATTTTTCTTTATTAAAATACAGTTTATCTCGTTCTCTTTCCATTGCAATTCTCATTGCACGTTCTGCTCTTCTCTGTTTTCTACGTTTAATATTTTTATATCTTATGAAAAGTAAAGTAGCAATAGCCGCACCTGCAAGTCCTACAAAAATACCTACGCCTGAATATATTTTTACAGCAGACTTATTTGATACCCCAAACACAGCTAGCGCACCACCCAATTCTACATTTTTTTTTGATACAACATTTACAGAGCTTAAACATATATCTCCTTGGAAGAAATCGACCGTCCCAACAACTTGTCCTTCATCAACGGGTGCATCTACATTTTCTGATATTTTTACAACCTTTGTAAGATTCTCATCTGTCTGGTCGATAGGAACCGTAGCATAACCATCTGTAGCGGTAACCAAGGCCACCTCATTTTCTGCACCTTTATTGACTTTTATTTTGCCCAAATTCGTATCTTTATCTATAGTTTTTACAGTATGATAATTTTCAAATCCCCAATCTAAAAGTGCTATTGAGTCTCCAAATCTTCCTTTATCTGTAGATTTTAATGCAACTGCAATAAGCTCAGTTCCATTACGTTCAGCTCCTGCAACTAGGCATCCTCCTGCCTCACTAGTATAACCGGTCTTTATTCCTGTGACCCCGTCATACTTAGCAGTACGTAAAACTCCATTTGCACAAACCTTTGTTCTTGTATCATAAAGTAATCTATTCGTATTATATAAATATCTTGGTTCTTCCTGTTTATTTGTAGGTTGTATAGTATGTTTATACGTATTTACATATTTTCTAAAAGTAGGATTCTTCATAGCTTCTTTTGCTATCATTGCTAAATCATAAGAGGTAGAAACATGATCTTCTGCATGTAATCCATTTGGATTAACAAAGTTTGTATTTTTTGCTCCCAACTCTTTTGCTCTTTCATTCATCATAACAGCAAAATCATCAACGCTCCCTGCCATTTCTTTAGCCAAAGCAACTGCCGCATCATTAGCAGATTCTAAAAATAATGCATATAGTAGCTCCTCTACTGTAATTTTCTCTTCCTCCATAAGGTAGATTCTACTACCTCCTGTAAAGGCAGTTTCTTTATCAATAGTTACTACTCTATCCATAGCTAATTTTTCAATAGCTAAAAGTCCTGTAATCATTTTTGTAGTACTAGCAGGTTCTTTCTGTTCATCTATCGCATTGTTATATAAAATCGTTCCAGTTTTAGCATCAATCAATATACCAGTTTGTGCTACTATGGATGGTACTGGCGTTATTACATGTGCAGCTGAATCTACCTCTTCTTTAACTGCATCTTCAGTTGTAGCAAAAGCAACTGAATTATTAACACCAAGCCCTATAACTAAAGAAAATAGCACAATCATTGTTGTAATAGTTTTTTTCATTTTTTCCCCAAATTTCTAAATTTATGTTTTTTTATACTTCTATAAATATATCTCTAACTTTCATATCTCTTTTTTTCTCTATAATATAATATCATTTATATCATCATTTTTTTGATATTTATGTGATTTTTTCTTATTTTTTTTAATTATCCTTTAAAGAAATAATCAGCTAATTCATATCCACTTCCAAAACTCTTTCCTTTTTGGCCTGAAATCTCATTAAAAGCTTTATCATAACTGACCTCTTGCTCTTTTGAGCTATCATATATTACAAAAGGAACCGGCGTTGATGAATGAGTTCTTAAATAAAGTGGTGTTCTATGGTCAGGTACAACTAACACTCTGAAGTCCTCACCCATTTTCTTCAGATACTCTAAAATAGGTTTAGCTATTTTTTCATCAATCAATTCTAGACACTGAATTTTCCCTGATTGATCTCCTTGATGAGAACATTCATCAGGACCTTCAAGATGCATATAAACAAAATCTTTTCCTTTTTTGAATTCTTCTATCGCTGCTTGTGTTTTACCATCAAAATTAGTATGTAATGTACCTGTTGCACCTTCTACATCAACAGAATCAAGGCCTGCGCAAAGAGCTATTCCCTTTATTAGATCTACAGCAGAAATAGCTGTACCATCAATTTTATACTTATTATAGAAAGAAGATAGACTAGGTTTCTTTCCCTGTCCCCAGATCCACATAGTATTTGCAGGATTTAACCCCTTAGCAATTCTCTCCTTATTTACAGGATGATTTCTCAAGATTTCATAGCTTTCCTTCATCAATTTAATGATAAACTCTGCATCTTGAGCCTCTTCCCCTTCTATAACGCCTTCGCCTTTTGGCAAATATTCTGCAACTTTTTTTCCTAATACATCATGAGGTGGTGTCAACTGATAATCAGTAGAACCTTCCTTAACAATCATACAGTGACGATAACTTACACCTGTATAAAATTTAATAATATCATCACCCAGCTTTTCTTGTACAGCCTTAATTAATTGATCTGCTTCTTCAGTTGTAATATCTCCAGAGCTATGGTCTGTAATAACTAAATCATTATAAGAGGTTTTAGTATTTTCGTTTGCAGGCTTACCTGTTTGAGGGTCAACTAATGTAATTATATTTGTCCTAAAAGCCACATCAGTATCTGACATATCTATACCAATACTAGCCGCCTCAAGTGGGGATCTGCCTGTTAAATAAATAGATGGATCATATCCCATAACTGATAAATTTGCCGCATCACTACCTGGGGCAATACCTTCAGGTATTGTTTGAACCATTCCAATCTGTCCTTTTGCTGCAAGTTCATTAATTATAGGCATCTTAGCAACCTCTAACGGCGTTTTATTACCTAAGGCTTCAATTTTTTCATCACCTGCACCATCAGGTACTATAATCAAATATCTCATATTGACCTTCCTCTTTCTTCCTTAATTTGTAAAATTATCTATTTTTATCTTAACGCAAAAAGTGATAAAAACTTCTCAATTTTTATCACTTCTTTTTTCAATTTTATATTTACTTATTTTGCATTTTCAGATTCAAAATTTTTCATAAATTCTATTAGCTTATCTACACCTTCCATCGGCATAGCATTGTAAATGCTTGCTCTCATGCCACCTATTGAACGATGTCCACCAAGATTTACAAGTCCTTGTTCTTTAGCTTCAGCAATAAACTTTTTATCTAAGTCTGCATCACCTGTTACAAATACTACATTCATTAACGAACGGCTATCTTCTTGTACAGGAGCATTGTATAATTTGCTTTCTTCAATGAATTTATATAATCTGCCTGCTTTTTCAACATTTATCTTATTTAGAGGGGCAACGCCACCATTCTTTAAGATGTGCTTAAAAACTTCACCTGCTACATAAATTGTAAAACAAGGAGGAGTATTATACATTGAACCACCTTCTACATGAATTTTATAATCCAAATATGTAGGTGTTTCCTCAGGCGCGAATCCAATTAAATCTTCTCTAATAATTACAATTGTTACGCCTGCTGGTGCGATATTCTTTTGAGCCCCAGCATATATCATGCCAAATTTGGTTACATCAACCTCTTCTGAAAGAATACAAGAAGACATATCCGCAACTAGAGGAACATTCCCTGTTTCTGGAATATATTGATAATGAGTTCCATAAATTGTATTATTATACGTAATATGTACATAATCCGCATCTTCTCTGAAGTCTTCTTTATTTACTTTAGGAATATATGAAAATGTAGTATCTTCTGAAGATGCTACAATTTTAATATCACCAAATTTCTTTGCTTCTTTTGCTGCTTTTTTAGCCCATGTACCAGTTATAATATAATCTGCTTTTTTTGAATTTCTAAGAAGATTAATTGGAATCATTGAAAATTGTAGTGTTGCTCCACCCTGAACAAATAACACTTTATAGTTTTCAGGTATATTCATAAGAGTTCTTAAATTCTGTTCTGCGTCCGTCATAATTGTGCCAAACTCTTTTGAACGGTGACTCATTTCCATAACTGACTGACCACAGACCATATAATTTGTTAAATTTTTTGCTACGTCTTCCAAAACTTCTAAAGGTAGCATAGATGGTCCTGCTGAAAAGTTATACACTCTGCCGTTATCTTTATTCATTTTTTTATTCACCTCTTTCAAAAATTTCAATATTATCATTAACACCTAATAAGTTGCTAAATTGTAAATTAAATATGATTATAGCACTTTACTAGCTAAGAGTAAAGTGGTATAATGTCCACCAAGACAATTTTTAATGTGTTTTCACAAAATTTATAATAAAATTTGTTATGAGGTGACAAAAAATGTACAATATCGCAACATTAAACAAAATTTCCCCTGTAGGCCTTGGCCGACTTACAGAACAATATAATATTACTGAAGATATAGCTTCAGCAAATGGTATTCTTGTAAGAAGCCAAGATATGCTTTCAATGGATTTCTCACAAAATTTACTTGGAATCGCAAGAGCTGGTGCTGGTGTAAATAACATTCCTACTGACAGATGTGCTGAAGAAGGAATTGTTGTATTCAATACTCCTGGTGCAAATGCAAATGCAGTAAAAGAACTTGTTATAGCAGGATTATTCCTTGGTGCTAGAAACATTCCTGATGCAATCACATGGTCTTACGGATTAGTAGGAAATGAGAACGTATCTAAAACCGTTGAGAAAGGTAAAAGCCAATTTGCCGGAAAAGAAATAAAAGGTAAGACTTTAGGAGTTATTGGACTTGGAGCCATAGGTGTATCAGTTGCTAATGCTGCTGAAAAACTTGGTATGAAAGTTATTGGTAATGATCCATATATGACTTTACGCGCTGCTCATAATCTTTCAAATACTATTCCTGTAGTACGCTCTCTTGAAGAATTGCTTCCAAATTGTGACTATGTATCTATTCACGTTCCTTCTATGGAGCAAACTAAAGGAATGATTAATAACGATACAATTACCCTTATGAAAGATGGTATAACATTCCTTAATTTTTCTAGAGATAAGCTTGTGAATGATGAAGATATGTTAGTAGCTCTTGCTTCAGGCAAAGTAAAAAAATACATAACTGATTTCCCTAACAATAAACTAGTTGGTAAAGAAGGAGTTATCTGCATACCACATCTTGGAGCTTCTACAGAAGAAGCTGAAGATAACTGTGCAGTTATGGCGGCTGAACAGCTAAAGGATTATATTGAAAATGGTAATATTACTAATTCAGTAAATTTCCCAGCTTGTAGCTTAGGACCTGTAAACGGAACAAGAATTTGCGTTTTAAACAAGAATATCCCAGCTATGTTAAGTGCAATCACTAGTGCAGTTTCTGATTTAAACTTAAACATTAATAATCTTTTAAATAAAAGTAAAGGTGATTATGCTTGTACTCTTGTAGATATTGATGGAAATGTAAGTAAAGCAGATGTTGCTGAAAAACTTAACATCCCAGGTATAATTAAAATTAGAGTTATAACTAAATAACATTCTAATAAAAACATATTATTTCCCCAATAAAAAAACTGATTCAGATTATAGTTTGAATCAGTTTTTTATTATTTTGTTTTTCTTATTATGCTAATCTATGTTTAGTGTCTGCCCAAACTTTATTGCAAAGTACTCCTAGAACTAATGCCCATGCTAAAAAGTAAAACCACATCATTACGGCAACAACTGCAGCCATGGAACCATATAAAATATCATAATTAGACACGTATTCCGCATATATTTTATATCCAACGGTTACCACTAACATTCCTACAGAAGCAAAGATACTTCCTGGGACAATCTGTCTAAATTTTAATCTTTCAGATGGCAATATATAATAACTATAGCTTACCATTAGAAAATACAATGCCATTGTTACTGGCCATCTTAAGACAAGCCAAAAAACATCTACTTTATAGTTCATTCCTATAGTAGTTATAAGTGTAGCTGCCACAAGTTTTATAATTAGTTCTCCATATACTAAAATAATCAAACCAAAAGCTAAGGTAAACAAAGTAAGTGCCATAGTTTTAAAAGCCCTTATTCTTTCACGCCAATAACCATTACCTGTGCTCTTTCCTCCAGTCAACGTATAGTTTGCTATGCGCATAAGAGCGAACTCTGCACGTGAGGCTGCCCACAAGGTAATAGCCACAAAAACAATATTCATAGCACCTGTAGACTGATATGCAAACAATTTAAGAACTACATTTGCAACATCCTCAGCAACATATTGTTCAATCAAATCACCTAGTGTACCTAAAGATATCGAAAATATGCCTAAAAGCTGCGATAGGACTATGATTGTAGGCACTATTGACATTAGAAAATAGAAAGCTAGTTGAGCTGCAAAGCCATGATAATATGGATCTCTAATCTGTTTAATGCTCAGAACGATCATTTGTATAACTCTTCTTTTATTCATATTCTATCCTTTAATGGAGTTCCCCTAACTTCTTTTGCAGTTCCATTAGTGCCTTGGCTCTATGGCTTATTTTATTCTTTTCTTCTGCAGGAATTTCTCCAAAGCTTATTTCATAACCCAGTGGCCTAAATAAAGGATCATATCCAAAACCATTTTCTCCAGACCCTTCAAACATTATATGCCCCTCACACTCACCTCTTGCAACAATTTTTTCTCCCCTAGGGAAAATCATTGTAATTACTGAAACAAATCTGGCAGTTCTTTTTTCCATTGGCACATCTTTTAGAAGCTCCAATAATTTAGCATTATTCTTTTCATCATTGCCTTCTTCTCCTGCAAATCTAGAAGAATATACACCGGGAGCCCCATCTAAAGCATCTACAACCAGCCCTGAATCATCTGCAATTGTAATCTGATTGCACATCATAAAGATTTCTCTTGCTTTTTTTATAGAATTTGCCTCAAAATTATCGCCATCTTCTTTAATTTTTACCTTTGGTAGTCCAAATTCATCTCTTCCTACCACTACCATCCCAAATTGTTTTGTAATAGCTTCTATTTCATCAATCTTATGTTGATTTTGAGAAGCTGCAACTACGATTTTTGTCATTTTGCTCTTCCTTATCCTCTTAACCTTATATCAACAACTTAAATTTCACCAATAATATTTTTCTGTGCATTATTTAGTTCTTTACAACCTTCTGCTGCTAAATCTAAAAGTTCTGTTAAGTCATTAGCTGAGAAAGGTGATTCTTCTCCAGTTCCCTGAATTTCAATATATTCGCCCTTATCAGTCATTACTACATTCATATCTACCTGTGCCCTAGAATCTTCATAATAGCATAGATCAAGCATTTTTTCGTCTTCTACTATACCAACGCTAATTGCAGATACTAATCCTATTACAGGTATTTCTGATATCATATCTTGCTCTTTCATCCATTTCATAGCTTCAACCATTGCTACAAAAGCACCTGTTATACTTGCAGTTCTAGTACCGCCATCGGCCTGAATAACATCACAGTCAATCCAAATAGTCCTTTCTCCTAATTTTTTCATATCAACAACAGAGCGGAGAGCTCTTCCTATTAACCTTTGGATCTCCATGCTTCTTCCATCTATTTTACCTCTACTGGAATCTCTAATCTTTCTAGTTGCTGTTGAACGTGGCAACATTCCATATTCAGCTGTTACCCATCCTTGTCCAGTTCCTTTTAAATGTTTTGCAGTAGACTCTTCTACTGAAGCCGTACAAATAACCTTAGTGTTACCCATTTCAATAAGTACTGATCCTTCTGCACTCATTAAATAATTATTTGTTATCTTTACATTTCTAACTTGCCTATTTTCTCTTTTATCTATTCTCATTTAAACCTTCTCCTTAGTATTTTATAAAATAATAGCTTTAATCCCTATTATTAATAATATTAAACCACCTAAAACCTCAGCTTTACTTCCCAAGATATCCCCAAACTTACGCCCCATGATTATGGCACTAATTGTCAGGAAAAATGTTACTATTGCAATTATTGTAACCGCTTGAACAATATCTACTCTCATAGCACTAAATCCAATGCCAACTCCAAAGGCATCTATGCTTGTGGCAACCGATTGAAAAAAAAGTATCCCTATAGAAAATCCTTTTCTTTCTATAGCTCTATAGCCTTGCTTACTGTGGCTAAACCCTTCTTTTATCATCTTACCACCAATAATGCCTAAAATTAAAAATATTACTATTCCCGCATATTTATATATAAAATCTGCAAATATACTTCCAGTAAAGTTTCCAACTAATGGCATTATAGCCTGAAAACTGCTAAAAAAAATAGGGATCATTATATATTCTTTAATTCCCAAATTTCGATAAACCATTCCATTTGTCATAGATACTGCTACAGCATCCATTGCTAAGCCTACGCCAATTAAAATTATTTCTATTATTGTCATATTTTATATTTTCCTTCTATATAGCTTATTAATATAATAAAAAACTATATTTTTTAATTATATGATAGATACATACTTTAACATTTTATCCTGCAAACTATTTATAATTACATTATTATACCATAATTATACTTTCTATAAAATTCTCTGTTGGAAATTATAACATAAATTGGTAGACCTTCAAAGCATAATAATGTAATATAAGCCTATCTAATATTTTAACAATTTTAAAATTATATATTAATCTATATTGCATTTTATGATGAAAGGATGTTGATAAATATGAAAATGGTTATTCTTGACGGTGCTACAATAGAACCTCAATTATCTTGGGACGGCCTAAAAAAGTTTGGTGATTTGGAAGTTTATCCACGCACACCAGATGAACTTACAATAGAACGAATTGGTGATGCTGATGCAATTTTTACAAGTAAAATAGCCCTTAATAGAGATGTTTTATTAAAATGCCCACAGCTAAAATTCATAGGGGTTATGGCAACAGGATACAATAACGTAGATTTAACTACTTGTCGTGAATTAGGAATTGCTGTATGCAACATTCCTGCCTACTCTACGGATGCAGTTGCACAACACACCTTTGCCCTTATTTTAGAAATTTGTAATCAAGTAGCTTTGCATAATGATTCAGTAAAGGCCGGTGATTGGTTTAATTCTGAAGATTTCTGTTATTGGAAAGCTCCAATAATACTTTTAAAAGGTAAAAGCCTCGGAATAATTGGTTATGGAAATATTGGAAAAAAAGTAGCTGAAATAGCTAAAGCTTTTGGAATGACAGTTAATGTTTATAGTCAAGATAGACAAGCCTCCATAAAATCAGATATTCTTTCTCTTCACTGTCCAGCAACTAATGATAACTTCGGGTTCATTAATGAGGAATTTATTAGAGAAATGAAAGATGGAGCTATACTAATAAATACCGCTAGAGGTGTTCTTCTTAATGAAGAAGATGTAGCAGCGGCTCTTAAATCTGGCTTTCAAATTGCTTTATAACACCTCATATGTGTTGGTCTCCAAAAGAAATGCGTCAAATTATTATTGATGGCTGTATTGCTAATTTAGATGCCTTTATTGCAGGGGAAAAAGTTAATCGAGTGGATTAACAATATATATGATATTTTGTTAATTTAATATATAACAATACAAGGTGGTAAAATGCAAATAAATCGATTATTTGAAATAATATATATACTGCTTGATAAAAAGACTGTGACTTCTAAAGAACTAGCCGAGAAATTTGAAGTTTCTCCAAGAACCATTTATAGAGACATTGAAAATTTATCTTCTGCTGGTATACCCGTTTATATGAAAAAAGGAAAAGGAGGAGGTATATCTTTACTTCCTAATTTTATACTAAATAAAACCTTGATTACAGAGGAAGAAAGACAAAGCATACTATCCTCTTTGAAAGCAGTAACTGCTGTTGACCCAAATAAAACATCTACAGCCATAAATAAGCTTAGTAGCTTATTTGGTGAATCAAATGCTAATTGGATTGAGGTAGATTTTTCTTCTTGGGAGAACCCAAAAAAGGAACTTTGTACTTTCAACAACATAAAAGCTTCTATATTAAAAAGACAAGTCATTTCTTTTTCTTATTTTAGCACTAAAGGTGAGGAAACCTCTCGTGAGGTTGAACCTCTAAAACTTTGTTTTAAAAGTAGTTATTGGTATTTATATGGATATTGTAAAGAAAGATCTGATTTTCGTTTTTTCAAATTGAAACGTATCAGCAAACTTCATATCTCTGATGAAACCTTTAACAGAGACGTTCCTAACCAAATTTTTTCTAATGAAAAGCCGTTTCAAGAAGATTACATTAAACTAAAATTAAAGTTATCTTCTAAGATCGCATACCGTGTTTATGATGAATTTGATAATTACAAGCAACATAGCGATGGAAGTTTTATTGCCGAAATCAATTTTCCTAAAAATCATTGGCTTATTTATTATATAATGACATTTGGAAGCTACTGTGAAGTTCTAGCGCCAAAAGAGATAAGAGATTTGGTAAAAGCAGAAGTTCAAAAAACATTAGGAAATTATCTTTGATATGAAAGTAAAAATTGTATAGATTCCACAACATATTATTTTAGCTTAAAACAATTTTTATAATATGACAGATAGTAGTCATATTAACCTCATTATAATATCCCTATAAAAATTAGGAGGTTATTATATATGAATTATGAAGTTGTAAATTTAGAGAAAAAAATAGTTGTTGGTATAAGTGCTATTACTAGCAATTCTGATCCTAAAATGGGCGAAATTATTGGTGGTCTTTGGGAAAAACTGTTTATGAATGGAGTAAATGCTACAATAAAAAATAAAATTAATAAGTATTCAATTGGTCTTTATTCTGATTACTCAGGTGAAAATTACTCTGTTACTGCTGGCAACGAAGTTTCAAAAGTAGAAAATGATGAACTAACTGTAAAAGTAATTCCTGCTGGTAGATATGCTAAGTTTTGCATTCATGGTCATATGCAAAAGGCTGTAGCTGATGCATGGAACCAAATATGGCAAATGGATTTAGATAGAAGTTTTACTGGAGATTTTGAAGAATATCTTAATAGCGACTGGGAAAATGCTAATATCAATATTTATATTGCATTAAAATAAATCTAAATTAATTTTATATTACTTTCTGGCTTCTTGATTCAATAAGCTTGCTCTTTCATTTATGGATTTTAGATATTCTTCAGTACTTCTACCACCAAAGTGTGGCTCTCCTACAGCCTTGCCAGAACTGTCAACAAAAATAGTTGTTGGGAATATTGTCGTAACTTCATTCGCAAATTCTATTGCTCCTTTATCATCTTTACCATTGTCCTTTATTGTATCTGTACAAATAGTTATAACATTATAATTTGACGGTAAATTATCATATAGATCTGCTATTTCTGGCATTTCTTCAATACAAGGTACACATCCTGTATACCAAATATTTACCATAGTAATATCATAGTCCTTAAAAATATCCGATGTAACCTCTTCCCCTGTAATAGTTTTTGTAGAAAATCCATCTAAACTTGTGCTTGCATAAATAGCCGTTTGTTCTTGTTGTTGTGCCTGTTCCTCTTCTTCCGTAAGAATTATAGGTTGTGATGGACCATGCAATAGCAATGCCACTATTCCAGCCCCCATTAAAACTGCCAAAATACCTATAATTATCAAAAATACTTTTAACGCTTTCTTCATTACTCCTACCCTTTATCCTTTTTAAATCTTCAATTATTTTCTTCAAACAAAGCTTTATTTTTTATAATTATATTTTCATTTTATATGAATTTCAATATTTTTTTATTGTTTTTCGATAAAAAATAATTGATTCTCATTTTACAAATTCAATTTCAGCCAATTCAGCAATTGAAGATTTAGTCATTATGGAAATTGGGCAAATTTAAGAATTTAAGATATTTCTATAAACCTTAGGAGATATACCAGTACTTTTCTTAAACAACTCAGAGAATCGACTTGCACTCTTATATCCTACGGTTTGCGCTACCTGATTTATTGTTAAATCAGTACAACTTAATAAATGCTCCGCTTGGCTCATTCGCTTTATTTGTATATATTCTGTTATCGTACAACCATTCATTTTTTTAAAAGAATATTTCAACTTTGTTATTCCCATACATGCAATCTTTGAAAGTTCTTCTAATGTTATATTAAAAGCATAATGATCATTTAAATATGCAACCACAGATTCCAAAAGAATTTTATCATTATCCGATATATTTATTTGCTTTTTATCCTCTAAAACTTTGCAAAAATCAATAACTAAAGCAACAGCCTCTTCAACTTTTGCATTGTAAAACATTTTGGCTGAAATACCTTTTCCCTTATAATTTTTTATTTGATTTAGTAGTAAAATCATTTGAGGGAAATCACTAGTTTCATCAATGCTACGAAATGCATTAAAAGGATTTCTATAATCATTAATAAAATTCTTCTTTAAATAGTCTTCATAATATTCTGGGAAGATTTCAATTCCTACACTGCGCACAGGAATACGTTTATGAATATTTGCCTTGTATGGTGTTTCTCCTCCAATAAAAGTTTTAACAATATTAGCTTCTAATCTTCTATAAGGCATTAATTCTTCACCTGAAATAGATTCATAGTAAGTAATAGTAAGCCCTTTAGGGATTTTTTCCATGACAATCATGTCGCTATAATAGAAAAAATCATGAATTTTAATATTGAATAGGTCTTTATTTTCATATACCCAGTAGTAGCCTTCACCCAATTCTTTAGAAATTTCCCAGGATTCTCCCATATTACAAAACCGCTTTACGCAGTCCACTTTTTTAAAGCCACTTTCCAATAACAATTTATCATAATATTCACGTCTATTTGTTTTCATTTTAAATCTCCTAATTACCACGATTAGACAAAACTATATCGCGATAAGACAATATATCATTAGAAATATTGTACATCACTAAAAACTAATTTACAATGTCATAGTTAGCTAAAGCTAACTTAATAATTGAAGAGAGGTGAAAAAAATGAAATCATCACAAAATACAAGAAATATCTTATTAACTGACAGACCTTTTCATTTAATGTGTAAGCTTAGCTTACCTGCTATTATTGGAATGGTAGTAATTGGACTGTACACTTTTATGGACTCACTTTTTGTAGGTCAAATGATAGGACCTACAGCCATGGGAGCAGTGTCTGTTGCATACCCATTTACCTTTATTAATAGTGGTATTGCAACGCTTATAGGTGTAGGTTCTGCTTCTGTGCTTTCTAGAGCCATCGGAAAAAACGACAAAGAAACTATAAGCAAAATCATGGGCAACTTAATAATGCTAATCTTTATACTTTCTGTTATAACCACTATTGTTGGTGTTGTCTTTTCAAAACAACTTCTTAGACTAAGTGGAGCAGAAGGTGAAATGCTTGATTTAGCATCTCAATACCTCAAAATTGTTTTTATTGGTTCGTTCTTTGTAAATTTTGCTCAAAGTTCAAATATGGTCATGAGAGGTGAAGGATTGCTTAAACGCTCAATGCTTACCATGGGTGGAAGTGCAATTTTAAATATTATACTTGATCCCATTATGATTTATATCCTTAGACCTTCTGGATATGGTGTTGCCGGTGCTGCCTTAGCAACAATTATCACACAAATAATACAGGCTTCTATAACATTATGGTATTTTACTAAAAAAAGCAAAAACGTTAAAATCAACAGATTATTTATTGACAGGGAACTTTTACCTCAAATACTAGGCGTAGGGGTATCTGCTATGATGATGCAGGTTATGACACTTATACAACAGACTTTAATGTACCATACTGCTGCACAATATGGGGGAACTAATTGGCAAATCATTTTAGGAGCAAGCCTTCGTTTGCAAGCCTTCGCTTTTATTCCCTTATGGGGCATAAGCCAAGGTTTTCAACCGGCTGTAGGAACAAATTATGGTGCTAAAGAATATAGTCGTGTTAAACAAATTACACACGCTTTTACAATAGGAGCAACAGTTCTTGCATTAATATTCTATATTCCAATCATGTTTTTCCCTAAATCAATGTTATCTTTGTTTATAACTGATCCAAGTATTGTAGTGCAAGGTTTTTCAAGCTTACGTTTACTTTTCTCTACTTATATCACTCTTGGATTTATGATTATATCTATAACATTCTTCCAATCACTTGGAAAAGGATTAATTGCAGCTATTTTAACTATTGCAAGGCAAATACTAATATTTATTCCATTAATTCTTATTGTACCTAAATTATATGACCCAAGTATACAAGGTGTATTTATTGCCCCAGTCATTACGGATATTATTGTCCTAGCTATATCTATAGTTTTCGTACTTAAGGAATTCAAAAAAATGCATATGAACTTACAGAATCCAACTTTAAGAAAAACAGCTATTAAAATAAGCTAAAATAATTAGTAAAAATTTTTTAATACTTTCAAATGGCACAAATTAAGGGAGTTGAATGGCACTATATCAGCGCTTTTACAACTCCCTTAATTTTGAATCAATATTATTATAAGATTATCTTATAATATTTTATAACTAACTTATTATTCTTTTGTAAGCTTACTAAAATCTAAAGTCTCTTTGTCCTTGTTCTATATTTTTCAAGCGTTCTGCGGTTATTTTTTTAGCTTTTTCTGAGGATACATTTTCAATTTCCTTTAAGATTAATTTTTCTCCAATTGCTTTTGTTTCTGAAGACGCATAATCCTCTAAATATTCCTTTAAAGTCATAAGCGCATTAGGATGGCAGCAATTTTGAATTTGCTGTTTTTTACATAGCTCCATAAATCTATCTCCAGTTCTACCTTCTCTATAGCAAGCTGTGCAAAAACTTGGGATATATTCCATTTCCATAAGCCATTTAACAACATCGTCAAGACATCTTGTATCACTTACTTCAAACTGAGCAGAAGTCTCCTCTTCAGGTTCTGGCTCTACATATCCACCAACACTAGTTCTTGAACCTCCACTTATTTGTGAAACCCCTAAGTGTAATACTCTTTCACGACATTTCTGGCTTTCTCTCGTAGAGATAATCATACCTGTATATGGTACAGAAACTCTAATACAGGCAACAATCTTTGCAAAAGTATCATCATCAATTCCATTGTCAAAGACATTAGGATCAATGTCATCTGCTCTTCTAATTCTAGGTACACTAATAGTATGAGGTCCAACACCATACACTTCTTCTAAATGTTCTGCATGCATTAAAAGAGCAGCAAATTCATATTTATATAATTCTAATCCAAACAACACTCCAAGCCCTACATCATCAATTCCGCCCTCCATAGCTCTGTCCATGGCCTCTGTATGATAACTGTAATCATGCTTAGGTCCCGTTGGATGAAGTTTCTCATAGCTTTCCTTATGATATGTCTCTTGAAATAGTATATATGTTCCAATCCCTGCATCTGCAAGTTTTTTATAATTTTCAACTGTGGTAGCTGCAATATTTACATTTACACGACGTATCGCCCCATTTTTATGCTTAATGCTGTAAATAGTATTAATACATTCTAAAATATACTCTATAGGATTCTTCTCTGGATCCTCACCTGCTTCAATAGCAAGGCGTTTATGTCCCATATCTTGAAGCGCAATTACTTCCTTTTCAACCTCTTCTTGTGTCAATTTTTTCCTAGCTATATGCTTATTTTTCATATGGTATGGACAATATACACATCCGTTCACACAATAATTTGATAGATATAAGGGAGCAAACATTACTATACGATTACCATAGAAATCCTTTTTAATCTGCTCAGCTAGAGCATATATTTCTTTATTTTTTTCTTCTATGTCACATGCTAAGAGAACTGAAGCTTCTCTATGGGTTAATCCTTTTCTTTTCTTTGCTTTCTGAATAATAGTATCAAGAAGTTCCTCATTATGCTTATTTTTGTCAGCATAATCAAGGGTTTCTAATACCTCTTCATGTGAAATAAATTCTTCCGATTTCATTGATTTTACATTATACATATCTATTTTCCTTTCTTTAGGTCAGCAATGCTTCCCTTTCAGTAAATTATTTTATAAAATCTCCTCTATCAACAACTATATCATAGCCTATTTTTTTCATTCTGAAAACTATATCCCTCATGCATTCTGAGGCTTCATCTCCTGACCAAAGCTTATTATCATATAAAGAATAATTCTTCCTAACGTCTGTCGGTGAAAGGTTTGGCATTACAACATTTGCACCAGCCAACATGCCTAACTCTCTACCCTTTGAATTTATCGAACCTAAAGCTGTCGTTGCTGGCATTAATACTTTAGGAAGTAAAAGCCTTACAAGAGCCAAAATAAATATAGTCTGTTCCATTGTCCCGCTTTTATCTTTTGCAAATATAGTATCATGATGAGGTATAAAAGGTCCAATACCAACCATTTCAGGAGAAAACTTTTTTATAAACATTAAATCTTCTACTAGATTATCTATAGTTTGGAAAGGCGATCCAACCATAATACCACAGCCAACCTGAAACCCTATTTCCTTTAACTGCTCTAAACAACGTTTTCTATGTGATAAAGACATCTCCTTAGGATGAAGTTTATTGTAATGTTCAGAATTGGCAGTTTCATGTCTTAAAAGATATCTATCTGCTCCTGCATCAAAATAAGCCTTATAAGTCTCAAAGTCCTTTTCACCTATAGATAAAGTTACCGCACAGTCAGGATAATTATTTTTTATGCTATATATAATATCTACCATTTTATCCTGTGCAAAATAACTGTCCTCTCCCCCTTGCAATACAAAGGTTCTAAATCCTAATTCATATCCATTTTCACAGCATTTTAATATTTCTTCTTTACTAAGTCTATACCTTAAAACCTTACTATTGCTTCGCCTTATACCACAATAATAACAATCCTTTTTACAATAATTTGTATATTCAATTAGACCTCTAATAAAAACTTTTTTACCATAATATTTTTCTCTAACATCTCTTGCTTTTTCAAACAAATATTCCGAAATTATTTCATGCTCACTTAGCTGCTCCGTTTTGTACTCTTTAAATTCCACATTAGTTTTATTTACTCTTTGACTTTCTTCATAGAGTAATAGTTGCTTTAATCCTAGAGAATCTAAATTTTGTTCTTTATATAATTTATCTATTAATTCCTTCATAGTTTTGAATACACCGCCTTGGTACTAACTCCTGACAGTCTGCCTATTTTCCCTGATAATGCACTTACTACATCTGTAGGAGCATCTAAGGCTATACTTATAACATTTATTTTTCGTTTTTCATATGGTATTCCCATACGTCCTATTATATACTGTCTATATTCATGAAGTAATTTATTAATTTTTTCTATTGAGTTTTCATTTTCAACAACTATTCCCAGTAAAGCGACTCTTGTTTCCATTAAAAATCATCCTTCCTATCCTTAGCAAAATTAAATCTCCACACAAACTAAAAAAATGCATCCAAAAGACGCATTAAGTAGTTTTATTTATTATCTATGTTGCGTCTTCCATCTCAGATTTATTCTTTTGATGTCAGAAATAAATTTTTATATCTTTTGCATATGTTTCACACTTGCATCAGAACCCGTTTGGGTAACCTTTCAGATAGCCTCCTCCGTACAGAAAAATATACCAGAATAAAAAACAAGCTTGATATTCTGACGAAAACAGCCCATATCTGTCTCTATCATAAGAAAGGTTTTATCCCCAATTCCATTATATTCTGGCATATCAGACATATCAATACAAAATATTTAATATTTTAATAAGAAAACCCGCGAATTACGACGAACGTTGACGAAAAGCCCTTTACTTAACTATTTAGATATTATAAAATAAAATTGTGTGAATATTATTAAATAGAAAACACTTTATTAATCCCTAGGAGAAAGATTATGATTTCAAATTTAAATATATTAGACTCTGTAGAAATTTGTATTACTGACAAAGAGCTACAAAAACATTATTACAAAACTAAAATACAGGATATAGGATTTGATAATATATTTTTTACTATGATTCCTTCAGCATCAACTGGACGACCTGTTATCTTTTTTAAAGAACAAACATATGAACTTTACGCAAAGGCAGATGATGGTATTTTAGTATGGACAATAAAATATTTAGGTATAGAAAATATAGAAAACCTAAAGGCTTGTAAATTTCAGGCCATATTTGGTCCTGAAGTAACTCAAAGACGAGAGTTTTTCAGACAACCAGTAAGTATAAATTTAAATTACCACGTTGTTGAAAGTGATTCCGATATTAACGCAACCCTTGAACAAGAAGGTAGAATTATAGACCTTAGCGGTGGTGGATGTGCTTTTATGACAGATCAGCAAATTTCACTTCATTCTAAACTATTAATTGAATTTGTTTTCCGAGAAGGAAATTTTGAGTTTATGGGTGAAGTCCTCGATAGAATAGATTATAAATATACTCGAGCAAATTGGAATTATAAATATCGCATAAAATGGATTAATACGCGTGATAGAGTTATCGATAATTTAGTTAAATTAGTTTTTGAACAACAGCGAGAAATGCTTAACAATAATAATATTAGAAATGGAAATAGATTCTAAGAGAATAAAAGCTATACAAAACAGCTGTAACTACAGGAATTTGTGTATTGGAGAAATTTATTATGAAAAAATTCGTATTAATATCCTTAATTTTTATACTGCTTTTATGTTTAAACTCATGTGGCAAGTCCAAAAGCGATAATTCTTCCGAAGATACATCTTCTCAAGCAGTATCTGCTTCTGCTTCTGTTTCTAGTGACGAAACTTCAGAACAAGAAACAAATAGTAGTGAAGTTTCTTCTGATATTACTCCCGCTCCCACAAGTGCCTCAAGCAATGATATTGAAGATTACATAAAAGAACTTATAAATTCTATAGATTCCACTAAAATCGATAGTCTAACAGTTATGGAAGCCTTAAATACGGCCGACCTAGATGATTATAAGGTTTATGTAGTTATATCCTGTAATAAAAGTGACGCCCCTTCTAATAAGCAAGAATTTATTCAAACATCTTCAAAAAATATAGCTTCCTCATTAGATTTAAAATTGGGTAATGTAGATTATTTATCTTTAGTTTGGAGATTTTCAGATTTTAAAGGAAATGAATCTATATCATATGAAAAATCCAATGGTACACTTTCTTTAAAAGAAGAAGTAAGTACTAGTACCAGTGGAGCAATAAATTAAATATAAAAGCTTGTAATGCAATTTATCAACGTCTTTATATTGTTGAATTCCCTTCGTAAGATCGTATTTTTTTATTTCATCACCACTGCCAAAGTATGCACTACTAACCTCAACTACCCATCTCTCATTTTTTTCGGTTAAGATAAATTGTTTTGAATGTAAAGAGTCTATCCAGATATAAATAGTACTATTGTCCTCTTGCATATGTTTATCTTCACCATATTTTTTATTTAAAATCTGAATAATATCCTCTTTTGAATATCCTGCTTTTGTAATATCAATATCAATATTTAAAAGAAATCTTTTAGAATCTAAAACTCTGTATTCCAAAATTGTTGAAATAGACTTATCCAGCTCAAACCATTTTGCGTCATAACTATAATATTCTAAATCCCAGTCCAAATCATCATCATGTTACTTATTTCATAAGCTTTTTCTGCCAAGTCCTTGGAATCTTCACTCATAATATCTTCTAAAGTCTTATAAAGAATAACTGAATTAGGCATTATCTTGTCAAAATCAATAATCGACATGTTGTCAGAAACCTTATGATTTTCTACCCCAAGATTGTTCTGTGACAAAAGAATTTCTGGAATTCCTCCTCTTACAAATGCCATATGATCACTAGCAGGTTCAATATTTTCTTTTAAGAATTCGCCCGTAACTTCTTTTGCTTTTTCATTTATAAGATTTCCTACTAAAGTATCTTTCCCATCAGTTGTATCTATCTGAAAGTATTCACTTTTATAATGTCCTAACATATCAAGCTCTATAGCTCCCATGATGCGTGCTTTTTCTTCTTTCGAAAGCTGTTTAACATAATAATCTGAGCCTAAAATCCCCTCTTCTTCCCCTGAAAAAGCTATAAAACGAATTTCAGTATCGGTATCCATGTCCGAAACAGATTTAGCAAGTTCAAGTAGTAACGCCATACCACTACCATCATCGTTTGCTCCCACTGTGCCAGAAACCGTATCGTAATGAGCACTTACAATTAGAATATCAGGATTTTCAACAGATGCCTTTTTCACTGCAATTATATTGGTTCCTATATTAGATATCTGTTCTCCTTTTAAAGCTTCTTTATCCATAAATTCAAAATCTTGTTTTTTTGTTTTATAACCAAAAGAAGCTAATCTTTCTAAAATATATTTTCCTGCTTCTTCAGCACCTTTAGTCCCTATTTTTCTAGTGTTTTTTGTAATCTCACTTAAAGTTTTCTCAAGGGATAGTGAGCTTATTGCTTTTGGAGCACAAATATTCTGCAATCTCAATAAAGCTATTTTAGTTTGCTCTTTCGTAATATTTGCTTTAGGATCAAAACTGCCGCCTTCTTTCCCAATAAAAATTCCCTTGCTGCTCATTTTACTAACGCTTTCCATAGCCCAATCGGAGATTTTATTTGCATCAGAGAACGTTATATTCTTACTACTCTTTGCCTCCTGACTATCCTTATTTAGGTTATAAATTCTATCCATAAGTGTTGCCGCTTCTTCGCGTGTAATGAGCCCATTAGGAGAGAATTTCTCCTCTGAAGTTCCCTTTATTATTAAACGATTTAGTACTCCAAAAAGTTTCAAATATATCATATATAAATCACTAAGAAAAAAATACCAGATTTAACATCTGGTATTTAAAATCTTTATATATTTTAATTATTTATGCTTTTTTATTCTCTTTATTAAATAAATCAATTAATTTAAGCGTGGATTGTCTTAAAAGTTCAATGTTACTTATATCAAAATTAATATCTTTGCGAGTGTGAATTTTATCCATATATAATCCGAAAAATTTTGATTTCTTTAGGGCTGCTATACCAACACCATTAGGAAATATGATTTGATCTGACGGATAAAAAGATTTGCTTGATTTAGCAAATATAATTTTCTTCTTGTCCTTTGTATTAAAAGCTTGTTCGAATAAATTTGTATATGATTTATTTTTCCATACATCCTTATTCTTAACAATTAAAATATTATCTCCATCTGAAACACAATCATAATTAATTAAGAGTTTTGTATTCATTTTTTCTTTGTGCATTTTTTTAAACAAAGAGGATCCTATCAAACCTATCTCCTCATTATCAAAAAATACAAAAGCAACTTTTTCAAAATCCACTCTTGTCTCTCCAAAAATAATTTCTGTCAAGGTTATGACGCCTGAGGTATTATCATTTGCAGTGTGTATATTTGCTTTACCAAATACAATTAGTATTAATAAAGTAAAAAGAAAAAATAAACTTGAACAATAACTTATATACCCATTGTTTGTAAATAAAAATACGAGAAATGTAAGTCCACCACAAATAAAAAATATTAATATCACTATTAGAATTTGATACAAAATATATAGCAAGATATTATTTGGTGTTAAAAAGTTTGGGAATGGAAGCTCTGGTGCTGTGTCATAGTGCGCCGTTACAATTAACTTTGCCTTTTTGGTATTTCCAATAACAATATTCCTACTTTTGAACATGCCCCCTTGTTCAATGTGAAAAGGTATCTTTTTTTCATCACAAGCACTACTAATCATATCTATAAATTTACTTTTTTGTTTTTTAGTTTTTCTAACTTGATAGTTATCAAAAATATTTTGGGAAATATCTAGCAATAATATATTCTCCTTTTCTCATTTTATGTTGTCCATCTAGTTCTTGTTTATTAAAATTCACGTATACTTATTAAAAAAGAGTAAGCTTCGCTTACTCTTTACCTTGGCGGAGGACATGGGACTCGAACCCACGGGGCTGTTACACCTTACTCGCTTTCCAGGCGAGCTCCTTAGCCACTCGGTCAATCCTCCAGATAGATATTCTATTAATTGATATCATTTTGCGTCTGGGTCTTTACCAGACGCATTTGCTATTATACTACAAGTATAAGCTTGTTTCAACTATTTTATTTTGAAAGCTGAGTCACTCTTTCTTCTAGAAGCTTCTTATAGTCAAATAATTCATGTTTATATTCGCTATTCATATATTCCGACGATATAATAAAGTCCGCAGTTGCGCGATTATTACCAATAGGAATATCATAAACTACCGCTATACGGAGTAATGCCTTTACATCAGGGTCATGGGGCTGTGCTTCAAGAGGATCCCAGAAAAATATAAGCATATCAATTTCACCTTGTGCAATCCTTGCTCCTATTTGCTGGTCACCGCCTAAAGGTCCACTTTTGTATGCTTTAACAGGTAATCCTGTTGCTTCTGCAATAAGCTTTGATGTAGTTCCTGTTCCCAATAAAAAATGTCTCTTTAATACTTCCTTATTTTCTTCACACCATTTAACTAAAGCTTCTTTCCTATTGTCATGGGCAACAAGAGCAATTCTTTTATTTCTCTCCATAACGCATGTTACGCCTTCATAAGCCATATTTTAATCTCCTCTTACTTATATTATGTTTATAATGAATCAAATCTTTTCTACTTTAAATCCATATATCTATATTACTACATTTTTTGTAAAATAAGTTATAAGTTTATCATAAATCTATGAGATTGTATCGATACTTTAATTAAAAAATTTTATTCTAATAAAATACGGTAGTTTTTAAAACAAAAGCTACCGTATTTTTATATTTTATTAAAAAAGGTTTCTTTTATTAATCATAATCGAAAACTAAGCAAGAACTTCCTTTACTGATTGCTTCATCTGATCAATATCAAGAACACCAGTGTGCCTAATTTCCTTATTTTCAAGGTCATTTAACCCTCTTGGTATTCTTACTCCTGTTTTTTCATTAAGTGCTCTTACATAAGCAAAACCATCTTTTTCTTCACCTAATCCAATTGACTTAGCTACACTATCCGCAAATTTATAGGCACTTGCAGTTGATGCTATTATTGTTTTAGTATTATCTCCTGTTTCTTTTACATATTCATTGTAAACCTTGTATGCAACTACAGTATGAGTATCCATCAAGTAGCCATATTCCTCATACATAGAACCAATAGTTTCATTAGTTTCATCAACTGAAGCAAATCCTGCATAAAAGTCTTTAAGGCCTTCCTTAATCTTATCATTTACTTCATAAACCTTTTCTTTATCAAGGCTTTCCATAAGACCTTTTACTTCCTCTGCATTTCCACCAGATAAGTGATACAATAGTCTTTCCAGATTGCTTGAAATCAATATATCCATTGAAGGTGAATTTGTTAAATAGAAATCTCTTCTGATATCGTAAACTCCTGTCTTAATAAAATCAGTTAAAACCTTATTTTCATTTGAAGCACAAATCAATTTCCCAATAGGAATCCCCATTTGCTTAGCATAATAAGCAGCAAGTATATTTCCAAAATTTCCTGTTGGAACAACTACATTCATTTTTTCGCCTGCCTTAATCAAGCCTTTTTCCATCATCTTTGCATAAGAATATACATAATAAGCAACTTGAGGAACAAGTCTTCCTATATTAATTGAATTGGCAGATGAAAGTTTGCAATTAATCTTTGCTAATTCTGCCACAAATTCTGTATCATTAAATATTCTCTTTACACCAGTCTGTGCATCATCAAAATTTCCGTTAATAGCAAATACATGTGTATTTGCTCCTTCCTGAGTAACCATTTGTCTCTCTTGTACCTGGCTTACCCCTTGGTTTGGATAAAATACTACAATTTCAGTTCCTGAAACATCTGCAAAACCTTCAAGAGCAGCCTTACCAGTATCACCAGAAGTAGCTGTCAATATGCAAATTTTCTTATCTTCTTTTTCTTTCTTCATTGCAGTTGTTAAAAGATAAGGCAAAATGGAAAGTGCCATATCCTTAAAAGCTGCTGTTTTTCCATGGTATAATTCCAAGAAATAAGCATCTCCACCTTTTACAAGTGGGGCTATTTCTTTCTCTTCAAATTTACTATCATAAGCTCCATTTACACAAGCCTGCATTTCTTCATCTGTATAATCAGTAAAAAATGCAGATATTACTTTAAATGCAATTTCTTGATATGTCTTACCAACCATCTCATCTAGTTTAAATGGCAATTCTGGCAGTTGCATGGGAACATAAAGTCCCTTATCTTCCGAAATCCCTTGAATAACAGCCTGTGCTGCTGTTTTTTTATTTATACTTCCACGTGTACTTACGTAATTTATCATACTGCTCTCCTCCATCTCAAACTATTGTTCCTCATTTTATCAAAATATTTAGCAAATTTCAAGAAAATCCAATAATCTAGCTATAATATTTTTGCTGTTATTCAATAAAAATTTTAGTTTTTTTTGTAGTAGGTAACATTTATTTTGTGTTATACTAATGATGCAATAAAATTTTAGCAAAAGAAAGGGAATAAAATGTATTTTGGAAGTATTCGTTTTTATAAACATGTAATACTAATTGTTATGACTCTCGTTGTTGTTTTTTCTATATCATCATGTGTATTTATGGGCATATCAAACCATAATATAAAAAAAGCCCTTAAAGATAGCGGATTAACTCTTAATACAGAAAGTTCTAGTATTACTACTGACCCACAACTTAGTGAAAAAGAAAAAAGATCTCAATACTATTTTTCTTCTTTTAATTATCAAAAATCATATCCAAATTTGATGGTTACAAATGATTTTTTTTATAATGAAGATTCACCTAAGTCTGTTTATTTAACTTTTGATGATGGACCTTCAAGTTTAACATCAAAAATCTTAGATATACTTAAAGAATACAACATAAAAGCCACTTTCTTTATTGTTTATAATAATAGTACAGAAGCTAAAGCATTGTATAAAAGAATGATTGATGAAGGACATACTATAGGTGTTCATAGCACTAGTCATCAATATCCAATTATTTACCAATCTACTTCTGCCTTTCTAGAGGATTTTGCCCAAACAGCACTAATGCTTGAAAATACAACAGGCGTTAAACCCGAAATATTTAGATTTCCAGGTGGTAGTATCAACTCATACAATAAAGCTATATATCAACAAATAATAGCTGAAATGATTAGAAGAGGGTATACATATTATGATTGGAATGTTTCAGCAGAAGATGCAACAAATACTATTACAGAAGAGCAGATCTACAGTAATGTAGTCAATGGTGTTCAAAAATATAACAAGGCAGTTGTACTAATGCATGATTCAGGTAATAAATTTGATACTATATCTGCATTGCCAAATGTCATAAATGATTTACAATCAAAAGGGTATAATTTTTACCCACTTACAAAAGACGTTAAACCCGTAATATTTGATTACGTTGACTAAATATATATGGAGGAAAATATGGATTATAATAAATTAGCAGAATTGCTATTTCCACAAATCACAAAATCACCTAAAGAATATGAAGAAATCTTTCCTGAAAGGAACCTGCCTGAGGGTGCAAAAGTAACAAGACTAGGACCAAGTCCTACAGGTTTTATACACTTAGGGAACCTTTATGGCGCTTTTGTTGATGAAAGACTTGCCCACCAAAGCAATGGTACTTTCTATCTTAGAATAGAAGATACCGATGATAAACGATATGTTGAAGGTGCAGTGGAAGTTATCATTAACTCACTTAAATTCTTCGATATTAATTTTGATGAAGGTGCTACTATTGATGGTCACATTGGAAATTATGGACCTTACTACCAAAGCCAAAGAGGCGAAATTTATCAATGCTTTGTTAAACAACTAGTGCAGAAGGGACAAGCATATCCTTGTTTCCTTACTTCTGAAGAACTTGAAGAAATTCATGCAAAACAAGAAGCTAATAAAGAAAACTATGGTATTTATGGAAAATGGGCTGTAAACCGTAACCTTTCTTTTGAACAAATTGAAGAAAACATTAAAGCGGGTAAATCATACGTTATTAGATTAAAATCTGATGGCAACCATGAACTTCCTTCTGAAGAAATAAAAACAATTTCTGTAGAAGATGGTATTAGAGGCACTCTAACTATACCTGAAAACAATCAAGATGTAGTAATCTTAAAAGCAAACGGTATTCCAACATATCACTTTGCTCATGCTGTAGATGATCACTTTATGAGGACTACACATGTTGTGAGAGGTGCAGAGTGGTTACCATCTCTTCCAATTCACGTAGAATTATTTGAAAAGCTTGGTTTTGAAATGCCTATCTTCTGCCATACAGCACAACTTATGAAGCTTGACGAAGAAGGAAATAAAAGAAAACTCTCAAAGAGAAAGGATCCTGAACTTTCATTAGACTATTACAGAAACGAAGGGTATCATCCAGCAGCAGTTAGAGAATATCTTTTAACTATTTTAAATTCAAATTTTGAAGAATGGCGTATTGCAAATCCAGATGCCCCAATTGACGAATTCGATTTTACAGTTGAAAAAATGAGTAATTCTGGTGCTTTATTTGACCTAAATAAGCTGAATGATATATGTAAAGATGTATTAGTAAAAATCTCTGCTTCTGACTTATGCCAATTTATGAAGGATTGGTCAAAACAGTTCAGACCAGAAATATTGCCTTTATTCGAAGGTCATGAAGAGTATATTGAAAAAATTCTTGACCTTGGTCGTGATGGTAAAAAGCCTAGAAAAGATTTAATATATGCAAAACAGATATTTGAATTTATAAGCTATTTCTTTGATGATTATTTCAAAATTGAAGATGCTAACCCAGAAAACGTAAGCGAAGAAGATGCTAAAACTATTCTAACAGCATATTTAGAATCTTATGACCATAGTGATGATCAATCTATGTGGTTTGATAAAATTAGAAATATAGCTACAGAGTTAGGTTATGCTGCAAAACCAAAAGACTACAAGAAAAATCCAGAACAATATAAAGGACATGTAGGCGATGTTAGCACAATAATCCGTATTGCAGTAATGGGTCGTAGTCAATCTCCAGATATCTGGGAAATACAGCAGATACTTGGCGAAGAAAGAACTAAAAATAGAATAAAAAACATGATTAATAAATAATTTAGATTTTTTACAGCAAGGCAATTTACAAGGATTGCCTTGTTTTTTGATTATATAAAAGGGGGAAATCATGTATACGTATAAGGATCGTGTAAAAATGAGCGAGACTGATAAAAATAGGAATTGGACTATACCAGCTATCATAGATGCAATGCAAAACTGTGTTATGTTTCAGCTGGAAGATCTAGGGGTTGGACTTGACTATTTTGATAAAGAGAACAAGGTATTAGTAGTTACTTGTTGGCAAGTAAAGATATTTAAGCTGCCTAAGCTCTTTGATAAGCTAACTATTGGCACTCAAGTCTATAAGTGTAAATCAGCTACGGGTTTTCGTCATTGTATGATATGGGATAGTGAAAATAACCTAAACATAGCCTCCCATTCTTTAGGAGTATTTATTGACCCTAATACTGGGCGTCCAATCAGGACTTTAGAAGAAGAATGGAAAAAATATGATGTTAATAGCGATTCTCACTGCACCGGGATGGAGTTTTTACCTAGGCATATACCTCAACCTGAGGATTTTACTATTGTAGAGAAATTTTATGTTAACATCCATCATCTTGATGTAAATAATCATATGAATAATGGACAATATGTAAGAATTGCTTATAATCATTTGCCTAATGATTTTAAAGTCGTGCAATTTAGAGTAGAATATAAAAAACAAGCAACTTTAGGAGAAAAAATAATTGTAAAGCTTTCTTCTTATGAAAAAGAAAAAGCAAAAATAATTTGTATTTTTCTATGTAATTCACAAGATGAAGCCTTTGCTATGATTGAGTTTAGTAATAAGTAAATTTAATTAAACTTAGATGCTTAATACGTTCTTTTAGAAGAAAATAGGGCGCTTCTCATTGGAAGCGCCCTTTTTCTCACTTTTATGTGGGTTGATGTACTGCTTAGCAATTAATTATAACAATTACAGAATATAATCACCAATAATAAGAAGAAAAATAATAAGCTAGTATCTATGCCACCACATTCGCCATTAAATAATCCACAACCGTTTGACATTTATAATCACCTGCTCCTTTAAAATTTATTGTTGTATGATATGATATGTCTTTTCTCTGTAATGTGTTACTCATTTCTAAATTAATAACTTCATTTTTAAGTATATAAATTCGATAAATAATTATAAAATTTTATGTTGAAAACCTCTATATTTATACCTGCCAGCTATTTAAGTACTTTTCCTGTTCTGATGTGAGCTTATCGATCTCAATACCCCAAGCCTCTAGCTTTCTAGTTGAAATAAGGTCATCAATTTCTTCAGATACATCAATTACTGCATTATCTAACGTTTTGTAATTGTCCCTTATATATAATGCTGATAATGTCTGTACCGCAAAACTCATATCCATAATTTCTGCCGGATGTCCGTCTGCTGCAGCAATATTTACAAGTCTGCCTTCAGCAATGACGTTTATCATCCTACCATTTTCAAGCTTATAGCCCATGATATTCTTTCTTGTCTCCATCTTTTCTACAGCTACAGCCTCAAGACCTGCCATATCAATTTCACAATCGAAGTGTCCTGCGTTTGTAAGGATAGCTCTATCCTTCATTGTTATCATATGCTCAACTGTAATGGTTTTGTTACACCCTGTTGCAGAAACAAAAATATCTCCTAAAGGTGCAGCCTTAGCCATAGGCATTACGCTATATCCATCCATACGAGCCTCGATAGCTTTAACAGGATTAATCTCTGTAACTATTACATTGGCACCCATAGCCGCCGCTCTCATTGCAATACCTCTTGAGCACCAACCATATCCAGCTACTACAACAGTCTTACCAGCTACAATTAAATTTGTATTTGTCATAATGCTAGCCCAAACAGACTGACCTGTCCCATATCTGTTGTCAAATAAATGTTTGCATTGTGCATCATTTACCGCTACCATAGGGAACTTAAGCACACCTTCACGTTCCATAGCTTTAAGTCTAATTACACCTGTAGTAGTTTCTTCGCATCCACCCCAAACTTCTTCAGCAAGATCTGGCCTCTTGTTATGAACCATGCCAACAAGATCTCCACCATCATCTATGATGATATTAGGTTTATGTTCAAGACACATTTCAATATGTCTTTCATACTCTTCAGCCGTAGCGCCATGATAAGCAAAAACCATAAGGCCATCTTCAACTAACGCTGCTGCAATGTCATCCTGCGTAGAAAGTACATTACTTCCTGTCACTGACATCTGCGCGCCTCCTGCTGCTAACACCTTGCATAAATATGCGGTTTTAGCTTCAAGATGCACTGAAAGAGAAATTTTAATACCCTTAAAAGGCTTTGTCTTTACAAATTCCTCTTCAAATCCTCTAAGAAGGGGCATGTTGTTTTTTACCCACTCAATTTTCTGGTGTCCAGATGGTGCTAAACTAATGTCTCTAATTTCACTTTTCATAATCAAGATTTTCTCCTTTTCTATGTTATTAAAGTTTTATTTATAAAAGCTTTTTGTGAAGGCTTCCGTTGTGTCACAATGTCCCATAAGGGTTTCAACTTCTTGCCCATCTACTAAAAACTTTACGCTCTCGATTTCATCAAAACTATTTACTAGAGTATCAACTATTTGACTTATAAGAACAGTTTCTTCAAAAGACCCCCCACTGCCTTTAAGGTCTTCACCTATTAAATCAACATAGGCAACTCCCTCCTTAGAGGTAATATCGTGCATTCCAAATTTCTCAGTAACTATAGTGTCTGCATTTTTTAAATCATCAGGAACTTCCCATAAAGATGTAATTGTATCCACATACGCATTAGATGCAACCTCTTCATCAGTCATTCCTTCTGGAGTTTTCTCTGGAATCCCTATTGATATTGCATCGTACTCTATTAAAGCACCGTTGCTTTCATCACCAGTTTCAATAAAGTCTTTATTTACAAAATACAGTTTAACTTGTTTGAATACTGTTGGTGTATCTTCCTTTGATGGTTGTTCATTTTTTTCGGTACAACCTGATAATCCTACCAACAGTATCATAACCAACACTATAGACATTGTTAGCCCTAACATTCTAAACATTAAATTACCAAGCTTTGCGCTACTGTGCATTCTCATTTTAATCCCCCTTAATACGTAACTTCTGGTCTTGATTTATCATAAACCTTATTAACATCATAATAATATTTATTAACAAACTCTGGACGTTTTTGCATTGTATATCCGTCCAAATTTACTCTTGGCATTATCATAATGTCATTATATAATTTTGTTCTCCTACTTATATCTACAGGACAAAAAATTTTGTATCCACTTTCAGCAATATATCTATGTATTGAATTGTTATTATCCCAATGCCAACCAAAAGGTGAAATATAAATATTAGTTTCTCCTACCCAAGGAGCTATCTTTTGTTTCCATCTATCAGTGTCATATTTCATTTGAGCCATAGTTACTTTTCCAGTTCTAAAATACCCATTGTGAGTATAGCTATGACATGCAAATAGCCATCCATCAGCTTTCATGTTATCTGCTATAGCTTTAACTTCCTGTTGCCATTTAGCCTCTTCTGGTAAATCATCTGTAATCCTATAACCTAAAGCACCCTGATAACCAGTAAGTGCCATCACACCTTTTGTTCCTTTCCAAGAAAAATCTGGATGTTCAGCAACAAAATCATCTAAAATAGGCATTACATCTCCATCACGAGTTAACCTTGCCTCTCCATTATCCTGAATTACCTCGGTCCATACTCTTCCATCATCACCTATAACTAAGCGATTTGCAAAGCCATCTGGTTTCATATAATCATAGTAATTAACATCATCTATGGAAATCACTAGAGGTTTCTTTCCCTCTGGTAAAAAAATATCCTTAGCTTTTACACTTCCGTCTTGAGCAACTTCAAGTGTTTCGTTTAAAGGATAAAGTACATACCCTCTTTCGTACAGCTCTGGAAGCATTGCTTTAAATTCTTTTACAGTTGTCATCCACATATTATATCCTTTCGCAGGATGACCTTTATCGTCAAAAGCTAATTCTGGATATATAATCAAGCTATGAAAAAATACATGCTCAATCACACCATCATATTTTACTAATGATTCTTTCTGCTGTTTTATATCTTCTATTTTTAATTTAATAGCATCACCAGTTATATTTTCATCTATTAAAGAAGGGTCTTCTTTTAAAACATCTAATGCTTCATCATAAAAATATCCTAATGCTAGTTCATCTGCCTGTGCAATAACTGCATTTTTTTCATCTTCTCTATTTTCGGCCGAGACAACATTCTCCCCTCCAATAGTATCTTTCATTATCATTACACCTAATATAGCTACTGCTATAATACCTATAAGTACCGCTATGTTTACGAATTTCTTTTTTTGATTGTCTTGTGGTTCCTGATTGTGCTTGCCACTATCTCCCTTTAATCCACTCATAATAACTCCCCTTTTTATTCTTTCTTTTCTTTGATTTGCACTTCATCCACTTTAACTATCTTAATAAATATTATACTATAAAAAAACTTACTCTTGTTAACAATTTTAATCTTGTATAAATCCAATGTTAGGTAAGCCCCTATATTTTACTTACAAAATTATCTTTTAAATTTAGTTTTAAAAAGACTCTTAGGAAAATAAAAAAAGCCACCTGAATTTATAAAATAAAATTCTAGATAGCTTCTTTTACTTTTTTTCATATTAAATAATATATACATATACTACAACCATAAATCTTAAATAGTACTAATCAACATCCCCATTACCGCTCCATATAGAGAAGAAATAATCGGACTGCTTGTTATTGGGCATGCCCCAGAGGAACAACCTACAAATTTATAATATAAAAAACCTAAACCAGCACCTATAACTGTTCCTATTAACATTCTGATAAACAATGCTATAACCCCCTCAAACATTCCATATACTAAGTGATACTCTTATTTATGGGATTATCATACCAAAATAAAAATTTAATCACTGTGACAAAATCACAATAATTACAGTTGATTTTATCTAATCTTTATGTGACTAATTAGTATATTATTTTTGTAATTTACTTATGCCCTAATATTGCATCCAAGTCCTGATCCGGTGTTGAAATAGGTTTCAAATCAAATTTGTCTACCAATACTTGCAAAATATTTGGCGTAATAAAAGCTGGCAATGTTGGTCCAAGCCTAATATCTTTAATTCCTAGTGATAATAAAGCTAATAATATCCCAACCGCCTTTTGTTCATACCAAGAAAGAACTAGTGAAAGGGGTAATTCATTTACAGTACAGTTAAAGGCCTCTGCTAAAGCTATTGCCACCTGTACTGCAGAATATGAATCACTACATTGTCCACAATCAAGTACTCTTGGGAAACCTGCTACTGTTCCCAAATCAAGCTTATTAAAACGGAACTTACCACAGGCTAGAGTTAAAATAACTGTATCTTCTGGAGTTTTTTCTGCAAATTCTGTGTAATAATTTCTGCCTGGTCTAGCTCCATCACAGCCACCTATTAAGAAGAAGTGCTTAATCTTACCACTTTTAACTGCTTCTACAATTTCATTTGCATGGCTCAAAATAGCATTATGAGCAAAACCAATTACTATTCTCTTTTCCTCTTCATCTTCTTGCCATCCACCTAGTTCTAATGCTTTTTCAATAATAGGAGTAAAATCTTTTTTCCCATTTACCTCTTCAATATGTGGACAATCAGGCATACCTACTATACTAGTTGTAAATAATCTATCTTTATAACTTTCTCTTGGTTTCTGAACGCAGTTAGTTGTCATTAATATACATCCAGGTATACCATCAAATTCTTCCTGCTGCTTCTGCCATGCTCCTCCAAAGTTTCCAATTAAATGCTTATATTTTTTTAGTTCAGGATATGCGTTGGCAGGTAGCATTTCACAGTGAGTATAAATATTAATGCCTTTACCTTCTGTCTCCTCTAATAATGCTTTTAAATCCTTAAAATCATGACCTGAAACAATAATGAATGGGCCTTTTTTCTTTGTTATTAATACATTTGTTGGCTCAGGATGTCCAAAAGTACCCGTAACAGCAGCATCTAATAATCCCATACATTTAAGATCTGTATTTCCAAGCTCCATGTTAAGATTAAATAGATCATCAACAGTTAAGCTATCATCAATAGTTCCTGATAATCCTTTATAGAAAAAATTATTTACCTCATCATCAAACTTACCTAATATATATGCATGATGAGCATAAGCCGCCATTCCCTTAAAACCATAGATTAATAACTCTCTTAAAGAACGAATATCCATATCTAAACTTTCATCCGCCATTATACCTACTTTTTCTGCTTCGTCTGCCAATTTTTCCATAGAACTTGGTGCCTTATATTTAGCTGCTTCAGGTACATTATCTAATTCACCAGCAGCTTTACTAAGCTCTTCTTTTATTTCTTCTGCTTCTTTAATATACTCAACAAACCTATCTGGGTCAAAATTAACATTGGTAAGAGTTGCAAACATAGCATCTACCACAAATTTGCTGATTTCACTTCTTATCTTTAATCCTTTTTCTAAGTTTTTCTGACCATAAAATCCAATACCTTTTAATTCATGAATTAATACATCTTGCAAATTTGCAACTGTAGGAATTTTTCCGCACACACCAGATTTAACGCAGCCTTTGCCACCTAAAGTCTGCTCACACTGATAACAGAACATTGCATTTTCCATAATTAGACCATCCTTTTCTATTTTAATATACATATTAGTTTTACAAATTTCACAAAATTTATTAGTCCTATATGGCATAATGTTCTATATAAATATTTTTATATTTAATTATGTGAAAGTTATATTAATTTTGACTAAATTTATTTATAGATAGTTTATAGTGCTGCTCATGTTCAGGCTTAAGTAAAGATACTTCCTTCCATTTTTCATTTTCTTTTATATATTCATGTAGCAAAATATCATCACCATTGGTAAGTCGTACAAAATCCAGCCTATATTGATTAGCCTCACCGTTAACATATACTTTTATATAATTATTCTCTATCTCTGTATGGTCAATTCTTAGATTCATTCTATACCAATCATTATATATAATATCTATAATCCAATCATAGAAATAATCCCACCCATGCCATGGATGACACATATAAACCTCTGGCAAATAATCTACAGATTTTATTTTCCATCCTTCTTTTTCATCATACTCTGTTGTCACAATCCCATAATAATACTCAAAATAATTGGGAAGTCTTTTAATAGTTTTATCATTATTTTTTTCTTTATGACCTTTAAGGATCTCCACTTCTACAAAATAATATTTAATATTATCAGGAGTATTGGCAGGTTGAAAAGCAGGCCCAATATGTAACAAATTTATGGCACCAGTTCCTTTAAAGGAATCTTTAAATTCTTCTAAAGTAATATTTTCTTTTGTATCATTGCTAAATAATTCATATGCATAAGGATATGGAGAATCCATCCATGCTATTGTGCCGCATCCTCCATAATACCCTCTCATATTTGCTGCACTTTTAAGAATAGAGTAATACCCATGAATAACATCTTCTGAAGACTGATATATTGTTGGAAATCCTTCAGCAACATATGGCGGAACTTTGTTACTTTCTTTTGGTCCTTTAAAATCAAATTTTAACTTTACAGCTGGCAATTTAGAAGGTCTTTGAAATCTTTCATCTAAAGCATAATTTTCATTATCATTAAAATTTCCTACTTTGTTATCTCTTTCTAGATTTTCTTCAACATGCATAAAAGCCCCAATACTATATTTATCATTAGAATAAAAATTTTTAATAGCTAGAATTCCAATTACTATTAAGGTCAATAAAACAACTACTAAAACTACTCTTATTAACAATTTTTTAAGCTTTTTCATATTTATATACATCTTGCCACCACACCTTCCTATTTAAATATAATAAGTAGTAATGAATTAATGTCTAAAAAAGAAAAAACTGTATATAAAAAGCTGAGGTAAAACCTCAGCTTTTTATTGCATAAATATAATATCTTATTTTATTAAGCTTCACACTCTTCAAATCTATAAAACGTTTTTCCTTCACGTTCAATTCTCTCTAAAAACATTTCAAGCGGCCTTACCCATATACCCCGTTCTCCATAAAGTGCCTGATATACTACCATATCCTCCAAAGTTTCTGAATGCTTTGCTAAATGCAAAACAAGATACTCATTTCCTTTAAAATGTCTATATTTCTTACCAACTTTTATAGTGCGATTGTTTACTTGTGTTTCATTCATAGTAATTACTCCACAGTTACACTCTTTGCTAAGTTCTTAGGCTTATCGATATCACAGCCTCTTTCTTTAGCAATATAGTAGGCTAAAATCTGTAGTGGTACAACAGATAGTAAAGGTGATACTTCATCCATGCAATCTGGAATATAAATAACCCTATCTGCTTGCTTTTCAATTTCCTTGTTACCTTCTTTTGCAAGGCCAATTACATAAGCACCTCTTGCCTTAACCTCTTGTATATTTGAAAGCATTTTTTCATAAAGCTTATCTTGAGTTGCAAGAGCTATCACAAGAGTATCTTTTTCAATAAGAGCAATAGTTCCGTGTTTAAGTTCCCCTGCTGCAATAGCAAAAGAGTTAATATACGATATTTCTTTAAGCTTCAATGAACCTTCATAAGAAACTCCTGCATCAGGACCTCTTCCAATAAAGAATACTTGCTCTCTCTGATAGAGTTCCTTAGATAAATCGTGTATTGACGATTCACTTTTTAGCAATTCTGTTAACTTATTAGGAATTTCTTTTAATTCTTCCATATATTCATTATATTTTTCATCAGGAAGAACTCCCTTTGTGCTTCCCATATAAAGTCCTATTAGATACATACACATTAACTGTGTTGTATAAGCCTTTGTTGATGCCACTGCAATCTCTGGTCCTGCCCAAGTATAGAAAACATCATCTGATTCACGAGCAACCGAACTTCCTACTACGTTAACAACTGATAAAATTCTAGCTCCTTTGCTCTTAGCCTCTCTAAGTGCTGCTAAAGTGTCTAGCGTTTCTCCTGATTGACTAATAGCTATGAATAAGGTTTTATCATCCACGAAAGGATCTCTATATCTAAATTCAGAAGCCACATCTAGTTCTACTGGAATCTTAGCAAGATTTTCTATAACAAACTTCCCAACTAATCCCGCATGATATGCTGTACCACAAGCAACAATAAACACTTTATTAAAGCCCTCAATATCTTCTTTAGTCATATTGATTCCATCAAGTTTAATCTTTCCATCTTCCTCAATACGTCTAGTTAAAGTCTCATAAAGTCCCTTCGGCTGCTCATGAATTTCCTTAAGCATGAAATGGTCATATCCTTCTTTTTCAGCGGCCTCTGCATCCCAAGTCACGTGGAATACTTCACGCTTAACTAATTTACGGTCTTCATTATAAATTTTCACATCATTTGACGTAACTACTACAGTTTCGTTATTTTCAATTAAATAAATTTCTCTAACATGCTTTAACAATGCAGGAATATCTGATGCAATGAAATTACAACCTTTACCAAGTCCCGCAATAAGAGGAGCGTCTTTTCTTACAGCAACAAGTTTATCAGGTTCAGCAGCTGCTATAACACCTATAGCATAAGCCCCTCTCATCTTGTCAACAGCTTTATATACTGCCTCTTGAAGATCTCCATCATAGTAAATACCAATCAAATGCGCTATAACTTCTGTATCCGTTTCAGACTTAAACTGAACTCCAAATTCTCTTGAAAGCCATTCTTTTATTTCTACATAATTCTCAATAATACCATTATGTACTACTGCTATTGTATCATCACCATTGCAATGTGGATGAGAATTTAAATCTGATGGGGCTCCATGGGTAGCCCATCTTGTATGACCAATACCCACGTTGCTATCTAAAGTCTCCCCTGACATTAAATTTTCAAGATTTGATATTCTTCCTACATGTTTTCTGACTTCAAGCTTTCCGCCTATATTTAAAGCCACTCCTGATGAATCATATCCTCTATATTCTAATTTTTTTAAGCCATCTATAATAATGTCTTTTGCATTTTTTTCATTGCTTTTACCAACGTATCCTACTATTCCACACATATAAGTGTCCTCCTAACCCAATCTCTTTGTTATCAAAAGTGCCAACTCCTGAGCTAGCTTTGTTATATGATCTATGTCTTTGCCTTCAATCATAACTCTCACAAGAGGTTCTGTTCCTGAGGGTCTAATCAATACTCTTCCCTCTCCAACCATCATTTCTTCCACCCTTGCAATTTCGGCACTAACTTCAGGATCCTCCATATATTTTTTCTTATTCTCATTCTTAATAGATGCATTCTTTAAAACCTGAGGATAAATAGTAATCTCATCTGACATTTCTGAAGGCTTTTTACCACTAGCTTTTATAGCCTTTACAAGTTGCAATGCAGATAATACTCCATCCCCTGTGGTTGTATAATTTAAGAAAATAATATGTCCCGATTGTTCTCCACCTATAACACCACCTGTTTTAAGCATACTTTCTAAAACATATCTATCTCCTACCTGAGTTACTTCTACATTACATCCCATCTCTTCTACAGCCTTATGAAAGCCAAGATTACTCATAACAGTAGCAGTTACTTTATCTTTAACTAAAAGCCCTTTGTCTTTTAGCATCTTTGCGCACATTACTATAGTTTTATCCCCATCTATTATGCGACCAAGTTCATCTACTGCAATTAATCTGTCAGCATCACCATCAAAAGCAAGACCTAAATCTGCTTTTTCTGAAATGACTCTTGCCTGTAGATCCTCAGGATGCGTAGATCCACACCCCTCATTAATGTTTATTCCATCTGGATTGTTTGCCATTACAATAGTATCAGCACCTAGTTCTTTAAAAACTTTTTCTGCCACTTTATAAGAAGCACCATTTGCACAATCCAGAACGATTTTCATGTTATCCAATTTTATATCAATAGTGCTCTTAAGGAATTTACAATATAACTCTAAAGCATCATGTTCAGCTTCTAAGCATTTTCCTAATTTATCTCCTGTAATGTGGCTATTTACGTCTATATTTCTTATGATGATATCTTCTATTTGTTCTTCTAATTCATCATCAAGCTTAAAACCTTCACTATTAAAAAATTTAATTCCATTATACTCAAATGTGTTATGTGATGCCGATATTACGACACCTGCTGTTGCTTTATAGTACTTTACAAGATATGCTACTGCTGGAGTAGGTAAAACTCCAACTTTAATAACATTGCCACCCATAGCAAGAATTCCTGCACTAAGAGCGTCTTCTAACATGTCCCCTGATATTCTTGTATCTTTTCCAATTAGAACAACTGGCTTTCCTTCCTCTTTGCTAAGCACATATGCTCCTGCTTTACCTAAATTAAAAGCCAAATCTGGAGTAAGTTCTGAATTAGCTACACCTCTTACACCATCAGTTCCAAATAATCTTCCCATTAAAAATATCCTCCTAAAATCTATATAAATTCCTCTTTCTCTTAAATATATGTTTTTCATATAATAGGAAATTCTATTGATATTTCCTATTATATGAAAAACGAGGTTATACCGCCTCGTTAATCGTAATGTGTATCTCACTAGGTGTTAATACTAATTCCGACATACCATCAATTTCATCAATCGTCAACGGAACAGTATATATACCTGGTTCTAATCCTGTCACATCTATAGAAAGTTTAATATCTTTCTGATTTAGAGTTTCTATATCAGCTTCTTTTCCTGAAGCTTTAACTGCAACACTTTCAGTGTTCACAACAAGAGAAAGATTTTCTCCTAATCCTGTAGCAGAAATACTACTATTTGGTACTTCAAATTCTTTTATACTTATACCTTTTATAATAATACTAACGGATATATCCTTAGAACTATTTGCTAACATTATTCCTTTTGGTAAATCTACAGAGATTGGAATCTCAGTGGTAGCTGTTACATCACTGATATCTATCGCTTGTGCTGTCACCCTCTCCACTTTCTGTAGGTTTTCTTTTAGTCCCTTAATCTTTACCTTTTTAGGAACGTTCATTCCTGTTACTTGATAAGCCTTGGAAACTTCCCCAGATACTTCAACATCTAAAGGGACCTCTTTAGTTTGGTAAACTGCAGCTTCAATGTTAGCAGTATCTGACGATAGCTTAACATTCTTTACAGTCTCACCATTTTCATTTAAAGTTGATAGTCCTGTTTGAAATACTTTTGTTTTATCTGTTAGTGTAGAGACATCAATAGTTGCATTAACCGAATTGACATCAGCTACTTTTGATTTAGCCCCTTTTACTTCTACCTCTTTTGGTGTTATATTCAGTACAGTTGCTTCATATTTAGAAGAAACTGCTCCATCAAAAACAACATTTATAGGCTTATATACTGATACTAATTCTTCTATGTTTACTGCAAGCCTAGTAGTTTTTTGGTCTGCTACGCTAACAGTATCTGGCACCGTTACAGTTACTGGAATATAGTTTTCTCCCACACCGTATCCAAATACATCCGCCTTAGCAATTATATCATTAGATGATATCTTTAATACATTCGAACGTGTTCCTTCTATAACAATGTCCATAAAATAGTTTTCATCAGAGTTTATAGCAAGACCTCTCTGATTTAAACTCTCGGCATTTACTATCTGAATTGGCACATTTGGTATTTTTATTTTAGTCGGCGGATTTTCAACGGTTACTACATATATCCACAAAGAAATCGCCAAAACTAGTGACAGCAATTTTGTAAAATTTTTATTTTGCAGCATCGTTCTTTCTCCCCAATATATTAAAAATTGCAGCTAAACTTTTTGCAGCTACATTCTTTTCATCTACAGTAGCATTTAAAAACAAGTTTAGTAATGTTTTTTCTACTGTCTTAATATCTAAAAACCTGGATAATTTACCATCTACAGCAATAGATATTATACCAGTTTCCTCAGATACAATAATTGTAATCGCATCGGAGTTTTCGGTAATACCAATACCGGCTCTATGTCTTGTTCCAAGTTCCTTTGATAAGTTTTTATTTTGAGTTAAAGGTAATACACAGCCAGCTGCGTAAATTTTATCTCCTCTAACTATAACTGCTCCATCATGCAATGGAGCTCCTTCATAAAAAATATTTCCTAAAATTTCTGTTGATATTTCTGCATTTAAAATAGTTCCTGTCTCAGCGATGTCTGTAAGAGAAGTTTCTCTTTCTAAAATAATAAGAGCACCAACTTTATTGGCTGAAAAATCATCTACAGCTTTAATAAACTGAGCAGTAATATTTTTTGCTTTTTCTTTATCAAACTGACCAAAAGGAGCCTTTACCAATTTACTTCTTCCTACATATTCTAGCCCTCTTCTTAGTTCAGGTTGGAAAACTATAACTAAAGCTAATACACCTAAGGTCATTGTTCCCTTTAAAATCCAATTTAAAGTATATAAATGAAGCTGTTCAGAAGCTATAGTTGTAAGCACTAAAACAAGCAGACCCTTTACTAATTGCTCTGCTCTTGACTCTCTTATAAATCCTAGGATCTTATATATTACAAATGCCACAATAAAAACATCTACGGCATCGGCAATACTAATACCGGATACTATGTTGCTAATATAATTCTGCATACTTTTTCCCCTATTCTATCCCTTTCATTACCCTACCTTCATTGTACAAAAAAAATGCAGTATTTTCAATAGTTAAAGTGTGCTATAGTTCAAAAAATAGCAGGGAGAAGCTCCCTGCTATTTTTTTATGTTATTATTTTGTAAAAATTAATATACTGTTTCAATTAAACCGTAATCTCCATTCTTTCTCTCATAAACTATGTTAACAGATTCTGTATCCATGTTCATAAATACAAAGAAAGAATGTCCTAACAATTCCATCTGCATTATAGCTTCTTCTACATTCATAGGAGAAATTTCTATTTTTTTCTTTTTAGCAATGGACATATCCTCTTGTTCTTCCTCATAATCAGGAATCTCTGCAAACATGAAGCCTTTGTTGTCCTTATGCTTTTTTTGAAGTTTTGTTTTAAATCTTGACATCTGTGTAGATAATTTATCAACAACCCCATCAATTGCATCATATGCAACTTCAGCAGACTCCTCTGCTCTAAAAATAGTTCCTCCTGCATTTATAGTTGCCTCTATTTTTTGTTTGCCTTTCTCCGCAGAAACCATTACATTTGCTACAATCTCGTTGGAAAAATATTTACTAAGTTTTCCTAGTTTCTTTTCAATTTTGTCTTTTAAATAATCACTTGAACTTAGGTTTTTACTAGTTATTATAATCTTCATATAAATGCCCTCCCTTTTCATTGAGTTGTTGTTTATATTATACCACTAGCTTTCGACATTTTCCATAATTTTCTGAAAAACGCAAATAAAAAAATATTAAGGTAAGGTGACTGCTCAGCTGACCTGGTCTTTGACCCCACACTTGCCTTTACCTGACTTTGTCAGAGGACTTACTTCTAAGCTACGCCATGATCACTGCCGCCTTGCGGACCAGCTTACGTGGATCCCTTTGCCCGTAACTGGCTTGGACTTTCAACCACAGACCTAAACAGTCACCTTACCCTAATATATGTTCCAAATAAAACAATTATAATATTGTTAATTTGTGCCTGCTGCTAAAGTCAAAACATAAACTTTACCAGCTCCTGCTTCAATCAAAATTCTGCTACACTCGTCCACAGTACTGCCTGTAGTATATATATCGTCTATTAGCAATACGTGTTTTTTGTTCAGATTCAAAGCTTTATTGGATATCTCATATGAATTCTTTATATTACTATATCTTTGCTTTGCATCTAATTTATTCATTGGAGCATTATACTTATTGCGAATAAGTACTCGATTATTATAGCCTACACCGAGCCCTTTGGCAACTACTTTCGCCATAAGTTCTGATTGATTATAGCCTCTTTTTACTTGTTTTTTTGGATGCATAGGTACTGACGTAACCATATCAACATGTAAAGACTCTAATAAAATTCTATCTAACATTATTTTGCCAAGCTTGTCTCCCATATATGCATGTCCATTAAATTTAAATTGGTGAATCATTTCTTTTTCGATCAAGCCATACTGCATACAAGTAAATCCACGCTCAAAAAAATGATTATTATTTTTGCAATCGCTACAAACCTCTTCAGTCTCCCTTATCTTATCAAGAAGTTTTCTTTTCTCGTTTTCTACCAAAATCTTTCCACATTTAGAACAGCTTCTTTCATTAGCCCAATGTATTGTTTCCAAACAGTTATCACATAATGCATAAACTCTACTTTTATCTACTAGATTCCCACAACAAATGCAATAAATATTTGATGGAAAAATAAAATCTAATGTTTTTTTATATAATGTTCTTATCTTTTGTAAGTTGAAATCCATTTAATCCCCCTACAAATTTAAAAATTATAATAGGTTTTGTAATCGTGCTTTTAGACCTGTATATCTATCCATTATCCTATTATTTTCAACCATAGCAAACATTCTGTTCATAGAACCTACTAATACAACTGCCTGTTTTCCTCTTGTTACCGCAGTATAAAGTAAATTTCTGGTAGCAAGCATTGGTGGAAACCATGTTATAGGCATTATCACTATAGGGAATTCACTTCCTTGACTTTTATGAACTGTTACGGCATAAGCCAGTTCAAGTTCATCTAACTGCGTTACATCATAATTAACATATTTATTTTCATCAAAAACTACAGTAATCTGATTAAATTCTTTGTCAATACTCTTTATAAATCCAACATCGCCATTGAAAATTCCTTCTCCATCAGAAAAATCGTCAAGACGTTTCCAAGCCATCTGATAATTGTTTTTTATCTGCATAACCTTATCATTTACCCTAAAAACCTTATCTCCATATTTTTGTTCTTCAAGTTCTTCTTTGGGAGGATTCAACACAGATTGCAATTCTTTATTCAAATTAATGCTGCCTAAAATACCTTTTCTCACTGGAGTAAGCACTTGCATATCTTTCATAGCATCACAGTCTTTAAAATATGCAGGAAGCCTCTTAAAACACAATTCCTTTATTGTTTCCAACATATCCTTTTCCGTCTTTTTCTGTAAAAAGAAAAAATCTTTACCTTTTTCATTAAAATCAGGATTTTCACCTTTATTAATTTTATGTGCATTTACTACAATTAGGCTTTCTTTAGCCTGCCTAAAAATCTCTGTTAATTTAACAGAATAAATCACTTCACTATCAATTATATCCTTCAAGACATTTCCTGCCCCTACTGAAGGTAACTGATCCGAATCTCCTACAAAAATTAATCTGGTACCCGGAACTACGGCATTCATAATCCCATTCATCAGCAATATATCTATCATTGAAGCTTCATCTATAATTATTACATCATACTCTAAAGGATTTTCTTCAGTTTTCCCAAACCTCATGGTATCTTCGCCCTCTGAGTAATAATATTCTAAAAGTCTATGTATAGTAGACGCATAGTATCCAGATGTCTCGGTAATACGCTTTGCTGCACGTCCAGTTGGTGCTGCAATAGCAGTCTTCAGTCCACTATTATCCAAAATGTTCATAATGGCATTAATTATTGTTGTTTTTCCAGTACCTGGTCCACCTGTTATAACAGAGACACCATTTAAAAGAGAACTCTTGACTGCAAATTTTTGATTTTCTGAAAGTTCCAAGCCTTTTTCATTCTCTGTCATGTTTATAAGACTATCTATATCAGCATTTATTATTTTTAGAGAGGCATTATTCAATGCTACCAATTTTTTGCATACATTCTGCTCAGCTAAATAATAAGGCATTAAAAATACTACAGCTTGTTCATTTAAATTTTCAATTTGAATCTCACCTTCAAAAGCCATTCCTACTAAAACTTCATATATTCGTTCTGTAGAAACCTCCATAAGTTGTCCTGCTTTTTCACATAACACTTTCTGAGGTAAGTAGGTATGTCCTTCATTGATATGATAATTTAGTGTAAATTTAACGCCGCTTTGAATTCTATACTCATCATCTTTATCTATGCCTATCTTTTCTGCAATGGCATCCGCCTTTTTAAACCCTATACCATAAATTTCACTAACTAGTTGATATGGGTTTTGAGATACTATATCTATAGCTGCTTCACCATATTCTCTATACAGTTTAATAGCATAATTCGCTGATACACCAAATTGTTGAAGAAACATAGAGACTTCTGCCAACGCCCTTTTTTCTTTAAAAGCTTCACCTATTGTTTCTGCTTTTTTAGGTCCTATTCCATCTATTTCCACAAGTCTATGCGGGGATGTTTCTATTATATTTAAAGCTTCTAAACCAAACTTTCTAATAATTAGTGCAGCAGTCTTCTTTCCTATCCCCTTTATGGCCCCAGATGATAAGAACTCTTCGATTCCCTTTGTGGAAGTAGGTCTTATTTCTTTTGCTTCACAAACATCAAATTGTTCTCCATACGTAGGGTGTGTCTTCCAATTTCCTGTAAACTCATAACTTCTTCCAGCATCTGCAAATGGCAAATAGCCTACAGCTGTGAACATTTCTTCATCGTTTTCAATAACCGCTATAGTATATCCATTTTCATTATTCCTAAAAATAATCTCTTCAATTGTCCCTTTTTTTATCTCAGTTAACGGCATTATGTCTTCCTATCTTATTAACCCCAATTTTAATATAAATTATTTTATTCTAAATTCGTTTAATTCCTATCAAAGCTATATACATTTTACTTAATAAATTTTATTTTTCTAAATGTTGCTGCCCATTTATTTTTTCCAAATTTACGGGCATATTCAATCAAATCCTTTTTAGTATTTAGATTTGGTTTCATATGAGTTATATCCAAAATCGCATCAAAAATTCTTTCAATGTCCTTTTCTGGTATCCCTAAATCAAGTAAATCTTGTTTTTCTATTTCCAAATCTTCTATAAAAATAGGTTCATTATATTGCTTTATATTATCTAATACATATTCTCTTGAATGTATGCGGTTAACAGGAAAATCATATATTATCCTTTGTGCCTTTGAAAGGTTATGTAAAAATTCATATCTTTCCATTCCATACTTTACAAGGAACTTTTTCATATCATACTTATTAGTTAAAAAATAAATTTTATCTAATAAATAAATTGCATCTAATAAATGACATTCCTCTTCTTCTGAAAACATCATCTTTTTTATGGCTTCTTCAGCCTTCTTAGGATTAAAACATTTATAAAATAAAGCTAGTCTTCTTAATGTAGTTCGTTTAGTATTGTCAATATTTTCTACATACATAGAAAAATCTTCCATTTGTTGTTTTGTCATATTCCTAGAAATTTCTTCACCTAAAATATAATCCATTGCCCCAGTTCTAGTTAATAAGGTAAGTCCCTTTCCAGCTCTTTTAGACGAGATTATATTTTCCAGACTTTCTCTCATCTTATCAATAGAAACATCATTAAGAAGTTGAATTTTTCCCGTACAAGCTTTCAAGACCTCTTCATTCAACTCAAAATCAGCTTCACAAGCGAAACAAATTGTATCAAGAATCCCCAATGGATTTTTTTCAATAGAATTCGCAGGATTTTTTACTATATCACTAATTTCTCTAGGTAACACAACCATATTGACTCTCCCTTACTCTCCTAATGGCTTATAAATTTTTCTATTATCCAAGGTCCAAACTCTTTCTGAAAACTCTCCTGGCAATACGCCTTTTAGCGAGTCCTCCATATCAAACATTCTCGCATCAATTATATCAAGATAATGCAGTATTTCAGCTTCAGGGAACATTGGCTTCTTAGGGCTACCAAACTCCGGTTCATAATGATGTGTTAAAATCATATGTTCTAACATAATAGCCTTTTCTCGAGGCATTTCAATTTCTTCGGCAATTTTATCAATAGTTTTTATTCCCTGAACTAGGTGTCCTAGCATCTGTCCTTCAAAGGAATAACCAGTTGATATTCCTAGCTCATTTGAATCAATTTCATTCAATTTTTCCATATCATGCAAAATTACTCCTGCCGCAACCAAGTCTGCATTTAGATTTGTATAAACTTCACACATTCTTTCACCATTCATAAGCATTCTTTTTACATGATACAAAAGTCCTGCAAGCTGTGCATGGTGATTTTTTTGTGCCGCAGGATAATACATAAGTCTTTCTTTATTTTCTGTTAAAACCTTTATACAAATAGCCTTTAAATCTGGATCCTTCATAGCATCTGCACGATCATATATATACTGATACATATTTTCTGCTCGCTCTGGTGCCGCTTTGATTAAATCAACCATTTCAATTGGATCATTTTCAACTTTTCTTCTTATCTTCATAACCCTAAGTTGTTTTAATCCATTCCATTGTGTAACAACTGCTTTAATCTTTACAATATCTCCTTCTTTAATTTCATTAATTGAAGGCAATTCTGCATCTGAGACATCCCATTTTTTTGCTGTTACTTCTCCTGTTGAATCCGCCAATAACAAGTCTAAGTATTGTTTTTTATTTGAGCCTAATTTTACAGCTATAGTTTTTATAATAAAAAAGTCTGTGATTTCTTCATTTGTTCTAAAATCAACAATACAAAATTCTTTCATTAGTTCTACCTTTACGACAATACGCTGTCGTCCTTTCCTTTACCCATTTTGTTGGTTATTTTCTCTTTTTTCCAACTTAGTCCTTCATATATTAATATGGGCATATATAAGTATATACTAAATAGTTTATCTCTTGCAACCAATTCAAAGGAAAAAGAGGTTATCATAAAATGATAACCCCCATTAAAAATCTCATATTATTTAATTGTATCTTTTTAACTATTCTAGTTCCTCTAACCAAATGGATACATCTGCATCAC
>DAMCXN010000001.1:132511-146845 GCA_032096995.1 Aminipila sp.
CACTTGGCATTCTCCAATCACCACGAGGTGATAAACTAACAGAACCAACTTTAGGTCCGTCTGGCATACAACTTCTCTTAAATTGCTGACTAAAAAATCTTCTATAAAAAACAATAAGCCATTTTCTTATAAAATCCTCATCATATTCATCAGCAAATACTTGTTTTGCCACATAAAGAAGCTTCTTTGGCGGCATTCCGTGGCGCAATGTATGAAAAATAAAGAAATCATGTAAAACATAAGGGCCTACACTATCTTCTGTTTTCTGTGCTATATCTCCGTTTTCATCAGGAGGTAATAACTCTGGTGAAATAGGTGTATCTAAAATATCCTGTAAAGTCTTTTTAAGAAGCACATTATTTGAACTAAAATCTTTTTCCTCAGCTTTGCCACTAAGCATATGATCCATAACCCACTTAACTACAAATTTAACTAAAGTCTTTGGAACTCCTGAGTTCACTCCATACATAGACATATGATCTCCATTATAAGTGCACCATCCCAAGGCTAGTTCTGATAAATCGCCAGTACCAACAACAATTCCACCTTCCTTATTTGAAATATCCATCAAAATCTGAGTACGTTCTCTTGCCTGACAATTTTCATAGGTAACATCATGAACATCCTTGTTCTGTCCAATATCTCTAAAATGTTGAAGCACTGCATCACCAATATTAATCTCTCTAATTTCTGCTCCTAAAAGTTTCATAATAGTAAGAGCATTATTGTACGTTTTACCTGTTGTGCCAAAACCGGGCATAGTAACTGCAACTATATCTGAGGTTGGTCTACCAATCAATTTAAGTGTTTGAGCCGTAACAAGAAGAGCAAGTGTTGAATCTAAACCACCAGAAATACCAACTATGCATTTCTTTGCACGGGAATGTTCAATTCTTTTTGCTAATCCAGCAGTTTGAATACTAAAAATTTCACGACAACTGTCATCAACAACAGAAGGATTAACTGGTACAAAAGGATTCTTCTCATAATGACGACAAAGTTTCATATTAGAGTCAACTAACTTCACAGGTTCTAATTCAACATTAATGTAATTAGCGCTATCACTATAAGCCTTAGAACTATTAATAAAAACCTGTCCATGACTTCTTTCAAATTGAATTCTTTGAAAATCTATATCGCCTATGATAAAACTACTTTCCCTTTGAAAGCGTTCTCCTTCAACTATCATCGAACCATTTTCAGCGATCATTGTATGCCCGCTAAAGACTAAATCAGTTGTAGATTCATGCACTCCCGCAGAAGAATATACATACCCACAGTTACTTTTAGCACTTTCAGTAAGTACTAAAGTCTTTCTATATTGTGCTTTTCCAACAGTTTCATCACTAGCCGATGGATTAAATATAATATCTGCACCATTTAACGCTAAATGAGAACTTGGTGTAATTGGCATCCATAAGTCTTCACATATTTCAATGCCTAATCCAAAACCAGCTTCTTCATCCCTAAAAATAATATTACCAAAAGGTACATCATCCCCGAAAATTTTTACAGATTTAATCTCTGTGGTAATATCAGTACCAGGAGCAAACCATCTATCTTCATAAAATTCTTTATAATTAGGTAAAAACATCTTTGGTACTATACCTTTTATTTTCCCATTTTGTATAAGAGCCGCACAATTATATAAATTTGCCTTTATTCTAAAATAGAATCCTACTATAACTGCTATATCTAAACCCTCTGAAGCCTCAACTACGTGTTTAAGACCCTGTAAATTTTTCTCGTATAAGTGAGTTTGATAAAACAGATCCGCGCAAGTATATGATGTAATGCTTAACTCTGGAAATAAAATTATTCCAACATTTTGCCCTTGCTCTGATATCATTTTCATACAATTTATTATTTCGTTTACATTATATTGTACATTAGCCACTTTGATTTTAGGTGAAACAGATGCCACCCTGACTAAACCCATGCTTTCCATAATTTCCCCTTTCAACAATTATCATTTTTGTTTTTTTCCTAATAAGTCATTTAGTTTATCTATTGACATTGGTCTTGCGTAATAGTAACCTTGCGCAAAATCACAATTTACTTGTCTAAGCAAAGCCACATGTTCAGCAGTTTCTACCCCTTCACAAATAACTTGCATCTGAAGCTGGTCTGCAAGATTAACAATAGCTTGCATAACCTTATATTCTGGTTCATTAATAACGCAATACTCAAGAAACATTTTATCTAATTTTATAGTATCCACTTTCAAACGTTGTAATACGGACAAAGAGGAATATCCTGATCCAAAATCATCAATAGATACACTAAAACCCAACTCATGCAATGCACTTAATTTCTTGGTTAAAGTTTCCATTTCTTCTACAGCTATAGTCTCAGTCAATTCTAATTCAAGATACTTAAAAGGAATATTATACTTTTCAACAATTACTTTTAGTTTATCTACAAAATCTTCTTCTCTAAAATGTAATCTTGAAAAATTACACGAAACAGTAATTGGTTTCTTTCCTTCATCAATCCATGTTTTTATAAGTTTACACGTTTCTTCAAAAATATATAAATCTACTTCTACAATAAATCCACCTTTTTCAAAGTATGGCAAAAAATATGAAGGTGACATAATCCCTTCCACAGGATGAAGCCATCTTACCAGAGCCTCAGCTCCTGATATTTCATTAGTATATATATTGTATTTAGGTTGATAATACGGAACAAATTCTCTGTTATAAAAGGCTTTAAGCATATCCTTATCAACCAATTTTAATGCCTCTATCTGGTTCTTAATGTCCTCATCAAAGCAGGTTATTACATTCTTATATGAATCACCAATGCTTGAAAGTGCATGATTTGCATATTGAAGCATATCGTTAATGCTCTTACCTGATTTAATATCATCCTGGGTAATAAAATAAGCTCCTGCTCTAAAAACTACCCTAAGTTCACAATTCTTTAGAATCTCTTTGTTTAATAGTTCTACGATTGCTTTCGCTTTATCTTTAAGGTGTCTTTCATCTTCACATCTTACTAAACAGACAAAATGATCGGCCCAAAGCGATGCATATAATTCCCCTTGGCAAGAAACTTTTTTAAAAATGCTAGCCACCGTTCGTAAAACTTCATTTCCTACTTCAAACCCATATGAGTCATTTACAAATCTAAATTTAGATATATTAACATGCAAAATGGCACATTTTTTATAGTAGTCATTTTTTCTTAAAAGTTTATCCGCCTCTATACAAAACTTACCAAAATTCCAAATACCCGTAACCAGGTTATAATACATAGCCTTCTCTTTATTCCTTTTTTCTCTCATATAAACAAATATTATAATAAGTACAAGGGTAAAGAACGCTGATGCAACAACTAACGCAGTATTAGGATTTCTATAAATCAAATTTTGCAAAGAATGATTTTCCAAATCCAAAGTTGCCTTCATAGCCATTTGATTTACTTCTTCTCTTGTTATAGTTAAGCTAACCTTATCTATAATTGAAATCAATTCTTCAGGTGCTTCTTCATATATTCCCATACAAACTTCAACCCCATTATCAACAGACGGGATTGTTTCTAAATTAAAATACTTTCGATTACTCATCATATAGCTACTAATATAAGAATTTACATATGTACATTTTGCTTCATTAAAAATCAAAGCCTTATAACAATCCTCTATTGAATCAACATATTTAACCTCATGTTCGTTTTCTAATTCCTTATACTTATAGTATAGGAGGTAATGTTTAGGCATAACTACTATATCATTTTTTGATTTTCCATTAACAACTTTTTCTACTGGTAAAACTATGTACGGAGTTGTAAGCCTTATATTGCTTTTTTCTGCCCAAGAATAATCTCTAAAGAAATTTGTTATAATCCAGGCTTCTCCACTTTTTACTGTGTCTAAGGCCTCTGTATAATTATCCTTTTTAACATACTCAAATTTTAGCCCACTTTTTTCTTGTACCCTTTGCAGGAGATATGCTACTGCACCATTCATGTTATCAGTTTTCTCATCATAATAAACAAGTGGTCTCCAATTTGGGTCATAAGCTACTTTTATAGGATTACTATTCCTTATAAATTCTTTTTCCTTCTCTGTTAAGTTTAAAAATTTTCTGCTTTTACTTGGGACATATGCATTAAATAATTTTTCATTATAATTTGGTTCTAAAATAAAAATCTCATTTATAGCTGAATTTAATTTTTCAATTTTCTCTTTATAATCTTTGCTTTTCTTGCTAACTACAAAATAAAAAGGATCTGAGCTAAAGTCAACTATAATCTGATTTCTTTCATTAACTTCATAGGTTGTACTAAGAGCTACATCTATCTTACCATCTAAAAGCCGCTTTAACATCTCTTTCTCAGTATAATAATAGATTTTTTCCATATTTATATTTTTTTCTTTGCAAAATTCATCTAAAAGCTTTTCCAAGTTACTACCTAGAAGAATTCCTACCTTGCTTTCATCAAGAGAACTATAATCTTTATAACTTAATTCTTTATTTCTATCATCTGCAACTAGTATAGCACTAGCTATACCTGACGGCAATTTAGTATACTCAAGGAATTCTGAACGCTCATCATTTTTGAAAACAAATCCCATTAAGTCTATCGTTCCATCTTTTAATCCCTGTATACAATTGTCCCAACTATCTATAACAAATTCATATTCCCAACCAGTATATCTAGAAATTTCCTTTAAATACTCATAATTATAGCCCTTAAACCTATTTTCATCACTTATTTCATGTACGGAATCAAGCAATGGATATCCAACTACTATTTTTTTAGTTGGTTCCTGGCGGCTGTCTCCATATGAGGTGCAAAAAAAACTAAAGGTAATAATTGTTACCAATAACGTTACTACAAATATACTATTTCTATTGTAAAAATTAGTTCTGCAATTTTGCAAACTGCACATACGGAAACCTCCGACTTGCCTAAAAAGCGCTATATATAATTATTATATTTATTTATAAAATCTATTTATTTGACTATAATAAGATATTTTCTTTATTATATTAAAATACTACATTATTTACAACACATTTTGTCATAATATGTAATATAATGTTGAAATATAAAATAAGTAGACACACCATATAAAAAAGATGCCTCAAACTTATTTGAAGCATCTTTATCGCAAAATATATTTTCTTAATTTTAATTTCAAAATCGGTCTATTTTAAACCTCTTCATATCGATCTAGCATAACTCTAGCTTTAAACAAATCGCCATCAATAAATACCTCAAACCATCCCTTCTGAAGCTTTACCAAATCCTTTGCTATTGCTAGACCTAATCCACTACCTTCAGTAGTTCTAGATTCATCCCCTCTTTTAAATCTTTCCATTAACTCATCTGAGCTAATATTCAGTGGATTTTTAGAAATATTTTTTATTTCTAACGTTATCATACCTTTAACGTTTCCCTTTTTAGTCTCTACATCTTTTATATCAATATAAACTCTACTATTTTCAAGTGCATATTTTAAAACATTACCAAGTAAATTTTCTACTACTCTCCAAAGCAGCTGACCATCTGCCATAACGTAATATTTATCTTTTTCTACATTAATAATAAAATTTAACCCTGATGCTTGGATTTTATCATCCATTTCCCCTAATCCTTGATTTATCAAAGAAAGCAATTCTACTTTTTCTAAGTTTACTGGCATAGCTCCACTAGAGGCCTTAGCGGCTTCAAACAAATCTTCTGTTAGATGACGTAAGCGTTCAGTCTTTTCATCCAAAATTCTTAAATATTCCTCCGCATTTTCACTATCCAAGCCTTCTTTTTTAAGCAAATCTATATAAGTAACCATAGAAGTTAATGGAGTTTTTAAATCATGAGAAACATTTGAAATTAAATCAGTTTTCATCCTTTGGTTCTTCAGTTCATTTTGCACCGCTACATTTGAAGATTCTGAAATCGCATTTATACTTTGTGCTAGCTTATCAAGCTCTCCCTCTCCTTCAACTGGAATTTTATAAGTTAAATTACCATTTTTAACTTCTTCAATACCATTTTTAACCTGTTCGAATTTCCTCACCCATTTTGGTGCAAAAACTATTATAACCAAGAAAACTACTGGTGCTAAAAATACTGTTGCAGAAAGCAGACATATAGCTAAAGTAATTAACACTACCTTTTTCATTATACTACTACCATTATATATGTCTTTAAGACTACACCATAACATTGAAAACCATTTGTGAATTGTAATATTCCAAAGTTTATAGAACAATGAAGTTTTTATAAATCTACGAGCTTTTAATAATCTTATACATGAAAGTAAAAACCAAAGGCCCACAGTAGCGGCTAATACACAAGCAATTATCAATACTAATAACTCCATGTTAATTATACTTCCAAAGTTAGGAAAATCATAATAAACAATGTTTCCTATTCCTACCCCTGCACCCAATGCAGCTGCAACAAAAGCAAGCTGTATTTCTGTCCATATTTTATCGGTTGGATAAAGCTTATATTTTCCCTCTTCATCTTTTCTACCAGTAACAACTGCAAGATAAATGAATAAGATTAAACATGCTACTGCAAACCCTATAGTTAGAGTAATTAATTGTACTATACCTGAAGTATCTTGATAAATTGCTTGCCTTTTACTAATATAATCTTTACTAAATGCTAAATATATTTTTAAGTCATCATTGTACGCATGAAATAAATCATCTTCTATATATTGATCTATATTTCTAATCCATGAAGTAGTATTAATATCTATTGATTTAGGGTTTTTTAAGAATTTACCATTATTATAAATCATATATGCCGGAGCTTTAGTGAACTCTGTTTCTTTTGGCATTGTAATCGCACCATCTGTTGTTTTTGCCAAATTCATATTTGTATATGAATTATCAGCATCTGTAACAAAATAGCTTATATCCTCTTGAGAATCTAAATCCCATTTAAGTTCCTTAAATCTCCTTAGCTCATCTTTAATCAGCTTGTTTTTAATTTCAATAAGCTGCTCCTTATTTGCTTCAATAAAAGAGTTTCTTATAACCTCATTATCTATATCAGCATCATAGCTAACATATTCTTGAGCATAATTTTTTGCTTCCTCATAACTTTCTTGGGCATAATTTCCATACCATTCTTTAGGTATAGCATATTGCACACCATCAATAGCTATTGCTGGTTTATATACTTCTATTTTATTTTCAACCTCAGTTATTACACAAGGTGAAAGCTCTAAGTTATTTGCACCGACTTTTTTATCCCCACAATCATAATAACCATCTTTATAAAGTTCTCTTATGGCATCATATAAGTAACCACTACTTTCGTCTAAGAGATTTCCTTTTTGAATATACTCTTCACTCTTAAAATGTGAAATTAACGTTAAAACCATTGAAGACTGATTTTTAAATTCTTCTTGTAAATCAGTACTTTGTAAATAATCTTTATTGCTAAAAATTTCATCAAGAGTAAAATTCATTCCTGCCTTGTCTATTGATATAACAGTAGCAATCCCTCCTACAAGAATTCCCACAAACATAACAACGCATAATATAAACGCCGAAACCCTAACTGCCACTTTATCATTTAATCTTTTCAATTTTGTATCCAATTCCCCACACCACCTTTAAATATCTTGGTTCTTTAGGATTAATTTCTATTTTCTCTCTAATTCTTCTTATATGCACAGCTACAGTATTTTCCGGATTATAAGCTGGTTCCTTCCAAACTGTCTCATAAATTTGTTCCATGGAAAATACTCTGCCTGCATTTTGTGTTAATAATTTTAAAATCCCATACTCTATTGGAGTCAAAATAACCTGCTCTCCATCTAAAGTTACAGTTTTCTGTTCGTCATCGATTTCTAATCCCCCTGTTCTAAAAACCCCAGTTTTCTTTTCGAGACTGCCAAGATTCACATATCTCCTAAGCTGTGACTTGACTCTAGCAATCAATTCCAGAGGATTAAAAGGCTTGGTTATATAATCATCAGCACCTACGTTTAGCCCTGTGATTTTATCATAATCCTCGGATTTGGCGGAAAGCATTATAATTGGAATATTTTTATTTTCCCTAATCTTCATAGTTGCGCGCATACCATCTAAATTAGGCATCATAATATCCATCAGTATAAGATGAATTTGGATTTTATCAATTACTTCAAGTGCTTGCAAACCATCATATGCTTTAAAAACTTCATACCCCTCATTTCTTAAATACACTTCGATGGCGTTTACAATCTCTTTATCATCATCACATACTAAAATATTCATTATATACCTCCACTACAAAAAAGAGCTACCGACTTTACGTAAAGACAGTTTGCTTTTTTCTTTTACATTTATATATTAAAAATTAATTCTTACAAAACATCTAGGCAGATTATTACAAATTTCTTAAGATTAATAATAGCACAAAACATAGTTTTTATACAAAATAAATGACTGCACAATATTTGCACAGTCATCATTTTAAATATTTACTATTTATGAGATATAAGTACTATATACAGTAAGAAACTATTCATTTCTTAAGCTTTCAAGAGCACTTAGGTTCATAGCTCTTTTAGCTGGATAATAACCTGCCATTATACCAATAGCTGTTGCGAAGCCCACTGCTGCAAAGGCAAGCCAGATTGGGATTCTTGAAATAGAAGCTCCATATCCACCACCCATGCTTTCAAAAGCAATACTTATAATATCTTTAAGAACAGTATTCATAAGTAAAGAAACGATTGCACTAAAGGCCAAGCCTACAACCCCTCCGATAAACCCTATTAGGCCCGCTTCAAGTAAAAACATTTTTCTTATATCACGAAGATTTGCCCCTATAACCTTCATGACACCTATCTCTTTAGTTCTCTCATATATGGACATAATCATTGTATTTGTTATACCAAGAGCAGCAACTAATAATGAAATTCCTCCAATACCGCCTAAGATTCCTTGTATCATTTTTGCAGTTTCTTTCATAGATTCTAACCAATCACTGGGACTTGAAGTTTGATATCCTTGGTCTCTAAGTTCTTTACTAATATCTGCAGAATCATTAATATCTGTAACGTATACCAAGGCCTGCTCATAAGTTTTTTTCCCAAAAGAAAAATCACTTTCTCCTCGAGTTTTTTTTATTTCTTTAGCTATATCTTCAACAGTATCGATATTCATATAAACAGAATATGCAGAATCATCATCAGGATTTTCAAGTACTCCTATAGCTCTAGTCTCATATTCCTTATATACTTCTTTTTTATCACTGCCTTCATTTCCATTTGTTTTTCTTCCATATTCATCATTACCTGTAAGAATTAACTTTTTAAATGACATAACGTCCAAAGGTTCTGAACTCCAATCATTACTTTTAGGATCTTGAAACCAATTAGGTACTTGATTTCCAAATAAAATTTCATACTTATCGGTTTTTTTCAATAATCTTCCGCCATCTAAAACCTTGTAATTAAATTTTTCTAAAACTTCAGGCCTAATACCCAAAACCTCAGTCTGTGCTATTTTTTTACCAGCACCTATCACAAGATACTCTGATACAACAGGTGTAACGGCTCCTACCCCTTCCATTTTTTCTATGGATTTAAGGTTTTTATCGTTTATTACACCTTTGTCATCACCATTGCTTTGCATTGGTCCCCCATAGCTATACATGGTAATCATATGCAAGTTTCCATAACTTTCAATTTGTTCTTGATAACTATCTGCCAAACCATAACCTATGGATAACATTACAACAATTGCACAGGTTCCAACTATTACACCAACAACTGCAAGCAAAGTTCTTGTTCTTCGTCTGAGTAAATTACGAAAACACAGATCAACTAAATCTCTATTGTTCATAATACTACTCCTTATTGTTTCTCATCAGTTCCTTTGTTTTTATCTTCAGCTTTATCCTCAGGCTCTTCTATATTTATATCATAATCATCTTCAATCTCAAGAGCAGCATTGAGTTTTTTCTTTCTATGTCTCTTAAACAGCACACCTCCAACAATGGCAACTACCAATACGATTCCTGAGATTATAAGTGCCCAAGGGGTCTGCTTTTCTGGCATTTGTTCTTCAGCATATTCATCTTCCCAGACAGGCATGTCCATAACCTGAAAAGTAAATGGTACTTCTAAAAATTGTTGTTCTCCATTGGCGTCTTCAAAAGTAAAGGTCACTTTACCATTCATCTCTCCAACATCTCTTGGAATAAAAGTAAACCTATAGCTATCACTCTTGCCACTTTCCATATTTCCTGCATAATAGCTGTTAGATTCCATCAAGTCAAATGCACCTTCGCAATTAACTCTAAGATTATTTAAAGTTGATTTTCCCATATTGTAAAATTCAAGTTCACAACTACCTGGTTCTCCTGCATAAACCTCTGTTGGAGGTACTATGTCATCAACAACAAGTCTTGTTTTTTGTGTTACAGGAATAGCTATAGTATCAGAAGATTCCAGTGGGTCACCTGAACCAGTCTCATATGTCATATTAACCGTTATAGGAGTTGTCTTTTGCTCTGCTTGAGCTTTTGTACTAAGCCTTATACTTTTTGTATAATGCCCTTTAGCCTTTATGTTTTCAACAAAGAAAGAATTACTTCCTCCTACTGGCACAAAAACTCCATCTTCATTACTTAATGAAACTTTAACATTTGAAAGTGTTTTTCCTGAAGTATTAAGTATTCCTAAATTCAAAATAAAATCAGTTCCAGCTTGAACAGCACTTCCACCATAGGAATAATTGTCAATCATCAACTGTGGCTTTTTTACTGATGTTCCATCCGATAGGATAGACACGGTTGCATACTGAACTACATTAGCAACACTCTCTTCTGAAGAATTTGCAGGAGTTGCCGTAATCTTTATTGGGTAGGTCTTTTCTTCCGCTCCATCAAAAGTATAAAGTTTAACCGAATATTGCTTACTACTTTTCTTTGGAATATTATCTATAAAAATATTTTTTGATTTGTTTATAATTCCTTCTTCAGGATCTACTGTTACTTTTAAATTCTTAAGGTCTGAGCCTCCAGTATTTTGAACCGTAAAATTTAAATTAAACTCTTTTCCTGATTCCATTTCTTTTGGAATGTTTACATTGGTAATAGTAATGTTGTCTGTATTTAAGCTACCATCACCCTGTACTGGTATATAGAAAGTTTTTTTAGCTACAATATCACCGTTCATAAAGTTAAGACCTAGTATCTGAACTTCTATAGGATAATTCTTGCTTTCTATTCCCTGTTTTACTGTAATGGGAAACTCCACGCTTTTCCTTTTTCCCATAGAAACATATCCTAATTCCGCTTGATTACTTCCATTATATATTGATAAACCTTCTGGCAACACCAGCGAAACTACCGCATTCTTTATGGTAGTATTTCCATAGTTATAAAATTCAACTTTTAATTTATTGTTGTCCCCTTGAGTAAAGCCTCCTGCAGGTTCAATTGAATGAGAAATATCAACAGCTGCAACGGTCTTTGAGTCAGTTCCGTCTGTAGAAAGTCTTTCATAAACCGTAAAATATGTATTTTCCTCTAAGGTTTTCTGATTTGCCAAATCTTCGCCCCCAGAATCTTTAAGATTTGCTGTAAACTTGCATATTCTTTCCCCTGTACCTGCATGTTTGCCTAAGTCTACAGAAAAACTTACTGTTTGCTTACCCCCAGAAGGTATAAGTAAACTTCCTGTGTTTTCTTTTATTGTTACACCATCCCCTTGAATAGAGAGCTTCATATTCTGTACAATAACAGTTTCACCTCTGTTATTTTCAATATTGAAACCTACTGATATATTTTCATCTCCCTGCATACCACCAGGGGAACCTATTGTCTCAATAGAAACACCACCATTATTAGCAGCATACACAAAACTATCACTTTCGCCCATAGGCATAAAAGCTGGTACTAGGGAATACATTAATACCACTAAAGCCACCATCATTAGGCCTAAAAATCTTTTTAGAATAACCTCTTTACTCCTCATTTTTCTCTCCTTGCTCCTCCTCTAGATTGTTTTTCACAGTAACACTAATTATATTTCCATCACGAATGGTTACGACTTTATCTGCATAATTTGCAATACTTTTATCATGAGTTACAAGAATTAAAGTCTGCTTATGCCTCCTTACTTGTTTTACAATAAGATCCATAACTTCTTTTGTAGTATTAGTATCTAAGTTACCTGTAGGTTCGTCTGCAAATATTATCTTTGGTGTACCAGCTAAAGCTCTAGCTATACCTACTCTTTGCTGTTGTCCTCCACTCATCTGTGTGGGTTTACGTTTCCCATATCCAACAAGACCTACCGCTTTTAAAGCTTCATCTGCAATTTTATTTCTCTTTTTCTTATCTATACCTCTAAAAATCAATGGTAAACTAACATTTTCTGTCGCTGTTAGCATAGGCATCAAATGATATGCCTGAAAAATAAAGCCTATATTCTTCTGTCTAAATAAGGTAATCTTTTCTTCATTTAGTTTATGTATGGGAATACCTCCAATATAAATTTCTCCCCTTGTAGGTTTCTCAAGACCAGCTACCATATTTAGAAATGTGGATTTCCCCGATCCTGAGGTTCCTAGAAAGCATACGATTTCTCCTTTATATATCTTTAGACTTACATTATCTAAGGCAACAACTTTTTCGTCACCCATCCTATAGATTTTCCTAACATTTTTTACTTTTATTAGTGGTTCCATCAGTTCCCTCTCTATAAATACTGCTATATGTTTAAAAAGCGAACCCTCTTCAAGAGTTCGCAGTTTAAAACTTGTAAATTTTTTACATGAATGTCAAGAGCCCCCACTCTTTTCTGCATTCATTTTCAATACACCTTCTGTGCATATAGTGTACTACTCGTAATAGTACACTGTCAACCTCCTTTGCCATATTATTAATAAATTGTTAATATTTCTACATGATTTTACAAAAAATGCCTCCCTAAGGAGGCACATGGTATTTAATTTATTTTTATATTTCGACTTTATGGAAAGTTTTCTTACCTTTTCTAATGATAAGACCTCCATCCTTAAACATATCGGTTGTAACCTTAAGCTTAGGATTTGTAATCTTCTCATCGTTTATAGTAAGACCTCCACCTTCCACAGTTCTGAAGCCTTCACCATTGCTTGGAACAAGTTTCAACATCTTGATTAGGTTTACTACACCCATTCCTTCGCCTTCGAAATCAGTAGCCGCCATTTTTGTAGTTGGAATATTACTCATATCTCCGCCACCACTAAATGCAGCCCTTGCAGCTTCTTGAGCCTTTGTAGCTTCTTCTGCTCCATGTACAAGTTTAGTAACTTCAAATGCTAAAATTTCCTTCGCCTTATTAATCTCTGCATCCTTAAGAGAAGATAATCGTTCTACTTCTTCCATAGGTAAGAAAGTTAACATACGTAAGCATTTATTTACATCAGCGTCCGCAACATTTCTCCAGTATTGATAAAATTCGTAAGGAGAGGTTTTATCAGCATCTAACCATAAAGCTCCTTTTTGAGTCTTACCCATTTTTATACCTTCACTTGTTGTTAGAAGGGAGAAAGTCATTCCATAAACTTGTTTTCCTAATTCTTTACGTGCAAGTTCTACACCACCAAGCACATTTGACCATTGGTCATTTCCACCAAACTCCATCTTACAATCAAGATCCCTTGCCATAACCATAAAATCATAAGATTGCATAAGCATATAGTTAAATTCAAGGAAAGAAAGACCTTTTTCCATTCTCTGTTTAAAACATTCAGCACGAAGCATATTGTTAACAGAAAAATGTCTTCCAATATCTCTAATAAATTCAATGTAATTTAGTTTTAAAAGCCATGAAGCATTGTTTACACAGATAGCTTTACCTGATTCTGGCTCCTTATTTGCAGCAGTCTTTCCAAAAGTTTTTCCATCTCCGCCTGTATATACCCAGTCATTGTCGAAATCAAGGAACTTATCAAACAGTTTCTTGAACGCATGACAGTTTGAGTTAATAGTATCTGGAGTCATCATTTGACGCATATCAGTTCTTCCTGATGGATCTCCAACCATTCCAGTACCACCACCAATCAAAACAATTGGAGTATGGCCATATTTCTGCATATACATCATGATGATTACCTGCATAAAATGTCCTACATGTAAGCAATCAGCAGTTGGATCAAATCCTATATAAAATTTAATTTTTTCTTTTCCTAATAGATTTCTAACTTCATCTTCATTAGTGCACTGTTCGATAAAGCCTCTTTCTTTAAGTACGTCATATACATTATCGTACTTGCTCACGTTATCTGGTATCAAATTCATACTTTTTCCTCCCATCAGCCACCTTTTATGCTCTGGAAACAAAAGTGACTAAATCCTACATTTATTTTGTACCGT
>DAMCXN010000001.1:146855-154076 GCA_032096995.1 Aminipila sp.
ACCGTATAAGCGGTCTCCAGCATCTCCTAAGCCAGGAATAACATATGCATTTTCATTTAGTTTTTCATCCTTAGCGGCAATGAAAATATCTACATCTGGATGTGCCTTCTGTAAAGCTTCGATTCCTTCAGGTGAAGCAACTAAGCACATAAATGTAATATGTTTAGCACCTTTATCCTTAATAAAATCTATTGCAGCAACAGCACTTCCGCCAGTAGCAAGCATCGGGTCAACTACAAAAACCTGTCTTTTAACAATATCAGTTGGAAGCTTGCAATAATATTCTACAGGAATATGAGTTTCTGGATCTCTGTATAAACCAACATGTCCAACTTTTGCATTTGGAACAAGTGCTAACATTCCGTCTACCATACCAAGACCTGCTCTTAAAATAGGAACTATAGCTATATCTTCACCTTGAAGCATTTTCATTGTTGTCTTGCACATAGGTGTTTCAATTTCAACATCTTCAAGCGGAAGATTTCTAGTAGCTTCATATCCCATAAGCATTGAAATTTCTCTAACCATTTCTCTAAAATCTTTTACACTTGTACCTACCTGTCTAATCATAGCTGTTTTATGCTGAATTAACGGATGATCAAATACATATACTTTGCCCATTTATTAGTTCCTCCCTTGCATTGTCTGCATCAAAATTCTAAATATTACGTTTTTACATATTGTTTAACATATCTACACGGCGCTGATGTCTTCCACCTTCAAATTCTGTGTCTAACCAAGCCTGTGTAATATTTTTTGCTGTTTCTAAGTCTATAATTCTACCACCCATAGCAAGAATGTTAGCATCATTGTGTCTTCTAGTCATCTCTGCCATATGCACATCTGTACATAAAGCACATCTAATACCTTTTACTTTATTGGCAGCAATTGAAATACCAATACCTGTTCCACAGCAAACAATCCCTCTATCCGCTTTGCCTGAAATAACTGCTTCAGCACAAGCTTTTCCATACTGAGGATAATCAACAGAATCTGGTGTATTAGTTCCTAAATCAAGGACCTCAACACCTTGTTCTTCCAAATATTTTTTAATGTTTTCTTTTAGGTCTAAACCGCCATGGTCACATGCCATTGCTATCTTCATACTAACCTCCATTGTCCTATAAGTGTAATATCTACGTTTATTATTTTTGTATAAATATATAATTATACATTTATTATGCTATATCCTGCTGATTTTAGCATTCTATTCATTACAGCAAAACCAACTCCATTGTTTGTATCTAAGGCACCTGCTAAAATAAGGTCAACACTTTCATCATCAAAGTCACGAAGTTTCGCAAAAAAATCATGGGCAGCCTCACAGTATTGGTTTTCTCCAAAAAGAATTACTCCCACTTTTTTGCCTTCATACTCTTTCTTTGACTTTATTTTATCTATTTCTATCTTAACCTTGTTTATTTCCCCGGAAATAATTACCATTTCAGCTTTTGGAGCATAATGTTTGTATTTCATTCCTGGCGCCTTTGGCTTAAATTCTGGTTCAGAGACATCCCTTGGGCGATTTTGAAATAATGCAGGATCCAAATCAACTTTTTTCCCTAACTTATCAAGAGCTTTTTCTAATTCTTTTGGAGTTATTATACCCGGTCTCAGAACCATAACGTCATCACCACTTGCATCTACAACTGTAGATTCAATACCTACTTGACAATCATGGCCCATAATAATAGCATCTATTCTCTCATTTAGGTCTTCAACTACATGCTTAGCTTTTGTCGGACTAGGCCTTCCTGAAATATTGGCACTAGGCGCTGCAATAGGGCATCCTGATTGTTTTATAAGTTGTCTTGCGATTTCGTCAGAAGGCATTCTTACAGCCACTGTATCAAGACCTCCTGTAGTAACATCTGGAATCCCTGAAAGCTTCTTTACTACCATAGTCAAAGGGCCTGGCCAAAACTCATTCATCAACGCTTCCATAATAGGTGTTACTACTGGTGTCAGTTTTCCTAGTTCTTCTTTTTCTGCAATATGAACTATCATAGGATTATCGCTGGGTCTTCCCTTTGCTGCATAAACCTTACCTACTGCCTCTCCATTTAAGGCATCTGCTCCAAGTCCATAAACCGTTTCCGTAGGAAAAGCTACCAGTTTACCCTCAGCAAGCATTTTGGCAGCTAGTTCAATATTTTCAGTTGTTACATCCAAAAGTTTAGTTTCCATTTTCTCTGTCTTTCTGTATTTATTAATATATGAATTATCATAGTGTATACATTATCAATTGGCAATTCACACGCAGTATAAAAATTGAATCTTTATCTAATATTACAACAAACTATATGTTTATTGAGTTTTCTGCGATTCTTGCAATAATTGAATCTGTTTGTTTATTTTTAGTATACACTTTATATTATTTATTCTGATTTGTATCTATATTTTAATGATTTATAGCTAATTTACATTTCAAAAGGTTTAAATCTTGCAATAATAATATATTCTTTTTCGTCTTTAGGGTAAATTTTTTTACTCTATTCTCAGATTTTTGCACTAAGTAAGCTTCAATTATACCTTTTATAGTATAATTTATTGGAAATTTCATGCACATAGGAAAATTACTACAATCTACAAATTATATTTATAGCATAAATTTGTAGAGCGAAAAAAGACACGCCCTATTAGAAGTTTTTCATCTTCTCTGCCTGATCAGTAGTAATCAACCCATCAATTATTTCATCTAGCTCACCATCTAAGAAATTGTCTAACTTATATATAGTCAGATTAATTCTATGGTCGGATACTCTACCTTGAGGGAAGTTATAAGTTCTAATTCTTTCACTTCTATCACCACTTCCAACCTGACTCTTTCTCTGATCTGCAATTTCTTTGTTTTGTTCCTGTTGCATTAAATCATACAGTCTTGAACGCAATACTTTAAAAGCTTTGTCTTTATTTTTAATTTGTGATTTTTCGTCCTGGCAAGTTACTACTAATCCAGTAGGTACATGTGTAAGTCTTACCGCTGAATCTGTGGTATTTACACACTGTCCGCCATTACCAGATGCACGGTATACATCTACACGAACATCATTTGGATTTATTTGTACCTCAACATCATCAACTTCTGGAAGTACCGCAATAGTTGCAGCAGAGGTATGAATACGTCCTGAAGATTCTGTTTCAGGTACACGTTGAACTCTATGAGCACCACTTTCATATTTTAATCTGCTGTATGCTCCTTTACCCTTTATAAGAACTACAGCTTCTTTAATACCACCTATACCAGTATCATTCATTTCAAGAATTTCTGTCTTCCATCCTCGTCTTTCAGCATATCTCATGTACATTCTTAAAAGGTCTGCTCCAAATAATGCAGCTTCGTCGCCACCTGTTCCTGCTCTTACTTCAAGAATAACATTCTTTTCATCATTAGGGTCTTTAGGAAGAAGTAAAATGTTAAGTTCATCTGAAATTGTATCAATAGCTGGTTCAAGTTCGCTGATTTCCATCTTAGCCATTTCACGAAGTTCTTCATCATTTTCATCAAGCATTTCTTTCGCCGCTTGAAGTTCCTCTTTAGCCTTTTTATATTCTTTATACTTATTTACTATAGGTTCCATTTCACCCATTTCTTTGATATGTTTCTGCCAAACACGCTGATTATTAATAACTTCTGGGTCTGAAACCTTCAAAGAAAGTTCTTCATACTTTTCTAATATAAAATCGAGTTTATCAAACATTTATTGTTCTCCTTATTTTATTAGTCAATATTAAAAATGTCGAACTAAATATTTTTGGGCAAAAGCCCATTCTTATCCATACTAACTATCTAGTATAACACAAATTTTTATAAAAAAAAACTGGAAATATATATTTCCAGTCTTTAAAGTTACTTTTTTATCATAATTAGTCGAGATTATATTTTGTCTTAAACTTCTCAACACGACCGCCACGGTTAATGAACTTTTGTTGTCCTGTAAAGAACGGATGGCAAGCTGAACAAACTTCAACTTTGATCTCGTCTTTATTTGACTTTGTCATGAACGTGTTGCCGCATGCGCAAGTAACTTTACATTCCTTATAATCTGGATGGATTCCTTCCTTCATGCTTTGCACCTCTCCTTTGCTCTTGGCCCCGCGGCCTCCGCATTATTGCTGTTTATACAGCCTGTATATTATATCAAATCTATTTTGTATTATCAAGGATTTTTCAAGAAAAATTATTTTTTATATTTTTTTGTCACTTCCTGCTATATTGCCCGAAATCAAAACCAACATTAACATCACTATTGAAAAGGCAATAGGGAAATTCCAACTTCCTGACATATCATATAAAGCTCCTGCTAAGGCAGGTCCTATTGCGGCCATAATATAGCCAATACTTTGAGCAAAGCCTGATAGTCTAGATGCCTCTACACCATTACTAGTTCTCATTCCAAAGATTACAAGACACAGACTGAAGGTTCCTCCTAAAGCTAAAGCTAAAAGAGCGGTACTTATAGATAATATTATCATGGAATTGGAAAACATTATGCCCAATAATCCTATAATACCGAAACTAGTTACACTTACAGCCAACTTACTCTGGGTTTTAAATCTCTCCGCTAATATAGGGGCTCCTAAATTTGCAGGGATTGCCGCAATCTGAAATACAGTAGCAATTATTCCTGCCGCCATAGTAGAAATACCTTTCTCTGCAACTATCGTAGGCAACCATGTAACCATCATAAAAAATACACAAGATTGGCTTCCGAACATTAAGGTAACCCACCAAGCTAGGGGAATCTTATATAATTTTTTCTCCTTTGTTTTTTCTAAATTAGAATTCAAACAATGAGTATTACATGATTTTGAGTCAGATGGCATTTTTAATATTTGAATTATGGAAATTATTATTGCAAGTATCGCAGGCAATGCCCAAACTGCCAGTGTCCATTTCCATCCCCAACCCAATTTATCAGCCAGAGGAACACTAAAACCTGCTCCAATACCTGAACAAATGGACATGGTAGTAGTAAATATTCCTGTCATAGTCCCAATTTTATTTGGAAAAAGGTTCTTAATAATACCAGGAATCAGAACATTTCCAAATGCAATGGCTGTTCCTATCAGTGCCGTGCCTAAAAGTAAAGTAAAAACACTACCTGAAGATCTAATTATAAGACCAAAAAACATTATAATTAGTCCCCAAAACAAAGATTTATTCAAACCTTTCTTCTCACCTATTTTACTTATTAAAGGTGATAAAACTGCCATTACTATTAAAGGGATTGTTGTTATAGATCCCGCGATTAGGCTTGATAAATTTAAATCATTTACAATACAGTATAAAATAGAGCCCACCGATGTGATGGGGGCTCTAAGGCAAATAGCTGTAGTAATTATCACAAAAAACATGAGAGTTCTGTTTTTAATTATATTATTCATATGACCTGCTATCTTTCTCTATTTTACTTGTGTCTTGCAGATTATTACTCTGTCAAAATTATTATAATCTTTTTTTACTTCTATATTGGTATATTGCCCCATATGAGCAAGTTTTTCCGCAAGCAATTCTCCTTGATTATGACCTATTTCTAAAAAGAGCATTCCACCTTTATTCATATGCTTTGGAGCTTCTCTTAAAATTCTTCTATAAAACTCCAAACCATCATCACCACCGTCAAGAGCTAAATGAGGCTCATGTACCCTAACCTCTTCTTCTAAAGTTGTGATAACTTCCGATTCTATGTATGGCGGATTTGATACAATTATATCAAATTTTGTATTACCTAATCTACCTCTAAAAGGATCAAACATATCTCCTTTTTTTATAGTTACGTTTCCTTTTAAAGCCTTTGTATTTTCTTTGGTTAATTTTATAGCGTCATCACTAATATCGCTACAAATAACCTTCATATTCTTGCATAACTTTGATAAGCTAATTCCTATGGCTCCACTACCACAGCAAAGATCAAGAACTGATATCTTTCCTTTGAATAAATTAGCATAATCCATTACAGTTTCAACTAGTAACTCAGTATCAAGACGAGGAATCAAAACATTTTTATCTACTTTAAAGTCATATCCCATAAATTGCTGTACACCTGTTATATGCTGCAATGGAATCCTTTTTGCTCTAGAATCTATTAACTCAAAATAGCTATTGCATTGACTATCTTCCATTCTTTTTGACCAAATCATGAAAAGCTCTCCACGATCAATATTAAGCATATAACAAAGTAAAGCTTCTGAATCTACCTTGGCATCAAAAACACCTGCTACTTCTAAGGTCCTTTGACCCATTTCTAGCATTTCCTTTACCATCATTGCCATTATTTTTATAATCCCTCCTGGCTATTTGCCGGACAAAATTTCTTCTGTATATGCTTCATAGTTAGGCATATATAGATTCAACTCTTTTGTATCCTCAGAAACCAGAACAGCCTTTAAAGCAACAATTGCCACTTCTAACTGCTTTTCATCAGGTTCCTTAGTTGTAAGTTTTTGTAAATATAGTCCTGGCAAACTCAATATTCTTACTAACATATTATCACTGCGTCCTGCCCATTTTAATAATTCATAAGACAAGCCCGCTACTACAGGTATCAATAACAATCTGGACATTATCCGTAGAAATAGGTTTGGCCAACCTAAAAGAGAGAATAAAATTAAGCTAATAACCATTATAAACATTAAAAAGCTTGTTCCACACCTTGGATGCAATGTATAAAATTGCTGACAATTTTTCGGTGTAAGCTCTAGTCTATTCTCAAAACAGTGTATGCTTTTATGTTCTGCCCCATGATACTGAAATACTCTTTTAATGTCTTCCATTTTAGATATTATCAGTATATAAACTGCAAACAACACAATACGAAGTATCCCTTCAATTAGGTTTAAAGCTATTTCATTTTCTGTAAATACACTACACCAATTTACTGCTACAGTTGGAACTATAATAAAAATTCCAACAGTAAAAATTAATGCCAAAACAACTGAAAAATAAATCATAATATTCCAAGCTGCTTTTTCTCCAAAATGCTTTTCTACCCATAAAGTAAATTTGTCTTTCTCATAATACTCAGGGCCTTTTATATTTACAGCATCTTTTCCTGACGCAATTTGCTCTTCTCTCAGTTTCTTTAGTTCTTCAGCATGGTCATTTTCGTACTTCTCTAAAACTTCAGCTGAATACATTAAAGTTTTAGTTCCTGTAACCAAAGCTGAACCAAAAGACACCACCCCTCTAACTAAGGGTATCTTCGACCAAAATGACGG
>DAMCXN010000001.1:154086-174824 GCA_032096995.1 Aminipila sp.
TTTCTGTTTTTAGGTGAATAGCACCATCCGGCATTCTTACTGCCACTGCGGTTCGATCACCTCCCCGCATCATTATACCTTCCATAATAGCCTGCCCTCCTACACTAGTAGGACACGCATCTTTTAAAAATATCTTACTAAAATCCATATTTTTGCTCCTATTGTGAACTTTCTATAGTTTTTCTTTAGTTTCTTTCACATTTCTGCCCATATGACTTATTCTGAAAGCTTGCTTTTTTTTATAACTTGAATAAAATCCGAGTTATTTCTTGTATGTGCAAGGTTATCTATTATTGTTTCCGTAACTTCCTGAGTTCCCATATTAGCCATTGCTCTTCTCATCATCCACACAGCTTCAATCTCTTCTTGGCTCATAAGTAAATCTTCACGTCTTGTTCCTGATTTATTCAAATTAATAGCAGGGAAAATTCTCTTTTCTGATAATTTTCTATCTAAGTGAAGCTCCATATTACCAGTGCCTTTAAACTCTTCAAAAATAACATCATCCATACGGCTTCCAGTCTCTACTAATGCTGTTGCCAATATAGTAATGCTACCGCCTTCTTCTAGCTTTCTTGCTGCACCAAAGAATTTCTTCGGCTTATGCAAAGCTCCTGGATCAAGACCACCTGATAATGTTCTTCCAGATGCAGGAACTACTAGATTATAGGCTCGAGCCAATCTAGTAATACTATCTAGTAATATAACTACATCTCTACCATGCTCAGCAAGCCTCTGTGCACGAGCTAGGACCATTTCTGCCACTTTAACATGATGTTGAGGCATTTCATCAAATGTAGAATATATAACTTCTCCGCTTGAAAGCGATCTCTTCATGTCCGTAACTTCTTCTGGTCTTTCGTCTACCAAAAGAACTATCATCTCTACTTCAGGGTATTTCGCTTCTATTGTGTTAGCAATTTTCTTAAGTAATATTGTTTTCCCTGCTTTTGGTGGTGCCACAATAATTCCTCTTTGCCCTTTTCCAATAGGAGCTACTAAATCGATAAGCCTCATAGCAGTGTCATTTCTAATTCCTGTTTCTAATGCTAATCTTTCTTTTGGGAATATAGGAGTTAAATCATCAAAATCAGGTCTTTTTATTGCTATCCCTGGTTCATCATCATTTACGGTTAGAACATAAAGAAGTGCTCCAAATCTTTCTCCTTCATTAGGTTTTCTTGATATACCTTTTATCTTATCTCCAGTTTTTAGGTTGAATCTCCTTATTTGTGAAGGGGAAACATATACATCCTTATCACTTGTTAAAAAGTTAGAGAATCTAAGAAATCCGAAGCCTCCATCTGCAATTTCTAATATACCTTCAACTTCAGGGCGTTCTTCCTTTTGAGTTTTTTTCTTTATTTTTTCAGAATCATTATCTTCTATAGCTTCTTTCTCTTCCTCAGCATTTTCTTTACTGTTAGCTTCTGCATTAGTTACATCTTTGTCCTTTGATTCATCATTTATTTTTACTTGTTCTTTATTTTGGTTCAAAGTCTTTTCATCTTTACTAAGTGCTTCGATAAGCTCCGACTTTTTCATTTTTATATAGCCTTCAACAGAAAATGCTTTTGCAATTTCTCTTAACTCTGCAAGTTTTTTATTTTTTAAAACATTTTGTTCCATTAAAATTCCCTTTCAAAAACATTATATACCCCCCAAGGCTTGGGGGTATATATTTTTTTCTAAATTATTTTATAAAGCTTTTTCGATAACATATATATGTTAGAAACTATTCTGCATTTTCTTCGCTAGTGACTGCTCCTTCTGTAGTTTCTTCAACCTTAACCGAATAAATTTGCTCTATCATTTCTTGTGTTTTTTCTAACTCTGGATAAACATAGAAAGGTGGCTCTGGATCTGGCCTATTTGGAATTGTATAAGTTGTAATACTTTCTCCTGAAAGTCCTACAGCCTTTGTTGCTAAACTTAAAGCTGTTCCTATAGTAATATCTGAATCAACATTTTTAAAAACTGTTTTGGCAATAGAAGGTAAATTAAGTCCTATGCACTGTTTAAATGCACTTTTTACAAATTCTTGCTGAGCCTTAACCCTTCCTAAATCACCTTCTGGATATCCATGCCTAAATCTTAAAAATTGAACGGCATGCTCTCCATCTAATACCTGATGTCCTTGTGGAATAGCAATCTTTAGAGGTGGTTTATCATATGGATCTTTATAGTACATTCCACCTTTATTTTGTATGTTTGGTATATCCATAGGTACACCACCCATTGCATTTACTATATTTTCCACACCTTCATATTTTATGACTGCATAATAATTTATTGGCATACCACACAATAAGTCACTTACTGCTTTAGCGGTATTAACTGGATTACCCTTATAAGCTGCATTAAGCTTATTTTCCGCTAATCCATTGTATCCGTCTCTATGATAATAAGTATCTCTAGGGATAGAAATCACATCAACGTTTTTGTTTTCCATATCAAAACTTACTAACATTATAGTATCCGTTAAATTTCCATTTACACCTAAAAGTAAAATATTTGCTCTTTTAGCGTCCTTAAAAGGCTGAAAGAATGGGCTATCTTCATCAACTAAGGCCTCTAGCTTTAGCTCTTCTTCTAGCACCGGTGCTGGAGCTTCCTCTTGATCTTCAAAAGGATTATAATTTGCTATTTTTTCTACAAGCGAAGTCATTCCTAACCCTACTACAGTTAAAACTGCAAAGGCTACAATAAAGGTTCTAATAAATAATTTTCCGTTACTAACCTTTTTCTTTTTTATCTTTTTTCCATTCCCCATTATGGAGGATTGAATCAATTGATGTTCTTCGTAACCATAACCTTTTCTTTCCGCATTTCTTTGTTTGGCTCTTTCCTCTCGTTCCTTTGCTCTTTGCTTCTTCTCAGCTCTGTTCATTTATCCGTTTATAACCTCTCTTATTCCCTTTTCTGAACCTTTATTTTATACTATTTGAATAGAAAAATAAATAGAATTAATTAAATTTTATAAAAAATTTCAGACAATTTAACCAAAATTTACTATAATAACATAAAAATTCAATCTATATTTTATTTGTTTCTACTCTTCCTCTGTTTTATTTTCATCTTTATTTTCATCTTCTTTTGGTGGGTTGTAAATTTGTTCTATCATCTCTCCCACCTCAGTTGTATCTACAAACCAATAAGAAGCTCCATTTACTGATTTTGGACCTCCTGGTGTTAAATATGTATTCATATTCTCTATATCTAAGCTAATAGCTTTTGTAACAATCTTTGTAGCTATACCAAGTGTAACATCAGAATCAATTTCGGTTAATGCTGTTTTAACAACATCTGTTATATTTGAGCCTATTGCCTGTTTAACTGCTGACTTTATAAATTCCTGCTGAGCCTTAACCCTACCAATATCTCCTTCTGGATAGCCTTTTCTAAATCTTAAAAATTGTACAGCATGTTCTCCATCTAATATTTGATGGCCTTCTGGAATGGCAATTTTTAAAGGAGGTTTATCATATGGATCATTATAATACATTCCACCTTTATTCTTTATATTAGGAATATCCATTGGAACTCCTCCAATTTCATCAACTATTTTCTCAACATCACTAAACTCAATAACTGCATAATAATTAATTGGTATACCAAGCAAAGTGTCACTTACTGCCTTTGCAGTACCTACTGCACCATCATTTCCGTAAACTGCATTTATTTTCTGCGATGCAGCGCCTTTATGACTAGGTCTTGCGTAATATGTATCTCTAGGTACAGAAATAACATCCAACCTTTGATTTTCTAAATCATAGCTTGCAAGCATGATTGTATCTGTTAAACCATCATTATCCCCCAAAATTAGTACGTTTACTCTTTTACTCTTGGAAAACATTTCATAATATGGTCCACTTTCATCTACAATGTAGTTCATATCATTAATTATGGATTCACTTCCCCCAAACAGTCTAACCTCGCCAGCCTTCCCCAAAGCCATTCTCATAGGTACAAGAGCAATTGTAAACACTATTAAAGATATTACAAAGATTTGTACGAATTGTTTCTTTTTATTCATTTTCTCATCCCCTTTTACAATTATTTTTTCAATATATACTACTTTATATAAATTTGCAAGAAGAAATCTGTCTTTACTATTATATGCTATCTTTATAAAAAAAAAGGTCATCTAAAATAGATGACCTTTAACGTCTATATAAAACTAAGTTTTATTTACTGTAATCGAAGAAACCAACACCAGTTTTTCTTCCTAGTTTATTCGCTCTTACCATCTTTCTTAGCAATGGATGAGGTCTATACTTTGTATCACCAAATTCTTTGTATAGAGTTTCCATAATAGCAAGGCAAACATCAAGACCAATTAAATCTCCTAATGCTAGAGGTCCCATTGGATGATTTGCTCCAAGTTTCATAGCTTCATCAATACCCTCTTCATTAGCAACTCCATCAGCAAGAATGCCAACAGCTTCATTGATCATTGGTACTAAAATTCTGTTTACAACGAATCCAGGAGCTTCTGCAACGTCTACAGGAGTCTTTCCTAAAGCCTTTGCAAGTTCAACTATTGTTCCTCTTGTTTCTTCAGAAGTAGTAAGTCCTTTTACGATTTCAACTAACTTCATAGCTGGAACTGGATTAAAGAAATGCATACCGATAATCTTATCAGGTCTGCTTGTTGCAGCTGCAATCTCAGTGATTGAAAGAGCTGATGTGTTTGTAGCAATAATAGCTTCAGGCTTGCAAAGTTCATCTAATTCTTTAAATAAAGCTTTTTTTGCCTCCATGTCTTCTGTAGCAGCTTCAATAATAAGATCCGCATCTTTAACGATAGAAATGTCTGTTGAGCCATGAATTCTGCCCATAATTTCTTCTTTAGCTTCTGCTGTAATCTTTTCCTTAGCAACCATTTTATCTAGGCTCTTGTTTACTTTAGCTATGCCCTTCTCAACTGAAGTTTCTCTTCTAGCCCTAAGTACAACTTCATAACCATTCTGAGCAAGAACCTGAATAATGCCAGCACCCATAGTGCCTGTTCCTAATACACCGATTTTCTTCATCACAATTATCCTCCTTAGTTTATGTAATCCTCCATAAGCATCATCAATGCTTTGAGCACATTATACCACGTTTATCCAAATTGTGTTGTTTTTTTTTTAACGCATTTAAGTCTTGCATTTTGTATACATATCTTAAAAGGCTTGAAATTCACGAGTTTTTAGGTGATTAATAAATTATCTATTGTTATTTTTTTAACTATTAAGTTGCTATTTTATTTACATTATTTCACATAACTAGATATCTTCTTGCTATTTACTTATTTTTATCTATACTATTTCTATTCTCAGTTCCACATATATCTAATAAATTTTTCTTCATCTGTGCTTTATATTGTTCAACCCCCGGTTGGTTAAAAGGATCTACTCCCATCAAATTAGCCGTAATTGCACAAGTAGTTTCAAAGAAATAAATCATTTGCCCAAAGTAGAAAGCATTAAGCTCTGGTATATCAATTTTGATAACAGGAATTCCTTCTTGCACATGAGCCTCTATCACTCCATTAACAGCTGCTCGATTAACTTCATTCATACTTTTCCCTGCAATTAGTGTTCCTGCATCCTCAGGTATAATTAAATCCCTAGATGGTTTTTCTATATTTAAAACAGTTTCAAAAAAAATCTGACTCCCCTGTTGTAAAAACTGACCCATACTATGAAGATCTGAGCTAAATCTAAGTGAATCAGGATATAAACCTTTACCTTCCTTGCCTTCACTCTCACCAAATAGCTGTTTTAACCATTCAGCAAAGAACTCTAACTGAGGCTCATAGTACTCAAAAATTTCTATGCACTTACCCCTCTGTAAAAGTTCATATCTAGCCGCCGCATAATCAGCAGCATCAAAATCCCATTCTGTTGATATTGCCATTGCTTCAGCTCCCTCCAACATTGCTTTAATGTCAATCCCTGCTACCGCCATAGGCAAAAGCCCCACCGGAGTAAGAACAGAATAACGTCCACCAATATCATCTGGTATAACAAAGCTGCAATATCCTTCTCTGTCACTTTCTTCTCTTAGTGTTCCATGCTTAGCATCTGTAATAGAGTAAATACGTTTAGCTGCATTTTCTTTTCCGTACTTTCTAATTAATGCATCTTTTAATATAGAAAAAGCTATGCTTGGTTCAATAGTCGTACCGGATTTTGATATAACGCAAATAGAAACCTCTTTACTTTGAATATCCTTCACCAGTTCCCTTAAATGAACTGCACTTAGCGTGTTTCCCGCAAATCTAATTCTAGGATATCTATCAGACTCAATACCAGTACCATAAATTTCATCAAAACCTACCAATGCGTGAATAGCCGCACGGGCCCCAAGATATGATCCGCCTATACCTATAACTATAAATTCCTCACACTGATCTTGAATTTTTATTGCTGTGTTTAGAATCCTCTCTAGTGCTTCTTTATCTGGATTCATAGGGAGTTTAACCCATCCTGTAAAGTCATCTTTCTCTGACCATAAATCTTCTAAAATATTATTTATGTTTTCTGAATGCTTTTTTATTTCTTCTCTGGAAATGCCTGTTTTATTTATATCGATCTTTAGATCCATGCACATCCTCCTTATATCGTAAATAAGCAATAGGTATTGCTTTCTATTTTTGAGGTGTATAGTTTGGTACAATTTCGCTAAGCCACTTTTTCACCTCTGTCTCGCTCAAATCTGAAACTTTTCTTACATTTCCTTCTATTGATTCATTATTTTCTTCTGCATCTAACATAGCTTTTAATGTAGGGTTTGCTGGAAGAGGATGGCCTACATATATTTTATTATGAGCCGTTTTTTCTATTCCTTCCTCATCTAAAAGCAACTCTTCATAAAGTTTTTCTCCAGGCCTCAAACCTGTAATAAGAATATCAATATCCACATAAGGGACATAACCAGATAATCTTATGACATTTTCTGCAAGATCTAAAATTTTTACAGGATCTCCCATATCCAAAATGAATATTTCTCCACCTTGTGCCATTGCACCAGTCTGTATAACTAATTCTACAGCTTCTGGAATTGTCATAAAAAATCTGGTAATATCTTTATGAGTTACTGTAACCGGACCGCCATTTTCAATTTGCTTTCTAAAAATAGGAATCACGGATCCATTGCTCCCTAAAACATTCCCAAACCTTACTGCTGCAAAAGTTGTTCTGGAATGTTTACTTTTTTCTTGTAATACCATTTCACATACACGCTTTGTTGCTCCCATGACATTAGTTGGATTTACCGCCTTGTCTGTAGAAATAAGCACAAAATTTTCTGCTGCAAACTCATCAGCTAAATCAATCATATTTTTTGTACCTAAAATATTATTCACCACAGCTTCCTTAGGATTTTTCTCCATAAGTGGTACATGTTTATGCGCTGCAGCATGAAATATTACATGAGGCTTGTACTTTTCAAAAACTTCTCTCATCCGTTTTTTATCTCTAACCGATGCAATAACAATTTCTAACTCAAGGACTTTATATTTTTCTCTTAGCTCATTAGAAAGTTCAAATACAGAATTTTCATAGATATCTACGGCTACTAATCTACGAGGTCTAAATTTAGCAATCTGCCTACAAAGCTCTGAGCCTATTGACCCTCCAGCCCCAGTAACCATAACAATTTTTCCTTCTAAATAAGTACTAATTTGTCTTAAGTTCACATGTACAGGATCTCTTCCTAAGAAATCCTCAATATCTACATCTCTTAACTTACTGACACTTACTTTATCGTTTATTAAGTCAATAAGACTAGGAAGTATTTTTATTTTGCAACGAGTTCTTTTACACTCATCAACAATTGCTTGTATTTCCTTTTTATTTGCAGATGGAATAGCAATAACTATTTCATCTACACCATACTTTCTAGCTGCATGTCTAATCTCATCACGACCACCATAAACTTTAACACCACAAAGTTTATGGTTTTGTTTAGTCTCATCATCATCAATAGCTATAACTACTTTCTTTCCATATTCATGGTGCATTTTTATTTCATTTATGATAGATGCCCCTGCTTCACCAGCACCCACAACCATTACTTTTACAACATTTCCACCAATAATATCTTTTCTACCAATTCTTAAAACAAAACTATTAAAACTTCCTGGGTTCCTCAAATTTCTTATAAATCTATAGGAAAGTCTAAAAGCCCCTAATAGGAAAACCATAAAAAGGAAACTAATTGCATATATACTTCTTGGCATATGTTGAGTAGAAAAAGTTATAAAAAACATAACAAACAATTGAGCTACACCTGATGCTATTCCGATTTTAAAAAGTTCTTCTATACCAGCATATCTCCACATACTGCTGTATAAACCGAAAAAGAAAAATGCTAATAAGCATGCTATCGTTAGTGGAAATATATTATTAGCATAAATAGAAAACCATGCCATAAACATATTTGAGTCTACTTCAAAATCGAATCTAAGTAAGAAAGCTGCAATATATGAAAAATTTACAATACAAATATCTATAAGTAAAAGTATTGTTATTCGTGAAAATTTAACCATCTATTTTTCTCCTAAAATAAAATATGGCATACGCCATAAAAAATACCGAGCAATAAATACCCGGTAAAATTATATACTGTCATTTCTTGTATAGCAAGTTAAGAATAAATTACAAAGCTTCTATCAAGTCTCTTGCTTCATTCATTTTTTTCTGTGAAGCCATGGCAAGATTTAAGAAAGTATCAGACAGCATAGAATAGTCCTTTTCCTTAGCTGCTAAATAAGCAATATTTTCTAATACCAACAAATAGTGTTCTGAAATCCCCGAAAACTCCAGCAAGGCTTCCTGTGCGCTTTTTTCTTGTTCTGTCATTCTACTCTTTTTCATATTTCTAATTTCTGATGTTTGATTTTCTACTGAATGAACATCTGAAGTAATAGAGTCAGCAATCATCTTCTTTATTGCAACATCTGTAGTGTTTTGAAGATTAGTAATTTGTTCCGTAGCCTGATCGTAAAGCTCTATAGCATTTTCAAACTCAGCTTTTAATCTTTCTGTGTATATAGTAACATCTTCCTCTTCTTCTTCTGTTTTTCCATCACCAATCAATATAGTTTTTGTAACAGTATTCCATGTAATAGGCTCTTTCATCAAACCCGCTATAGCTCTTATTGGTAGATAAGTACTGTCATTATACATTATAGGATAAATCCTATTCCCATTTTCATCTTTAAACTCTTGTATTTGAAAATCATACATTATAGTAATATCTTTTCTCACACTTACCGTAGTTGAAGCCGATTTCCATGTTGGCATAATGTATTTATCTTTATCAACTGACTTTATGATATTTTCATTCTCTATTGTTTTTCTTGCATTTGACTTATTTGGATTATTTAAAGTCTTTCCAATAAAGATAGTTTTACTATAATTGTCCCATTCAATTTCTTCATCCATAATTGCAGCTATTGCACGAACAGGCAAGTATGTACTCCCATCATATACAACTGGATATACACGCTGCCCCTTAGCATCTCTAAAAATTTGAAGTTGTTCGTTTATTTGTACAGCAAAACTAGGCTTTACATATGCAATAACCTTCTGTGAATTTCCCTTATCTAAAATATGATTATTTTCTATATCTATTGACGCAAACGCAACATTTGTTGTTCCAACCACCAATGCAAGCGATGTCAAAATCCCTAAAATCCTCTTTCTATACATGCTTAGTTCTCCCCACTGAACGCTACTAATTAATTAACTTATATATATTTTTTATAAATCCCTATTATTTTCTAGTATACCATTTTATGGGCAAAAAACACAACAAAAATTTTGTCGTATTTTTTTGTCACATTTTCTGGTAACGATGCACCATTCAATTTTTAAATATGCTATAATATAATGTCTATGTCAAAAATTTAAAATTTTTCTGTTTGTTCAATAAAAAATAGGAGCTATTATAAATATGATTAAAGAAAATCAAAAAATTTTAAATCAAATCAATACTTTTACAGATGGTATTGTTATTCTTTTAGCTATAACACTAGCCTATATAATACGTTTTCTTATTTTTAAAGGAGAAATAGGTCACGTAACTTTAGAAATATATATAGGCCTAACAATTGTGATAATTCCTCTTTATTTACTCATATATACAGGTTTCGGCTTATATGAATCTTTTCGTCAAAAAGATTTTTCAAAAGAGCTTGGACTAATTATAAAAGCTAACCTATTAGGAATTATTGTTCTATTGACTTGCTTTTTTATTTTTAAGAAAATTGATTTATCCAGATGGACATTGGTATTTTTCTTTATTATTAATATATTATCAACAGCTTGTAAAAGATATATGTTGAGACATATATTAAAAAAATATCGTCAAAAAGGTTATAATATTAAGCATGTAATAATTATTGGGGCAGGTCCTTTAGCTAAAGAATATATTGATGCCATTTATAAGAATAAATCTTTAGGTTTTTCTGTAATAGGTTATATATATTCTAACAAAGCCCTTAAACACCTAAAATATTTAGGGAATTTTGATAATATATATGGTATTTTAGACCTATATAATGCCGATGAGGTAATTGTTGCTTTAGAAGGCGATGAATTTCAGCTATTACCAAAGATAATAAATAGCTGTGAAAAATCTGGTACTAAGTTATGTGTTATACCTTTCTATTCTAAATATATGCCTTCTAACCCATATATGGACGAAATAGAAGGAATTCCTCTTATAAATATGAGAAGAATTCCATTAGACAATTTATTAAATGCCATATCGAAACGCAGCATGGATATTATTGGATCACTTATATTAATATTATTTTCATCACCTGTTCTTCTTATAGCCACTATTGGCACAAAATTATCATCACCTGGCCCTATAATATTTAAACAAGAGAGAGTGGGCCTAAATAAAAAAACTTTTACTATGTATAAATTTCGTTCTATGAGAGTTAATGGTATAGAAAAAACAGCATGGACAACCCTTAACGATCCTAGAAAAACTAAATTTGGTTCTTTTATAAGAAAGCTTTCTATTGATGAACTTCCTCAGTTCTTCAATGTATTAAAAGGAGATATGAGTTTGGTTGGACCTAGACCTGAAATTCCTTATTTCGTAGATCAATTTAAGGAAAGTATTCCTTTATATATGGTAAAACACCAAGTGCGTCCTGGTATCACTGGATGGGCTCAAGTAAATGGACTACGTGGAGATACCTCAATAGAAAAAAGAATTAAATATGATATTTATTATATAGAAAATTGGAACATTATTTTTGATATAAAGATACTATTTCTAACGCTTTTCAAAGGCGTGGTTAATGGGGAAAAATTATAGATTAATAAAACGGAGGGAAATAATTAAAATGACAAAAAAATCTATGTATCTTCCTGCAGTATTTACAGTACTTTTAATACTATCTACTGCAATGATGGGGTCTTTTGACCTAACTGTCCAAAAGTGGACTGCATTAATAGGCTTAATTGCAATACTTATTCTAACAATTGCGCATAAAGGAAAAAACATTTTTAAAGCTTATACTACTCCTTTATTTGTGGTTATTGTAGGTTATGTTATATGGAATGGTATTTCAATTTTTTATGCAGAAATACCAAAGGCAGCCTTATTTGAATTTACGAAGCTAATTGTAGCCTCAGCAGTTTTTTTAGCTATCCTTACTTTTACAACTCCTACACGAAAAAGTTTCAAGAGGGCCGCTACTATCATGTCAATAACCACTGCTTTTTTTGGAATTGTTTCTATAGATGCTGCTTCAGACGGTCCTATTTCAACATCATTTAAAGCTTTTATGCGGTTATTCACTAATAGTATGCAATCTTTTGGAGTCTTCGAAAGCGGAATTCGTATAACTGGGATCTTTGGAAATGCTAATACCTTTTCTGGTTTAATGGCACTAGGAATACTACTTTCACTTTCACTTGTTATAAATAGCATATCTAATAAAGAACGTACTGTTTCTATAATACTTTTAGCAGTAAATTCATTAGCATATATTTTATTGTTCAGCTTAGGTTCTATATTTATGTTTTTTATTGCCTGCATACTTATGATTATTACAAGCAATAAAGAACAAAAGCTACCAACTTTTATTCTTATGGCCGAAACTGCTATTATTACACTAATTTTTACTGGTGTTTCACTTATAAGTTTAGGGTCTTCGCCAACTATTCCTTTAGTTGCCATTATTTTAAATGCTTTAGGTCTTTGGGTAATTGATAAGTATGTAAGCCAGCCTATTATTAACAAACTGGCTCCAAACCTAAAAGGAAGTATAGTATCAGGCATTATTATATTGATTTTAACTGTTGGTTATATAATAGCTGCATTAAACATTACAGGCCCTTTAACTTTAACAGTTAACGAGACTGTAATGCGTGCAGCTTATCTTGATGCTGGCTCGTATAAACTTGAATCTGTTATTGATGGTCAACAAGTTACTTCAGATAATGTTGATATTTCTACCTTACCTACTGTTAGAATTACTACACAAAATATGAATGACCTTAAAGTTCATACTTCTACAGAACTTTTCAATGGTTTATTAAAAGATACGGTGTTTAGTGTCCCTGAAGATTCAGAAATAGTTAAAATATACTTTACTGGAGGAACCAACGGAAATACCATTGAAGAAGTAATTTATAGTTCTGTTACTCCTAATTCAGAAAAAATTGATTTATCATCAGAAAATAACGTCGCTAATAGCGGTCAGATTAAGTTGAATTATAAATTACTTCCTGCTATTGCTGCAAACCGTATACAAGACCTTGGTGCTAACGAAAACTCCATACAACGTATTGTTTTCTTCCAAGATGGTATGAAGTTATTTAAACAAAGTCCAATCATAGGGAAAGGATTGAGCGGCTACGAAGCAGGCGTTGCTTCTGTTCAAAACTTTTATTATGAAACAAGATATGTTCATAATCACTATATTCAAACACTTTGTGACCTTGGCATCATAGGCTTTGCTTTCTTTATGAGCATCTTGCTTTTATGTATAACTTCAGTTATACAAATGTTTCGACGCAGTAAAGCAATGAGTTATAAAAACGCAGATGCTTTTGCTCTGCCTTTAATGGCCGCTTGTGTTTTCCAAATGTTTGGTCAAGCGATTACCGACCTTACCTGGTCAGCTGGTCCATTTTTATTAATTGCTTTTGGAATTATGGCATTATTGATATTGGTAAATTCAAAAGATTTTGTAGATGGAGCATCTGAGAATGAAGAACTGGAAGCCTTAAATTCTGCTGATTCAGATGAAAACTATAGTGCAAATGGAAACCCAGTTATAACTGGTGGACTTGTTTCTAGAATAGGAATTATATCCGTTACAGCTATAATGTTTATCCTACTTACATTGAATTTATATGCACACTATAAAGCCGATTCTGGAAATTGCACTATGGATCAAATTTCAACTCTAACTAAAATGGATAAATTTGAAGGTGATGATTATAAAACAACTTATATTGTCACTGCCACAACTTACGGTCTTAAAGAAAACTTTGAACAAGCAAATAAATTTGCTAGTGAACTTAATAGAAATCCTAATGTGATCTTGGATTATTTGTTACCTTATTATTTCAATACAGGACAAGACGACAAACTTTTTGAAACAGCTTCATTAGCTATTAAAAATGGAAAAGCCGATCCAGATACTTGGAATCAGTTGTTTAACATTTTTAGGAATGCTATTAATACTAACCAAGATAATCCAATGCCAGTACTTCTTCATATATTTGAAAATAAAGAATATTATATTGGTGGCCTACTTGGATACTACAGGGAGCTACAAGAAAGAAATGCCAACTATCTAGATAATGTTATATTAAAACCAAGTAATACTGCTTTTATTAGTAAACTTATTGGTATAGAAAACCTAGATAAAAGTAGAATCGTTGAGGCATTAGATGTATTTTTAAAGATAAACTTTGATTCAAGTTATGCTATTGACGTAGACAACAACCAAATACCTGACAATATCACAATTTTATCTGGAGAAACAGTTTGGGGTCAAACTTCTAATTCAAATGAAACAGAAGCTACAAGCGCTGCTACTGTAACAAGCAATTTTGATGGAAGTATGATAGCTTCTGAAAATACTACAATAGTTCTTAATGTTTATTGTGTAAGAGGTGGAGAATATACCTTAAGGCTACATGGTCTAACTGGACTGAACGGAACTACTGTTTCTAAAGATTTACAAATTAGTATTGATGGACAGCCACTAACTGTGCAGTATGATGGAAATGGTGCATTTGCTAAAGTTAAGCTAAAAGGTTCTGTTCCAGCTGATGAAGCAAATAATGTTAAAGCTTCTACAGCAAGCGAAGAAAAGATTACAATTAGTTTCCCTACTGGAGCCGAAATGACAAAGGTAGAAATTAGAAAATAATTATTTAAAATTATGATAATTAGCGGATGGACTGATGCCTGATGGGCAATTCCATCCGTTTTTATTTTCTGGGGTTAATTGTGCATCATCCGAAAAGTCATGAGTTCCATAAATTCAAAATTTGCTTTATAGCTAAGAGTGTCAATATAACTATCATTTAAGCTAGGGTCGCAGTAAGATTTGCCATAATTGTATGTTTTATTTGTATTTTAGGGCAAGTATTTCTGTTTTTTTCTAAAATTGTTGCCCTAAACATATTCGAACTACTTGTTTATTGCAAGATTTTACTTTCTATTATCAATAGTTTAAGTATTCATATATTTTGGATTTCAATTTATGTTACCTACAATCATAGCAACTTTATCCTTATTAAATCTTGTATTTCCTTAACATCTATTCCTCCATCAAGAGTATCAAATGTTATGATTAAACGATCTCCCATATTAATTCCATGCTTTCTATAAAGTAGTATTTTTTTTATTGATTTTTCTAGATAATCTTGGTCATCTATTAAACCAAAATGTTCCCAATAAACTTCCTTATTATCTTTTTTCCTTAATACAGTAAAATCAGGGCTTACCTTAATATCTCCTAGTTTCAGTGATGCTTCATACTTATATGGAATTTTTTCTGCTGCTAAAACTCCTGCAATTATTGCTTCTGATTTAGAACGCACAAATTCTCCTGAGATAGTTTGATGTATTTTGTTTTCGGGATAAAGGTTGTTACTCTCATGTTCTTCTCTCAACCACTTTTTAGTGTTTATGCTATATGTATCATAATAGCAATTCAACGGAAGGTCATGATATGTAATTGGAAGAAGTTCTTCAATACTCTCAGGCCAATAATCGTGATAATCTTTTGCAAAACCCTTAAGTAATTTTATATTTTTAAGCATAATATCTATCACTTTTTTTAAATACTTTTTTCTTTTTATTTGCACCGTTAATTCCAATTCATTTTCCTTAATTAGTCTTTGAGTATATTTTCCTTCTGATGTTTTATATTGATAATAATAATAGTATTTATTACCTCTCTGCTTTTTACTAAGACTGCCTTTAGGAAGTTTTTTAATTTCTTTTGTATATTTTTTAATTAGCTTTTCCTGTAATTCTAGCTCTGCTTGTAATAACGCTTTTATTTGATGCACATTTTCCCTCTTTTCTTTTCTTCCAAAGGAACTATGTAAATTATCTACATTTAAAACATTTACTCTATTTTACATTTATTTACATTTTAATTATACATTGAGTATTTTATAAGTCAATTAATATTACAATATTTGTAAATTTTTTTCTTGAATATGATTTTTTATTACATTATTTCATTTCTTTATTAATCCACTATTAAAATTTAATAATTGCTTAAATAAAATCTTGTCATAATTAGTGTATTCTACTTAACTCTAGGATACATTTTTCCATATTCTTTAATTAAAATTCTAGTTTTATAGGAAGTTAGGTAGCTTTACCAGATTAATTATGTTGCAAACGGCAATTCTTGCCATAATGGTATGTTTTGTTTGTATTTTAGGTCAAATATTTCTGTTTGATTTTAAATTTGTTGCCCTAAACATGGTAGCTAAAAAGCCTTTATGGTATAATTTGATGTTTTTTCAAGTATAAAGATAAAACTAAACAAGTTAAGAGACTATTCTACCTCTTATTCTTGCCCTAAAAATATCTCGACAACTTGTTTATTGCAAGATTTTGGATATATGCATTCTGCTTATCTCATAATTTTGGATATCTGAATTTTGTATATTGCGATATTGCAGATTTTCATCCCACCTACACCAATCTAATCCCAGTTTATTTTAAACTCCGTAACTATAGTATTTATGATATAATAGCCAAAGAATCTTCTCAAAATACAATCATAAAATTAACAAAAAATATTAATAAAGATATATCTTAAATATGGTGTAGATATATCTGAAATATGATGGAGATATTATTATCTTAGAATCTAAAATAATTATTAGATTTAATTGAAAATACATTTATACTTAGGAGGTCAACTAATAAAAATGAATGATATTATTATAGATAAAGCAATATTGCATATACTTGATACAAGTATTGAAGCCCCTGTACTAGCGGACAAATTAATGTCTTTTAGTCCTCAGGCTGACGAATTTCTAAAGACACATATTATCCGAGCTATGGAGGATGGCGACATAAAAAATGGTAGATTTAAAAATTCTAAATCTACAAATGAGAATCAAAAAGAAATTAATAATGAAGATACTCCACCCTTTGATGTAGATGAAACTGTTAATATAGTTGAGCCTGGACTTGCAACTGATGCAATTTCTTCCTCAGATAATTTTGACACAGAAGGATTTAAACAAGCCATCAGCAATCTAGATCCAACTAACTTCATCATAGTATCTCAGCAAATAGCGCAAAACATTTTTGAACTGGCTTTATCAAATCCTGGAATCCCAGCAGCGGACGTACTTATATGTCATTTCAAGTATGACAATGGTATATATTTTGGTTTATTAAAATTTAACTATAAGCAATCCTATATACATAATTTTTCAATGGTTGGCGATGAAAAAGAAACAGGCATCGTTAAGCAAAATGCAACTATTGCAAACGAAAATCAGAAATTAGATGAATTTGCCTTTATAAGATTAGATGATTTTAGTGTTTTAATTAAGGAAAAGAGATACGATATTAACGGCGCTAGAGAATTTTATTTATCCAACCGTATATTGAACGTAACTACTGATCTCTCTCCAAAATCAAAAGTAAAAATAGTTGAAAAAGCAGCTGAAAAAGTTATAAAAGAGTATTATGGTGAAGACCCTTTAAAAGTTTCTCAACTAAAAACAGAACTTAAAAGCTGTGTTGATGAAAGTAATATAGTAGAAATAGATAGAATCACTAATGCTGTTTTTGATGGAAATTTTTCTGCCCAACAAAGGTATAAAGACGAGGTTTCTCAAAAAGGCGTTTCTGCACCTGCCTTTGAAGTAACCCCTGAAATAGAAAAAACAGTTGCTAGAAAACAAAAAATAACTACTGATACTGGTATAGAAATAAGCCTGCCAATAAACTATATGGAAAATCAAAAAAATATAGAATTTATTATGAATGAAGATGGGACTATGTCCATACTAATTAAGTCGGTAAACATACGCTAAATAGAAAAAAGACCGTGTGAAGAAAAGCAGGTGCAACTACTATTTTTTAGTTGCACCTGCTCATTTACAATATTTTAATTATATTTTCTAACTCTTTGCTACTTCCTTGCCTCTTTAACTCTAACCAACTTTTTTATAATGCCCTTTTCCATTTACATCCTTTAAATAGTATTTATTATCTGAATCAAAGAATTCCTTAGTTTGAGAAGCAATTACTCCTGAAAGTCCAAGAACTCCTATCATATTTGGAATAACTGACAATCCGAATAAGAAATCTAAGAACATCCATACAAACTGAAGTCCACCTATAGCCCCAACGAAGCAGGCTGCTAAATAAACATATCGCATGAACAGTGAGAATTTTTTGCCAAACAAATATTCTGCCAAACATTCACCATAAAATAAAATAACATATATGGTTGAAATAACAAATAGCAATACGGATACAGCTATAACATACCCTCCTATAGGCCCATAAAAATCTGAAAATACCTGTGATGTCATGCCGTTTGCAGCAACCTCTGTACTCTTCCAGATTCCACTTGTTAGTATTACAAGCGATGTCATCGTACAAATCAAAAGAGTATCTATAAACACTTCAAACATACCCCAAAAGCCTTGTCGTACAGGATGATCTGTTTTTGCTGTCGCATGTGCTATAGGGGCGCTACCCATACCTGCTTCATTTGAATATGCACCTCTTGCAATACCCCATCTTAATGCCATTGCAATGCTACTTCCTAAAAAGCCACCTGCTGCTGCATGACCTGTAAAGGCACTTTTAAAAATTAGAGCTATTACTTCAGGAACCGCTGAAATGTTAGCTATAATTATAATAAGACAGCCGATAATATAAAGGGATGCCATAGTTGGAACAAATTTTTCTGAAACTTTTCCTATTCTTTTAACTCCACCGACAACTATTAACCCAACCATTAATAATATAATAGCTCCAGATGCATAAGTAGGAATCCCTAAAGTGACCGCAGTACCAGCTGCTGAATTAGATTGAACCATAATACCGGAGATAATTGTTAGCATAAATAAAAATGCATATGTAGTGCCTAAGGCCTTAGATTTTAATCCGTTTTTCAAATAATACATTGGGCCGCCAACAAAATTGCCCTCTGAATTTTTCTCACGATATTTAACACCAAGAACAATTTCTGCAAATTTTGTAATCATACCAATCAATGCTGTAATCCACATCCAAAATATAGCTCCAGGACCACCAAAAGCAATTGCCACAGGAACACCAACAATGTTAGAAGCCCCCACTGTAGAAGCTAAAGCAGTGGTTACCGCTTGAAATGGTGTCAGCGTGCCTTCTAGCTCTTTATCTGACTCTGAAGTTCCCTTATCTTTTTTTAATACTGAACCAATGGTCTGTTTTAGCATATATCCAAAAAATCTAAACTGAATAAACTTCAATTTAAAAGTTAAATATATTCCGCCCCCAAGCAGCAGAATCATCATAAAAGGTCCCCACAGGAATCCCGTTGCATCATTTACAAATTTAATAATAACATCTTGCATTGTGTACCTCCTTTGTTTTATAGCAAACTAACAATAAGTTTTTCAATATAATTCGGAACGTTTTCAACTAAATCTGGTATGTATACCCGTTCCGTATTTCTATGGAGTTCTTTTCCCCAAGGCCCTATAATAAGCGTTGGCATTGATAGCCTTTTCATTTCTTCAAATGGAACAGTATAAAAACCTTCTTGCCATAAAGGCATATTTTTTGATACATATGGCACGATCTCATTTTCATTTTGAAGTCCAACATAACTTAAATCAGAAATGCCCATAAAATAGTGCTTAAATTCTATTTCTTTATTAACAGAAATTTTATCAATTACTTCCAGAACCTTAGCATATGATTCATTAGTACAACTTGTTGTATGTGGATAAAAAGGCGGTGAAAGTGCAACTACAACAGTTGGCATGTTGTAGTCTACAAAATCTAAAAGGTGATTAATCATAATAAAATTGCATTGTGGTATTGAACAATTCCCCGTTTTCAACATTCCTTTAATTTTTTCAAAACATTTACTTACTATTTCTTCTGTCTTTGCTCTATCTTTCTGTATTGCATCACAATACAACTCCTCATAAAGCTTAACATTTGGTTTATAATCATTTATTGTATTTTGATTTGGAAAAATTTTATTACATTCACACTTATAATTCTTAATTGTATCTTCAAAAGATAACTGACAAATATTTTTTAAATTTTTTAATATTTTTTTAGGGGTACTATTCAGTGTTAAAAAACTAAGATATCCGCCCGCAGCTTCAGGGATGGAAGCATCATAGTCCTCTTTAAAATCTCTCGCAAAACTCCACGAAGGAGGTGTAGAGATTTCTCCAAATTCTTTATCACTAAATTCACTGTTTAGTTCAGTATTAATCTGAATTCTAGATAATATACTTAAAGGGTTTAACCCTTCAAAAACCTTTCCTATATGAGCCTTTTTCCCCTGTACATACACTATAGCCATAGTTTTACCAACAGAGCTATCATAAATTGTAAATTTATCATTGCTACGTTCATGAGGTTCTGAGTTAATTAAAAGTTTATAGTCTAAATTGTATTTTTTAGAAAGAGCAATAAGCAATCTTGAACTATTTCTTATACCTAAAGAAAGGTTCTCTTCGTCAGGTACAGACAAGAATAAAATATTCCCCTTAAAGTGTTCTTTCTCACTGAATTTTTCAAGAAGCTTTAACTGGATCGCCAATCCTCCTTTCATATCAGCTGTTCCTCTTCCAAACAGCCAGTCTTCACTATTAATATCCTGCATAACATCATTTGAAAAATTTAGTTTTTTCATTTCCTTTTTTAATTCAACGGGGCTATAAGCCAAGTGTTGAAGGTTTCCATAATCAAAGGTGCTAACAACATCATGGTGGTTCAGCAAAATAATTGTTTCTGACCCTTCTCCTTTAAGCAACCCCCATACAATAGAACGACTGTGCAAATCATTCTCAATTTTTTCTAATCCTAAGGTATTATTTTCTTTCAATTTGGATATTTTCTTTAGTTCCTCAAAAACTAATTCTTCTACTTTAGACTCTCCCTCAGTATCAGTAGTACTTGGGATACTAACTAATTCTTCAAGCAGCTTTAAGGTTTCATTAGCCTGACTCATTATTCCTCCATTTCTGCATGCTTAT
>DAMCXN010000001.1:174834-212485 GCA_032096995.1 Aminipila sp.
GCTTATTGCACACTTGTCTATATACTTTATATATAAATTTTGGATACTATAGTTTTATTATAAGAAGCAATAATTAGAGAGACATCTTATTTGAGTTTAAACAAACATTAGAAAAGCGTTAGGAATTAGATAAAGATAGAATTTTCAGAATTAAAGCATTATAATAGAGGTAGAAATAATTATAATAAAATAAATATTCAAGTATAAACTTTCATTTTAATTAAAAAAGGGGAGATAGAATGACACTTTTTGTAAACGGCAATATAATTACAATGCAACGTTTTGGAGAAACTTTCAGTAGTATGTGCGTTGAAGGTAATAAAATTGTATCCCTTGGTCATGAAGATATAAATAAGATTCAAAATAAAAACACAAAAGTCATCGACCTTCATGGGAAAACAATAGTTCCAGGTTTTTATGACTCTCATCTTCATTTAATTTCAACTTTTCTTAACGAAAATTCAATTAATTTTAGTGAAGTATCTTCTATTCAAGATGTACTAGATTTGATAAAAGAGTGGCCACATAAAAACTTATTTCCAATTGTCATAGGCAAAAGGCTATCTGAATTTACCATAAAGGAAGGCCGTCTTCCTACACGTATTGAACTGGATAGCGTTTCTAAGGACTTTCCTATTGTAATTAGCTCAATAGAGTTTCATACAATACTAATGAATAGTTTTGCATTGAATCAATTAAAAATCCCCTTCGTAAATCAAGGATATGAAAAAGATAATAATTCTAGTTTTACTGGAATACTAAAAAATAGAGCAGCCTTTATGGCCTTGCGAAAAGTATATGATCTAATACAGGATAAAGAATACCTACTTGGTGCCTCACAAACTTTTAATAAGGCACTACAAAATGGCGTCACTACTATGGTTGCAGTGGAAGGAGGTTCATTATTTCATCCAAGGCATCCTAAAATTTTACTTGAACATAAAAAAGAATTTCCAATCGATGTAGAAGTATTTTATTCAACCACTGACTTGAAAGAAGTGCTAAAGTTAAATTTGCCACGAATTGGGGGAGACATTTTTCTGGATGGTTCTTTTAGAGCTCATAATGCCGCTCTTTATGAGCATTATAGCGATACCAAAGATAATTGTGGAACTTTATTTTTCTCAGAAGCAGAATTGATAGAGTTTATTGAGCAAGCTCATGATTTAGATTTGCAGGTATCTATTCATGCTGTTGGTCCTCGTGCTCTTGATTTATTGCTAAATGCTTTTGAGAAAGTTTTAAAAGACAAACCCGAAACAGATCATAGACATAGAATTGAACATTTTGAATTACCATTACCAGAACAAATTCAGCGTGCTAAATCCCTAGGGCTTGTCTTAGCTATGCATCCTACTTACGAGTACTTTTTTAGAGAAGAAGGAATGATGTATGATACAAGACTAGGAAAAGAAAGGTCTGCAATGACAAATCCTTTTAGACAAATTTTAAACTCAGGTATTAAGGTAGCTGGTTGCTCAGACTCTGATATTATGCCTATAAATCCTTTGCTTGGAATTCACTCCGCTGTCAATCATCCAAATATCAACTCTCGAATCACACCTTATGAAGCCTTGGAAATGTACACAATTAATGGAGCATACGCAATATTTCAAGATAAAGAAAAAGGCTCCTTAAAAGTAGGAAAAAATGCCGATTTTGTTATATTAGATCAAAATCCACTTACAATTGATGCCTCCAAAATAAAAGACATTAAAATTTGCAATACCTTTAAAAACGGTAATAACCTGTTTGGAGGTAATATTTTATGATTAAACTTAAACTTTTCGGAGAAGTTAAGGTTACTGTAAACTCAATTGATATAACTAACCAATTGCCTAAAAAGGGCCTAGGTTTAATAATATTTATGTCAGCACAACCAGAAAAGCTTTTTTATAGAGAACGGCTAGCTGAAATGTTCTGGCACAATTATATAAAAGAATCCGCATTAAACGATATGAGGTTTACATTGTGGCAAACAAGAAAAATCTTAAATGAACATTTAAAAGAAGATTTATTTATTAATGAAGGTAAGTATGGACTTAAAATCAATGCAAAGCTTATGGAAAGCGATTATTGCAAATTTTTAGAAGCCTGTAATTCAAATTTACATGCTGACGCCGTACGTTATTATTCTGGCGATTTTTTGGACGATTTTTATATTGTTGATGTCCCAGATTTCAGTAACTGGATATTTAATGAAAGAGAAAGTGCACAAAAAAAATATTTCAACTCCCAATTTAAGAGAGCTGAATATCTTTACAATACAAACAGAGTCGAAGAAGCCTTAAATGCTTTAAATACATTAATAGAAATGGATTCTTTAAATGAGACTGTATATTTTTATAAAATGCAATATCAATATCTTTCTACTAATAAGGTTGCAGCGGTTAATACCTATAGAAACCTGAAGCAATTATTAAGAAATGAATTAAACATTTCGCCATCCGAAGAAATTGAATCACTTTATACAACTATTATTTCTGATATTAATAAAGTTGACAATCAATCTCAACCACACATTACTAAAAGCAGTAAATTTTTTAATAAATCTTTAGAACTCTTTATAAGTAAGCGCGCAGAAAAATTAAATGAATATTCTAGAGAGCTAGCTAGCTACAATAATTCAAGCATACAGCTTGTTATTGATCTTTGCGATACACCAGGAAATAGAATACCTTATGAGGGTATGTTTGAAATTCTTGATGGTTTAAATGAATACGGTAAATATTTTATTAATAGCTGGAAAAGAAAATATGAAAAAATTGATTCAGATATACGCAATAAAACAACTCAGGAAGATGTTTTATTTTTTAACATGTTTAAAACCCTTATTGAGGGTGAACAATCTGAGCACATGATTATTCGTATTTGGAATTTTCATTTTCTTGACAATAATACTATAGAATTTATATCGTATTTGCTAAGAACTCAATTTAACAAACAAATCACAATTCAGGCTATCATTGATGACAATAAAAAAGATGTTAAAACAACTAACTTCGTTAAGCTTTATAGCTCCATAAAAGAAGTTAAGCTTGTCTCTGATTAAACCTAAATTTATATCCATACATCAATTTTATTTTATTAGTTCCCATTTATATGCACTTTCAACTATATTTTCTATATCTGAATGAACAGGCTTCCACCCCAATATCTTTACAGCCTTGCTATTATCTGCAACAAGTACTGGAGGGTCACCTTCTCTGCGTTCACAAACTTTCACAGGCACCTTCTTGCAAGTAATCTTTTCTACAGTGGCAATCAGTTCTAAGACTGAAACCCCTTCCCCTGTGCCTAAATTGAAACAATCAAATCCTTTTTGTTCTATAGATGCTTGCTCTGAACCCCTAGCTGTCAAACCATCTGAGCACTGAACACCTAGCAGCCTCTCAACCGCCATTATATGAGCACTGGCTAAATCTTTGACATGAACATAATCCCTGATACAACTGCCGTCTTCTGTATCATAATCTTGTCCAAATAAAGAAAACTTTTCTCTTCTACCTGTAATAGTTTCAAGCAGCAATGGAATAACATGAGATTCTGGATTATGTGCTTCTCCTAAACCTTGTTCATATGCAGAACCAGCTGCATTAAAATACCTAAGTGCTATAGAATCTAATCCGTATGCACGCCCATAATCCTGCATTATTCTTTCAATCATAAACTTAGTCCATCCATATGAATTTATAGGACACTGTTTTTCATTCTCTGTAATAGGTACAGTCTCTGGTAACCCATAAGTAGCACAGGTGGAGGAAAAAACAAGATTTTTAACTCCTTTTTCAAGCATCACGTCGAAAAGCCTTTTACTTCCCACAACATTATTTTCATAGTATTTAGCAGGATCACTTACTGATTCACCTACTAAAGAACTTGCTGCAAAATGTATAACGGCATCTATTTTATGTTTATCAAATACTTGTTCTAGTTTTTGAGTATCAGCTAAATCGCCTATTACCAATTCACAATCTTTCGTCGCCCATTCATGTCCTGTTGATAGATTATCATAGATTACAACCTCATATCCTTTTTCTTTTAATGCCTGAACAGTATGACTTCCTATATAACCTGCACCACCTGTAACTAAAATTTTCAATTTATATCCTCCGATTTCTATGTTCAATATCTGGCTTACGGCAGTCCACTCTCTGGTTTGTCGTAACCTCACTTTTGCATTTCAGTAGTTCTTCTTCATTTCCTAGCAGCAATCTAATCTGTGCCTTAACACTACCTAATTCGTGCAAAGCACAATCCGAATTTCACATTATCACATTCCCGTTTCCTCAGTCTGATTTTGGGTAATTCTTGCGCTAATTCATCTGTTTATTTTGAAATTCCTACTAGTAATTTCTCTGGTTCTGGTAATTCCTGTTACTAATTTATTTGGTTTTTGTAATTTTTGCAACTGATTTATTTGGTTTTTGTAATTCTTGCAATAATCCCTAATCTAAAAGAACTTTAGGGCAAGAAATCTGTGTAAATAGTTTTTTAACCTTTTCTTATATATACTTTTTGTTAGTTTGTATCTTTATTTTTGCCATAAAGGTTATTCAAAAAGATATTTTAGGGTATAAATTAGTGATTTAGTAAGCCAACCTCAGTGCTATCAACAAAATTCTTACCCTAAACTATATAAAACATATTTATTTATTGCAATTATTCATTTTTTGCCTTTTGTATGAAGACTCTTTTTCCTTATGCGGCTTCCTCAAACAATTCTCCATCCTCAGGTTCTATTTCTTTATTTACAAAAACTGCATTTTCCTTTACTTTTTCCAAAATTTCTTTCTTAATTTCTTTTAATTCAGGATAGCTATCAAAATAATCAAATTTTGCCTGAATGGCCTCTGTCGGTGCCGATTCCATAAGCACATAGGCACAAAAACTTTCTGCAAAATCCTCAGCACATTCAGTTGCTGCATATGCTGTTACAAATTCTGATTCATGTCTCCAAAAGAAGTAGGTATTCTCTGTATTGGTCTCCCAATCATCCTTAAGATCCTTCCAAAAGTTTTCATAAAAACCTTGTATATATGAATCTTCTCTGGCAACACACTGCCCATCATTATATGTGTTTTGTGGTGACAACTCAACCTCATCCTTAAAATACTCAACTTGTTTATCATTTAAACTTAAATAGTGTGACATCTCATGCACAATTGTGTATGGAAATACTCCATCGTCCTTTATATCTGCTGGATCTATATTTAAACACCAAGTTTTGCCTTCGTCGTCCACTTGAATTACAAAGGCATATGTACCTAATTCTCCATCTCCTCCTACTTTAAAATATTTAAAATTAGAGAATAACTTTTTTGGTAAGACTTCTGTAACAATATCCCAGTATTTTTTCATATTATTTTGTTCATCCGCAGAAAGTGATTTTAAACCATTTTTAGAGCCATCTTGGTACACTATATCGTAATCAGGTGTAATGCAAAACATAGCTAAGTTTTCTTGTGATTTATCATCTAATAAATTTAATACTATGGCATCTGAATCAAGTTGTTCATATTTATTAACAATTTTTCTAATCTCTTCTTCAATATCTACATCATAATCCTCGTCATTACTTTCTGTAGCCTCGAAAAAATCATCTCTCAATTCATTTAAATTCTTCCAATCTTTCTTTGAAAGGGTCTTTTTTAAGTTATTGATTGTCCCCTTGCCATGATCCTCATTGGAGTCTTCATCTTCTTCATCATAATCATCTTCGCCAAACTGTCTTATAGTTTCTTTATCTAATGCCTGAGTAATCTTTTCCCAAAGTTCATACTCTTCATCAGTCTTTTCATAATCACCTTTTTCTTCACGTTGCTCTCGTAAATCTTCTACTTTATGCAATAGTTGTCCCACTTCTTTACGAACTTGCTCCGGTACATCATCATTTAATGCCCCTAATAATGTTGTAAGTTTTGTTTCTTCTTGAGTAGATAGTTTTACATCTGATATTTTGTCTTGCGATGTACTACTACAAGCTGTCATAAATATAAGTGTGAAGCTTAAAACAATAATAAATAATTTACTAATATTTTTTTTGCTATGGTTTCTTCTTTTCATACTCTTCCCCTTTGTATAAAATTAATATAATCATTGCTAGAATGGCTTTTAGACTCCATCCTCCTATATACAGTTATACTTTATTTTTACAAATATCTCCACTAAATTTTACAAATTTTATATAAATTTAAGTTTTTGGTAATATTGAGTTTTTATAATTTTAATTTAAGTATTTAATTTTGAACAATAAAAAATCTTGCTTAAGCTACGTATTAGTACCGTTGGTTTTTGCAAGATTTATTTTTTATTATATCTTTATTATCTTTATTATAAAGTGCTTATCTGAATGCGCATTTGATTCACAGCTCTTCACTTCATTTTTTATATAATAGATATTTTTATTATATAAAAAAATATATTACAATGAAAATTGTAGCAATACCTGCAACTATTCCTGCTACTTTTTTAAGCTTGCTTCCTTTAGGAAAGCTTTTTTGCTTGGTATATGTTAGCCCACTTCCCGGTATACTCACTCTGCCACGAACCCCATTTTTATTTATGGATACCCTTGCACCTTTTTTACCAAAACTAATACTTGGTCCACTCTTACTTAAAGTAAGATTTACCCCTTTTCCCAAAGACTTAGTCTTTCTGAAGTTGACTCCCATATAATCTCCTCCTTTTGATATTCTTTTGTTATTTATAATAATTATAAATGCTATTATATACAAATGAAATATACAATAGCATTCAGTTTACCTATGTTTACCCACGTTCCCAAAGGTATAACTTACAACTGCACACATTATCATTCCACACACAGATATGATGCCTTGCATGTCTAAGCTAAAGCCTGGATATATGCTAAAAACAGAACCTACAACAAGTCCCAATATAGCAAAATACAGTGCCTGCGGATGTTTTCTAAGCATTATCTTAACTAGCTTGATTCCAACCAATCCACCACTGGCAACCCCAATACCAGTACAAAAAAGCACAATTAAATTCACATCGGCTATAGCCTTCATTATAAGAGTATAACACCCAAATAAAAGCAACATGAAAGAACCACTAATACCTGGTAAAATCATAGCCACTGTACTTATAAACGATGAAATAAATAACCATATAAGCATTATATGAAAAGGTAAAGATTCAACGCCAGTTGAAGCAGTTACGGCTGTATCAAAACTTCCTTGCTTATTCATGATCTCAAGTATTGATATCCCAATCATAAAAAATAATGTAAATAAAAAAGGTATCCAGTTTTTTGCTTGAATCCCTTGAAACCTAGCCCTTCTATATATCATAGGAATACTTCCCATAACTAGTCCTATAAAACAGTAGTTTACTATCATATAATAATTTTCGTATAGATATGTAATGGCTCTGCTAAAGCACAGAACGCCAAAAAGAGTTCCTGCCCCCAGAAACCCTAAAAAAGCAATATTATTTTTTATATTTTTCAAACTTAATGCAAACAAAATCTTATCGTACACATTTAAAATAACCGCCATAGTACCACCACTGACACCCGGGATTATGTTAGCAATGCCGATGATCATTCCGCATAGGAAATTTTTAATCGAGTTCATGTAATTGCCCCTTTTTATCTCTATAATATGTATAATTCTACCCTATAAACAAAAATGAAACAAGTTAGTAATGTCAAAATAGATATTGATTATCTTAGCATTAGCAAAGATAATCTTGCATATTATAATCCCAAGACCAAAGAACTGTACTTCCATGGTTGGATACTACCTAAAAATTCATATGATAAAATAAATGTATGGTATAAAGATATTTATTTAGGAAGTTCAAAATTATATGTAAATCGTCCTGACGTTCTATAAAATTATCCGCAATATAAAGATGAAAAGTCTGGCTTTATATTTTCCAAAATCGTTCCGAAAAAAGTAGAGAAAATTATTTTAGGTGAATCAATCAGATTAGAAGCTGAATTAAATGGAAAAATAGTTTTCAATAAAAATGTTAAAATAACACCTTCATTATATGGTTTTTCTGATAGAAAAATAATTTTTTTATCATTTTCACAATATATGGAGGACTTAATTTTATTTCATCCATTACAGTCCTTAGATATTAACAAGGAATTTTATGTAGATGTAGGAGCAAATGACCTTTGGAATATCTCTGTAACCAAATTTTTTAGTAATAATGGTTTGAGTGGTATAAATATTGAACCACTTTCCGATAAACATTCTTTTCTATGTTTTGATAGACCGAACGATATTAATATTAATGCAGGTATATATTCCTCTAATGGTAAAATGGAATTATATAATGCTGGTGGCCGTTCAACTTGCAATAAAGAAGAAATGGAAATCTTAAGAAAAGAAGGATTTAAAGAATGTGTTACCGAAATACCAGTTTATACTCTAACATATTTATTATATAAATATACATCTTCTTTCAATGAAATTCATTTTTTAAAAATAGATGTTGAGGGGCTTGAACGTCAAGTTTTAGAAGGCTTAAATATGAAAAGATATCGTCCTTATATAATAACCATTGAATCCACATTACCAGGGAGTAATGTCCCTTGCTTTGACAAATTTGAGGATTTAATTTTGTCAAATAATTATATCTTAGCATTTGATGATGGAGTAAACCGATATTATGTTCGTGGTGAGAATTCGAGGCTTGCAAAATGTTTTTTAACTATTAGCGAACTTAAAAGTATTTATGAAATATATAGACCTGTGTTATTAAAATAATAATTAGATATACATCATTTTGTATATATTTAAAAATCTTTTGTAAATTTTAGTATTTTACCATAATAAAAACTTTCTCTAGTTGTTTGTTTATAAAGTAGTTGTTCTCACAAAGGACAACTACTTTATAAACTCCATGATTTTAACTCTGTTCAATTAAAACCTCTTTTCTATGAAGTTTTCGAGTTCTACTATTAACTTCAAAATTAAATACGTATTATTATCAGATTTTATTATTAGATTATATACTTTTGCAAAATTCATACAGTGAATAAAACTTCATACATTCTTGTGAATTAATTCTATCATTCTCACCGATCAAAACACTAATACACCTTGCTGCTCTTCCCGCAAGTACATCCCGAGAATCATCTCCAACCATAAATGACTGTGACAAATCTATATTATACTTTTTAGCTGCATCTAGAATCATCCCTGGTTTTGGTTTTCTACAGTCACAATTAATTTTCAATTCTAGCCGTTCTCCTTCAAATCCCTTATCAGGATGATGCGGACAGAAAAACAAATCATCAACATATGCGCCTTCTTCTCCTAGCAGAGTTTCCATCTTTGCATGGATTTGATCGAGTTGTTCATATGAGCATTCTCCTCTTGCAATCACAGGCTGATTGGTTACAACAATTGCAAGATAACCTTTTTTATTAATCATTGCAATTGCCTGCCCTACATTCGGAAGCAATTCCATCTGTTCCGTAGAAGATATAAAACCCTTTAATTTATTTATAGTACCATCACGATCTAAGAAAATAGCTTTTTGCAAATACTTCAAATTTCTTCTTGATATTAATCCAGACTCATAATCACTACAAACCGAATAATACCGTTCTGGAGTTCCCATATCTTTAATATATTCAGGTGTTTGATAGATATAAATTTGTCCACTAGCGATCAAAGGCTTAAGAATATCTCTATCCAAATCCACCTTCTTTCCCCCTTTATTGGGGATTATATCAAAGATTTTAGAAGAAAGAATATGAATTCCTGCATTTACACAGTTATGAAAATAACCATCACGAACGTCCTCCTTATGTATCCAGTTTACTAGTTGTTTCTCTTCATTTATAATCAATAAGCCGCTATCATAAGGGTGATCATTCGGATGAGCAACTAGCGTTACAAGTCCTCCTTTAAAAAAATGATACTGTAATAAACGTTCTAAATCGATATCAAACATAATATCTCCATTAATCAACAAAAAATCTTCAGTCAATAGATTCTGTATCTGATACAAAACTCCAGCTGTACCAAGTGGTTCATTTTCGTCATAATACTGAATATTAACTCCTAAAAACTCCCCATTTCCAAAATACTCGTGAATTTTTTCCTTTAAATATCCCGTTGATATTATAATATCAGTATGTCCATATCTCTTTAACCACAAAACAATATGTTCTAAAATAGGTTTTCCACCAATCTTAATCATCGGCTTAGGAATATCTGAATACACTCCCGCAATTCGTGTTCCCTTTCCCCCTGCCATTATAACTGTTTTCATTAAAAAAACCTCTCTTCTAACATTAAACATAATGTATGGTAGATTGGTAAATGCAATTCTTGAACTTTATAGCATTCCGTTTCAGCAACAGCTATGCATACATCCACAGAGGCACGCATTTTACCCCCATTGTTTCCAGTCAGAGCAATCACCTTCATTCCCAGTGCCTTTGCAACCGTTATTGCATAACAAACATTTTTTGAATTACCAGAAGTTGATATTGCCAAAAACACATCCCCTTTTTTTCCATATCCATATACTTGCTGTGCAAAAACTAAATCCCCACTAATATCATTAATGCATGCTGAAGTCAACGCTAAATGTCCGGTCAGTGATATAGTAGGCAACCCCATCTGAAGCTTGTCTCCCAAAATTTCCGCATGTTTGGAATTTATATTCTGAAGTTTCTGCCTAAAATCCTCTTCTGGTTTTCTTTCCTTTATAAAACCTTTCATTAACTCTCCTGCAATATGCTCAGAATCCGCTGCGCTCCCACCATTCCCTGCTATAAGTAGTTTTCCGCCATTTTGAAAACAGTCTTCTAATATGCTAAAGCTTTCTTCTATTTTGGAAGAAACAATTTCCAACTTAGGGTACCTATAAATTAATTCATCTAAATATCTCATCCCTTATCTCCTAATAAATCGTCCATGCCTGTGTCCCATTTTCAGTAAATGAAACAATTTCAGTCTTACCACCAAATTGCTCTAATTTTTTTCTAAGAGAAAGGCGTTCTATAGGGTTACAATAAATCATCATAAATCCCCCGCCTCCAGCTCCAGATAGTTTTGCTGCTTTACCACCATTTCTCATTATAAAATCATATAATTGATTAATTTTAGTATTTGTTATTGATTCTGCTGTTTGTTTTTTTGCATCCCAGCCTCGTAATAAACATTCACCAAATTTATAAAAATCCCCCATAAGAACAGCTTCTTTCATTTTAACTGCTTCCTTTTTCAAAATATGCATATTCTGAAGTTTTTTCTCGTCCTCCTCTTGAACACTTTGAAACTGTCCTTTAATTATTGTTGAGCTATCTCGGGAGACTCCTGTAAAATACAACAATAAAGAAGTCTCCAGCTCATTCTTAATCCATCGTTTCAAACGTAATGGATTTACTATTACCCTATCCTTATCATAGAATTCCATAAAATTGAATCCACCAAATGTCGCTGCATATTGATCTTGTTTTCCTCCAAGTAGTTTTAAATCAATACGCTCAATCTGGTAAGCCAAATCTGCCATATCATATTCTCCTAAAGGCAAATTTAACCACTCCATATAAGCTTTTAAAATTGCAACAACCATTGTTGAAGAAGAACCTAAACCGGTTCCTGCAGGTGCATCTGAATATGTTGTCATAATAAAAGAAAGTGGCTTTCCTCCATTATAATCTGAAACAATTCGATTATACACACCTTTATGAAGTGGAAGTACCTCATCAATTTCTAATTTCGAGCATTTTTCCACTTCATAACTTTCATTTCTATCTATTGCACGAAATACAATTTTTTCATCCGTAGTTGGTTCAATTATACAATATGCATACATATCAATCGTTACATTTAGGATATGTCCTCCAAACTTATTGCAGTAACTCGAAATATCTGTTCCACCGCCAGCTAACCCCAAACGTAGAGGTGCTTTTGAACGAATTAACATATTTTAAACTCCATTTCCTATATTTTAGAAGTATGTGCAAACGGGTCTCTCCAGTCATCATCCAAATGTCGTTTTAACATCTTATCCAACTTATCCGCACATGACTTAAATTCAGCTATATCATAAATTTTCTGCCTCATTCCAGTATTTATAACATCATTTTCAATTAATTGCTTTAATTTCAACTTCATATCTTGAGGATTCTTGTGTTCACAGTAAACCACACTATTACCACAAGTTTCACGTAATACCGGAAGATCATATACAAGACAAACTGTTTCACAATACTGTGCCTCAATCGGAGGCGTTCCATATCCTTCAAAATATGACGGAAATAACATAATTTTTGCTCTACTAATTTCACTAAATTTCTCAACATCATTCAGCTGAACCTTGATTTCATAATTTACATCATATTTTTTACAAATTTCATCCAACTGCTTTACATATTCATTATAAACTTCACCTTTTTCACCACTACCATAAATCAATACTAGTGTATATCCACGCATATATTCATCAATCATTTCTAGTATGTCAAAGCTTCCCTTATACCTATCCTTCAATCTAATCATGGCAACAATTCGATTTTCCTTAGGGCATATTCCAACCTGGTCTGCCGCAAACGTATTAATTGGAGGATACCAATAATCAAAACATGTATACTGTGGATTAACATTGTAAAATTCTTTCGCATATCTCATCGATTCCAAATCACTACTCTGAATTAGACATCCATCCTTACATACATCAAGCCAAGGTTTCCAAAAAATCGGATCGATTGGTTCATCCAAATAAGAATTAATCCAATTTTCAGACTCAAAATTGAGAAGGACCAACTTTGCATTCATTTGAATTGCAAAATTACGTACTCTACGATAGAAGACATCACTTCGAGATCTTTCTGGGACTAAAATTACATAATCCAAATGATTTATTTTATCCAATTTTGGCTTAAAATCCTTTGTTACTATTAAATTAATCTTTTTATGTCCTTGATTTTCACTCATTTCATCTTTGAAAATAGGAGGATTATTTGTAATAAAATAAACTTCGTTTCCTTTATAAGCTAAACTTTCAGCAACATTCCAAGCATGAGAACGTCCCCCCGAGTAATAATTCTTTGGCATACTAGAAACTATAGCCACCTTCATATAATCTTTTCTTTTGAAATTTATCTTGCTACTTTCAGTTCTTACAACATTAGAAATAAATTCCGCACAGTCTTGTACACTACGACCCCACGTTCCCTTCTTTGATGTTAGATCATCATATTGATAGAACTTATTCATCTGCGCACAATGTTTATAAAAAGCAAATTTCTGTTCTACAGTATACCCTTTTTTAACTGCATCACAAATTGTTTTTTCTAATTCTTCCTTTTTAAAGGCTTCATAGGTACAACCTTTTCCTTTTAGTTGTGTATATCCTACCATTACTGTTGCTGTATCACGTATAAGTGCATTATATGAAGAAGCAGACAAAATAGTAACAACTACATCTGAAATATCGATTAACTCATTAATGTCAACATCCGAAACATAGAATACATTTTTTCCACGAAGCGTGTAGTTATCTCCTGGGCTATATATAAGTGGATGTGGTTTATATATAAAATTCCAATCATATTTTTTTGCGAGCTTTACTAGTTCTTCTGCAAGTTCATTACTTGTTTTAAAAGCAGGAGAATGAAATTCTTTCGTATTTTCTGTATAAGGGTATAATCCTGATTCATAATCATTTTGACCAAAATATGTAATAACAGGTCTGCTTCTCTTTAACTGTTTTTTAAGAATTTCAACATTATTATTAATTGGCTGTTTATTTCGATTTAATCCACTATCTTTCAAAAATTTAAGTAATTCCTTTGTTTTCTTAATTTCTTCTTCTGATACAAATTGTGATTTAAATTCCCTTGGTTTGCAAGCTGGGAAACTCTCACCCATTTGCCCATGTGATTCAATTATAAAAGTACCTGGAATTGGACCAAATTCCATAAAGAGTATTTCAACATTTTCTTCAAAACAAACATTTTTTAAAATATGATGCATCGCTGTAAATTCATTCCACATAATAAAAATTACAGGTGCATTTTCCTGCCTATATACTTCTATTATTTTTTTATAATATTTATATAGATAAACAACCAACAATTCTGGATAATTTTCTCCCATATCATGAAATCTTGCCTTAATGTTGATAATTGCTTCTCTCAAATATTTTTTTTCACAAATTAGTTTTTGAGCTTCTGTCGATAAAATCACACTAATTGCGCTATCATATCCTTTGTTCATAGGTACTTTTCGAAGTATTTGAATTTCTATATTACTATTTATTTTTTCAGCAACTTGCTCTCTCCGCATATATGGAACTTCAGATAGCAATACAAAATCTGCATTTATATGGTTAGATAATTCATTTATATAATGGCAAGATCCTTTATCAAAAGCAGCAATATGACCGGCAAAAATTATTGTTGGACGAATACGGTATTTAAGATTGTCCTCAATCTCATCAATTGAAGCTTCCATATCACGCATTACATTCTTATATGGTTGTTCCAATGTAAGTTTTTCCTTACCTATAATTGTATCTCTTATTTTCCTAAATATATTGAGAACTTTTTTTGCTGGAACTAGCAAATGAATTCGCATAAGAAAAAAATAAATTCTAAGTCGGAGTGCAGAAGGTTCCCAATCATCCAAATGATTCCCATTATTTTGGGTTAAAACATTCGGTGCACTTTTCTTAAATTTTTTCATCCACTTTTTATAAGAATTTTGTGCACTAGGATTCATAAAAGAACTATCTATAAAATCCATATACTTAAAAATATGAATATCTTTATTCGTAGGAGCTCTCAATGCTCGCTGATAAAATTCAAAATAATTTATAGTGTCAAAATTAATTAACTTAATATCATCTCTAAATAAATCAACAAACCTCTGTATATAACTGATAATTTCATTCTGCATAATATCAATCAATTCAAAATATTCACCATTAGTATCTCTTTTCAAAATAAAACTACCATCTTTTTCTTCAATATCAACAACAGATGCTTCCTGAGAATTTAATAAATCCTCCGTCAGACAGTTCACCAACAAAGTATCTCTCTCTGTATCTAAACCATAAGTAATACAACTTTTTACATTCAGTCCATTAATATTGTTATACTTTAATAATTCCTTGGAATATAAATGATATCCAATAGTTTTCATATTTAGATAATTCAATAGAAACTGGCAAGCACTACCTCTGTATCCAATGTCAAATACTGCAGTTTTCCCTGAATCTTTAAGTATTTGAGAACAATATCGTAAGATAATTTCAATTTTAGGAAGAGCATTTTTTACATAAAATGATTCAAGTTCCTTAGTAAATGCCATATATTTATTTCTATCTTTTAATACATCATTTTCCCCTCCATATCCGTGTTTTCGAAATATGTCAAGTACTTCTTTAAATTCATTCTCATCTTCTACAAAAAGTCTAGTTTTAATGAAATCTCCAACCGTCATACTATCGTTAGCCAACATATTACTCAAACTTTCGTAAAGTCCATTCTTTTTATTAGCATAAAACTTATTAATAACCGCTCTAGAAAGATATATTTGCTTTAATTTAGGAAACTTTTCCCCATAAAAAGGTCTTAGAATATTTAAGATCATTTCCGGTAAATATCCATCACGATATACCAAACACATTGTTTCAATTTCTTCTTTAATACTGTCATCTAACATCCATTTTACAAAAGATAATATAAACGGCGCAAATAAGATTATACTCATATTTTTAGGTAATCCATTAAATCTAGTCGTAAAATCATATTCTACATATGGATCATCAAAAATAGTATTTGCAGCAAAACCTATTAAATAAGAATTATAGCAATATTTATTCCTATTATTAAATAATTCTCCTAGTTTTCTGCTCTTACGAAATTGTGCTTCTGTACGAGCAATATACTCCGTAGAAATCCCTTTGTTTTTAGCTATAGCAACATCAGATTTTTCATTATCTCCCAAATGTAAAATTTCTTTTGCCAAAATACCTTTTTGTTCATATTCTTTAATAATATAATCATATAGTTTCCCAGAAGATTTAGTAATTTTATATTCTGATGAAACATATAACTTATTATACTTATCATAACCATTTTTTTTAAGAACACGCGAAAGAAAATCTTCTGAAAGATACATATCTGAAACTATAATAATTTCTTTTCCTATACTTTGAGCATAGTTATAAATTTCCTTCATAGATTTACGTGCATATAAGTATTTATATTCAATATCTAATTCTATACTCTTAAATTTTTCGATCTCATCCTGTGAAAAATCAAATAAATCTCCAAAACAATTATATATATCATCATATGTAATTTCATCTTCAAAAAATGGCTTTATTTTGCGAGCTTCACGTTCTGCTATCCGTCTCATTCCTATAAAATCACCTTGATATCCACAACGTAAACCAACTAATCGTAGAATATCTGTAGGGTGAAAGCATGGTCGTAATAACAAAGTGTCAAATATATCAAAACTAATTACTTTATAATTTGAAGATGCTATCTTATCCTTTAATTTTTCTAAATTCATCTAATATTTTCCTTTCTCATATTTTTAAATTACATTCTTTATATAATTTAAAATAAAGCGAGAGTTTACTTTACTAATCGAAAAAAATTTTAATCATTTACTAAAAAAAATTCTATATCCTTTACTGTATCAGCAATAAATATTGCAGGGAAACTATTTATTGCAGTTTTTTTAAAACCAAACCCATATGTTACTGCAATAAAGTTTATTCCACATTCTTTAGCCCCTATTGCATCATAATAAGTATCCCCTATTAAAATTGCTTCTGACAAGTTATCACACCCTAAGTTCTTTAAACATAATTTTACTATATCTGTTTTAGTTAATTTGTTATTCATATCAGAACCTAATATAAAATCACATTTATCTGCTATTTCAAATTTTTCTAATAGTTTTTTTGCATAATCATCACGCTTATATGTGGCTACTCCTATTTTTACATTGTTTAATCGGAGTGACTGTAATAATTGAATTATACCGTCATAAACTTTAGCAAATAATAAAAATTCGTTCTTATATGCCTCCCTAAAAATAGTTGTTGCTTTATTCGCTTCTTCTTCTTTTAAATCATAAGTTTTCATAAATGAATTTTTTATAGGTGGTCCTATAAAATTTTTTTTAATTTCTAAGCTAAGCTTGTGATATCCACATTTATTTATTGTATAATCTATACTTTTTAAAATTCCATCAGAAGTATCCATCAAAGTGCCATCTAAATCAAATAATACATATTTATATTTATTCATCTTTTTTACTATATATAGAAGGGGTAATAAAATTAATTTTAATCTTATCACCAATTTCTACTAACCTTTCTTTTATTGCAACATTAACATTTAAAAGTCTTTCAACATCTGCTGATAGTTCCATATATTCACTATAATAATTTTCTATTGAATTCACAGAAAAACCATCAAAACCAGCTAAAAATACCTTCTCAACTTCAATAGACTGTAAAATATTTAGTAACATAATTAGCGAATTATCTTTTATAATTTCATTTTCATCTAAAAATTGCTTATAATTTACCATAAAATCAAAAGGTGTATCTATACTTGTAATATTTGATGTTGCAACAGTTTTACATGACGTCTTTATACTTTTATAATCATATAACATCATGCTATATCTTTTGGAATTACTAATAAATATATAGTGTGGAATAATATTTGAAGATACAAAATTAGCCGAAAATACTACAAGGCTTTTATTTTCATTAATAAATTTTAATATTTCTTTTTCATAAGTAGCAATTGTCTTCCCTGGACCTAAAATAAGTATTACTTTTCTTCTAAGTTCTCTACACAATTTATCTATATTTATATTTTTATATAATGTGTTTTTTTGATACGTACAATATAATTCTTCAATACACTCTTTATTAAAATTTAATTTATAATCTATAGGAAGATCCTTTACTACATTGTTTATAGCTTTAACCGATAAGGTTTTTTTATCTAATAAATAATTAATATACTTAGGATGACAATCATTTGATGCCGATAAGAAATACAATAAATTATATCCCCAATATTTTTTAATATGTATTTTCATAATATTAACATCTATTATTTCTAAAATTTGATCAATATCATATTGAAAATTATTTAATCTATTTAAGTACATAGCTAAAAGCTCAAGAGGTGTGTTACCAGCACTTTTTCCCATTCCATATACAGTACCATCTATAATAATATTACGATTAATATCTTTATTTAAAAGTTCAATACTATTTGAATAGGCTAACTGAAAATTGTTATGTGCATGATATCCCAAAAAAACACTTGATTTCAGATTACAATTTAATAGATCAAAATAATGCAAAACCTCTTTACTATGCATTAAACCATATGTATCCACTATCGAAACACAAAATACCTCAATTTTGTTTACTTCCTCGACAAACTCTAAAATTTCTTTATCCCTATATGAAGTTACTGATACCATCTGAAAACATACTTTATATCCTTTTTTTATAATTTCTTTCCCATATTCAATTGCTTTTTTTGCGTTCGGTTTTTTAAAAATTAATCGTATACCATCTAAAAAGGATTCTTCGCATAAAGAAATATTCTCTAATGGGCAAGTTCCATAATCAATCATTGCAAACACTAAAGATTTTTTCTTATTACACGAATTAAACAATTTATCAAAACATGCCGTAGTTGGTTGAATAGTTCTATTCAAATCAAATTCTTCTCTATAATCTAAAAATCCAACTTCTATTATATCTATGTTCGCACTAACTAATCGTTCAAAAATACATACTATCGTACTATGTCCAAAATCCCAATTATTTACGTATCCACCATCACGCAAAGTACAATCTAAAATATTTATTTTATTCATTCTCTCACTTCATTTCTAATCAAACATTATCATCAATATAGTTATAACAAATTATTGTCTTCTTGCTACTTATAACATCTTTTTTCAATTATTATAATTCTATATATCTTTTTTCACTTTCTTCTCTCTTTGCTCTTGCAATAAGTGCTCCCTCTGCAATATTCCAATCTTCTTCAGTATCTAAATCTGCAGATTCATCCTTTGGTATTGCGAATCTCCCTAACTTGCCGCCAAATACAGGATTTATACCATTCTCTTGCATTTTAATAAAACTTTCTCTATTCCATGCTGTAAGAGCCCACATTACTTCCTCAATAGGTACTAAATATTGGGAATTGATTTTTTCTTTTAATGTGAAATTTATAGGTTCACCCCTATAAAAAGCTTCCGCTTTTACTGATATAACGGACAATATAGTATCATAATCATTATTTTGTATAAAATATAAAAAATTATCTAAAGTCTTTTTTCTTAAAAGAGGTGATGTAGGATTTATCATTACTACGTAATCACATTCATGATTTTTCATAAATTCATACATAAAATCTCTATTAGTTGCATTATCACTAGCTAGTTTTATAGGTCTTTTGTGGAAATTCGCCCCCATATTTTTACATATTTTGCCTAATTCTTCACTTTCAGTATTTACCCATATACTCTCAAACGCATTGCTTTGCAAAGCTAAATCAATAGGATACTGAATTAGAGGCTTTTCCCCCATATATCTAATATTCTTCTTAGGAATTCTTTTTGACCCTAGCCTTGCAGGAATCATTGCAATTAATTTATATTTATTCATTATCACACCTCACTTTTATTACAAATGTCTTTACGAAATTAAGTTGTAATTTATTTTATTTTTGCTTCCTAATAATTACGTTTGCTTTTTTTCTTTAAAATCCTTAATATATTCGATGGTATCAATCCGACTACCAAAGGCTTAACAACAAATGGAAGTCCTTTTGGTAGAAGTCCCAAAGTTCTAAATCCTTTATACCTGACTAACATTTCATCTATTCTAAACCGATACTTTCGCCGTTTTATTGTAGATTGATCTTCTAAAAATTTATATAAATATTCTTGCAGATTTGCTCCTTGCATGCCCATTGAGTACATTCGCATTAACAAATCATAATCTTCCGTTCGCCGTGTTTCTTTAGCCACTCTATAGTAACCTGCATTTAAAATTTGTTCTCTCCTAAACATCAACGACCCATGGATAAATGGAAGCGTAAAAAGAAAATCCTCCGCTACTGGAACTTCTGGAAAATTTCTTTTACCCCATTCTCCATTTTTATCAAGAAGAATCAAATTACTACCTACAAAAGAAATATTTCTATTTGCATTAAGGTATTGTATCTGTAGTTCAAGACGATTAATTTGAGAGATATCATCTGCATCTTGTCTCGCAATAAATTGACCCTGACTAATTTTCAAACAATGATTAAGTGCCGCTGCTAATCCTTGATTTCCATTGTTTTTTATAATCTTTATACGAATATCTTTTGCCGCCCAATTTCTCAAAACCTCAAATGTATTATCTGTAGAACCATCATCACAAATAATAACTTCAAAATTTTTATATGACTGATGTAAAATAGACTTCATTGCTTGAGAAAAAAAATCTAAATTTTCTATATTATATACACCCATTATTACAGAAATCTCTATTTTATTTTGATCGCTATTTTTTTTCATTTTTTAAAATATTCTTTAACCTTTCCCAAATTAAAATATTTAATTTATACCATTTTCGCTTCCTTGGTGATAAATAAGCTAAAGTACCATTTGCCCAAAATAAATCTTGTTGCACATTACCTTTTTTAAAAAACTTTGTCCAAACTCTACTTGGGATTAAATACCCTTTAATTAGCTTAGTTTGTTCCCTTGACACTAAACTACTAATATTACATTCCACAATATCATCACAAAAAGCAAAATCACTATATATTTTAGCTTCTTCCCTAGTAGGATTGCCCATCAGTTCTGCAAAAATTTCTTTGGTAAATTGCAATTGAATATCTTCATTAAAGTGATTAAATTCTAACTTATGTATGGCCTCTTCTACAAAACTGATAATTCCTTTTTGCTGCTCCTCTATTTTGGAAAGCATTAATCTACTATAATTTTTAGAAAATAATGGTTCATATTTATCATTTTTTTTAATATAGCCTATAGTCATAGCATGTGATGCTGATAACATACATTCGAACAAATTATTTGAAAAATTTTCTTTAAATTTTTCATCTGATTTAGAATTAAAACACCAAGTTTTATATGTTCCATCTTTTGCCTCTTTAGCAGTAGCATACATGCCAAAATAGTAACCTGTAATTTTAACATCTATCTCCGCTTTATTTATTAGCTGCCTTATAGATCTCTGCATTGAACCTGTCCAACCGCTATCTACAATAATAACTTTATCACTATCTAGCATGCCTTCCTGTTTAAAGTATCCTAGTGTTGGTTCTAGAGCTTGCCGTGACATCTCTCTAACTTGTTTATTATATTCGGAGTCTTTTTTTAGCAACTTCGCTATATAATTCTGTTGCTTTATACTTAACCTCATTTTTGCCGATTCTTTGTCCATGTTAAGCATTCTATAAAAATATTCAAAATCGCTTTCATTAACTCCTGCTCTTTTTAGTAAAACGTTTAACGTTACATTATATCCTCCAAGGAATAAAAGATCATAAGCCTCCTCACCTATAAAATCATAGGTTGCTTTCCTTAATGATGCCCTTGAACAATATAGATACTTACATTCAATATCCAACTTAAAATGCATACAAAAAATCAAAGCTATTTCTCTTAAAATCTGTCCATCTCTTGCCAAGAAGTATAGTCTTTTTATGTTATTCTTTTTTGCATCAATTAAAATCCACCAAACATATGCCATTAATGCAGGTCCAACTATATGATAACTTAAAGATTCCAGAGATTCATCCTTGTCATTTACTTGAATGGATTCTTTTAGATATTGTAACTGTTTTACATATTTTTCTGATATCCCCAACAATCTCTGCATAAATCCTCCTAAAATCCCTTTTATTTCTTCTCTAAAAAATTTTTATATTGTTCACAAATTTCATTGGTCTCTCCAAAAGCAACTTGTTTTCCCTTATCCAACCACAAAACTTTATTGCACATTCTCCTAATTTGATCTAAAGAATGAGATACCAATATTGTTGTTGCTCCGCCATTTATAATCTCAAACATTTTATTTTCACTTTTCTTTTTAAAGGCCCCGTCACCTACTGATAGCACCTCATCTAAGATTAAAATCTCAGGTTTCACTAAACTTGCTATAGAAAATGCTAATCTGGATTTCATTCCAGAAGACAGCTGTTTAAAAGGTCTGTCTTGAAACTCATATAATTCAGCAAAATCAATAATTTCAGGATACTTTTCATTCATAAATTCTCTAGTGTATCCAAGCATAGCCCCTCTTAAAAATGTATTTTCTTTAACAGTTAAATCCCCATCAAAGCCACTTCCTAATTCCAGTAGCGCTGATACATTGCCATTTATTTTCATTTGTCCTTTAGTAGGAACCATTATCCCTGAGACAGCTTTCAAGAGCGTAGATTTTCCTGCACCATTACCACCTACTATTCCAAGCATATCACCTTTTTCCAAAGAAAAATTAACCCCGTTTACTGCCCAAAACTCTTTTAATTGATAATTCTTTTTGATCTTTCTCATCACATATTCTTTAAGACCTATATCCTTAAAATCTCCCAATATATATCTTATGGAGATATCTTTTGCTTCTATAATCATTTTACCTCTCTAAATTTATACATAATATAAAAATCTATAATTATATTTTTTATATATTTTTGCGCCAATCACCGCTACAAATATAGCATAGAAAGCACACAATGCATGGAATTGTACTGATGGTACTACCCCATCTATAACAATCCATCTAAAATATGTTATATACACATATATCGGATTACAATAAAACATCGGGAGTAATTTCCCAAATGCTGTCGCTGGGTAAAATATTGCTGATAAATACATAACTATCTGTGTAAATATAGAATATAAGTATTGAATGTCTTTAAAAATAATATACAAAGCAGATAGAATTAATCCTACACCTATATTAAACACTATCAGACATCCTATAGGATATACTAAAAGTAAAAACTTCCATGTAAATGTTACATGATCTATTCCTGCAAAGATAAAATATACTACTAATACTATAGCAAAATTAATGACTGCCGAGACATTTTTAGATAATAAAAATAAATATTTAGGTACATTTACTTTTGTAAAAATAGCTGAATTTGCTACCAACGAAGACATGCCCCCATTTGTAGCCTCTGTAAAATAGTTAAATACAATCCACCCTGAAAATAAATATGTTGTAAAATGCTCCATATTTCTGCCAAAGAAATTTGTAAATACAATACTCATTACAAGAAGCATCATTAACGGGGAAAGTATACTCCATAGCATTCCTAAACTTGTTCTTTTATATTTTTTCTTAAAATCTCTTTTTACTAATTCTTCAAAAAGAAATTGATGTTTTTTTATTTTATTGTAAATTTTCTGCCACATTTATCAGTTTCTCCTATAATGATAATTTATATAATAAAAATGGGCATTTGCCATATACCCGACAAAAGCCCTTATATTATAACATAATTTTATTAAATAAACGACTATTAAATTCAATTATTTTACATTATGTTCTTTTTATATTTAATATATCTTTAGTCCTTTTGAAATTATATTTCAAGAATTCCCTTCAAGTAAAATTTTCTAATCCCTCTTCAACCATTCTTCATCATTCGCTCTTTTGCTGAGTTTTGAATTTTGTTTTGTATCAGTATTGATCCTTTTATTCAGCCTTTCTTTCTTCTCATTATCTTGTTCTTTATTCTCACTCTCTTTATCTTTATCATGTTTGTCTATCCCAAGCATTTTCCATACTTGAGGATCCGTATTTCCAATCACTCCACTTCCCATAATAATTTATTCTCCTCTAATACTATATTTACTTATACTTAAAAACTTAAAATTCTTGAGGCTTAATCATTTAATTTTAAAAAACTACCTAAACCTTTTATCACCATAAATCCAATCGATAAATATGATTTATAGCAAGATTTGCAATTACTATTTTTCCTTATTATTTTTATATTTAATCTGCTCAATCTATAATATTGCTACCATTTTTCATATAATAACTTTTATCATAGTTTCGTATACACTTCAATCCCCTCATCTATAACCTTATTCAGCCCATACTTTTGTGCTTTTATAATATTATTGTTTGAAATTTTAATATTATTTTCTTTATCATCTATCATCTTAACTATTGCTTCTACAAATCCATCTATATAATCATAATCATACAAATATCCATTTAAGCCTTCTTCTACTAAATCCTGATGCCCTTTTACATTTGTAGCAACCACAGGAAGTCCCATAGCCATTGCCTCCATAACGTTAAAAGGTAACCCTTCACTTCTACTTGAAGACACGCAAATATCCGATATGTAATAATAACGCTCTAAGTTCTTAACATGTCCTAGAAATTCAATTCTATCCCTAAATATCTCGTTCTTGGCTCTATTGGAATGTAATTCAGTGTTCGCTTTATCAAGACCTCGCTTTAGAGCTATTTTCTTGCATTCTTCTAACTGCTCTCCTCTACCTGCCAAAAATAGTTTAACCTTTTCTGGTAGATTTTCCATGGCTTCTATAAGCATTCGTTGGTTTTTGCGTTTTGAGAATTCTGCTGCATATATTAAAACAATATCATCGCTGTTAATTCCTAACTTTTGTCTTTCAGCATCGCGAACAAGTTCCTCTTCAACTTTTGCCCTTGAAAACCTTTCAGTGTCTATTCCCACACCTGGGATTTTTACTAGCTTGTACTTATATAGTTTATACTTTTGTGCTATTTCATAGTCCTGCTCATTCATCACAACTAAAATCTCTGTTGCTGGCTTAGTTAGTTTTTCTGCACAAAGAAGGATATTCCTTTTAATAAACGAAGTATTTTCATCAAATAAATATCCATGAACTGTATTTATCGTGATTAGATTTTTGTTTTTTTTATGATTATTAATGAATATATGCCCTTTACTACACGATTTACTCAATTTATAAAACATTACCGCAAGCCTTACAAAGAAAGCCGCCAATGAAGTATGTACACTTATAATATCATATTGTTCTTTCTTAAGAAGCTTAACCAGTTTAAATGTACACACAAAATTTTTTAAAGAAAGCATATTTTTTTCAAAAGGCACATTAATCATTAAAGTACCATCGAGCATAATATCATTATTAATATTGTGCTCTGTTTTTGTAGAAGTAAGCTCTCCTTTTAACGTTTTCTGCGGTTCTATTGTTTCAGGTACTCCAGCTGCTGCCACATGAACTTCAAAACCAATATCCTTTAACTTTTTTATATAGGGTATGTGAAAGCTAAGTATGTGTCCATAGCTAGACGCCACATAAAGTATTTTTTTCATATATCTCAATCTTTCTATTTATATCAATTCAATATAATTATTATTTATATTAAACATTATAATCTATGCAACTTAGCTTTACAACTTGTAGCTTTATTAAGATATATGTTCTACTCATTTACTAATTTTAACAACCTTAAAAAGGTTTATAAATATACCAGAACAAATTGTAATTACTTCCAAATTTTTTTATTTTTTAATCAAGTATTTCCTAATATTTAAATAATAGCATATGAGTTGTTCCAATAATTTAGAGTATATTGGAAAGTTTGGTTTAAAACTAACATGTAGAAAGAAATTACCAAACATTATTAAGAAAGATTTAATATTTATCCCAACATCTTCTGATATAATATATATTGACATTGTTACATAAACAATAGTAAAATTATCACTGACCCACGGGTCGGTTCAATTTTACTATTGCCATATATTTATACTCAAAAGTAATATAAAAATTAGCAATGAATTAATTTACAATTTTTCTTTGAACATATTAACTATTTGATAAGTTAAATTATAGCAATTATAGATATCATCGACTTTAAACTGATAAAGAATGTATAAATATTGAAATATATAAAGGGAGGATTTTAGAGATGAAAAAACAATTATTCATAGCATTACTAGCATCAACACTTGTAATAACACCTGTTTCTATAACAGCTTTTGCAGCAACAGACACAAGTGCTACAGTAGGTAATGAAACTACTACTACAGCAATAGCTACTACTAGCGAAGCTATAACAACGACAAATTCAGCATTAAGCACAACAGGTGAAGCTATACAAACTACTACACCAGCTATAGCAGCAACAAATTCAGAAACTTCAACTACAACAAATGATGAAACTACCGAATCTGCTATTGACACAAAAGTACAAGAGCCTGAAATAGTCGCACCAATTAAGCTTTCTTTAGATGGTGCTTATGAAAAAATGCTTGCAGACAGTCCACAAGTTACATTAGCCAACTGCACAAAAGATAATGAGACTGCATTGGCAAAAGGAAGTAGTGAAAAGCTATCAAGTATGAAAAGGTCTGAAAAAAGAGACAATCCTGCCTCTGACTGGGAACTAAATACTACAAATAAAATTATGCTTGATGCAAATAGGACCTTTGCATATGCACAAATTCCTAAAAATTATGAAGCTACTATAAATAAATTAAAATATGATACTTATGAGATGTATTACAACTACAAATATACAGAAGCTCAAGTTCAAGTTGCTAAAGACAATCTAGACAGAACTCAAGCTATTTATGATAGTACTATGCTTAAATATAAATTAGGTACAGTTTCTAAGCTCGATACTTTAAATGCAGAAACTTCTTTAAATACAGCAAAGGATAATTATGCTTTAGCTTCAAATGGTTTTGAACAAATGAAAATGAATTTCAACTTATTTATGGGGTATAACCTTCATCAGAAAGTAACTCTAACTGATGATTTATCAGCTCTGGATTTCCCTGAAAAAAGTGTTGATGCTTCAATTAAAGAGGCCCTACAAAACAGAAATGAAATTAGCGAAGCTAATTATAATGCAAAAATGGCTGAAATTGCTTTAAATGATGTGAAGGCATATCCAAAAAGTTCTTCAACTTATTTATCTGCCAAAACAGCATTGTTAATGGCACAAGAAGCTCAGAAATCTACTCCTTCAAAAGTTGAAATCGATGTTCGTACAAAATATATGGATATGAAGCAAAAATATGATGCTGTAGCTTCAGGTAAAGTTTCATATGAAAACTCCAAGGAAGCTTCAAGATTAGGACAGCTACAATATGAAAGTGGAGTAATAACAATAACGGATTTATCTGGTATTAATATAAATACATTTAATACTCAACAATCTTATTTTAAAGCGCTTTTAGACTACAACCTCGCTGTTGAAGCCTACAATCTATCAAGTGGCATAGGTACAGAAACAGTTGGAATCAGATAATCAGTAAATATTTTTTAATATTTAAATTTATTTCTTGATTTAATCTAATTACAATTTTATTTAATAAGTTAATTTAGCTTTTAGCAGACAGTCTCTCAAATACTGTCTGCTTTTTATTAATATTTTATTGTGCTGAACCTGTACTATTACAAATATAAATAGTTTAAATATTTATATAAATATATTTTATTGATGCATTTATTTTTACTAAATTTTTTTATACAAATTTGCTTTTTAACCTCTTACAAGGTATAATATTATGGTTATAAATTACATTTTTATATTTGGGGGTTAATTAAAATGGCAAAGAAAAAAAAGAAAGGGATTAGTGACAATCCTAGCAATACACATACAGACAAATTGGGAAATATACATAAATCAAAAAACATTAATAAAAGCTCCGATTACTTTTTTTCAATGAGCATGGCTCCACGAATTGGAGAAAGTTTACACTGGTTTCAAATGATACCAGCTGCATTCTTTACAGCCTTTATTATAATGATAGTAAGGCTGCACCAATATGAAAGACCTATGTCTCAATTTTTCTGGACAAATAGTGCTAATACTTTAACTGACTTTTTTAGCTATTGTAAAATGACTGCTATAGTTATTTGTGCTGTTTTAGCTTTACTTATTATACTTTATAGAATTTTTTCACAATCTTTATCTATTAAGCGTTCGCCTTATTATATACCAATGTTTGTGTATTCAGCTTTTGTAATTATTTCATATCTTATGTCAGACTACAAAGAATTTGCTCTTTGGGGTTGGAATGATAGATTTGAAGGAACCGTAACATTATTAGGATACATGGTATTACTTTTTTATATAATCAATACTGTTAACAATGAAACTAACGTTAAATGGATTATTTATCCTACAGCTATTTCTAGTTCTTTACTTAGTATTTTAGGGTTATCACAAGCTCTCGATCACGATTTTTTTAGAACTACTTTAGGTAAAAAGCTAATTACACCAAGCTGGTTTTGGGATAGTATAGATAGTTTGACATTTACATTCCAAAATAAAGAAATTTACCAAACAGTTTATAACATTAACTACGTTTCTTTTTATTTAACGCTATTAATTCCTTTGTTTGGCCTTCTTTTTATTCACTCTGTAATGTTAGCGAAAGAAGAAGCATTTTGGAAGAAAGCCCTTTGGGGAACACTTTTTGCATTAACCATGTTTAATTTAATTGGTTCTGAATCCTCTGGTGGTTTTCTTGGCATGGCGATTGTTGTTATTATCGCAATTATCATTTTAAATAAAACAATAATTAACTGGTTCAAGCCTCTTTCTGTTCTTATAGTTATCACCATTTTAGTAGCTGGTATCACTTATGACAGATGGCTACCAGAGCTTACAGGTGCAGCAAATGGTGTTTTAGGAGTTGAAGCAACTGATACCCAAGAAATGGCTAAACAGTCAGAGGAAAATTCGGCATCATTAAATACTACTACACAAAAAGGTTATATTGACTATATTGAAACTAAAGGAAATGATATAATTGTTAGCTATGAAGGTCAAGAAATAACATTTACAACTTATCCCGAAAATCCTCTTGCTATTAAATTAACTGATTCTGCAGGAAAGGACATTGATATTGCTCAAATAGAAGAAACTAAATCTTCTTTCAAAGTTTTAGATGAAAGATTTAACTCTTTCGTTATAGGTCCTGCAAAAGATTCTGCGGGAATTGATTACTTTATCATTAAAATTGATGGAAAAGAGTGGCCTTTTGCTATTATGCAAGGTAATGATGTAAGATATAGAAACGATTTAGATAAATTAGTTTCCTTAAATAAAATAGAAAATATAGGTTGGAAAAATAATCAAAGTTTTGGTTCAGGTCGTGGATATATTTGGTCTAGAACTTTACCTATGATGAAAGAAACAACATTTATTGGGCATGGTGCAGATACATATTGTATTTATTTCCCTGCCAATGATTATGTGGGTAAATATAATGCAAACTGGGATATAAACATGATTGTTGATAAACCTCACAATATGTATATGGGAGCTTGGGTAGGTACTGGCGGTATTTCAGTATTAGCACTATTAGTTTTATGGTTAATGTATATAGTTCAAAGTATTAAACTTTTCTGGAATATGAGATTTAGTACTTTTACAGAATTTACTGGTCTTGGAATATTTCTTGGAATCTGTGGTTTCCTAGTATCAGGTTTAGTTGATGATTCAACTGTATCAGTTATGCCTATGTTCTATGGATTACTTGGAACTGGTATTGCTATAAATACGATATTAAAAAGATCGGTTTAAAATACATTTCTAGAAAATTTAAAACGAGGTCTAAAAATAACAAAACGACTGCATTGGTTTAATATACCTATTACAGTCGTTTTTCTTTATATCATTTTTTCTCTTTAATTATACTACAAATATATTTTACTTCCTCTTCCTTCAAATTGCTCGAACAAGGGACATTCAATACATGTCCAGCATAATCTATAGCTTTTTCAATTTTATAGTTCTGTGCGTCTATATAAGGCTTTAATGAGTGTATCAACTTCCAGATAGGTCTGCATTGAATACCCTTATCAATTAACCTATGCATTAATTGATCTCTGTTTTCGCCAAATCGTCTATCATCAATATACAAGGAATAAAACCAGTGATTGGCTCTTATGCTATTTTCAAATGGTAATATCTCAATCCCCTCAATATCTGCCAATTGGTCTTTATATATCTCATAATTTGCTTTCTTTGTTTCAATAAACTTTTCTAATTGATCAATCTGACTAACACCTAAAGCCGCCTGTAAATTTAGCATTCTATAGTTATATCCAATTTCTCCGTGAACAAAAAACAAAGCATCCTCAGAATTAGTATTTTTAGCTGTAATAGTAAGATATCTAGCTTCATCTAAATATTCTTGGTTTCTTGAAACAATCATACCACCACCACCAGTAGTAATAATTTTGTTGGCATTAAAAGAATATACTCCCATATCGGCTACAGTTCCAGAAAAATATCCTTTATACTTTCCTTCTACAAAATAGCTTCCCAAAGCCTCCGTTGCATCTTCTAACACCTTTAGATTATATTTAGCAGCAATATCCATAATCTTTTCCATATTAGCTAAATTTCCAAAAATGTGTACAACCACTATAGCCTTAATTTTTTTCCCTGTCTCTTTATTTATAAGCACTCGTTGCTTGTCTGACTCAAAAATACACTCCTCCATGCAGAACTTTTCAAGCTTGTCCACATCCATGCATAAAGAATCATCACAATCCATAAAAATAGGTTCTGCTCCAAGGTATTTTACAGGATTAACTGCTGCTACAAAGGTTAATGTAGGAACAATAACCTCATCTCCTACCTCAACTCCTAAAATTCTAAGGGCTACATGCAAGCCTGCAGTCCCGCTTTGAGCAGAAACCGCATCAAAAATGCCTACATATTTAGCCATCTTCTGTTCAAATTCCATTATAAATCTTCCACCTGTAGAAACCCAACCTGTTTCAATACATTCTTTAAGGTTATCTACAATTTTCATATCTAAATTTGGTACACTTAGTTGTATTTGCTTATTATCCATTATGTTTAACCTCTATACTTAGGAAAAAATCTTGTATTTTCATCAAAATCATTTTCTTGTTTTCTTATTTCTACTAATTCTTTATATATATCAAGATTGAATATTTTTTTTCCAATCCAAAACTGAGTATTTTCATTTCTATTAAAAGCTTTTTTAAATTTATATAAATTATCTTCTTTAGAACCTAAACCTCCACCCAAATGAAACGTTTTAAAACCTTTTTCAAAGCCCCAGATTGCAGCTTCATACAATAATAAATTAGTAGGAGCTAGTCTTCTAAACTCAGCATTTGAAGCTGAAAGATGATAATGCATTCTATCACCACTAAACAGTATAATAGATGCTGCTATTATTTGATTTTGCCAAGTAGCATAAAAAATTGTGGCATTATTCTTTAAATCATTCAAAATACTATCATAAAATTCATTTTTAAAATAGTAATATTCTGTGGCATTATCTCTCTCCATAGTTAAATTATATAATTCAATAAAATGCTGCATCAACCGTTTAGACATACCATGCTCAATTTTTACACTTGATTTTTGAGCTTTTCTAATAACATTTCTATTTTTACTTATAATGTTACTCCAAATAGTTTCCTTATCTTTTAAGTCAATACATACTGTTTCACCTAATTTTACTATATCATATACCATTTCTGCTTTAGGTCCATTTTCAATATTAGGATGAAACCTTACAAATTCAGAAACAATATTATTTTCGTAACAATAATCTACATATGTAACATTAACCGTCTTTAAAAAGTCACCATTACATTCTATGCATTCACAAATAAGTCCACCATACCCATATGGTGTTACAAAATCAAAATATGTATTTGGTTCAATAATGCCTGCAAATCGAATATCTTTTGATATATCCCTCTTCATTACAACATTTATTGCCTTATTATTAGTACTATCATCATAAAAATAAAAAAGAAGGGGCTCTCCATCTCCATGTACTTTAAAGGCTTGTACATAACCCCTTTGATAATACACATCCGCCTTACTAAACAAAGATACTATTTCATCCCATTTTTTATGTTCTTTTAAAGTAATTACATCTAAATTCAAATTCTATTCTCCTAGCATTCTACTTTTCCTCATCATCATTACCCATAAATGGATACCAAGTGCTAGCTTCTGCATTCTCAATATCGTCTGCTTTAAAAACCACATCAATAGTTTTCAATATAATCTTTACATCTTGAAAAAAAGAGATATTATCAACATATTCGACATCATAATTAAATTTATCTCGCCAGGATAAATCAGCCCTGCCATTTACCTGCGCTAATCCTGTTAATCCCGGTCTAACATCGTGTCTTCTTCTTTGATGTTCATTATATAAAGGTAAATACTGAACTAAAAGCGGCCTTGGACCCACAAGACTCATTTCGCCCTTTAAAATGTTCCATAATTCTGGTAACTCATCTAATGATGTTGCTCTAAGCATTTTCCCAAAGTTTGTAAGTCTAACCTCATCAGGGTATAATTCTCCATTTTCATCTGTTTCATTAGTCATACTTCTAAACTTATACATTGTAAAAATTTTACCATGTAATCCTGGTCTTTCCTGCTTAAAAATTGCAGGCTTACCAAGTTTGTTTCTAACTAATATAGCCACAACCAAATACAGCGGTGATAATATCACTAAAGCTGTAAATGAAACAATTATATCTAAAAATCTTTTAATATATTTACTATACATATTCAAATCCATTCTATTGTATTAATGTCTTTATTATCTCTTCAATTCTGATATACGTTTTATCTCTATTAAATAATTCTTCACCCATTTTTCTACTATTTTTTGACATGCGAATTCTTATCTCATCATTTTCTAGTAAGTAAGTTATTTTATCTGCCATTGCTATAAAATCTCCATTTTCACAAGTAAAACCCGCACTATAATCATATAAAATTTTTTTATATTCATTGCTTCTCTGGGTTGATATCACAGGTAACCCTGCCGCTGCATAGTCTGCATGTTTGTTTATAATACTTGCTGCTGACTTTCCTACTATGGGATTTATAGCAATATCAGCAGCCTTTAAATAACCAACCATTTCTTGATACGCTAATCTTCCTTTAAATTCTACATCTAACCCCTTTTCTAAAGAAAATTTCTCAAACTCTTTCTGTAACGGGCCATCACCTATCACCCAAAATTTGATTTGCTTATCATTAGTCATTTTTTTCTTTACGATTTGATATGCTGAAATAGCACATTTTAAATCATAACTATTTCCTAATGTACCTATATATATTAAATAATATGTTTTTTCTTCTCTGTCTTTATATAAATTCTGTATTTTATCAAATTTTTCAAATGAAGTTCCTATATAGATAGATTCATATATTCTTTTTTTATTATCTATTTCTTTTGCTCTTTCACAATAAGTATTCGATACAGCAACAATTTCTGTTGCATTTTTGTATATATAATCTGCAATCCTTTTAATTGGATTATATATATATTTCCCAATTATGGGTGGATTAAATACCATTTTAAAAGCTTCCGGCCATAAGTCTTGAATATCTAAAATAATTGGAATTTTATTCTTCTTAGCATACTTTATTGCAGTTAATGCAACACTTAACGAAGGTATAGCACAATATATGACTTTTGGCTTTTTTTCATTTTTTAAATATTTTTTTAAATTTCTTCCACATATAAAATGACTATAGAATCTTTTTAAACAAATATTTGTTTTGTAACCAGGTTCATCTATATACTTAATTATGTAATTATCTGTTTTTTCTTCTTTTATATTTGAATGCTTTTTTTGTGTATGAATAAAGGCAGATGTAATTAAATTTACAGAATAACTTTTGCTTAACATATGTGCAATATATTTAAATCTATCATTTGATTGTTCTTTCTCTCCTCCTGAGAAATGTGAAATGATTAACACCTTATCTATACAATCACACACTGTCACTTTCCTCCTGAAGAAGTTCATCTTCTATCACAAAGTCTATATCTAATTTTTCTAATATATGTTGCCAAACTCTTTTTGAACTATTACCATCAGGATATTTATGAAAAAAACGTATAGCTTCTTCTCTTGACTCCTCGTACATATCCTTACCTAATAATAATTCATTAAAATACGGAATAAAATAAAGTAAATTATTTCCTTTTGGCCCTGGTGCTATTTTGTCATTTTCTAAATCTATAACTAGTCCTCTCTCTTTTGTATATTTACTATAATCAAAATTACAATAACAAATAGGTCTATTTAATAGTAAATAGTCAACATATATAGAACTATAATCAGTTATCAAATAATCTGAAATAACCAATGCTTCCTGTGTATCATTAATTTCTTCATTTCCACAATAAATGAAATTAGATAACTTACAAATCTTTTCTCTATAAATAGTTCCTCCACAATAATGTGGTCTATATAAAATAACTGCATTAATTTTTTTAAGCTCTTCGTTTAGATGATCAATTTCAGTGTTTGAGATAGGCATCTCACATTTATACTCTCTCCAAGTTGGTGCATACAAAATTAATTTAATATCTGAATTTAAATTATACTTTTTTAAAAAGTTGTTTTTTGTTACCTTTAAAAAGTTTTCATCAAATAATCTATCATTTCTAGGTAACCCTAATGGAATATAAAGAGCATTGTGTTTTGTTGTTTCCTTTGTATAATAATAAGTTCTTTCAAAATCAGATAAAGTAATAAATTCCTCTAATTTTTTTAAAAAAGTATTTTCTTTAAATTTTAATTTTAATTTGCCTAATTCTTCAATAGATGGTGTCATTTTTGTACCATATCCGTGAGAAATCTCTACACCATTACCAAAGCGGCTTAAAAAATTACCCTCGCTATCGCTAACCCAATAATCAATTTTACCTTTCACTAATAACTTTGGAAAAAAAAGAGATAAGTTTCTTTTTATATAAGAAATTTTATTTTTAATCCTAGAATTCTTAATTCCTCCGCTATCAACATATATTATTTCTAAATCAAGCTCATGTTCTTCCAAGTATTTCTTATAAAACTCATGTAAACTCCACACATTCCCCTTTATTTTCCCATATGCTGTATATAAAAGTAGTCTTTTTTTCAACTCGTACCTCCAACTACAAATTAAGCTTCATAATATATTTACCTAACCCTGTTTTTATTTTTTCCATTTCAAAACATTTTTGAACATCATAGATGTCCTTAATATCAACCACACCCAGAATAAGAGATTCTATCATTTCATAAAAATCACCATTTTCAAAACATTTAATTGCATTAACAAAGTCTATTTTTGAACTTCGTGTTGTCCCCTTAAGCACTAATCCTTTTTCTAAAATACTTCTTACATTAATTTCTGGGTTTACATTTGGAACACCCATTAAAACAATTTGTGAGCCTATAGGCGCTACATTAATAATTTGATTAATTGATTCCTGAGAATTATTTCCCCCTACACATTCAAAAAATAATGTTTTCTTATATTCCACTGGAATCTTATTTAGATTTTTTGTAGTTTGACAATATTTAAACTTTTTAAGTCGTTCTGCATTTTTCCCTATAACCAAAATATCCTGCATATAAAAATATTTAAGCACCGCTCCCATAATATATGCCATTATTCCGCTTCCCCAAATTATAATTTTATCAAATTGCTTTATATTCACTCTTCGTATAGCTGCACAAGCAACAGAAATCAATTCGGTAAATACAAAAACATTATAATTTTTTATGTCAGGGATCTTTATTATATTTTCTTCTTGATATAATAAATGTTCTCTCAAGAATCCATCATAATTACTTGAAGCAAACAAAGCTTGAGGACAGTAATTTTTTCCTAGCATTAAATCTTCACATATATAATTACATTTTTTCTTATTATCGCAATTAGGCGATATATTTGGAATTAATACTACTTTATCACCACGTTTAAACTCTTTTGTGTCATTTACTATTTCTCCTATTGCCTCGTGAATTAAGCAAAAAGGGTATTTTAAAGCTAATATATTTTCTTCTCGTAATCCCAAATAATATCTCATATCCGCTTTACATATACTTAGGAATGTAGGTTTTATTAATGCCATTTTTTTTTGTTTTTCTATGCATGTAATGTATTGTTCAAATCTATAAGGCTCAACTATTTTAATCAATCTTGAAAACATATGAGCCCCTCCCCATATCACTCAATTTAAGCATCGCTTTAAGCATCATTAAATCATCAGAAGTTGTTATTTTAAAATTAATTTTATCTCCTATAACTAAAGAAATATTATATCCGTAGTCTTTTACTATTTTGCAATCATCTGTTGCATTTTTAAAGTTGTTTTCATTCATAGACTCATATGCCTTTTTAATAATATTATATTTAAAACTCTGCGGAGTTTGCCCTAAAAAATACTCTTTTCTTTTAGGTATATCCTCTATCACGCTTGCATCAAGACTACAAACAATTGTATCCGCTGATGGAATTACTGTATCAACAGCGCCAAATTGTTTTGCCGCCACAATATTTTCACTTATAATTCTAGATGAAACCAATGGTCTGGCTGCATCATGTATTACAATAATATCTTCTTCTTTACAAACATTTCGTAAATACTCGATAGCATTTTTAGTTGATTCTTGTCTTGTATCTCCTCCTTCAACAATCCACTCAACCTTTGATAAATCATACTTTCTTAAAAGAATCTTTAGGCTTTCCATCCATTCCTTTAGGCATACAATGGCAATTTTATCAATCTCATAATGTGCCTCAAAAGCTTCAATGGTATGAATTACTATTGGTTTACCATAAACTTCTATAAATTGCTTTGGTTTTTCTGTTTGACCCATTCTACTACCAGTTCCACCCGCTAATATTACTCCTATATTCATACAACACCTCTTTTTAGCTTAAATATTTTCTTAAAATATAGCTTTTATAAATTTTATTTCTTCAACCTTAAAAACCATTAACAATAGAATATATAATAATGAAGCTATTACAATTACAATTACTAGTCTAAATATCTCTATCATAACAATTGTCAAAAGTATATTATATACAATATAAGACATTGCTATCGAAAGACTTGCTAAAACAAATATCATTATAAATTTACTTCTTAAACTTTCTCGTTTTATATAACTATATACATATTTCATGCCTATTAATAACATAAATGCATTGCAAAATAAAGAAATGCTTGTAGCTAATGCAAGACCTTCATGATGCATCTTCCCCACTAAACTGTAATTTAATATAATATTTATGCCAACACTAATTATACCTATAAGCATAGGAATTTTCATATTATGTCTTGAATAATAAACCTTTGTTATAAATTGACTTATAGCCAAAAAAACAAGCCCCATAGAATAATAGAAAAATGCCCCCGCCGTCATTCCTGTTGCATCGATGTCAAATGCACCTCTTTCATATACTATACTAATTATTTGATTACTATAAAGCATAGCACCCAATGAGCAAGGAATAGCAATAATAAATACTAAACTTAACCCTGAATTAACTAGTTTGCTAAATCCCTCATCATTCTTTGTAGAATAAGCTTGTGTTAGTTTTGGATAAATAATAGTTGCAATTACTGTTATAGTAATTGTAATAATCATATTATTAATTAAATTTGAATAATTTAATGCAGCAATACTACCTTCTTTTAAATATGATGCTAAAGTTCTATCTATAAATTTATTTATATAATCGATTGAACTCCCCAAAAAAATTGGAATAGCTAGAGGAATTATTCCGCTAACCCTATCTTTTTTTGGAA
>DAMCXN010000002.1:0-6483 GCA_032096995.1 Aminipila sp.
TGAAAACCAGTGATTCCGAAAGGGACCGTGGGTTCGAATCCCACCCTCTCCGCCACAAGTTTATTAAGTGTTAAAAGATTGTAACGGGGTGTAGCGCAGTTTGGTAGCGCAACTGGTTTGGGACCAGTGGGCCGCGGGTTCAAATCCTGCCACCCCGACCATTTTTTAAAAGTATGCCCAGATAGCTCAGTAGGTAGAGCAGAGGACTGAAAATCCTCGTGTCCTTGGTTCGATTCCGAGTCTGGGCACCAAAAAACGCTTCGTTTCGAAGCGTTTTTTTATTGTTTTTAATACAAATAAAAAAGCGAAACAAGAGTGTAACTTGAATCGCTTAGTAAATTGTGAATAAGTAGTTATTACCATTTTTCATATCTAATGATGTCTTTTAGCTCTTTTCTAGGACGAGGTTTAGGCCTTTCATCACTATACCCTAAGGTTAGAACACAACTGACATATTTATCTTCAGGAATTCCCAAGATAGGTCGAATTTCATTTTGTTTAAACCATCCTGTCCAACATGTTGCTAAACCTAAATGCTCTGCTTCAAGACACATATGCTCTATAGAAATTGCAGTATCTCTAATGATTTGTTTTAATTCGGGGTTAGAACTGTTTTCGTCTACCTTTATGTTAATATCACTTTTAATTCGACAACGTATATCTGCAATACATACAATAAAGATAGGTGCTGTTAACATCCATTGCTGATTGTGATCTATATAAGCAACTTTTTCTTTTGTATCTTGAGCTGTAACTATAATAAAGTTCCATGGTTGAGTATTACTACCAGATGGGGATAGTCGTGCACTATCCAAGATCTTTAGCAGTTTTTCTTTTTCTACCTCTATATCTTTATATTTTCGAATACTTCTTCTTTTTTCAATTTCTGATAACATTTAGATTCTCCTATAAGGTGACTTGAATAAGTCTTATAAAATATGTACACTTCCAAAAAACAAAATTGTAACTAAGTACGATAAACCTGATATAACGCAGGAAAATGCAATAATTTTTGATTTTGCTTTAGACTCTCGTTCAAAAACAGCCATTGAGGAAATAAATGCTATGACTAGTGCCACCAAAGCTATTAAGGTCATAGTATTTATTAGTGTACTATACCCTCTAAAAAAGTAGCATAAGGCAGCTATTAGGCCGACAGTTAGCACATACTTAAAGGCTCCTCCATTGTTAAAAATAACTGGGATTAATAATGCAGCCCAAATTATTCCAACAAGGACGCATTTTGCAATTAACCATAATAATTCCATATTAAATTTTGTCCTTCCTATATTCAATTGATTAATGATAATTATATTTGATTTTGTCCTTATTTTCAATTACAATGATATATGTATTTAATAATACATAGGAAAAAATAGGAGGAAAAAGAGTGGCACAGCTTTATTATAGATATAGTACAATGAATGCAGGTAAGTCAATAGAACTTATTAAAGTAGCATATAATTACGAAGAAAGAGGAAAAAGAGTATTGACCCTAGTCCCTAGTATAGATGATAGATATGGGGCAGGCGTTGTTACTTCTAGAATAGGAATTCAAAGAGAAGCTATAATGGTTTCAGAAGAAACAAACATTTTAGAATTATTTATAGGAGAGAATTCTAAGAAAAAAATAGATTGTGTATTGGTTGATGAATGTCAATTTTTGAAGAAGCATCATGTTCAAGAGTTAGTTGAAATCGTTGATAGTTTCGATGTTCCTGTATTGGCCTATGGGTTAAAGAATGATTTTAAAAATGAATTGTTTGAAGGTTCGTATTATATGCTAGTATATGCGGATAAAATAGAAGAGATTAAAACTATATGTTGGTGTGGCAGAAAAGCTACAATGGTTGCTAGAGTCGTAGATGGAAAATTTGTCAAACAAGGAGAACAGGTTATTGTTGGTGGAAATGATATGTATGTTTCGTTGTGTAGGAAGCATTATAACGATGGCAGATTAGAACCATAGAAGAATAGTAAATAATAAAAAGGTTGTAGAATATTGATACTACAACCTTTTATCGTGTAAAGATTATTTTATATTGTTATTATTTAGAAACATTTTTTCCTTGCCAACTATCCCTTTTTTTCAGTTCTTGGTGTATTCCATTTAGGATTGTACGTTTTTTATAACTCCATTCAGGAGATATTAGTATTGGCCTTGGTGCATCAGCACTCATACGATGGATTGTTATTTGTGGAGGTATTATTTCTAAAGCATCTACCACTAGGTTTACATATTCATCAATACTTTCAAAAGAAACATAATCAGGATAAAGTTTTTCCATTTGTGACCCTTTAACTACATTTAACATATGTAATTTTATTCCAAAGACATCATCTTTACAGACATATCTTACAGAATTAAGCATATCTTCTTTAGACTCACCAGGAAGACCAAAAATAAGGTGAACAACAGTGCGTATATTCAATTCTTTTAATTTATTTATAGCTTCATCATATACTTCTCGTGGATAGCAGCGGTTTATTAATTCGGCTGTATGTTCATGCATAGTTTGAAGACCTAACTCAACCCATAAAAATGTTTTTTTATTTATTTCATCAAGTAATTCATATATTTCTTGAGAAAGGCAATCTGGTCTAGTTGCAATTGCTATACCACAAATGTCCGGGTTGTCCAAAACAGAATAATACTTTTCTCGAAGTTCTTCTACAGGGGCATAAGTATTAGTATGATTTTGAAAATATGCAATATGTTTACTATCTGGCCATTTGTCAGCTAACAACTCTATTTGGTTAGGGATAGTACTAGCGAAATCTCCAGAGCCATCTGCAGAACAAAAAATACAGCCACCAAAACCTTTACTACCATCTCTATTTGGACAGTTAAAACCACCATCTAAAGCTAGCTTTATAGTTTTTTTACCAAAGTGATTTTTTAAGTATGAACCTATAGTATTTATTCTATTAGTAGGATTATATATAATGTTTTTCATGAAAACTCCTTATATGATAAATTTGCGATACATCGCATTTCTTAAATTTTTATTATATCACAAATCTAAAACATATTTTATGGTATAATATCTATATATTTTTATTATTTTTAATTAAGTAAATAAATAAGAACTGATGGATTAAATAGGAGTAAACATTTATAATATAAAATGTTAAAAAATAAAATTAAAAATGTTTTGGGGGATTATATGAAAGATAAAACACAAGTTAAACCTATAAGCCAAATATCAGAACAATATTTTAATGACGATAAAATAGTTATTTTAGATGATATAAAAGATTATATAAAGGAAAGACCTAAATTGTTGCTTCATAGCTGTTGTGGACCTTGTAGTACAGCTGTTATAGAAAGACTTACAGGCAATTATGATATTACTGTCTTTTTTTATAACCCTAATGTTACTGAAAAAGAAGAATATGAAAAAAGGAAGAAAGCTCAGTTAGAATTTATTGAAGCCTATAATCAAAATATTGATGAAGGTGAAAAGGTTTCTTTTATAGAGGGAGAGTATTTAGTTGATGAGTTTTTGCGTAGTGTTAAGGGCCTTGAAAATGAACAAGAAGGGGGCAAGCGATGCACTGAATGCTTCAAACTAAGAATGGAAAGAACTGCAGCAGAAGCAAAGTTAAAAGGTTTTGAAATATTTGGTACAACGTTGACAGTAAGCCCTCATAAAAATTATCCTTTGATATCCAAGATAGGAAGAGACTTTGCATTAAGTTATGGACTTTCTTTTTTAGATATGGATTTTAAGAAAAAAGCTGGCTTCCAGAGAAGCGTAGAATTATCTAAGCAGTATGGACTTTATAGACAAAACTACTGTGGATGTTGCTTTTCAAAATGGGAGTAATTAACGAATTGGAGACTTATGAAATACGTAAATGTAGCTATTGATAATAACAGTGACAACACAGATAATTTATATACCTATGGTTCAAACTTTGATAATATTAAAGTAGGGAATAAAGTTTTAGTTCCATTTGCTAAAGGAAATAAACTAAAAACAGCTTACGTTTTTGATGTAATGGACTCTGTTGAAGAGAAAATTAAAGGTTTGAAGTATATAGAAAGCATTGATGAAGAAATTTGCCTTTCGGAAGAAATGATTGAGACTTGCAAGTGGCTGCGTAAAAGGTATCTATGTAGATATATAGATGGAATTGGATGTTTTACACCTGCAGGTAAGGCTTCTAAAAGAGGTAAAAAAAGGATTCCTTATAAGGATATAGAAGGAGAAGCAAATTCAATTAAGGAATTAACAGATGAACAACAGAATGCTATAAACCAAATTGAACCATACATAAGAAATAAAGAACATGAGATATTTTTAATCCATGGGGTTACAGGAAGTGGAAAGACTGAAATTTATATAAGATTGATAACTTCAGTGCTTGAAAGAGGAAGTAATGCGATAGTAATGGTACCTGAAATTTCTCTTACTACTCAAGTTATTGAAAGATTTATTGGTAGATTTGGACAGGAAAATATAGCAGTACTTCATAGTAAGCTTTCTTTAGGAGAGCGTTATGATGAATGGGTTAGAATTAGAAAAAATCAAGTAAGGATTGTTATAGGTGCCCGTTCTGCTGTATTTGCACCCATGGATAATATAGGCATTATTATCATGGATGAAGAGCACGAGTCTACTTATAAATCTGATATGGCGCCTAAATATGACACTTTAGAAGTTGCCATAAAAAGAGTAAAAAAATATAATGGACTAGTATTGCTTGGTAGCGCAACTCCTTCAGTAGTTTCTACATACAGGGCAGATCAAGGTATATATAAAAGAATTATATTAAAAGAAAGATATAATAAGATGGCCTTGCCAAGCGTAAAAATTGTAGATATGCGAGAAGAGTTGAAAGCTGGTAATAAATCTATTTTCAGTAGAGATTTATATGAAAATATGCAAAAATGTTTGGAAGAAGGACAGCAGATTATTTTGTTTCTTAACCGAAGAGGCTATTCAACTTTTGTTTCTTGTCGAGAGTGTGGACATGTTATGAAATGCTCTGAATGTGATATATCTTTAACTTATCATAAGGCACAGAATGCAGCAGTATGTCATTATTGTGGAAAAATGGAGCCTTTGCCTAATAAATGCCCTGAGTGTGGGAGTAAATATATAAGACATTTTGGGACAGGAACTGAGAAAGTTGAAGAAATTACCTTAGAAATGTTTCCAGAATATTCTATAGAAAGATTGGACTTGGATACAATAAAACTTAAGGGTAGTGTAGATAAAATAATTAATAATTTTAGAAAAGGTAAGACAAAAATTCTTATAGGCACTCAACTTGTAGCTAAAGGCTTAGATTTTAAGAATGTTGGACTTGTAGGAATTATATCTGCTGATGTTATATTGAATATTCCAGATTATAGAGCGTCAGAAAGAACTTTTCAACTTATAACCCAAGCAGCAGGAAGAGCAGGGCGAGGAGATAAAGAGGGAAAAGTTGTTATTCAGACATATAATCCTGAGCATTATAGTGTAGAATCAGCAGCTCAACAAGATTATAAGATGTTTTATGATACAGAGATTTTACTAAGAACTGGTATGGCATACCCGCCTTTTAGTGATATTGTTCAAGTAATTATAATTGCTAAAAATGAAGAGGTATGTGCTTTAGGAGCGCAAGAGATTATGCAGCAAGTTAAAATGCAGTTAAGTTGTGATTTGAGGGCAAATGTATTTGAGCCTCAACCCTTGTTGCTAAACCGTGAGAAAGAGCACTTTAGATATTATATATTAATAAAATGTCCAAAAGGAAGAAGAAAAGAATGTTTAACTGTCATAGAGAAGATTAAAAAAAATGTAAATACAGGGAAAAAAATTAAATATACTTTGGCAGTAGATATAAATCCTTATTAAAAGGGGCTAGAAGGTAAATAAATATTAGAGGATATGTTTATATAAATTGAGTTTTATGGTATAATTTAATGCTATATATAAAAATTATGGAGGGTTAAAATGGCTTTAAGAAAGATTGTAGTTGAAGGTGACGATATTTTAAGAAAAAAGTGCCGTGAGGTTACATCCATAGATGATAGAACGAGAACAATTTTAGATGATATGCTTGAAACAATGAGAGCATATAATGGGGTAGGTATTGCAGGCCCTCAGGTTGGGATTATGAGAAGGATGTTTATCATTGAGGTTGAACCAGGAGATGTAATAGAAATGATAAATCCTGAAATAATAGAAACAAAGGGTTCTGTATGGGAAGACGAAGGCTGTTTAAGTGTACCGGGCTTAATTGGAACTGTTGAACGTCCGGAGTATGTTAAGATTAAGGGCTTTGATAGATTTGGAAAAGAAGTTACTTATGAAGCTGAGGGTTTTAAAGCTATTGCATTTTGTCATGAATATGACCACTTAGATGGTATTTTATATATTGATAAGGCAAAGGATATAAGAGATGCAGATGAAGAATAAATTAAAAACTGTTTATATGGGAACACCGGAGTTTGCGGTTCCAGGATTAGAAGCACTTTATAAA
>DAMCXN010000002.1:6493-39427 GCA_032096995.1 Aminipila sp.
GGTAATGAAATAGGATATGTAGTTACCCAGCCAGATAAAGCACGTGATCGTGGAAAGAAGATACAATTTACTCCAGTTAAAGAAAAGGCTTTGGAATTAGGAATTGAAGTTCTTCAACCAGAAAAGGTTAAAGGCAACGAAGAGTTTTTTGAAATATTGAAGGAATATAATCCAGATTTGATTGTAGTTGCAGCATATGGAAAACTTCTTCCTCCAGAAATAATTCATTTACCTAGATTGGGCTGTGTAAACATTCATGCGTCACTACTTCCTAGGTGGAGAGGTGCAGCTCCAATGCAGAGAGCAATTATGGCCGGTGATGAGAATACTGGAATTACTCTTATGTTTATGGAGGAAGGACTTGATACAGGAGATATGATTGCTAAAAAAATTACTCCTATATTGAAAAAAAATGCTGCCGAACTTCATGATGAAATGGCAGTTTTAGGTGGAGAATTACTTTTAGAGCAGCTCCCAAAACTACAAGATGGTTCTATTAATAGAGAAAAGCAAGATGATAGTTTAGCAACTTATGCATCTATGATTTTCAAAAAAGATGGGGAGCTAGACTTTTCTAAATCTCCACTAGAGATTGAAAGAACTATTAGAGGTTTAGATTCATGGCCTGGAGCATATGGTTACTATAAGGGTAAACCAATGAAAATTTGGGGAGCAGAGGTAATAGACAAAACTTGCAATGCTGAAGATGGAGAAATTATAAATGTTTCTAAAGATGGGATTGAAGTTTGTGCAGGTGGAAGCATTTTACTGATAACCGTGATTCAGATGCCAGGTAAAAAAAGAGTTAAGGTTGCAGATTACTTAAAAGGAAATAAGATAGAAATAGGGGAAACCCTAAAAAAGATTGATTAGAGGTGTAGAAGATGTGGTATTTTGATTCAACTATTATTTTACTGATACCAGCTATGATATTTGCAGTTTATGCACAAAGTAAAGTTAAGTCAGCATATAGAAAATTTTCAGGTGTTAGAAACATGAGAGGTCTAACAGGTGCACAAGCGGCACGCATGATTTTGGATAATAACGGACTTAGAGATGTTAGAATTGAAATGATAGGAGGAACTCTTTCCGATCATTATGATCCAAGAGGTAGAGTTATGCGCTTATCCTCTAGGGTATATAATGAACCTTCAATTGCTTCAGTAAGCATTGCGGCTCATGAGTCGGGCCATGCTATACAGCACGCAGAAGTTTATGTTCCTTTAAAAATTCGAAATGCCATAGTTCCTGTAGTTAACGTAACATCAATGCTATCATGGCCTTTGATGATTATAGGCTTAGTTGTAGCTAATGGAGGCAATTCTGTAAGTGGTAACTTATTAATGAATTTAGGAATTCTATTTTTTGTTGGTGTAGTATTATTTCATGCTATTACACTACCAGTTGAACTTAATGCAAGTAATAGAGCTATCAAACAAATGGAAAGTTTAGGTATTGTTTATCAAGATGAAAAATCAGGAGCTAAAAAGGTATTAGCTGCTGCTGCAATGACTTATATTGCGGCACTTGCGACAGCTGTCGTAAATTTAATTAGGCTGCTTATACTTCGAGAAAGGAACTCATAGAATGGACGCAAATAGAAAAACTGCTTATAACACATTAATGGATGTAGAAACAAAAAACTCTTTTTCAAATTTAGCACTTAATCACCAAATTATTTGTACAAAACCAAGTTCACCTGCTTTTGTAAGAGAGCTTGTTTATGGGGTTTTAGAAAATAAGATTCTTCTTGATTACATTATTGCAAAATTTGTTACTAGAGGAATAGCCAAAGTTAAGACTAGTGACTTAGTGGTTTTAAGAATGGGTATTTATCAGTTAGGATATATGGATTCTGTTCCAGAATATGCAGCTGTAAATGAAAGCGTCCTATTGGCAAAGAAATTTTGTAGAGGTAGAGAGGGCTTTATAAATGGGGTATTGCGTTCATATATAAGACAAAAAAGCTCTGTTGAATTACCTGATAGAAATTTAGATATAAAAGAATTTTTATCTGTTAAATATTCTTGTGCTAAGTGGATTCTTGATATGTGGATTGAACAATATGGTGAGGAAGTTACCGAAGAAATATTAAAGAAATCTCAAGGAAACCCAGGTCTTACGATTCGAGTGAATACATTAAAAACTGGAAAAGAAGATTTAATTAGAAAGTTAGAAGAAAAAGGTTTTGAAATTGAAAATAGCGATATTTGTAATAGAGCTCTTATAGTTAAAAAAGGAAAGGGCATTCTTGAAGATAAGTTATATAAAGATGGTTTTTTCTCTGTACAAGATGAAAGCTCTATGAAAACTATAGAAATTTTAGATCCAAAAGCTGGAGAAATGATTATTGATGTTTGTGCTGCTCCTGGTGGTAAATCACTAGCAACAGCGGAAAAAATGAGTAATCGAGGACAGATTATATCATCAGACATATATATAAGAAAACTAGGTATTATAAATAAAGAAGCTGAAAGATTAGGTATAACTATTGTTAAGACACATACATGGGATGCAACAACAGTTAATTCTGAATTGTTGGAGAAGGCAGATAGAGTTATAGTAGATGCACCTTGTTCAGGCCTAGGAGTCATTAGAAGAAAACCAGAAATAAAGTATAAAGGCAAATTAGACGAAATGGATAGTTTACCAGAAAAACAATTAGAAATTCTTGTGGCATCTTCAAATTATGTTAAAAGTGGTGGGGTACTTCAGTATAGTACATGTACTATTAACAAAAATGAAAATGAAGGTGTAGTGAAAGAATTTCTACAAAATAATAAAATGTTTAGTATAGTTAAGGAACACCAATTTATGCCACATATTGAAATGACAGATGGTTTTTATGTGTGTAAAATGGTTAAACAATAACTGTAAATTACTTAAAATTGGAGAAACTATGGCTATGGTTCAAGTAGGTTTTAAAAGTGATAGAGGCCTAAAAAGAAAGCTAAATGAGGATTCATGTTTTGTGATACCAGAGGATAAGATTTATATTGTTGCTGATGGTGTTGGAGGAAACAACTCTGGAGAAGTTGCAAGTCGTAGTGCTGTAAGCTTTGTTGCAGAGTATGTAAAAAAGAATCCTGTTAAGGCTGTAAAAGGTCGAGAAGAAATAAAAAAATATTTTATGAAGTGTATAGATGAGGCTAATACATTAATTTGTGATTTATCCTTAGAAAATACAGAGAATAAAGGTATGGCTACTACTTTGGTTTTAGCTTATGTAAGTAGAAGAAAATGTTACATTGTAAATGTAGGAGATAGTAGAGCTTATTTAATGAGGGACGGCAACTTGATACAGATTACTGAAGATCATACATACGTCAACACTTTAATTAAGTCTGGAGCTCTTACAGAAGATGCAGCTAAGAACCATTCACAACGGCATGTTATAACAAAGGCTCTTGGAGGAGATGAAACAGTAGAACCAGATATATTTGAAGTAAAGCTTATGAAGGATGACATTTTACTATTATGTACAGATGGACTTCACGGCGAAGTTGATGATAATAAAATCGCTGAGATTATTTTGTCTGAACAAAAAATGTCAGAGTTATGTAATAAACTCATAACAAGAGCAAATCGCTCAGGTGGAAATGATAATATCACAGTAGTCTGTGTAAAGATATAGGAGGAAAAAATTCATATGAGCAGAGTTTTAGCAGGCAGATATGAATTGCTGGAGCAAATTGGCGAAGGTGGAATGGCCGTTGTTTACAAAGCAAGATGTAAACTTTTAAATAGATATGTTGCTATTAAAATATTAAAACCTGAATTTACAAAAGATTTTAAATTAGTTGAGAGTTTTAAAAAAGAGTCTCAAGCAGCAGCTAGTTTGGTTCATCCAAATATAGTTGGTGTTTATGATGTAGGAAAAGAAGGCAACATAAATTATATTGTTATGGAATTAGTTGAGGGAAGAATCTTAAGTGATATTATTAAGGAAGAAGGCCCTCTTGATTATAAGAGAACAATTGATATTGGACAGCAGATTGCTGCCGGTCTTTCTTGCGCTCATAAAAATCATATTATACATAAAGATGTAAAACCTCACAATATTCTAGTAACTAATGAGGGTGTTGCAAAAATAACAGATTTTGGTATAGCAAAATTTGTTGATAATGCCACTATTGTAGGAAATGCAGATACTGTTATGGGGTCAGTACATTACTTCTCTCCAGAGCAGGCTCGAGGAGGATATGTAGATGAGAAATCTGACATATATTCATTAGGTATTGTGTTATATGAGATGATTACAGGAAAAGTCCCTTTTGATGGAGAAAATCCTGTTACAGTTGCTTTAATGCATATGAATAATGAAATAGTACCTCCTTCACAGGTAGTAGAAGGAGTTCCGGCCGTATTAGAACAAATCATTATGAAAGCAACCGATAAAATTCAAGTAAATAGATTTAAAACTGCTGATGAAATGGTGGAAGCATTAAAAAATGTAGATTTAATTTCTAATATAGTTGGAGATAAGGTTTATTTAAATGCAGGCAATGGGGTACAGGTTAAAGATGTAATAGAAGTTGAAGCTATAGACGAGAAAGGGATGATTTCTGCTAAGGGGGATGTAGCAGATATGGGAAAAAATAATAAGAAAAAAGTTAAATTGAATAAAGTTAAAATAACAGCTATTATAATTGCATTAATATGTGCAATTCCTATGAGTGGATTAATTTATACACTTATAGCTAACTTTGGTGATAGTGAAGATTTAAAAGTTCCTGATTTGACTGGACAAACTGTAGAAGAAGCTAAAGCAAACTTAGAATCCTTAGGCTTATCACTTGAAGAGGGAGATAAGGTTTATGATAGTGAACATGAAGCAGGACTAATAGTATCTCAGAGCCCGGATGCTGAGGCAAATGTGAAGAAGGGTAGAATTATAACTGTTAGTATAAGTAAAGGAGCTAAAGAAGGGGCTGTACCTAATTTAATAGGGAAATCCTATGAAGATGCAGTTTTTCTTATTGAAAAATATGGATTCAAAGTTGGTAATGTAACTATTGGGGAAAGTTCTATGCCAAAGGATACTGTAATTAGCCAAACACCTGATGCAGGAGATGAAACAAAGCCAGGAACAACTATAAAATTTGTAGTTAGTAATGGTGTAGAAGAAGGTAAGGCTATTATGCCTAAATTAATAGGGTTAACGTTAGAGAAGGCAAAAGAGGAACTTGCTGCGAAAGGACTTGAGATAGGTACTATTGGAGAAGAAATGAGTGATGAATATCCAAAAGGACAGATTTTATGGCAGCAAATAGGAGCAGGGGAATCTGTTGATGAAGGTTCGACTATAAATGTTAAGCTAAGTACCGGAGACGAGCCGACAGCACCAAAATCTATAGCACTTGAAGTTGACTTTAGTAAAGAGGAGAATTTAGTATTTTTCTTAACAGTTACAGTTTCTGACGAAGAAGGTACTAGAAATATATTTACAAGAGACCAAAGACTGAAAGAACAAGGAAGCGAAATTATTCCTTTAACTGGAAAAGGGGAAGGAACAGTTACTGTTTTATTTGATAATGAAGTTGCTTTGAAAAAGAATGTAAACTTCAATACTGGAGAAATTTATTAATGGAAGGAATAGTAGTTAAAGGCATCGCTGGATTTTATTATGTAAAAGTCGATAATGATGTTTATCAATGCAAAGCTAGAGGTATTTTTAAAAAAGATGGAATAAAAGTGGCAGTAGGTGATTATGTAAGTATTCAGTTAAATGAAGGCAGCGATGCTCTTATCACTGAAATAAAAGAAAGAAGAAATTCGTTTATTAGACCTCCTATTGTAAATGTGGATTGCTTTGCTGTTGTTTTTGCAGCTACTAATCCAGAGCCGAACTTTTTTGTCATTGATAAGTTTTTAGTGATGGCTGAAAAAAGTAACACCGAGATTATAATTTGTGTAAATAAGGTTGATGTGGCAGATAAGGATAAAGTTGAGAAGATCAAAAACATTTATGCAAATATTTATCCTATTGTATTCTTAAGTGCAAAAACAGGAGAAGGTGTAGACGAATTAAAAGAAAAACTGAGAGGCAAAAAATGTGCTTTAGCAGGACCTTCTGGTGTAGGAAAATCCACAATTTTAAATGCCCTTGAACCTAAAGTAGATGTAGAGACAGGTAAGATTAGTGAAAAGACCAAAAGAGGAAAACATACTACTAGGCATGTTGAAATTTTTGATACGACTTTTGGAGCGATGATTTTTGATACACCTGGATTTACTTCTTTTGAGGTATTGGAAGCAGATGAAGAAGAATTATCTCATTTTTATACAGAAATGCAAGACTATCTAGGGCAATGTAAATATGACAATTGTAGACATATAAAAGAACCTCAATGCAGTGTGCGAGAAGCTGTAGATGAGGAAAAGATAAGTAAAAGTAGATATAACTCATATGTTGAGCAGATTAAAGAAATAAGGGAGAAAAGTAGAAAATGGTAAGATTAGCACCATCAATATTATCAGCAGATTTTTCAAAATTAGGTGAGCAGGTAGAAACTATAGAAAAAGCAGGTGCTCAAGTAATTCATGTGGATGTTATGGATGGACATTTTGTTCCAAACATTAGTTATGGAGCTACCGTTATGAAAAGCCTTTGTGGTAAAACGAAGTTACCTTTTGATGTACATCTTATGATTGAAAATCCAGATAAATATGTTGCAGACTTTGTGACAGATCAGACTGAATTTATTGTGGTTCATCAAGAAGCCTGTCCACATCTTCATAGAACAATTCAGAATATAAAATCACTTGGTGTAAAAGCTGGTGTTGCAATTAATCCAGCTACATCTTTAAGTACTTTGGACTTTATATTAGAGGAAGTTGATTTAGTTTTAGTAATGTCTGTAAACCCAGGATTTGGTGGACAAAAGTTTATTAAATCGGCGTTGGCAAAAGTGGACGCTTTAAAACAGATTAAAGATGCTCATGGATTAAATTATGAAATAGAAATAGATGGTGGTATTGGTTTAGATAACGTTAAAGAAGTGATTGATGCGGGGGTTGAACTTGTAGTAGCAGGTTCAGCTGTATTTGGAGCACCTGATATTGATGCAAGAGTAAAGGAATTTTTATCTATTTTTAAATAAGAGGAGTAGCTAAGGAAAATAAAATCTTTAATTTGGGATTGACGAAGCTATATTTTTTAACAGATAAAAAAAGTGATAATAAATGATGGAGGAAAATTTGTGGTAGAGAATCTTCAAGAATGCAGCTTAACAGAGTTTGTAGGTTCGGCAATAGGTGATACAGTAGGAATAGTAATTGCAAATCTTGATGAAAGTTTACGAGAACAAATAAGTCTAGATAAAAGATTTAGATCTATTGGAATTGTAAGTGCTAGAATTGGTGGTGGTACTCATGTTATGGCCGCAGATTCAGCAGTAAAAGCAACTAATACAGAGATTGTTTCAATTGAATTTTCAAGAGATACTAAAGGTGGAGCGGGACATGGTATAACAGTTATTTTTGGATCTGAGGATGTATCTGATTCAAGAAGAGCCGTAGAAATTATGCTAGATGAATTAGATGAGCAATTTGGCAATGTTTATGTCTGTGATGCAGGGCATGTTCAGTTACATTACACAGCAAGAGCAAGCTATGCTATTAATAAGGCTTTTCAAGCACCTATAGGTAAAGCTTTTGGTATAACTATTGGAGCACCTGCAGCTGTAGGAATGCTAATGGCTGATGCAGCGATGAAGTCAGGAAGTATTGAAATAAGTAAGTATGCAAGCCCTGCACAAGGGACAAGCTTTACAAATGAGATAATTATTGCTTTTTATGGCGATGCAGGAGCAGTAAAGCAGGCTCTTTTAACTGCTAGAGAAGTAGGGTTGAGTGTCTTAAGAGGTATGGGGCAAAACCCAGTGTCTATGACAAAACCTACTTGGTAATAATTGAATTTGTAAGCCTATTATGAATAAATATAAAAAAAGTCTGTTTAAAAACATACAAGATTGTTTTTAAACAGACTTTTTTACTAAATATATAATCTATACTATTTTTAATGTCCAATCTTCAACATTCCAGATATCAGTAACCCAATCTTCATAAAACATTGGTTCATGACAAACAAGAAGTATTGAGCCTTTATATTCCATAAGAGCTCTTTTTAGTTCATCTTTAGCTTCTACATCTAAATGGTTGGTAGGTTCGTCTAAAATAAGCCAGTTTGCTTCTTGTTGCATAAGTTCACATAGTCTTACTTTTGCATTTTCACCACCACTTAAAACTCTCATTTGGCTAGTTATATGTTCATTTGTTAAACCACATTTTGCTAAGGCTGAACGAACTTCACCATTTGTATATACAGGGAATTTACCCCAAATATAATCTAGAGCAGTAATTTCACTATCTCTGCCTGCCTCTTGTTCAAAATAACCAGGGGCAAGATAATCTCCAAGTTCAACTTCTCCGCCTAAAGACTTGATTTTACCTAAAATAGTTTTTAATAGAGTAGTTTTACCTAAACCATTAGTTCCAGTGATAGCAAGCTTCATACCACGTTCTATTTCAAAATTTAAAGGTTTTGTCAAAGGCTCATTATATCCTATTATAAGATCTTTAGCCTGAACCAAATACCTACTAGGTGTTCTAGCTTCTTTAAATTGGAATGATGGCTTTGGCTTTTCTCTAGGTTTTTCAATAACCTCAATCCTATCAAGCATTTTTTGTCTACTATTAGCCATACCTCTAGTAGAGACTCTTGCTTTATTTCTGGCAATAAAATCTTCCATTTTTTCAATTTCTGCTTGTTGACGTTCATAAGCACGTTCTTGTTGTTTAACTTTTATTTCGTGCATGTGTAAGAAATTATTATAATCTCCAGTATATCGTGAAAGCTCCCCATCGTTTACATGATATATGACATTGACCACAGAGTTTAAGAACTCTACATCATGTGAAATTAGGATAAAGGCATTTTCGTAATCCTGTAGGTATCTTTTCAGCCATTCAATATGTTCAAAGTCTAAATAATTTGTAGGCTCGTCTAAAAGAAGGATAGAAGGATCTTCTAATAATAGCTTTGTTAAAAGCACTTTAGTTCTTTGTCCACCAGAAAGCTCTGACACATCTTTATCAAGACCTATAGAAGTAAGACCTAAACCTCCAGCAACCTCGTTAATTTTTGCATCTATAGTATAAAAGCCACTATGGTCTAAAATTTGTTGTATTTCTCCAGCTTCTTCCATAAGTGCATCAACATCAGCATTTTCATCAGCCATTTGATCGTACATACTTAGCATCTTTTTTTCAAGTTCAAACATATTTTTGAATGCTTCACGAAGTACTTCTCTAATTGACATACCTGATTTCAAAGAGGAATGTTGATCAAGATAGCCTACAGTTACATTTTTTGACCATTCAACTTTACCTTCATCAGGCTGAATATTTCCGATAATAATATTTAAAAATGTTGATTTACCTTCGCCGTTAGCACCAATTAATCCAACATGTTCACCTTTTAATAAACGAAAGGAAGCATCTTCTAGAATTGTTCTTCCACCGAAACCGTGAGATACATTTTCTACTATTAATAAACTCATAATTAACTCCATTCTCTTTTTAATTCAGCTATAAACAATAAATTCATATTTATAACGAACCATAATATTTTATGGTTTAAATAGTGAAAAGTCAATGAATTTAGAGATATTTAAAATAGCCTTAATATTGTTATTAGAAAAAATAGAATAAATGTAAAAAAATGGTTGACAAAAACAAGAATAGAGATATAATAAAAAATAATAAATGGTAAATAATGTAAAAAAGGGGAAGGGGAAATGAAATTTAAGATACTTAGACCAGTGTTAGGAATTATATTAGTTTTGTTATCTATATTGGCAATGTTTTGGTGGGAAAATTGGGGAAGAGAAACTTTATTTATGGAAAGTGTTATGGTTGCTTCAAATGATATTAAAATAGGCAAAGTAATAAATGAAAAAGATTTTATTGAAGTTAAAAACATTAAAGAAAGAAATATATCAGGTGCAATAAGTCCCAACAATTTTCACAAAATAAAGGGGTTGATATCAAAACAATATATACCCAAGTTATCTCAAGTAAATTCAAATATGTTTTCAGAAAAAGAAAAAATATTAAAAGAAGAACAATCCATTTTTCCTATAAAAGAAGAGTGGATAGATAGTAGAAGTAGCTCTTTAAGAAAGGGGGATGTTATTGATATCTTTGATGAAAATGGGGAATTATATATTGGAACTTTTAAGGTTGCCTATGTAAAAGATTCTAATGAACAAGAGGTTGTAGGAACAGAGCAAAATATTAGTGAAGAAATTTTACAAAGAAATTTTAGTAGTTCTATCATATCAAGTGTAGAAATAATAACTTCTCTTGATGAATATAAAAAGATACGTCTGTTAGTAGAAGAGCAGGATATTAAATTCTTAATTATTCAAAAGGGGGAAAGTATATATGGATAATTTATTTGCTTTTCATGGGATTGATCATAAGGTTGGAGTTACTATGGTAGCTCAATCGATAGCAGAATTGATTGCATCAAAAAATAGCAACATTAAAGTACTGTTTATATCATTAAACGGTAGGGGAAATTGTGAGTACATAAAAGAAAAGGTAAAGACTATTGATGAATTTAAATTACAGATGGATAGTCAAATTCTTATTAGTAAAGATTTTGTAAGGGATTGTAGATATAAAACCAACTTATATGTTTTAGCGGGGTTAGAAAATGAGCATGAAAAAAGATACTATTTTCCTGATTCAATTCAATATCTATTGGAATCAGTTTCAACTAGTTTTGATGTTATTATTGCAGATACAGGTAGTGAATTAGATAATGGTTTGGCTTTGGGGGGATTGTCAATATCAGCTAAGAATTACTTAATATTAACGCAGCTAGAATCAAATTTTTACAGATACGATAAAAGAAAAAACTGGTTTTTAAAAGCAAAAATTGATTTTGATAAAGTTATTATAAACAAATTCTCAGAAGAGGATCCACATACCTTTAAATACATAAGTGAAAGATTACCTTTAGACAAAAATAAGATTTTGAAGATTGGGTTAATGGAATATGCTAGACAAGCAGAATTGGAGCATAAAACATTTACTGGATTTAAAGCAGATAAATATTTAGAAGAAATCACTATGATTGCAAACAGTATATTAGATTCAATTGGTTTATCTCAAATAAAAGTACAAAGGAAAAATAAGTTATGGAAGAATTTTATTTAGATAGTTTCATATCACAAGAAGTAAAAAGTAAGTCCAAAAGTTTATTTAGCTTTAAAACACTTTGCAGACTGGTAAATTTAGAGTTTCAACAGGAGTGGGAAGAAGAAAATAAGGATATTAAAAGGATGCTTTCCATTCAAAAAAATGCAATTATAGGATTTGATAAAGAAGTAGGATTTTTTAAGAACAAAATTAAATATTTTGTTAAAAAGCGTAATGCAGAAGATACAGAGTATCCAGCATGGTATAAAAGTTTAGAGGAAGCAATATACCATGAAAATTGGGGATTAGCAGGTATTGCTGAATGGTTTTCTTCTGAGTATGAAGAAAGTAGTTCATGTAAGGTAATAGGAGAAAGAATATATTTTCAAGAACATGGGAAAATGGTGTTAAAGCCTCAACAAATTTCTAAAGAAAGGAGAGAACAATTAATTCGAGCTTTTTTACTACTTACGCCAGAAGAGCGAGTTGATAAGGATTTTCATGAATTATATACCTTAGATGGAACAAGAATAACTGTATTTCGGGGGGAGTCAGTTAAATCAGGTCAAGATGTAATTATCTTTAGAAGATATATAATACCTAATTATACTTTTGAAGAACAAGCTAAAAGAGGGACTATTCCATGGAACTGTATACCACTATTAAAAGAAATGGTTAAGTTAGGTTATTCAGTAGCTACTACAGGGGCTATGAAGAGTGGAAAAACTTCTTTTTTAGCTACATTACAAAGTTATGAAGATGATAGTTTGGAAGGAGTAATGCTTGAAACAGATCCTGAGATAAGTTTACATAAATTGATGCCAAAAGCTCCAATTGTACAAATTTTAGCAAAGGAGGATAAACTAAAAACTATAACAAAACATTTGCTTAGAAGTGATGCTGATTATTTGATTATGGCAGAAGCAAGAGATGGTGTTGCTTTAGATACAGTACTTAGAATAGCAAGTAAAGGTACAAGAAGATTAAAAATAACTTTTCATGAAAGAAATCCTATGAACTTTCCTTATGACGTAGCAGCTGAAATAATTCTTAGCCTAGGGGGAAATATGGAGTTTATTGCAAGGAGAGCGGCAGATAGTTTTGATTATATTTTTCACTTCGTACAATTGAAGGACAAAAGTAAAAAAAGATTAAAGGGCATATATGAAATGTACTTTAATAAAGACGAAAATAGAATAATTATAACTCAAATTTGTGCTTATAATTATGAAACGGATGACTGGCAATGGCGTTATATAATAAGTAAGGATAAGGCTATAGCGGGGATTGAAGAGGATAGAGAAAGCTTTAATAATTATTCAAAATTACTAAAACAGCTTGAAGAAAAAAATCCTATGAGGGCGGGGGAATAAAAAGTGAAGAATATATTTGAACAATTAATATATTTTGCTATGTATATCATATTTACTTCAGGGATATTACTTCTTTTCTATAGAGATCTGGTTAATTTTATAGAAAAAATAAAGACAAAACATAGATTAAGAGAAAGAAGAAGGCAATTAAAAGAACAAAATAGAATAGATAAACATTTTGACTGTATAGCAAAAAATACTTTAAATATCAAAGGACGATATATTAAGATTTTAATTTTTATGATATTTGCTTTGGTAATGCTTATATCAACCAGAAATCTATCAATAATAAATTCCATATTGATAGCACTTTCTATAGCCTCAGCCCCATATATGATTCTTAGAATAAAATTTGAGAGCCTTAGAAGAAAAAGTAGTTTTGAGGGAGAAATGCTTATAAGCAATTTCCTTAACCAATATAGAATTTCAAATTTTAATGTTTATGATGCATTAGAAAAATTATTAGAGGAAAGCAAGAACACAAAGGTTAGCAATCCTTTGATTTTAAAAATGCTTTTAGAACTTAGGAACAGTGGGAATTCTAAAGATATAAGAAATGCAGTTAATAAGTTTGCACATATTGTTAATACAAATTGGAGTAGAATGTTTAGTTATAATATTCAAATTGCCGCAGAAAAGGGAATAAATGTATCGCTGGCTATTGAAGATATATTACTTCAATTAAGAGATGCTAGAACTATTTTTGAAGAAAGAAAAAGATTGAACTCTGAAGCAATAAGAATAGTTGTTTATATGATCCCTTTTTTATATGTATTTACTATATTTATGTCTTTAAAGTTTATAGGTATAAGTTTAAATAAATATATTCAAAATCAATTGTTTACAAAAGAAGGTTTCTTATTTTTCACTGTAAGTAGCGTTATGTTTTTAATCAATATAGTAATCATGGAGGTCGTAAGTAGAAAAAAATTTGATTACTAGAGGTATCAGGGGGGATGGGTGAACATATGGAAATTTACATATTTTATACAATTATAATTGTTACGATTTGTATAGGCTTTAATTTAATCTTATCAAAGGAAAACGTATATTTTAAGAGGCAAATAATTAAAGATTTTCAAGAAAAATTTCAAAATTCACAGATTAGGATCAATGTTAATTATAAATGGTTGGCATGGAAGAAGAAAAAAAGAAATAGCCAGATAGATAAAGAAATTTATGAAGGCATATCTTTTTTGAGAAATATTATTTCAATAGAGAGGGGAAAGCAAGTAGGCACAGACTTTATAATAGAACAGCTTTCACAAAGGGAAGGTGTCTTGCAAGGCATTTATATTAAAATGCTCAGCCTAATTAGAGTTAATAAGAAAAAGGAAGCCCAACAATTGATGTCAAACAATTTAGAGACTTCCATAGGAAAAGAATTTGCAGGAGTACTTCTTAAATGGGATGAAATAAATCCGCTGGAGTTATCTGAAATATTGTTATCTCACCAAAAAAGTATAAAGGAAATAAGGATGACCCAGCAAAGACGGATTGATGAGACCGTTAGCGATCTTTTATATTTCCCCGTTATTGTTAATGTGATTATGATATTTATTAATTTTATTTATGTGGGCTATTTCATTAATCAAAAAGAAGTATTAGAAATGTTGTTTTAACTTGTTATAAGGAGGTTATAATATGAAACAAATTATAGTTTTGGCAGCCTTTATTGCCTTAGGAATATTTATTTCTGGTGTTGTTATGGGGTTTAAGGATGATGTGAGTGGTATTGAGGATAAGACTAGTAAAGCCATATCAAATATATCAACAACTATGACAGTAAGTAGCGACAGGTTGGGATAAAGTATGAAGCAGTATATAGTTTTAATAAGTATGATTATGCTAGGAATATATATTTTTAATATTGTTGCTGGAGAAGGTGAAGGCTCACTCAATGCATCACTGAAAAATGTATGGCAAGAGCAAGTTGTAGTTCGGACATATTCACCCTAATATAATTTAAAGAAAAGGCAGAGAAAATGAAACAATTTATTGTACTAACAGCAGTCCTTCCAATTTTAATAATATTTATGATGCAAACAGGATTGGATCAAAAAAATAATCAAATAACTTCTATAATACAAGCTTCTGTATATGCTGCAAAGGAACAAGCAAAGCAGGAAGGTTGCTTTACTAAAGAAATTAAGGACGAGTTAAAGGCGGATATAAATAAATTTACAGGTATAACACCTGATAATATAAAAATAGAGGCTGATAGCCATATCAAATATAGATATGCAAAAGGAGATGATAGATTAATTTATTATAAGGTTACTGTAAAAATCGATGAACTAATGGCAGCAAATAATATTTATGGTGTTTCTGATGACGAAAATAGCTACAACTATAAAATAGAAAGTTATACTGCTAGTGAAAAAGTTTAATTACATACAAATAGCATAGAAGCTTTTAAGGTGGGTAAAATATGAAAGTATTTATAGTTTCTTTAGGACTTTTTATTATAGGTGTATTTGCAGTAGTATTTCAAGGTGATTTAGGAATATATGGACATGAACAATTATTAATAAAGGAAGCCGCTGAGGAATGTGCAGCTGGTGCATCATTATTTTTAGATGAACAAGAATTCTCAAAAGGCAGAATTGTATTTGACTATGATTTAGGTGAAAAATATACAGAAGAATATCTGGAATACATAAAAAGAAATTCAAAAGCTTTGTCATATGGAATTGTAAATTTTGAAATGAAATTTGAAGATGAAAAAAAAGGTTATGCAGATTCAAATATACATAAGAATCCAGCAATAACAGTGGAAATAATAGTTGATACAGAAGATTTATTTAGATTACCATTTATAGAAGTGACAAGCTTGGAAAGAAGTGCACGATATGAATTGCCAGATGAAGTTAAAAGAAAAAATCCTTTTTAGGGCGACAGTTTGTGCAATTGTCGCTTTTTCAATATTGTGGATAGCTAATGATGAGGCCAAGAGAAGTCCTGTATATAAGCCTGACTATGAAGAGATTTCTTTAGATTATATTTTTGAAGAAACAAAAGAAAGTGGTAATTTTAATGGTAAAAAGGGTGAAACAAAGGAACTTACTTTAACAGATAAAGAGTATGAAGTTATTTTTAGGCAGACAGGGTTAGGAAAGGCGGCAGTAGACTATATTATAGATAATAAAAAAGATTATGAAGAAGAAATTAATAAATTCCAAAAAATATTTTTTGACGGTTACCCATATACTTGTGCTAAAATAGGATTGTTAACGTATAACGAACGAATGAGAGATGAAAATGGTAAAAAAATAAAAGGAAGTAAACTTATTGATTTGCAACCTGGAGATGTCTTAGTAAATTTATCGGTTTATACTTTAGGTTTTAGGCATGGACATTGTGGGATTGTTGTAAGTAAACCTAAAAAAGGAAAAGAAGCTAAGACTATTGAAGCTGTTTATTTAGGATATCCTACAAAATATCAGAGTACAAGTAAGTGGCGTTCTTGTCCCACTTATCTCCATTTGAGGATTTCGAAAGAAGCCGCGGAGTCAAAGGGATATACTCAAGAAGAACTAGGCAATTTGATTGCTGATTATACTAAGGAAGAATGTTTGGATATAGAGTATGCTATTGTACCAGGAGTGTTTAATATAAAAAGCGAATCTATACAGAAAACTCATTGTTCACATTTAATTTGGTATGTATATAAAGAATTTGGCTACGATATTGATAGCAATGGAGGATTTATTGTAACACCTGCTGATATAGCTGCCAGTGATTTATTTGAAATCGTACAAATTTATGGAATTGATCCAGACTTTTAGGAGGTAGAGAAATGGAAACATTAAATAAAGTATTAAATGGTATTAAAGGCTCAGATAAAAAAGCCTTAGACGAAGCTCAAAAGCATATGGATAGCTTAATAAAGCCTCTTGGTAGTTTAGGTAAACTTGAAACGATGGCAGTAAAAATGGCTGGCATCACAGGAAAGGTAAATAATACTGTAGACAAGAAATGTTCTATAGTAATGGTGGCAGACAATGGAGTATGCGCTGAAGGAGTAGCAGGAACTCCTCAGGACATAACTTTAATACAAGGAATGAATATGACAAAAGGTATTTGTGGTATGGGAGTTTTGTCTGCACATGCAGGAGCAGATATAAAGGTTGTAGATATAGGAATTATGTCTGACTACAATAATGATAAAGTTTATAATAGAAAAATAAAATATGGTACAGATAATTTTGCCAAAGGTCCTGCTATGACACGTGAAGAGGCAATAAAGGGAATAGAAGTAGGAATAGAAATGGTAGGACTTGCTGTTTCAGAAGGATATCAGCTAATTGGTACTGGTGAAATGGGAATTGGAAATACAAGTTCAACAAGCGCAGTATTTATGGCTATAACTGGTGAGTCAGCTGAAAATGCAGTTGGTAAAGGTGGAGGCCTTACAGATGAGGCACTTATACATAAAAAACAAGTAATAACTGATGCAATTAAATTAAACAATCCAGATCCAAAGGATCCAATAGATGTTTTATCTAAGGTTGGAGGCCTTGATATAGCCGGGATGGTAGGATGCTTTTTAGGTGCAGCATATTATAGAGTTCCAATTGTTATAGATGGTGTAATATCTGCTCTTTCTGCTTATGTAGCAGCTCAGCTTAATCCTTTAGTAAAAGACTATATTTTTTCAAGTCATAAATCAAAAGAGCCTGTTTATGATCTGATTTTTAAAGAACTTGAAATGGAACCAATTTTAGAATTGGATATGAGGTTAGGCGAAGGTACAGGGTGTGCAATTGCATTTAACATTATTTCCGCGGCATGTGCGGTAATGAATAATATGGCTACTTTTGATGATATTAAATATGATGAGAGCTATAGAATAGATATTAGAAAATAACAATATTTTGGGGGTTGAAAAAAAGAAATCTCATGATATAATTTAGATTAGTATAATTTAATATTTCTAACGCGTTGATGAGAAGAGTAGGATGGGAAATATTCACAGAGAAGAGCCGGGTGCTGGAAAGGCTTTAATAGGAACCATTTGAAAACTAACTCGGAGTGGCCCCAATCCGGCCCGGTGATTCCGTTATAATCGAAAAAAGTGGTTTTGTATCTTTTATATTAAGTAATGATTATCGTATATTACTTATATCTATTGATAAGTGAAAGATACTTAGCAATTAGGGTGGAACCGCGAGAAAAAGATAACTCGTCCCTTTCTGCAATTTATGCAGGAAGGGATTTTTTTATTAGAAGGAGAATAAAAATGGCGAAAGAAAAAATTAATTTTGAAGATGAACAGACAAAAAAGAATTATTGGCATACAACATCGCATATTCTTGCTCAAGCAGTAAAAAAACTATGGCCTGAAGCAAAACTTGCTATAGGTCCAGCGATTGATAACGGATTTTACTATGATTTTGATCTAGAATATAGATTTACAGAAGCAGATTTTCTAAAAATTCAAAAGGAAATGAAGAAAATAATTCAGGCTAATTATCCCCTTGAAAGATTTGAACTACCTAGAACTGAAGCTTTAAAGCTAATGGAGGATGCAGGAGAATCATATAAAGTTGAATTAATTAATGATTTACCAGAAGATGAGATTATTTCTTTTTATAAGCAGGGCGATTTTGTAGACTTATGTGCAGGACCACATATGCAATCAACAGGTCAAATTAAAGCTGTTAAGATTATGAGTGTAGCTGGTGCATATTGGAGAGGTGACTCAAGTAAGAAGATGCTTCAAAGATTATATGCAATATCATTCCCTACTCAGGCAGAACTTGATGAATATGTAAATAAAATTGAAGAAGCTAAAAAACGTGACCATAGAAAAATTGGTAAAGAGATGGACTTATTCGCTATATATGAAGAAGGTCCAGGATTCCCATTCTTCATGCCTAAGGGTATGATTATTAGAAATGAACTTGAAAACTTCTGGAGAACTGAACATAGAAAAAGAGGATATGAAGAAATTAAGACTCCTTTAATTCTAAATGAGCAGCTTTGGAGAACTTCAGGACATTGGGATCACTATAAAGATAACATGTATTTTGTAAAAATAGATGAAGAGGATTATGCTATCAAGCCTATGAATTGCCCAGGTTCAATGCTTGCATATAAGAGAAAAATGTATTCATATAGAGATTTTCCAATGAGAATAGGAGAATTAGGACAGGTACACAGACATGAACTTTCAGGTGCTCTTCATGGACTTATGAGAGTAAGAACTTTTACTCAAGATGATGCACATATCTTTATGTTGCCAGAACAGATTAAAGATGAGATCATTGGTGTAGTAAAATTCATTGATGATGTTTATACTATGTTTGGTTTTAAATATCATATTGAGCTTTCTACTAGACCTGATGATTCAATGGGAACTGATGAAGAATGGAACATGGCAGAAACTGCTTTAAAAGAAGCTATGGAACAAGTTGGAGTGCCTTATGTTGTTAATGAAGGTGATGGAGCTTTCTACGGTCCTAAATTAGACTTCCATTTAGAAGATTGTTTAGGAAGAACATGGCAATGTGGTACTATTCAGTTAGATTTACAGATGCCTCAAAGATTTGATTTAACTTATGTTGGTGCTGATGGAGAAAAACATAGACCTATAATGATTCATAGAGTAATCTTTGGTTCTATTGAAAGATTTATTGGAATACTAACAGAACACTTTGCTGGTAAATTCCCTCTTTGGATTGCTCCAGTACAGGTAAAATTATTAACTGTAACTGAAAAATTTGCTGATTATGCAAAAGAAATAGGTAAACTGTTAGAAGAAGCTGGTATAAGAGTTGAAGTTGATATTAGAAATGAAAAGATTGGATATAAGTTAAGAGAGGCTAGAAACGAAAGAGTATCTTATATAGGTATTATAGGAGAAAGAGAAGTTGAAGCTAGAGCTCTTACAGTTCGCTCAAATAAGCAAGGTGAACTTGGAGAAATTTCAGTTGATGAATTTGTAGCTAAACTTGTAAAAGAAATTGAAACAAAAGCAGTTTAATAATATCATTATAAAATAAATTAAATTAACAAAAAACCGTTGGAATTAATCAATAAAGATTATGACCAACGGTTTTATTTTTTTATCAACGTGTCTAAGATAGATTTGATACTTTTATCATCAACAAAGAGATTGTGAATAGGCTCATTAATATCACCAAGGTAATGTGCATCTGAAGAACAAATAATTTCGCAATCTTCAAGTATAGGATTAGATTGTTTTAATTTTTCTAGATTATTTAAGTCTTTTAATTCTACACAAGTAAAGTTACTATCAGGAGGAATAAAACCTAGATTAGATATAATACTGGTAGAACTTTTATCTAAATGTGCAGGGATAACAATACCGTTATGAAGTGTAACTAGGTCATATAGAGAGTCTAAAGGAATATCAGTACTATTTATAAGAAGGTTTTCAACTTTACCGGTTATGTTATCAGTAGAATCACATATTAATTGAGAACCAAAGATTTTTTCATTGTTTTTTATAGGCAATAAATGATTATAAACATATTTATCAAAATTCGTTGCGGATGTAATGTCATAAAATAAGCATAAAATGTGAACTTCTTCAAATGTGGTTATTTCCATGCCAGGTATAACAACTAAGTCATAATATTCAGCCACTTTCATAGTTGCTTCACAATTTTTGCACGAATTATGGTCAGTTATTGCTATAACATCTAATCCTTTTAAATTCGCCATAGCAACGATATTTTGGGGAGTCATATCAAGATCTCCGCAAGGTGAAAGACAAGAATGAATATGTAAATCATAAGACAAACTTTTCATATTAATACTCCTGAATTAATTGATGTACCTTGAGTGCTGCTTCAAAAATAGGTAGATCAGTGTACAGAACAGTTATATTGTGTTCAACCGCTTTTGCTAAAGCTATCTCATCTAATTTAAACCCTTCAGCAAGGATAATACATGCTACTTCATTTAAAGAGGCTACGGCTAACGTATTAGGATTACTCATAATAGTGAACCAAGCGCAGTTAGAAGGAGCTTTGCTCATAGCTACACTTAACATATCGCAGCAAAAGCATTTTGAGATAGGAGCTTCATCGTTACCACCATTATTACCTAAGGTAAATATATTACTAGATATCAATTGACTTACATTCATATTTATCACATCCTTTATATTTTATTTATTCTTCACGATTTAAATCATTATCTAATGCCGCAATTTGATTTATATATTGTTCTAATTTTGCAACATAGTCTGGGGTAGTTGTATTGTTTAAGGAAATATCATTTGCAAAGGCTGTTGCGTCTTGTGAAATTTCATGTATTTGCTGTTTTAAAATATGAATACATTGGCTTTCCGTTGCATTTCCTTTTACAATGTCTTCAGCAAGGGCTTTACATGTAGGTGCACCGCAAATACCACAATCTAATTTAGGAAACTTCTCATAAATAGTATTAACTTCATTCATAAGAGCAACGCTTTCCATAAAACTGTGACCTAACTGGTACACAGGTTCAAAAACAACTTCAACATTCCAATAAAGATCTTCATAAGACATATTTTTATGTTGCTGGGTATGCTTTATAGGAAGTAAATCATTTATCTTTTTTAATTTAGTTTTAGCGATGTATGGGTTTTCTACGGTTAAGACTCCACCCAAGCAACCTCCACTACATGCATCAAGTTCTATAAATTTAAGACCACCAAACTTTTCATCTTCTAGGTCTTCAAGAACTTTTACAACGTTTTCAATGCCATCAGCTGCTAAATATTCATCTGTATTAAGTGCAAGAGCTTCGCCTCCATTGGCGCCCCAACCGATTCCTACTCTACCAGCTGTAGAAAGATTTTGAGTATCTTTTGCAGCTTCAGGAATAAGGGACAGTATTAATGGATATAAATCTGTGATTCCAACGGCTCTATCTATGGAACTTTTCTCTATTCCTAGTGGCTCTTTTATATAAGCAACTTTTGAAGAACAAGGGGAAATAAATATAATACCTATCTTTTCAGAAGGTAATCCTGTCTTTTCTATAGCTTTTTTTCTAGCCGCAGCGGCAGCTATTTCAACAGGAGGGTGTAATGGTAAAAGGTGATCTATTAGGTTTGGAAAACGCACTCTAATAAGTCTTACCACCGATGGGCAAGCAGTACTTACTAAAGGCCATTGTTCTTTATGAGTATTAACATAATCCTTAGTAGCAGCAGAGACTATTTCAGCTCCAGCGGCTACTTCGTAAACATCATCAAATCCTAATTTTAAAAGGGCAGTTAGAATAACGTTTACATCAGTAATATTGTTAAACTGGCTATATAATGAAGGTGCTGGTAAAGCAACCGTATATTCGAAATCATTTAAGCATTCAAGATAATCTCTAATGACTACTTTAGCGTGGTTTTGGCAAATACGAACGCATTCACCACAATCTATACAAAATTCTTTTGTGATACAAGCCTTTCCATGTCTTACACGAATAGCTTGGGTAGGACATCGTTTTATGCAGTTAATACATCCACTGCACAATTCTTCTAATAATGATACAGAGTGAAAAAATTTATCCATTTTTCCTCCTTTCTTTGCACATTTTTTTAATTATTTTATATAAGCAGCATATTAATATAATCAATACATAAAAGTTGCAGAGTAATTAGGATAAATTAACAAAGATTGTTAAAGTTGTGCCAACTCCAATTACAGTATTTATTTTCATTTCATCAGAATATTTTTTTATATTTGGCAAACCCATGCCAGCACCAAAGCCTAAAGCTCTAGCACTCTCTGAAGCAGTAGAATAACCTGCTTCCATAGCTTTATCAATATCGACAATTCCAGGACCTGTATCCGTAAGAATCATAATTATTTGCGTTGGTGTAACTTTAATATCGATTTTGCCACCATTGGCATGTATAACCATGTTGATTTCTCCTTCATATAGAGAAATGGATACTTTCCTTATAATATCAGGGGGAACACCTAATTGCTTAAGGGTGTTTTTTACATCACTACTAGCTTCTCCTGCACGTGAAAAATCATCAGGAACAACAGTGTAGCTTAGAGAAAGAATAGTGTTATAATTCATTTAGATTTCCTCCATGGAGTCCGTTAGAAAAAAGTAGACCGCAAGTGGTAAACATAGTTTTTTCTGTACTAATAAGGCAGATATTTTTTTCTGCTGACATTTGAATAAACTCTTCTGTAGGAACTTTTCCTCGGACTAGAATAACACAGTCTATATCAAGCATTTCTGCGGTACGAAGTACTTGAGGATTACAAAGTCCTGTAAGAAGAATGTTTTGTTCTTTTACTAGTGCTAAAACATCGCTCATTAGATCAGATGCAAAGGCTCCTTTGGCAGTAATATCTTTTAAAGAATCACCAGACAATAAGTCAGCATCCAATAGCAAGATAATGTCTTTTATTAGCATATTTACCTCCAATAAATATTATAAATGGTATTAGAAGTTGTTAAAAAATAGACAAAAAATAACATGGTTTAAAAAAGTCATTTTTTGTGGATTTTTGTGCAATAAAGTGATATAACTAAGTTTGTATTATTATCGCATGTTCCGTTATATTTGTAAATAGTAAGGAGGAATTTAATTTGGCTTGTGAAAAGAATGAGATACCCTTTAAAGGTACTAAAGAGCAAGAAGAAAAGTTGCAAAAATTCATTGAACAATTTAGGGATGATAAGGGTTGTTTAATGCCAGTTATGCAGGAAGCACAAAATATTTATGGTTATTTACCGATTGAAGTTCAGACTATGATTTCTGATGGCTTAGGTGTGCCTCTCGAAAAAGTATATGGAGTAAGTACATTTTACTCACAGTTCTCATTAACTCCTAAAGGAAAGCATACTGTTTCAGTTTGTTTAGGAACAGCATGTTATGTTAAAGGTGCAGGGGAAATTTACAATAAACTAATGGAAGTTTTGGGTATTGTAGGTGGAGAATGTACACCAGATGGAATGTTTTCATTAGAAGCATGTAGATGTGTAGGAGCTTGTGGTTTAGCACCTGTAATGATTGTTGATGATGATGTACATGGCAGAGTTACAGTTGATGATGTTGAAAAAATTATCAATAATTATCGTGGAGTTTAGAAAGAATAAAAGCAGATGATGACTGAAATTTCATTAAATATTTTAGATATTGCACAAAATTCTATTAGGGCTGATGCAACGTTGATTTCTATAATTATAAAAATTAATAATAATAATGATTCTTTGAAAATAATTATTAAAGATAATGGAAAAGGAATGAGTAGAGAACAGCTTGAAAAGGCTGTAGATCCTTTTTATACAACTAGAACGACTAGAAAGGTTGGAATGGGAATACCATTTTTTAAAGAAGCAGCTGAATCTAGTGGAGGACATTTTGATATTAGTTCTAGAGTTGATGAAGGTACTGAAATAGAGGCTGTTTTTAGAATATCACATATAGATAGAATGCCTTTAGGAGATATAAACAGTACTATATATACATTGATAACATGTAACACAGATATCGATTTTGTGTTTATATATTTATATGATAATAAAGAATTTAGGCTTGACACCCGTGAGTTTAAGAGAATTTTAGATGGAGTTGATTTGAATTCGCCACAAATATTGAAATATTTGAAAGAATACTTAGAAGAAAATAAGTTTGAAGTTGATGGCGGAGTACTGCTGTAAGAATGGAAGAAAGGCAAGGTGAACTATGAAGTCACTTGAAGAATTAAAAGCGATAAGGGATAGAGTGCAGAATCAAATGGGAGTAAGGAATGAAAATGGTTCTCAAATGCGTGTAGTTATTGGCATGGCCACTTGTGGTATTGCCAGTGGTGCCAGACCTGTTTTAAATACTTTAGCAGATGCGGTAAATGAAAAAGGATTAACGGATGTTATAGTTACACAGACTGGTTGTATTGGTTTATGTCAGTATGAACCAATCGTAGAAATTTATGAACCAGATAAAGAAAAAGTAACCTATGTAAACATGAATCCAGAAAAGGCTAAAGAAGTTTTTCAGCAACATATAGAAAGAGGCCTTATTGTAACTAAGTATACTTTGGATTCAACAGAATTGTAAGAAGGGGGAATTATAATGATTCGTTCACATGTATTGGTTTGTGGTGGTACAGGATGTACTTCCTCCGGAAGCACAAAAATAATAGAGGCTTTTGAAGAAAATATTAAGAATGCAGGTCTTGAAAATGAAGTGGCAGTAGTAAAGACTGGATGCTTTGGATTATGTGCATTAGGACCCGTTGTTCTAGTTTATCCTGATCAAATATTTTATTCTATGGTAAAGCCTCAAGATGTAGAAGAAATCGTAACAGAACACCTTGTTAAAGGTCGTATAGTAAAACGTTTAGTATATGATGAGACTTTAACATCAGAAGGTGTAAAGGGTTTAGACGATACTAATTTCTATAAAAAGCAAAAACGTGTTGCTCTTAGAAATTGTGGTTACATAAATCCTGAAAGTATTGATGAATATATAGGAACAAGAGGCTATGAAGCATTGGGAAAAGCTTTAACAGAAATGACTCCTGATGATGTTATAAATACTATGCTAGATAGTGGACTTAGAGGAAGAGGGGGAGCAGGTTTCCCAACAGGCTTAAAGTGGAAGTTTGCATCTGGAGATAGAGGTAAGGTTCAAAAATATGTCTGTTGTAATGCAGATGAAGGAGATCCTGGAGCATTTATGGATAGATCCATATTGGAAGGAGATCCCCATGTTGTTTTAGAAGCCATGGCTATAGCAGGTTATGCTATCGGAGCAGACCAAGGATATATTTATGTTCGTGCAGAATACCCGATTGCAGTAGAAAGATTAAAAATAGCTATAAAACAAGCAAGAGAATATGGTTTATTAGGTAAAAACATTTTCAGCACAGATTTTAACTTTGATATTGAGCTTAGACTTGGTGCAGGAGCATTTGTCTGTGGTGAAGAAACAGCATTAATGACTTCTATAGAAGGTAATCGTGGGGAACCAAGACCAAGACCGCCTTTTCCAGCAGTAAAAGGACTATTCGGATGTCCTACAATTTTAAATAATGTAGAAACTTCAGCAAACATACCTCAGATTATTTTAAATGGAGCTGAATGGTTTGCCTCTATGGGTACGGAAAAATCAAAAGGAACAAAGGTTTTTGCATTAGGGGGAAAAGTTAAAAATACTGGACTAGTAGAAGTTCCTATGGGTACAACCTTAAGAACTGTAATAGAAGAAATTGGTGGGGGTATTCCTGACGATAAAAAGTTTAAAGCAGCACAAACTGGAGGACCTTCAGGTGGATGTATTCCTGCGGAGCACTATGATGTTCCTATTGATTATGATAACCTTGTTGCAATAGGTTCTATGATGGGTTCTGGTGGACTTATCGTAATGGACGAAGATAACTGTATGGTTGATATTGCAAAGTTCTTTTTAGAGTTTACTGTAGATGAGTCTTGTGGTAAATGTACACCTTGTAGAGTAGGAACAAAAAGAATGTTTGAAATCCTTCAGAATATTACAGAGGGAAAAGGAACTCTTGAGGATTTAGATAAATTGGAAGAATTGGCGTACTACATAAAGGATAATTCTTTATGTGGACTTGGACAGACAGCACCAAATCCAGTGTTATCAACTCTTAGGTATTTTAGGGATGAATATATTGCCCATGTTACAGATAAAGTCTGTCCTGCTAAAGTATGCAAATCATTATTAACCTTTAAGATTGACCCAGAAAAATGTAAAGGTTGTACTTTATGCTTAAAAATTTGTCCAGCCGGTGCTATTACCGGAGAAGCAAAGAAAGCTCATGTTATTGACCCACAAAAATGTGTTAAATGTGGCGCTTGCTTAAATAACTGTCGTTTTGCTGCAATAACTAAGGAATAGGAGGTAAGGTCAAAATGGAGAATATTACTATAAAAATAAATGGAATGGAAGTTACTGCTCCGGCTGGCTCCACTATACTTGAGGCAGCACAATTAGCACACATTGAAATACCTACATTATGTTATTTAAAAGATATAAATGAAATAGGTGCATGTCGTATGTGTGTGGTAGAAGTAAAGGGCGCAAGGACATTAGTTGCGGCATGTGTACATCCTATAGCACCTAATATGGAGATTATAACAAATAGTAAAAGAGTTTTAGACTCTAGAAAAAAGACACTTCAGTTGATTATGTCAACTCATAGTATTGATTGTTTTTCTTGTGAAAGTTCAGGAAATTGTGAGTTAATTAAGCTTTGTCATAAATTACATGTAAATGATTCGACAAAATATGCAGGTGATATGCCTGAAAGAATGTTTGATGACACTGCAGTTCATATGGTTAGAGATAGCCATAAATGTATACTTTGCAGAAGATGTGTAGCAATGTGTGAAAAAGTACAAGGCATCGGTATACTAGGAGCTAATGGCAGAGGATTTAATACTATTATAGATACTGCCTTTTTCTTAGATTTAGATGAAACTAGTTGTGTAAACTGTGGACAGTGTTTAATGGCATGTCCAACGGGTGCAATATCTGAAAAAGACCATACTGATGAGGTATTTGATGCTATTAATGATCCAGAAAAATATGTAATAGTTCAGACTGCACCTTCTGTAAGAGCAGCTCTTGGAGAAGTATATAAGCTTCATATTGGTAATGGCGTTGAAGGAAAGATGGTAACAGCCCTTCGTATGCTTGGTTTTGATAAGGTGTTTGATACTGATTTTGCTGCTGATTTAACTATTATGGAAGAAGCAAATGAATTTTTAGATAGAGTGAAAAATGGAGGCACATTACCACTTATAACTTCATGTTCACCAGGTTGGGTTAAGTTCTGTGAACATTTCTATCCTGATATGATAGAAAACTTATCTTCTTGTAAATCACCACAACAGATGTTTGGTGCTATTACTAAGACTTATTTTGCTGAAAAGATGGGAATTGATCCATCTAAGATTGTGAGTGTTAGCGTAATGCCTTGTACTGCTAAAAAGTTTGAAAGAACTAGACCTAATCAAGATGCAGCAGGATACCCAGATGTTGATATTGCCATTACAACAAGAGAACTTGCCAGAATGATTGATCAAGTAGGATTAGACTTTATGAATCTTCCTGATGGAGAATTTGATAATCCTCTTGGCGAATCTACAGGAGCAGGTGTTATCTTTGGGGCAACAGGTGGTGTAATGGAAGCAGCCCTTAGAACAGCGGTGGAAACATTGACTGGTGAAGAGCTCAAAAACTTAGATTTCAAAGATGTTAGAGGAACAGAAGATATAAAAGAGGCGACTTATAATGTAGCAGGAATGGATATTAATGTTGCTGTTACGTCAGGACTTGGCAATGCTAGAAAGCTAATGGATAAGATAAAATCAGGTGAAGCAAATTATCATTTTGTAGAGATAATGGGTTGTCCGGGTGGTTGCGTAAATGGCGGAGGTCAGCCTAGACATAGCGCTAGAACAAAGAACAAATATGATATTAAGGCTATGCGTGCAAATGTTCTTTATGAGTTAGATGCATCAAAAGAAATTAGAAAGTCTCATGAAAATCCAGCAATTAAAAAGCTTTATGAAGAATATCTAGGAGAACCAGGAAGTCATAAGGCGCACAAGTTGCTTCATACGACTTATGTTAAAAGAAAGGTTAATAAGTACTAGAAAAATATATAAGCCTGTGAATTGGGTTTTGTATGATAACGGTTTTTAAATGGAGGCAGCTCATATGAGCTGCCTTTAGTTGTATAAAGAAAAACCACTTATGTATGGAATGGATAAGACATATGACTAGAACTTAATGGTAATAATGTTGCTTTAGATAGATATATTCGTGGAATAGGTAGAATAAATAGTGATAAAAATGCAGGGTATCTGTTCAATGCTCATGGAGATGTGGTACAATTAACAGATAACACAATTAAACCACACTTGAGGGAGAAACCTAATGTTTAAAAAAATTAATCGCTCTACATGGAAGCGTGAAGAATACTTTAATCATTACTTACACAATATACCTTGTACTTATAGCATGACTGTGCAGCTGAATATAACAAGATTGAGAGAACAGAAGCTAAGCTTATATCCAACAATGCTATATTTGCTTACTAATGTTGTAAATCGCCATGAAGAATTTCGTACTTCGTTGGACGAAAACGGAGATGTAGGTGTATATGATTACCTTAATCCTTGCTATACAATATTTAACAAAGAAAATGAAATATTTTCTAACATCTGGACCACATATAGTAATGATTATTTAGAGTTTTGTGCTGAGTATGAGAAAGACATTAAGAAATATGGCTCTATAGAGCGAATGATTGCAAAACCCGATGTTCCTAGCAATACATTTCCAGTGTCTATGATTCCGTGGGCCAACTTTGAGGGGTTTAATCTCAATCTACAAAAAGGCTATGAATATTTATTGCCTATTTTTACAATAGGAAAGTTTAAGCTTGCAGATGGTCAATATTTGTTACCGCTTGCAATACAAGTACATCATGCTGTTTGTGATGGATTTCACTTGTCACGTTTTATTAATGAACTCCAAGAAATGCTTGACCAATTTTCAATAGACTAAGCTATAAGAAAGCTGATACAGCAATATTATTTAACTTAAAAATTTTGGACAGCCTGTTGATTTTTTTTATTTATGATAGAAAGGAAAAATTATGAAAGCTATTATTCCTGATCTTGATGAAAATAAGGCAAGACCACTTTATTTACAATTATATGATTATATAAAAAGAGAAATACTATCAAATGAAATGAGAACGGATGAAAGACTCCCTTCTATTAGAAATTTAGCGGAAAGCTTGAATATTAGTATAACTACTGTAAATCTAGCTTATAGTCAGCTAAATGTAGAAGGTTATATATATAGTAAACCTCAGTCAGGATATTATGCTAGTAATATTTCTCATAGAGTTGAAGAGATTGTATCAAAAAAAGATGAAGAAATAGCAAAATATGAAACTAATCAATATTCGCTATTTCCTGTAGATGTAGAAAAAAGTGATAATTCTTCAGTTTTTCAATATGATTTGTCATGTTTTGATTTCAATAAATGGAAGAAATGTATGAATAAAGTTCTAACAGAGTATCCACAGCTTTTAATGTTTGAAAGTGATCCTCAAGGTGAACTAGCATTAAGGTATGAAATCTCAAAATACATTTATAGAGCCAGAGGTGTTATTTGCAATCCAGAGCAAATTGTAATTGGTGCTGGAACTCAGCAAATTACCAGTCACCTATGTTTAATATTGTCTAAACTTGGGATTAATCACGTTGCGGTAGAAGAACCAGGTTATTTACCAGTAAAGAATATGTTTAGAGATAGAGGCTTTGTTATGACCCCTGTTGATGTGGACAAAGAGGGAATACAAATTGATAGATTGCCAGCAAATATAAAATCAGCAGTTTATGTTAGCCCTTCAAACCAATTTCCAACAGGTGCTGTTATGCCTATAGGCAAAAGATATCAGCTTCTAGAGTGGGCAAAATGCAACAATAGTATTATAATTGAAGATGATTATGATAGTGAACTTAGATATTTTGGTAAACCAGTACCTGCATTGCAAGGCTTAGATAGTACGGAAAGTGTTGTTTATTTAGGTTCTTTTTCATCTACATTATTTTCTGCTATAAAAATAAGTTATATGGTGTTACCAGAAAAAATGGCTGAAATCTTTATAGATATAAGTCATGGATATACACAGACCTGTTCTAAAAGTGAGCAACTAACTCTTGCTTTGTTTATGGAAAAAGGTTTATATCAGACAAACATTAAAAAATTAAGAAGCTTATATTCTCAAAAACTGCAAAAGGTTATAAGTTCCATAAATAAATATGGAAAAGATATTATAAAGCCTACCAATACCTCATCGGGTATAAATATGATAATAAATGTAGATGTTAAAAAAAGTGCAGAAGAACTATGTGATGAGGCAAAAAGTTTAGGGATTTTTGCTACGCCAGTATCTATATACGCAGATGAAGCCATAAGTCAAAAATCAGCGGCGTTGGTATTTTATTATAATCAAATACCTATTAAAGAAATAGAAGAGATTATAAAAACATTAATAGAAAGATGGACATCTGAGTCTAATATAGAGTAAGAAAGGAATTTATATTTGAAAGAAAAATACATTTATGATGTGATAATAATAGGTGGTGGTGCGTCAGGCTTATTTTGTGCAGCCAACTATGATAAAAAAGTTAAAGGCCTAATTTTGGATAAGTCAAATTCTATGGGGAAAAAAATATTAATGTCTGGTGCAGGTCAATGCAATATTACCCATGGGGGAAACATCAAAGACTTCATATTGCATTATGGAGAAAAAGGAAAGAAAATTAGAAACATTTTATATAAATTTAATAACCAAGCAGTGCAGAATTTCTTTGAGAAAAATGGAGTGCCTACATTTGAAAGAGAGGATGGAAAGATATTTCCCAAATCGTTAGATGCTAAAGAAATATTAAGTGTACTTAAAGAGGCTAGCGAAAAAAATGGTTTTGATTTACTAAATAAACATTCTGTTTGTAAGTTAGAATATATAGATAAAAAATATTTAGTGAGATGCAACGATTTAAAGGGGAATACAGAAGTTGAATTTGAAGCAGAAAAAGTTGTGGTAGCAACGGGTGGATGCTCTTATCCTTCTACAGGCTCAGATGGCAGTATTTTTGGCATATTAGAAGCCTTGGGTATTAATATAGTTACGCCAAAGCCATCATTAGTTCCAGTATTTGTACAAGAATATCCGTATAGTAAGTTATCTGGGATTTCTTTTTCACCGGCAGAAATAAAAGTAAAGAATAAAACTAATTGCGATAATTTACTAATTACTCATACAAATTTTTCAGGACCAGCTATATTAAATATTTCCCGTTATATAAAAACAGGAGATAAGATTGCTATAAATTATTTCCCGGGAAAAAGCTTTGAGGAAATATTTTCCGATTTAAAGAAAAAAGTTCCAGGAAATAGTAAACAGACGATAAATTTTCTGATAGAATATTTAGGGACAGCCATGCCGAGGCGTTTTTTAGAGACTATTTGTGAGAGGTCGGGTGTTGACTTTAGTCAGAAAGCCTCAAGCTTAACAGGAAAGCAACTTAAAAGGTTGTCTGAACTTCTAACAAAAGATACGTTTGCTGTTAGCGGTACGAGTGGTTTTAATATTGCGATGGCTACTGTAGGCGGGGTTGATTTAGAAGAGGTAAATTTGAAAACCATGGAAAGCAAAAAATATCCTAAACTATTTTTTATAGGAGAAGTATTAGACGTAGATGGAGATACTGGTGGATATAATTTGCAGTTTGCATTTTCTAGCGGATATTTAGCGGGAAATGAAAACTAGAAACATTTTGTGATGAGACATAATGGGAGGAGAAAAAAATGAAGCGTATTTTAGAGAGATTTATCGATTATGTTAAGATTGATACTGAATCAGTTGAAGATGCAGGTGTAGTGCCTAGTACAAAAGGGCAATTTGATTTGGCTAATAAGTTAGCAGAAGAGTTAAAAGCTATAGGTGCAGTTGATGTTAATGTAGATGAGCATGCGTGCGTAATGGCTAAAGTTCCAAGCAATTTAGAAGGTGGAAAGAAAGTACCTAGTATTGGTTTTATAGCGCATTTAGATACTTCTCCTGATTGTTCAGGTAAAAATGTAAAGCCACAAATTATTGAAAATTATGATGGTGGAGAAATTTTAATCAATAAAGAAAAATATATAACTTTAAATACTAAAACTAACCCAGAACTAAAAGACTATATTGGAAACACAATTGTAACATCCGATGGAAATACTCTGTTAGGTGCAGATAATAAGGCTGGTATTTCTATAATTATGGAGGCTGTAGATACAATTATAAATAAGCCAGAAATCAAGCATGGAGATATTTGTATTGCTTTCACTCCAGATGAAGAGGTTCAAGGTGGAGCTGAAATATTTGATATAGAAAAGTTTGGTGCAGATTTTGCATTTACAGTAGATGGAGATGGAATTGGAGAATTCAATCACGAGACTTTTAATGCCGCTGGTGCTCATGTTGAATGCAAGGGAATATGTATTCATCCGGGAGCTGCTAAAGATAAAATGATTAATCCAATTATTCTTGCAAATGAATTTTTAGCAGAATTACCAAGAGATGAAGCTCCAGAAACAACTGAAGGTAGAGCTGGATTCTATTATGTTTATGAAATTTCAGGTGATACTGATAGTGCAAAAATGGACTTACTTTTAAGAGATTTTGATAGAGATAATATAGAAAAAAGAATGCAGTTCCTTAAAGATGTAGGTAAAAAGATTAATGAAAGATGGGGAAATGAATATGTAACTGTAGATACAGAAATACAGTATTACAATATGAATGACTTCCTAAAAGGTCATGAACACATTATT
>DAMCXN010000002.1:39437-62256 GCA_032096995.1 Aminipila sp.
AATACACTTGAGGCATATAAACAATGTGGTCTTGACCCAAGAATCGTAGCAGTAAGAGGTGGTACTGATGGTTCGACACTTTCTAGAAGAGGTCTTCCTACTCCAAACTTATTTGTAGGTGGACACAATTATCATAGTGTTTCTGAATTTGCTTCTGTAGAAGCGATGGAAAAGGCTAGAGATGTTGTAATAAAAATATTAGAAATATATGCAGAAAAGGCTTAACTTATATAGTTATAGTTTAAAAAGCACAGAATAAGAATAATTCTTTATGTATAAAAGGGGGCTATATTAAGTGCACAACAAGAACAATCAAAAGTCTATAACAAGCTTTTTGCTTAAGCATCAAAATTGTAAGCCTATATCTTTTCATATGCCTGGACATAAAGGCTCAAAAATTTATAGGAAATTTGGTTATGAGCAGTTTTTAGATAATATTATGGATTGTGATATTACTGAAATTGAAGGTGCCGACAATTTATTTCAAGCAGAAAGTATTATAAAAGAAACCATGAACAAGTATAAAGAATTATATGATGTAAGAAAGTCATACCTACTTGTAAACGGAACTAGTTGTGGACTTATATCTGCTATTATGTCCTCTGTAAAACCTAAAGGCAAATTAATTATGGCGAGGAATTGCCATAAATCAGTATTCAATGCTCTTAGTCTGGGAAATATTTCACCTGTATATGTTCACCCAGAACTAATTGAAGAGTTTGGAATTAGTGGAGAAATACTTCCAGAAGAAATCTCAAGAATTATTGAAGAAAATGATGATGCAGAAGCAGTAATTATTCCAAGCCCAAATTATTATGGTATATGCAGTGATATAAAGGCTATTGCAGACATTGTACATAAAGCCGGAAAAATTTTGATTGTGGATCAGGCCCATGGAGCTCATCTAAAGTTTTTTAGTAAATATAGAAAAGTTTATGAGCAAGAAGGGAAAAATCAATATATTTTGCCTAAGCCTGCTGAAGAATGTGGTGCAGATATAGTTGTAAATAGTATTCATAAAACATTAGCGTCTTTTACACAAAGTGCAGTAATGAACGTAGTGACAGATAGGATAGATTTAAATCTTGTTGAGGATAAATTGCAAGCTATTGAAAGTACTAGCCCGTCATATTTATTGATGAGTTCTTTAGATATAAATGCAGATTTATTAAATAATAATGGAAAAGATTTAATTGAAGAATGGTCTGAAAATCTAATTGGATTTTATAAAGAGGCGGAAAAGATAAAAGGATTAAATATAATTAATACTGGCTCAAATATGGATTGGACTAAAATAAATTTAGATATGAGTCAGTGTGGCATTTCTGGGCATGAACTTGAAAATATTTTGATGAAAAAAAATATTTTTATAGAACTTGTAACAGGAAATATAGTTATGTGTATGACAGGTATAGGTAATGTTAAATCTGATTTTCAAACTTTATTAACTGCATTAAAAAGTATAAGTGACCAGTATTTTAATGATAGTCATACTAAAATAATAAAGGGTAAAGATAATTTCGCGGAACTTTCTAAGGCTATACCAAAGGTAAATGAGATTTATGAAATACCTACGGTGAAAAAATATATTTTATTAGATGATGCACAAGATTGTATTTGCGCAAGCTCTATTATTCCTTACCCACCAGGAATACCTCTTATTTGTCCTGGAGAGAAATTAAGTAAGGAAGCTATCTCATATGTAAAAGCATTAAGAGCTGCTGGTGAGAAAGTTATGGGTATTGACGAGAAAAATCAAATTGCTGTAGGCCTTTAATTATTATTTTTTAATAATTAGAACATATTAAAATTAGTGTATTGATAAAATTTAAAAGGCATATAAGTATTGTTTTAATACTTATATGCCTTTTGTTTTAAGTTATATAATTAGATGTTTTAATTGAAATAATCGGATATAAAACTTGGAACATTATCGTAATCATAATAAATGTCTGTCTGCTCATTTTTATAGTCGCTTATATAGTCATGTTCTGCATTATATACAATATAACCTTTATAATATTGACTATAGTTAGTTTCATTTTGTCCGTAAGTATTAAGTACTTCCTGAATTTGATTTTTATCTGTTATAATAAGTTGATTTTCATCTTCATCTACATAGCTAGAGTTTTGATTATGGGTAGTTATACCTTTTTCTTCACCATGTTTTATAAATACTATTTTTTTAACCATATCAGGAGTACATTCGAGGTATTGTGAATAATTGTTAGATTTTAGCCATTTAATAGTATTTGTATCACTTAGCAATACACGTAAAGTTAAATAAGAATCTACAAGTTTTTGCTCTTTGTCTAATACTTTATAACTTAAGGACAAGTTACAATAAGGATGTTTTCTACTCATTGACTCTTCAAAGGTTCTATTTTGAAAATCTTTTTCAATAGCATCTAATAGTTGGGTAACTTTATTTTTATCACTTATAAGTAGGTTAGAACTAAATATATCATCATAAAAATATATGTTACTTAAACTTATAGAAGCCATTTTCTCACAATCTAAATTATATAAGGAAAAGTAATCTTTAAATTCTTTAGATTCATAAATTTTCTTAATGTCTTTATTCTCTTTAACTTTATCATGCGTTAATCTATATGTTCTGGACAATCCAAAAGGATTAGGCAAATCATAACTTAAATTAAAGGTGTAATATTTTTTGTCATTATCCAAGTCTTTTCCAAATTCATTTTTATTATCAACAATATACTTATGTAAGTTTATGAAAGATTCTATATTTTCTGGTGTTGTATAATAAAAATTGTCATATTCTAACTCAGGATTCTCATGTTTAAACAAATGGGAAGAGTATCTATCTTCGCCATTAACAAATTTGAAGCTTGTTGATGAAATACCTTTAACTTTATTTATGTAGGGCACTCTATTTTCAAATCCTGTTAAATCTAAGGTTATAGAAGTTATAAAAATTATAGCTAGTAAGCTAAAAATACCAAAACTTTTTAAGGATTCTTTATTAAAAATACGTGGTGTTTTTAGAACAACCATTCTACCAATAATAAAAGTAATTATTGCTCCTGCTGCTAGGCCTCCATAAAAATACATATCAGAGTTTTGTTCACTGTAATTGAACGACTTAAAATAATAACCCATCAATGTCATACCAAAATATGAAATTAAAAAACATATGGTTGGTATCATAAACTTAAACACAAGAGAATCGCCCGTTTTTTCCATTTGTCGTTTTGTATAAAGTCTATGAGAAATTAAAAGTATTATAATAGCTACTAATATATAATATATCTCAAGTTTAATAGATAGATACCCGTTATTAGCTAATATTTTTGTAAAGGGGGATAGTCCTAACAATATCTCTTCAGATGCTCCTGTTGATGTATATCCAAATAAATAACTTGAGCAATATGCTATAAATGCCAAGTATAGTGACGGAGCAAGAAAATTGAATCCAAGAGCTAAGCTTAAATGCATAACTACATTTCCAGTTACCATTCCTGCAAATACTGCTATAGCATATATAAATAATACTATTATTAGTGACTGCCAAAACCATTGTAAAACATTAGTCCGCGTAAAAACATTAATAGCGGTATCTGATAATATGGATGTATTGCCTTCATTTACATACATGTAAAAATCATAAGTAGGTTTTGCTATAACTTGAAGCAAAATTTCATTTGCTAAAAGGGGCAGTATAATCAATATTAACCCAGAAACTATACTAGTATTAAAAAGCTGGTTTCTAGAAAAAGGCAAAGAATGCATAGTTGTTACTGCACTTGAATGTTGGATAAACCTAAATGTTATTACAGCTGTAATAATTGGCAAACACAAATGTGTAAGCATAAAAATAGGTTGCACATTTGAAAGGCACATTTGTATGTAATCGTACATATCATTTATATGACTGTATCCCATAAGAATAGGGAAAGTACTAGATAAAAAATATGCTAAAAAGCTTATGGCAGGTATTGCCCAAAATCTTCTAAAGTTTTCTTTTATTAATGGCACTGAGATACTAAAATATGATGCTTTGGATTTCATTGTCATTACCTCCCAATTCGTATATAAATATTTCTTCCAAACTAAGAGGAAGCATGTCAAAAACTACGGGGTTACTTTGGCGTATAACTTGTTCTACGAAATCCTTTTTATCTTTTACTATAAGTAAGTCCACAGTTCCTCTATTTTCAGAATGAAGAATATTTAGATCTTTATAAGGATTTTCAGGCTTTGATTTATAAGCCACTTGAATTTTATGTATGTCGGATTTAAGTTCATCCAAGTCACGTTCAATAATCATCTTACCTTTTGAAATAATTCCTATGGAATCACAGATTCCTTCAAGTTCTTTCAGATTGTGTGATGATACAAGAACTGTCATTTCCCTCTCAGCTACATCTTCTACGACATATTTCCATACAAGTTTTCGAATAATAGGATCTAGCCCATCTATAGGTTCGTCTAAAATTAGATAATCTGGCATGGTAGACATGGTTAGTATAAAAGCTGCTTGCTTTTGCATACCTTTGGAGAACTTGGATAATTTTCTTTTTTCATCTAAATCAAATTGTGTAACCATGTGTACGTATCTTTCTTGGTTCCAATTTGGATAAAGTTGTTTATAAAACTTAGACATTTCTTTAAGATTATAGGTGGAGAAGAAAAATAAATCATCCGGTATAAAACCTGTTTTTTCTTTTACTTTTCTGTTATCAAAAATGTTTTCTCCATCTATGGTTATTTGTCCAGAATCAGGGCGTATAATGCCTGTTATATGCTTGATGATAGTTGTTTTTCCAGAACCATTTGTACCTACTAAGCCATAAATGGAACCTTTATTTACATTAATATTTAAATCATCTAAGGCTTTAAAGTGGTCAAAGTTTTTATTTATATTCACAACTTTAATCATTTGTTATCACCTCTTTCTTTAAGTAATGGTAATATTATTTTCTTTATTTCGTCAAAGTCTAATCCGAGAAAATATAATTCTTTAATATCAGTTTCTATTCTGGAAGTTATATCTTCTAATTGTTTTGGGTTAATAGCTGCTTTTTTTAGAGCAGCAACGAATGTGCCAAGTCCAGTAACCGTATAAACGTATCCTTGGTATTCAAGTTCTCTATACGCTTTTTGAATTGTATTTGGGTTAACGGTTAAACTTTTAGACAATTCTCTAACAGAAGGTAGTTTGTCCTCTGGTTTTAATACTTCTGCAATGATTAGTTCTTTGAGGTTATCGACAATTTGTTCATATATGCTTTTTCTGCTTTTTAAATCTAGTTGAAACATAACCAACACCTCCTTCGTATTACAAGTGTACTATGTGGACTAGTACACTGTCAATGAAGAATTTGTGAAGGTTTGAGGAAGAATAAGGGTTTAGTAAGATTAGGGTTAGTGGTTTAAGAAGAAAGGGCAATTAGAAAAAGGGGGGAATTAGAAAAAGGGCAATTAGAAATAGGGCAATTAGAAATAGGGGTGAATTAATCAAAATTGTAATAATACTATATCTTGTTACAATTTTAGGGCAAACATTTTTTAGTTATGGTAGTTTAAAAGTGATTTAACACGAAAGGTTGAATAAAAAAACATTCAAAAATAAAAAAGTTGCAATAATTATATGGTTTGTTTTTACTTTAGGGCAAGTAATTTGTTTTTATATAGATTTTGTTAGTTAATTTTGCCCTAAACATATATATACAATAGTAGTTATGGCAAGAATCAATAAAAAAGCTAAGGAAAAGATAATCCTTAAGATAGGTAAAATAACTATTTTATTAATTTCTTACCCTAATAATAATTGAAAGTACATGATTATGGCAAGACAAGAATTGATTAAATTTGGATTTTATAAGTAATGAAACTTATTTAGAAGATATTAAGATATTAAGAACTAGATAAAAGGTGATGTTGAAGTTTAAAAAAATATATGATATTATAAAAATTGGAATTTAAATGTAAACAAGAGTTGTATTTAAAGAATATAGTAAATTTTCATGTATAATTCAATTTGAACAGTAACATATGATGTAAAATATTTGTAGAGAATTAAATGAAATTATAAAACTAATCAAATATAGTAAAATTTTATGTATAAAATAATTATTGACTTTTGGTATATATGGGTATAGTATATACCCATATATACCAAAAATAAGGGGGAAAGGTATTATGATAATGGATAACATGGTAAATTTAGAATTAAGTTTATGTGTAACTATGTTAATTACGATAGGTAATTATATAGTTTTATCTAAAATAAGCAATCGATACATAAAATAAGTATAGTGGGCAAATGATACGGTGCGGTATCGTATCGTAGGATAATAAAAAAGGGGGATTGACTTATTATGATAATAAACAATTATGTTAGTGTTGATTTTAACTGTGAATTAAATATTAGTATTTTTATGACTATAATATTCCATATTTTTTATTATAGCGTTATATACAGATGTAAAAAAGCTGTAAGTCAGTCACTTTTATAATTAGAGGTGGCTGACTTTTTGCAATATGTAGAATTTTAGGGAAAGATGTAGAAAATTATTCAAAAATTAAGATACCAAGTAGTGGTAAAATAAAATTAGGAATATTAATAACGAAAGATAAATTTATTTGTAAGTAAAGTGAGGTGAAGTGTGTGAAGATTACAGTATATGAATTGCGTGTTAAAGTTTATATGTATAAAGATATAAATTTAGAAGAGTGTACATATAAAATAGCAAAATTAATAGATACAGTTTTAGCAAAAGATGATTCCTTAAAAAACTTTCATGAAGAAAATAGATATAAAAACTATGTATTCGGAGGATTTAGTCCTTTTGAACGTGATAAGTTATATAAAAAGGATAAGATATATAATTTTCAGCTAAGAACTATAGATAGAAACTTAGCAGACTATTTTATAAAAAATTTAGAGCATTTTTATAACGATGATATGAATGTTGTATCGGTGGAAATAAAGATAATACAACAAAAATATATTAACAAATTGTATTGTTTGACTCCGATTATTTTAAAAGATTATGGGAATGACGGGGACAAAAAAGGATATTGGAAAAATAATTTTTCTGTAGAATATTTTGAACGACGTGTTATTGAAAATTTAATAAAAAAATATAATTCTTTTACGGGTGAAAAAATAGATGAGGATTTTCAAATATTTTCAAACATTCAATTTATCAATCAAAAGCCGATATCCTTTAACTACAAGAATATTAAGCTTTTAGGGGACAAGACTGATTTAGTTATTGAAAGTAATAAAATTGCGCAACAATTAGCTTACATGGCATTGGGAGTAGGTATTGGCGAATGTAATGCTAGAGGTGCTGGCTTTGTAAACTATAAAGGACTATAAATTTTTAAAGAAAGGGGGCAAACTTTATGTTAGAACAAGTACTTGAAGTATTTAAGGACGAGTATGAGACAAAAGGTGAAGGTCTTATTCTTGATACATATAAACCAGCAGAAGGAACTTATCTTATTGTTCAAAAAAATAATGATGAATTTAAGATACTACCAGAAATTGAAATAAAATACCCTAAAGATAAAAGTGAAGATATTGATAGAACCATTGAAAACTTGGATTTTATATGTATGGCAGATTATTATAGCTGCCTTGTAGATATGAATAAACCCATGGATAAATCTAAGATTATTCATAGCAATAACTACTACTCTTTCTTCGTAAAAAAGCCTAGTCTGATATCAGAAGATGGCAAGAAACCACCAAAGCTAACAGAAGAGATTATTATTAGTTATTATGAAGTGTTAAATAATCCAAGAATAAAATATCAAAAAAATAAAAAATCATTACAATTATATGAAAATGTTGAGAAAGAATACGGAGAACCCAATTTAGAACAAATAGAAGAGATTCATAATTGGATAAAAGAAAATATTGAAAACTTATCTACTAAATATCAAGGGAAAAACTATTTAAAAATCTTTTTTAGATATGGAGATGATAAAGATAGTTGGCTAGAGGATTACAGGAGAGAAGAAGACAGATATTTAATACCTAATATATATAATAGTAATGATTATAATGTGACTATTGAAGATAAAACCTATGGACTTCCAAATTACAATATGGGATTAAATGCGAAAAAAACATTTTTAGAAAATAAAACAAGAAAAGAAAAAGTACTTTATTTGCTTGATATTGAAAATGCTTTATTGCAGAAAAAACTGTTTGACTATTTATTTAACATGGCATCTTGGGGAAAATATAATGTCTATATTGATAATGAATTTACTGCTTTAACTAATGGAGAAAGTTTAGTAGATAAAGATAAAGATGATTTTAGTGGTTTGTATATAAGACTTAAAAAGGGTAAAGAAGTTGAAATACAAGATTTTGATATAATTCCACTTTTAAAAAGTGAGTTGGAAAAGCCTTGTTATTCTAAGAATGTATTAGGTGCAAATTTAGAGTTAATAAAAACAAAGATTGGAAAAATAACCAACTTAAAAGAGCTTGAAGCTACAATTAATGAAGTGTTTTTCTACAAGATGCTTATGAATAATTACTATACAGAGGCTAATGATTTATCTATTAAAGATGGTAATTTAGCTAGAAACTTAATATTGGCAAGAGATAAAATAAACAATTGGTTTAGAAAAGGAAATGCTCAAGGTGTGTGGAATGTTTTAAATAGAGTTAGTTCAAGTTTGATAGAAGGTGCAATTTTAAAAGATTATGGCAAAAAAGCAATAAGCCAATTTAATTTCAGAATGTCTCTAAAGGAGTATTTTGAAGGAGGGGAAGATATGGAGTTAAGTTTTAATGAAGTAAGAGAAAGTTTGTTTAAAAAAATAAATAGCAAAGATATTATGAATATTGAATCGGATAAAGAATACCTTTATGCTGTTGGACAACTTGTTAACTATTTTATTTCTAAAAGTAAAGGGAAAAATAAGCCATTATCATTGGCAGCACCAATTATTAAATCAAAAAATGATGAAATTATAAAGAAAAAGCTGAAATCTTTTTATGATAAATACAACTATGATATAGATAGTTTTAAAGATGTTAGGTTTAAAAGGTTATATTCTATGGTTTTAGAATATGAAAATGTATCAGAGATTAATCAAGACTGGATATTGGCAGGATATCTAAGAAATAATATGATTTTTACTAAGAGTGAGTCGGAAGAAAATTAATTTGTGAAAGTGAGGTTTTGAATAATGAATAAAAGAATATATGGGGTTTTAGGGATTTCATCTATAATGGCAAATTGGAACGCAGATTTTTCAGGAAGTCCAAAAACTATATCGGACGGAACAGTTTTTGGAAGTGATAAGGCTTTTAAATATCCAATTAAAAAAATGTGGCAAGAACAAGGTGAGAAAGTTCTATATATTAAATCTATGAAACTTTCAAATGAAAATAATGTAGTTCCTAATTCTTTAAAAGAAAGATATGAGAAAATTTTTAGTGATTGTAAAATAGATAAAAAAACTAATAGTAAAGAGGTTTTAATTAATTTATTTAAGGCGTTAGATGTAAAAAATTTTGGAGCAACTTTTGCAGAAGAAGGTAATAACATTTCTATTACTGGTGCAGTACAAATTGGACAAGGTTTAAATAAATATGAAGGAACTGAAATTGAAGAACAACAGATATTATCGCCATTTAGAGATGCTTCAGATAAAGGTGATGGGAAAAAAGAAGAAGCAAAGAATTCGACATTAGGTACTAAAATTGTTAGTAATGAAGCACATTATTTTTACCCATTTGCTATAAATCCAGCGGCATATAATGACTTTGTAGAAATGGAAGTAACAGAAGGTTATACAGAAGAAGATTACAACAAGTTTAAGAAAGCTTCTCTTTGTGCAGCAACAGCTTATGCTACTAATGCAAAGATAGGCTGCGAAAATGAATTTGCATTATTCGTAGAAGCAAAAGAAGATACTTATTTACCTAATTTAGCAGCATATATAGAGTTTGTAAAAGGTGAAAAGGAAGAAAAAAATCAGATAATAATTAAGGCAAATGATTTACTTTCAAATATGGGAGATAAAATTGATGCAATAGAAATATACTTCAATCCAAATACTACTGAAATTGTTTCAGATATTAAGAGTGCAAAGCTTATGGATATATTTACATTACAAGAGGTTTAGAATATGAAGGTTATTAAATTTACTCTAAAAGGTAAAACTGCTTTTTTTAAGAAACCTGATGTAAATACATACTTATATTTTACTTATAGTAATATTCATAAAGTTGCTTTATTGGGTATACTAGGTGCTATTTATGGATATGGTGGCTATAATCAACAGAAAAAAGCTACTAAAAAAGAAGTGGGACAAGTTTATCCTGAATTTTATGAAAAACTAAGGGATTTAAAAGTGGGAATTGCACCACACAATTATATATTTAGTAAAAAGGTTCAAAGTTTTAATAATTCAGTTGGTTATGCTTCAAAGGAACAAGGCGGAAACTTAATAGTAAAAGAACAATGGCTGGAAAATCCAGCATGGGATATATATCTAATGATAGATACTGATGAAGCAGAAAACATTGCTGACTGTTTACAAAAAAGTTGCTTTAAGTTTATACCATATTTAGGCAAGAATGATCACTTTGCAGATATTACTGATGTACATTATTTTGAAGAGGTTACTGAATTAAATCAGATTGATAGTATACATAGCATGTTTAAAAAAGAAGATTTTGCTATTGAAGCATCTGATCCTTTTAGTGAAGATGTATTAAGTTATAAATATGAAGAAAAATTGCCAATAGCATTGGAAGAACATACTAACAAATATGAGTTAGAAAGTTTTGTATTTACAGATGGAATGGTTAGAAAACTAAAGGATTGTTTAGTTTATCAAGTTGGACAAAAGAATATAGCATTTTTCTAAGGAGGAGGGGGAACCCTCTTCTTTTTATGGGAATGAGGTGAAATATGTATTTTGAAAACATTGAGAAAATAGATATTGAAGAATGGATAAATCCAAAATATAAGATTTTAGCACACATAAAAGAGAACAAAGGGCAAAAGAAAGAAGAAACTTTGAAGGAGCATACAGATTTATGTTTTAAATATTTTAACACGCTGATAGATAAAAAAAGGTTACAAAATATATTTAAGCGTGTCGAAAGTGTTTTTATTGAAGAATTTGCTGAAGAAGAAAAGGCATTATTTAGAGAGATGCTGTTAAATATAATTATTTTTCATGACATAGGAAAGATAAACCCTAATTTTCAAAAGCTTGTTCTAAAAAATGATATCAAAGTTAATGTAAAAGAAACAAATGATTCAGGACATTCATTACTTTCTTCTATTATATATATGGATTATTTTATAAAGAAAATAAATAAACCAAGCATAACAGTTGAAAGCAAAGTAATTTTGATGGATTTTATGTTTTTAAATGCCTATTGCGTTTCTAGGCATCATGGAGGGTTAAATAATTTTAACGAGTTTGTGTGCAAGTTTTCAAACTGTGGGCTGGGAATAACTGCGGGGGCAGGTTTAAATATATTAGAAGTTAGAAGCCTATTTGATGAAACAGGGAATGTTGATTTAAAAATAACAGGTGAACAAATACGCAGATTCATTAAGATAGTAAAAGATAATTGTAAGTATACCAAGGAGCAAATAATCTCAAGGGCAGCTTATGAAAGATTGATGTTGTCACTAATTTTTGCAGCAGATTTTTACGCTACAACTGAGTTTATGGATGATATTCAAACTAAGAATTTTGGCAATTTTATTGATTTTGATATATTTGCTAGGCAATATAAGGAAGGTGAAATATATCAAAGCATAGAAAAGTACAGAAAAGATGTTTATGAAAATCTAGATGTAAATATAGATTTTGAAAACATCAAGGATGTTAATGTACTTAGAAACGAATTGTTTTTAGATAGTAGTAAAGCCTTAAAAGAAAATATAGATAAATCAATTTTTTATTTAGAAGCCCCTACAGGCAGTGGCAAAAGTAATGTTGCTTTAAATTTAAGCTTTGAACTTTTAGAGAAAGATAAAACAAAGAATAAGATTATTTATGTTTATCCATTTAACACTCTTGTAGAGCAAAATATAGAAATATTTAAAAGTAGTTTTGGTAGCAAGGAAATAGAAGATAATGTGGCAGTTATAAACTCTGCAACGCCTATCAAATTTAAAGAAAATGGTTATGAAAACGATGAAGATATTTTGACATATGGCGATTATAATAGAAAAATGAATTCGGAGAAGGACAAAATTAATCTATATAAGCAGGTATTATTAAACAGACAGTTTTTAAATTATCCTTTGATGTTAACTACCCATGTGACACTGTTTAAATATTTATTTGGTACAGAAAAAGAAAATGTTTTTCCAATGCATCAACTGGCAAACAGCGTTATTGTGTTGGATGAAATTCAAAGTTATAAAAATGCTATTTGGGGTGAAATTATTTCATTCTTGACTGCTTATGCAGACATATTAAACTTTAAAGTAATAATTATGTCAGCTACATTACCTAATTTAGATGATTTATCATTATTAGCTGAAAACCAAGGAGAAAAAACAGTAAGATTAATTGAAGATAGAAACAAATATTTCTTAAATCCAATATTTAAAGATAGGGTTAATTTAGATTTTTCTTTATTAAATGTAGAAGATTCAAAAGAACTAGAAGAATGCTTGAAAGAAAAAGTTAAGTATCATGCAAGTGAAGGTAAAAAGGTTTTATTAGAGTTTATAAAAAAGAGTAGAGCAGAAGAATTTTATAAAAACCTCATTGATGATGAAGATATAGAATGTGATATTGATATTATCACTGGAGATTATAGCTGCGCGGTAAGAAATGAAATATTGTCAAAAGTAAAGGAAAAGAATGAACCTATCATTTTAGTATCAACCCAAGTAGTAGAAGCTGGTGTAGATATTGATATGGATATAGGGTTTAAAAATATATCACTCTTTGATAGTGAAGAACAATTTCTTGGCAGAATAAATCGTTCAGGAAAAAAGAATAACAGTAAAGCATATTTTTTCTATTTGGATTCTCCTGCTTTAATATATAAGGGAGATTTAAGAAAGCAACCGAGTTTAAGCTTAAAAGAAGAGGCTATTCAAGAACTTCTAAAAAATAAAGACTTTAAGTCTTATTACAAAATGGTTATTGAAAAATTATATGGTAATTCAAGAAAAGAAAATGACGCAAATATTGTAGAATTCTTTGATATTGACGTTAAACTTTTAAATAATTACATGATTGAGAAAAGAATGATGCTTATTGATGATGTTCAAGATAGAGCTACTATATTCTTAAATAGCAGGGTGAAGGATAAAGATGGACAATTAATTGATGGAAAGTCTGTTTGGGATAAATATAAAGTATTACTTGAATCATATGAATTGGAATATGCAGAGAAAAGAGTTAAATTATCTGATGTAAGGGCTAAAATGGGATTATTTACATATGAAGTCAAATTTGATGAGTTACCACCTTACAATGATAGAATAGGCGATTTGTATTTTATAGAAGATGGAGAGCAATACTTAGAAAATGATAGGTTTAGTAGGCAGAAACTGAAAAATGGAGTGTTTATTTGATAAATTGAGGAGGTAAGCATGAATATAAATGGAACCCTTATCAATTACTATTTTCATTGCAAAAGACAATGCTACTTATTTGGAAACAGATTGAACCTTGAGGATAATAGTGAAAATGTTAAAATCGGACGAGCTATCCACGAAAGCAAGGCAGACGGAAAAGAAAACAGTGAAATAGCTATTGATAATATAAAAATTGATAAGTTGACAAAAGAATATTTAGTGGAAATTAAAAAATCTGACGCAGATTTAGAAGCAAGTAAATGGCAGCTTCTTTATTATTTGAAATGCCTTAAAGATAAAGGGGTTCATAGAAAAGGAAAATTGGAGTGTGTAGAAAAGAATAAAAGTGAGAACAAGATTGTTTACTTTGAATTAACAGACGAAATAGAAATTCAACTGGATAAATATGTACATGAGATTGAGGAACTATTACAAAGTGATGAGATACCCGATCCTATAATAAATAAAAATTCTTGTAAGAAATGTGCTTATTTTGAATATTGCTATATTTAGTTTTAGGAGGAATATATGGGGAGTACCAAATATATAAGCTCTATGGGGGAGCTTACAAGGAAAGATAATTCGTTGTGTTTTAGAAAAGAAGGAAAGAATGTTTACATACCAATAGAAAATACTAAAGAGATTTATTGTTTAAATGAGGTTAGTATAAATTCAAAGTTGTTAGATTTTTTATCTAAAAATAATATTGTTGTGCATTTCTTTAATTATTATGAAGGTTATAGCGGAACTTTTTATCCTAGAAATCAGTATAATAGCGGTAAGCTACTTGTGGCACAAGTTAAAGCTTTTGAACTCAGAAGAATGTTGATAGCAAAAGCTATAGTTAAAGGCATTGGAGAAAATATAGACGAAGTTTTATATCATTATTATAAGCATGATAAAAAGGAAGTCAAAGAAACTATAGATTGGATTCGTAGTGAATTTAAGGATAGAGTGGATAGAAGTACTAATGTTAGAGAATTAATGGCTGTTGAGGGCGAAGTTTGGCAAAGGTTTTACGGAGAATTTAAATGGATATTGCCAGAAGACTTTGTAATGAATAAAAGAGTTAAAAGACCACCTGACAATCCTATAAATGCTCTAATTTCGTTTGGAAATACTCTTCTTTATACTAAAACTATTTCTGCTATATATAGGACACATTTAGATCAAAGGATAAGTTTTTTACACGAACCTAGTGAGACTAGATTTTCCTTGAGCCTTGATATAAGTGAGGTGTTTAAGCCAGTAGTCGTGTATAAAACTATATTTGAACTAGTCAATAATAGAAGACTCAAGGTAGATAAGCATTTTGATAAAAAAGTAAATTATTGTTTGTTAAATGAAGAGGGGAGAAATGTTTTTATTTCAGCTTTTGAAGAAAGGTTGGAATCGGTATTTAAACATGAAAAGTTAAATAGGAAGGTTTCATATAGGACTGCAATAAAGCTAGATTGTTACAAATTGATAAAGTTTATTTTAGAAGAGCAAGAATTTAAGCCTTTTAGTTCTAAAATAAATATGTAGATTTTGAAATATAGTTGGAAAAAGGCGGAGAAGTGCTTAAACTTGAGAAAAGTATAAAGTGTTTTTTTGGAAAGAAGAAGGAAATATGAAGAAAAATACATATAATTATAATTATGCTTTTTTATTTTATGATGTAAATGAAAAGCGTGTACAGAAAGTTTTTAAAGTGTGTAAAAAATATTTATCACACTTTCAAAATTCGGTATTTAGGGGAGAGATTACTCCATCAAAGTTAATAGCTTTAAAAGCTGATTTAAATAAAGTTATAAATGATGAAGAGGATTTTGTTTGTATAATTAAGCTTTTAAATGATAATGTTTTTGGTGAGGAACTAATGGGAAAGAAAGATAAAGATACTGGAGAAAATCTAATAATTTAGTAGTTTATTTACCAAGCTAAATAAGGTTGAAAACCTCTAAAACAATTGTAATTCTGGGACAAGCAGAGTATTTATATAAAAGTTTGTCTATTTTATATAGAGGTTGGTAAATTTTTAATGAAAGGTTGGAATTTAAACTGTTTTAGAGTATAATTGTAAAAAGAAAAGCTTGTTTTACAAGCCTTGAACATCAACAAGAGTTGTATTTAAATTCGGCAGCTTTTGGCTTATTATCCTTAAACAGCCCTTGAACATCAACAAGAGTTGTATTTAAATAGGAGGAAGAAGATATGACTGAAGCAGAGGTAAGAACTTGAACATCAACAAGAGTTGTATTTAAATAAGATGCAGCGCATGAGGCAAAACCTTTAAACAACTTGAACATCAACAAGAGTTGTATTTAAATTGAGCTACTTGTTTCCAGCTCATGAGCGAACAATTTCCTTGAACATCAACAAGAGTTGTATTTAAATTAAACAGAATATTTTAAGGGGGTACATAATGGAAAATCTTGAACATCAACAAGAGTTGTATTTAAATTTTTCACCTTTTAATAAATAATTTGTGGACACTCCTCTTGAACATCAACAAGAGTTGTATTTAAATCAACAAAGATTAAATATATTTTCATTTCCCGCCTTTCTTGAACATCAACAAGAGTTGTATTTAAATGTATATAACCCAGATTCAACATGTATCTTTAATTTCTTGAACATCAACAAGAGTTGTATTTAAATTCAATATTATCAACGTCCAGAATAATATTAGTCTTCTTGAACATCAACAAGAGTTGTATTTAAATAATAGACGATTACTTTAATAGCATTATAAGAGGTACTTGAACATCAACAAGAGTTGTATTTAAATTAGTCTTTCTTTAATTCTTCTGTTAAATCTTCTTTGGCTTGAACATCAACAAGAGTTGTATTTAAATAGGAGAATTTCGTCTTTATATTCCTGTGTATCAATTACTTGAACATCAACAAGAGTTGTATTTAAATAACGTTATATCAGCATTTAAAGAACAAAAGTACACCTTGAACATCAACAAGAGTTGTATTTAAATAGTCTTGCACCAATCTCTATAGCTCCTTGTAAAGCCTTGAACATCAACAAGAGTTGTATTTAAATGTCAGTAGACACTTGTCCTTAAAAGGTGTAAAAACTTGAACATCAACAAGAGTTGTATTTAAATTACTTTCGCATCTTGATTAAAAAGCTGGTTCCGGTCTTGAACATCAACAAGAGTTGTATTTAAATCTTGTTACTACTTTGTACAAGCTCGAATGCTCTTACCTTGAACATCAACAAGAGTTGTATTTAAATGAAGTTTCTCTTGTGACTGTCCAGCGCTGGCTGCCTTGAACATCAACAAGAGTTGTATTTAAATTTGCTAACACTTGTACTTGCTATAGCAACGTACATCTTGAACATCAACAAGAGTTGTATTTAAATAGTAAGACCTTAACTAAAGTTGCTAATAAAACTACTTGAACATCAACAAGAGTTGTATTTAAATAATAGTTTGATTGAATATCGCATGGATAAGCTAGCTTGAACATCAACAAGAGTTGTATTTAAATATATTACAGCTAATATTAAACTAGGGAATGGTGTACTTGAACATCAACAAGAGTTGTATTTAAATTAGCTTAACATTTGATTAAGTGGGGGAAAATGGACTTGAACATCAACAAGAGTTGTATTTAAATTAGAAGCTTTTGTTTCTGGACTTGCCGAATCTTTCACTTGAACATCAACAAGAGTTGTATTTAAATGCAGAAGAGATAATAGAGGAAGGAAAACGTATGGCTTGAACATCAACAAGAGTTGTATTTAAATTCACATTGTAATGTCAAAATTGGATTTAGAGATTGTCTTGAACATCAACAAGAGTTGTATTTAAATCATACCTCTGAAAAATGACTTACAGCCTTTTCAAACTTGAACATCAACAAGAGTTGTATTTAAATCATAAAGATATATTGACAGAAAAATTACATGAATCTTGAACATCAACAAGAGTTGTATTTAAATGTTAGAAATACGGTTTTGCCTATCGACTCCAAATTACTTGAACATCAACAAGAGTTGTATTTAAATCCATATGGTATTGCATAGCATTCCTTTTGAAAGAAACTTGAACATCAACAAGAGTTGTATTTAAATCTAAAATAATCTTATTAGCGAGGACTCCAAGGCCTCTTGAACATCAACAAGAGTTGTATTTAAATTTTTCTTGTGACGTTGGAATTGTAAGGCTTGTTTCTCTTGAACATCAACAAGAGTTGTATTTAAATCGATAAAAATACACGTATATTACTTTTAATAGTTTCTTGAACATCAACAAGAGTTGTATTTAAATGAAATTAAAACAAGTAACTGCGAAAACAGATAATAACTTGAACATCAACAAGAGTTGTATTTAAATTAGTCTTTTATGCCATCTACAGATAAAAGTAAACTCTTGAACATCAACAAGAGTTGTATTTAAATTTAGTAGTTGTAATTGTGCTCGTCTGCATTTCAGCTTGAACATCAACAAGAGTTGTATTTAAATAAAGAATATTCTTTTAGTTGGGAGTTAGTAGGTTCTTGAACATCAACAAGAGTTGTATTTAAATTGCATTCCTGGCACTACAGTCCATTCAGACATTTTTCTTGAACATCAACAAGAGTTGTATTTAAATATTTGTGCTGTAATAGAGGATAGTTCAAAAAGTTCTCCTTGAACATCAACAAGAGTTGTATTTAAATTTATAGTAAGGCAGTAGAAACTATTGTCGATGGGCCACTTGAACATCAACAAGAGTTGTATTTAAATAAATTCCTATTATAGACTGTCAGATAATCATATTCTTGAACATCAACAAGAGTTGTATTTAAATCATTTTTCCCTTAATATAAAACTTCTTGAATTGTCATCTTGAACATCAACAAGAGTTGTATTTAAATTCTATAATTACATTGTTAAGCTTAGCAAGTAAACTCTTGAACATCAACAAGAGTTGTATTTAAATTCAATTGCAAAATAAATTACTGCTTTTCCCATTTTCTTGAACATCAACAAGAGTTGTATTTAAATCAAAAGTATACATTAGGAAGGGGAAACAGATTAATTCTTGAACATCAACAAGAGTTGTATTTAAATAGTCTAAAAGTATTTAAGTAATGAGGTGAACAATGATCTTGAACATCAACAAGAGTTGTATTTAAATTTTCTAAAATGCAAGCGGTTAAACTTGAATTACTAGCTTGAACATCAACAAGAGTTGTATTTAAATTAGCCAAGCAAAGTTGATATATCGCGCACAGGCAACTTGAACATCAACAAGAGTTGTATTTAAATGATAAACTGGCATATATGCTTTTGCCTCTCCTTACAAACTTGAACATCAACAAGAGTTGTATTTAAATTTTAATATCTCACTCCAATCTATATGCTGACTGCAGTCTTGAACATCAACAAGAGTTGTATTTAAATGAACGAAATCAGTAATATTAAGCAAGAATGTATTGCTTGAACATCAACAAGAGTTGTATTTAAATTTGGGAATATGATGATACTTCACGTGGTACTGCGGTACTTGAACATCAACAAGAGTTGTATTTAAATGTACCCACCAACAGTAGCAGGCTTGACCGAACAAATCCTTGAACATCAACAAGAGTTGTATTTAAATCAGAAGTTTGTTGGAATAAAGAACTCAGCAGCTTCTTGAACATCAACAAGAGTTGTATTTAAATGAATTTTATGCTGAAAAAGAAACCATAAAAACCTTGAACATCAACAAGAGTTGTATTTAAATTGGTGGAGGTAGAGGCGAGGGAAATGGAGATATGACTTGAACATCAACAAGAGTTGTATTTAAATAAAGAGTTTGAAACAGTTTGTAACTGATCAAGAAAACTTGAACATCAACAAGAGTTGTATTTAAATTTGTTGCCAGTGACGATGTGCATGGTCTTAGTATTCTTGAACATCAACAAGAGTTGTATTTAAATAGCAACAGCCATTGTTTTTCTGCTTCTGTTAATTTCTTGAACATCAACAAGAGTTGTATTTAAATTACAGAAGAGGGGAATATCCAATTTTCTACAAACACTTGAACATCAACAAGAGTTGTATTTAAATAGGAAAATTTCATCTTTATATTCCTGTGTATCAATTACTTGAACATCAACAAGAGTTGTATTTAAATTCTTTAGAAAAATGTTCCTTATAATAATCCTTGACTTGAACATCAACAAGAGTTGTATTTAAATCGCAAAACCAAAATGACATTTCCGCACTTAACACTCTTGAACATCAACAAGAGTTGTATTTAAATATTAGCACAAGTTTACTTTGATTTAAGGAATTTTACTTGAACATCAACAAGAGTTGTATTTAAATCTAGTACTGGAAATATCCGTACAAACGCTAATTTAGCTTGAACATCAACAAGAGTTGTATTTAAATTTGCCTCCCTTTCTTATTTTGTATTTATAAAATTTCTTGAACATCAACAAGAGTTGTATTTAAATAATTAACAGCAGTACAACAGAAAAATGGTGTTGTTGGCTTGAACATCAACAAGAGTTGTATTTAAATGTTAAATATATAAGATTGCTTATATCTAGCCTTCTGCTTGAACATCAACAAGAGTTGTATTTAAATTTTATACCCAACAGAGAGAAACTTAGAGAACGAATTCTTGAACATCAACAAGAGTTGTATTTAAATTGCCTGGTCTTGCAGCACATTTTATGCTACCTTTTCTTGAACATCAACAAGAGTTGTATTTAAATTTCAGTAAAGCGGAAGAAAAAGTATTGAAATATGCTTGAACATCAACAAGAGTTGTATTTAAATGGAATTTTACGAGCGAATAATGATACTACCGCTTACTTGAACATCAACAAGAGTTGTATTTAAATAAAAACTTTAGATACTATTTGATAAATGGTTTTAACTTGAACATCAACAAGAGTTGTATTTAAATATCTTTTGCATTACGATAGTACCTTCACCACTCCATCCTTGAACATCAACAAGAGTTGTATTTAAATTGTTTGATAAATAATAGTACGTATTTCTAAAATCTTCTTGAACATCAACAAGAGTTGTATTTAAATATAAATACATCTGCTGTATAACCAGCTACCGTCTTTGCTTGAACATCAACAAGAGTTGTATTTAAATACATTACAATTGGCCAATATACCAATTAGAGAAGGACTTGAACATCAACAAGAGTTGTATTTAAATAAAGCTGTACAACTTATATACGACATGTATATTACTTGAACATCAACAAGAGTTGTATTTAAATTTGCTTTTCTCTTCAGTTCCTTAGCTATTGCTTTCCTTGAACATCAACAAGAGTTGTATTTAAATGCGGTTAACCATTCTTCGTATTTACCTTTTGCCATTCTTGAACATCAACAAGAGTTGTATTTAAATTCGTCTTTGATTGCTATTAGTTCTTTTGTTACTTCCTTGAACATCAACAAGAGTTGTATTTAAATAAAGTAGACTTCTTTCCAGTTGAAGAAGGTGGAGCCTTGAACATCAACAAGAGTTGTATTTAAATTAGTTAAAAATAACGTGCCAAAATCGGTTATTTTGCCTTGAACATCAACAAGAGTTGTATTTAAATTAAAAGGGCGTTTGAAGTTTGGAGATAGTAAAAACTTGAACATCAACAAGAGTTGTATTTAAATTTTGGCTTGAATACATTATCAGGTTCTAAATATTCCTTGAACATCAACAAGAGTTGTATTTAAATTTTAGGTTTTTTTTGCTTTGGTGCTGATTCTTTTATCCTTGAACATCAACAAGAGTTGTATTTAAATCTACCGCAGAGGGTTTGCCAATTTGCCCGAGATGTACTTGAACATCAACAAGAGTTGTATTTAAATTCTTCAATCTCTCCAGTCTCACGGTCTATTTTTATTTCTTGAACATCAACAAGAGTTGTATTTAAATCCTTCTTTCCATAATTGGCAGCCTCCAGGAGCTTGTCCTTGAACATCAACAAGAGTTGTATTTAAATTCCATAAGGAGGGTTGCAAAATACTGCGCCTCCCTCTTGAACATCAACAAGAGTTGTATTTAAATCCATAGGGAACGTCTATCAGGTAAATATGCTTTGCTTGAACATCAACAAGAGTTGTATTTAAATCATTTAACATGAGAGTAAAGGAGAATTGATATGGACTTGAACATCAACAAGAGTTGTATTTAAATGAAGAAAAATAAAAGCAGCTTCTTGGACATGGTTAGGCTTGAACATCAACAAGAGTTGTATTTAAATTTTGCAATCCTACTAAATCTTTCTGCTATTGGCTCTTGAACATCAACAAGAGTTGTATTTAAATGAAAATACAAGATATTTAAGTACTACAAATGCACCTTGAACATCAACAAGAGTTGTATTTAAATTTTTGATTTGTGGTTTACCATTACTTCCTATTTTACTTGAACATCAACAAGAGTTGTATTTAAATTAAGATGCACCTGCCCACATAAGACCATCGGATAAACTTGAACATCAACAAGAGTTGTATTTAAATAGTTCTGTTAAATTAGTTTTAATCCATAGTTGATTACTTGAACATCAACAAGAGTTGTATTTAAATTTAGCTAATGAATGTCTGGAATATTCTTTTTCTTCTACTTGAACATCAACAAGAGTTGTATTTAAATAATAGACGAAGGTGCAGGAGATAAATACCACCACGCCTTGAACATCAACAAGAGTTGTATTTAAATGTCGTCATTGTTGGATAATATTTTTCTGCCATTCCCTTGAACATCAACAAGAGTTGTATTTAAATCAACATGCGAATCTTAATGTCGGTCTTTCCTGTGCACTTGAACATCAACAAGAGTTGTATTTAAATCGACCACTACAAAAATATAGATTTAGTTTTGCTTACACTTGAACATCAACAAGAGTTGTATTTAAATGACAAAGCTTTAATTGATACACAGGAATATAAAGCTTGAACATCAACAAGAGTTGTATTTAAATTAAGTATTGATATAGAAAGACTCTAATTCAACTTCTCTTGAACATCAACAAGAGTTGTATTTAAATAACCCACTAATACCAACACATTCAGCACTCCCAAAACTTGAACATCAACAAGAGTTGTATTTAAATTTTTAAACCTTCTTTCTGCTCCTATGAGCCATTAACTTGAACATCAACAAGAGTTGTATTTAAATGTTAGCTCATTAACATTTTTGGTTATTCTAATCTCTTGAACATCAACAAGAGTTGTATTTAAATTTCAGAGCGGTCTTGATATCAGCTATGTACAAAAAGCTTGAACATCAACAAGAGTTGTATTTAAA
>DAMCXN010000002.1:62266-63706 GCA_032096995.1 Aminipila sp.
TTGATAGCTACATCGGATATGACTTGAACATCAACAAGAGTTGTATTTAAATAGCCAAATATAATACGCTGCCAATAAAGATATCAACTTGAACATCAACAAGAGTTGTATTTAAATGTATTAAATTTGCACACCTTTCCATCAGCTGTACCTTGAACATCAACAAGAGTTGTATTTAAATAGTTGTCTTTCTATATCTTGTATTTCCCCTGTGAGCTTGAACATCAACAAGAGTTGTATTTAAATAGGTACATACTATTCTTACTTTGTACCTCAGGCTAACTTGAACATCAACAAGAGTTGTATTTAAATTCAGTTACAAGCGCATCTGGTAATTTTACCTTTTGCTTGAACATCAACAAGAGTTGTATTTAAATAAGGAGTACATAGACATACCATTTTAGCCTACAGCTTGAACATCAACAAGAGTTGTATTTAAATTATAATAACTCTGGTTCTATATCTAAGGCCAATGCTCTTGAACATCAACAAGAGTTGTATTTAAATCAAATTTTAACTTTCCGATTCCTCTTGCAATACTTCCTTGAACATCAACAAGAGTTGTATTTAAATATACACCTTCTCTACTTCTGATATCATTCTGCATACTTGAACATCAACAAGAGTTGTATTTAAATTTTGCATGATTGGGAAATTAAAGATGATGATGCCATACTTGAACATCAACAAGAGTTGTATTTAAATTACTGTAACTGTGGTATGCACCTAATCGCATTTACCTTGAACATCAACAAGAGTTGTATTTAAATTTAAGTACCAATATTCTTCCTGCCCTTAAATCAAATTGAACATTAACAAGAGTTGTATTTAAATGACCGTACATATAAGCGACAAAGGAATCTTTCAAGATTGAACATCAACAAGAGTTGTATTTATAGTATATTACAGGACAGAACCTTGCATATGGTTTTGAAGAGTAATTGAAATTTAGTTAAGTAATGAACTTTGAGAACTGAATATTGATAGTTAGTAAATTATATAGTATCCTATACAGGAATATATATAATTTACTAGGAGGTACTAAGTGAAGAGGAAATTTGGATTTGGGACTACATCTCTTATGTTATTTATTTTGGCAATGATCTGGCCTAGCAATATAAAATGGCTAAATGATTTTTGCTTAGGAGATGTTGTTTTGGATTTTATTAATTTGCCAGCATGGTCAACTAATTCTATTGGTAGGATTGGGGTGCATCATACAGTGTATTATACTTTTGTTATTTTAATATTGGCAATTATAGTAGGGCATAAATTTCCTGAGCATATATTTGCTAAGCTTGGTAAAATTCTCGCTACTATTTATACTGTTATATTGTTGTTCTTTTTATTTGTCTCTTGCATGACGATAGGACGATTAAGTTTATTAGAATAAATTAAACTCTCATGAGTTTTTTAAAATTGAACTATAACAAGAGTTGT
>DAMCXN010000002.1:63716-70509 GCA_032096995.1 Aminipila sp.
TAAATAGTCCTCCCTTTCTATGTTGCCTAATGTGACTCATATTGAACCATAACAAATGTTGTATACTTAAGATAAAATAAAATATTCTAATAAGCCTTACTTACATATATATAGGTAACAAAAGTCATTAAAAACTTATTTTTATAAGGAATAAATAAAATAATATAAAAAAGGAAAAATATATATGGTTTATTCTATTACTAAGATTATATAATTGGAAGAAATGTATATTAAATACGCTTTATTGTAAGTAATATATTTTGATTTGCAGTATTAATTATGTCCTTAATATTTAACGTTATTTTATTAACGAATTGATATAAATAAAAATTAATATTTAACAAATTTTTTACTTGCTTTTATTAATATTAAGTACTATAATAGACAAATAAGTTTTTTGTTGGTAGGCAACAAAAAAGCGCGAAATAATTGTGCGCAAAAATATATTTATAGAAGGAGATGAGGATTATGTCGAAGTTAATAATTCCTGAGGATTACACCCCCGTTATTGATTACATGGAAAGTCAGAGAGCTATAAAGAAGATCAAAGACTTTTTCCAACAGGAGCTAGCTTATGGATTAAATCTTAGAAGAGTATCTGCACCATTGTTTGTTACACCTGAAAGCGGTTTGAATGATAATCTAAACGGCGTTGAAAGAATTGTAAGCTTTACGCTTAAAGACATGGATGAAAAAAATGTTCAAGTAGTTCAGTCTTTAGCTAAGTGGAAGCGAATGGCACTTGGCAAATATGAAATACAACCAGGTCATGGTATATATACAGATATGAATGCAATTAGAAGAGATGAAGAATTAGATAACTTACATTCTATATATGTAGACCAATGGGATTGGGAAAAAACAATCACTAAAGAACAGAGAAATGAAGAATTTTTAGAACAAACAGTAGTAACAATTTATAATGCACTTAAAAACTTAGGTGATTATGTAAATAGATTATATAGAAACCTTCAAACAGAACTTCCAAATGAGATTACTTTTATTACAACTCAGGAACTAGAAGACAGATGGCCTGATAAAACTCCTAAAGAAAGAGAAAATCTTATTGCAGAAGAAAAACGTGCTGTATTTATCAAAAAAATTGGTGGCGTACTTAAATCAGGTGAAAAACATGATGGACGAGCTCCTGACTACGATGATTGGGATTTGAATGGTGATATAATTCTTTGGGATGAAGTTCTTGGTTCTTCTTTTGAAATATCATCAATGGGAATAAGAGTTGATGAAGATGCTATGGAAAAACAATTAAAAATAGCAGATGCAGAAGATAGAAAAGAATTAGATTTCCATAAAGCTATATTAAATAAAGAAATTCCTTACTCTATTGGAGGCGGTATTGGTCAAAGTAGACTATGCATGTTCTTCCTAAGAAAAGCACATATCGGAGAGGTTCAAGTATCTGTTTGGCCTGAAGATATGATTCAGGAATGTAAAGAAAACAATATATTTATTTTATAAACGTATTAAAGAATATTAAAAATTTAAAAAATATTAAAAATGTATAACTGTGATTTTAGAAACTGTAAGTTACTTAAATCACAGTTTCATTTTTTTTGAAAAAATTTTTGAGTGTAACTTTTAATATGACATGATAAAATAAAAAAAGACATCATATGATATATTTTGGAAATGGGGGAAGAGAATGATTATTGAAGGGAAAAAAATAGTAGCACTATATACAGCAATGGTTTTAGGGATAAGTTTAATACCTTGTATGACATTTGCAGAAACCAATATGGTAGATAAAAGTATTGATGAAGTTTCAATCATGTCAGAATATAAAAATCCGCAGGATATTATTATATCTCAGCCTAATGAAGGATATAGTACAACAAGAAGCAAGGTGAGCATCTTAGGAGCAGCGGATTACAGATATCCTTTGTATATGAATGGTGCTCAAATAGACACTACAGAACATGGATTTTTCTCTACATATGTGGATTTAAATGTAGGTAAAAATACATTTACTTTTACGAATAATGGGAAGAGTAGAAGTATAAACATTACACGAAAAGCTGCAACGAGCAATAATTCATCAGCAAGTTCAAGCAGCAATGGTATAACTTATTGGTCTAAAAATCATACGCCAAAATATGCGATTGCAAAAGGGAGCAATATATCCAGAATGAGTAAACCCGATGGAGATGATAAAGAACTAATGATGCCTTTAGCCACAGGGACTACAGCGCAGATTATTGGAGAAACAAAGAGTTTATATTGTTTATCTGACTATTCTTTTGTATATAAAAGCAATGTTAATGTTAAAAATGGTACACTAGGGAAGAACGCCATAACTGAAATGAATTTTATAGAAGAGAATGGTAACGAGTGCTGTGAACTACAATTTGATATGTGGCAGAAAGCTTTATACAATTTTGAAATGGGAGAAAATAGCGCGATTTTAACAATATATAATACAAATCAGGCTGCATGGGGAAGCATACAGACAAATCGCATAATAAAAAATGTAGATATATTAGAAGACGGAAGCAGAGGATATTTAAAATATCAAATAGAATTTCAAAAGAATGCCCCTATAAATGGATATTATGTAGAATTTTCAGAAGGGAAAATGCTACTAGGATTTAAAAAGATACCAACAGAATTAGAAGATAATCTAGAGGGCATTACTATACATATTGATGCAGGTCATGGAGGTTCTGATACAGGAGCAAAAGGTCCTATGGATATTTACGGGCCATTAGAGAAGAATATAAATTTAGGGATTGCTTTACACACGAAAGAATATCTAGAGAGCAAAGGTGCTAATGTTATAATGACAAGAGTAGATGACACTGGTAGTGCACTTTCAAATCGTGCCGCTAAAGTAGCCGAAATTAAACCCGATTTTTCTTTATCTATTCATTGTAACTCAATGCCTGTTACTGTAAATTATAATAAGATAAAGGGATTTCTTACATTCTACTCATTTGACAACAATGGAGCCGCAGAATATATAAATTCTTATATTGCGGATAAGGTAGGCATAGAAAAATCACAAGCAAGATATAGAAATCTAGCTATGACTCGTATGACTGGATATCCAGCAGTTTTATTTGAAACAGCTTTTATGTCTAATCCCGAAGATTATGAGTGGATGATTAAGGTAGAAACACAGAAAAAGTTTGGTATAGCGGCAGGTGAGGCTATCGAAACTTTTCTTAAAGAAATCTCAGAAGAAAATGTTAATACTTATGCATAGTTCCAATATTGAGTTTTGGTAAAATTTGTGTTATGATACGTTGTATTGTTCATAAAAAATTACATAAAAATAATAAAGAACAAGACAATCTGAAAGGGGAAATAGTAAATGGATCAAGAAAAAAATATAGATAATGAATCAGTTTTTAGTGAACCAAATCATAATGGGGTTAGATTCTATTCAATGGAACAAAAAAAACAACCTAGTAAAAAAGCGAAAGTGATAAAAAGTATAATAATTTTAGCTATTATTATTGGTGTGATTGCAGTAATAGGTGTATCATGCAGCTCTTTCCATGGTGGCCTATATGATGTGACAAGTGAGAATGTTTATCCAAATGATTCATATATTGCAAAATTAAATATTGAGGGTGTTATTTCTGCAAGTAATTCAACCGACTATTTTGGGACTCCACTAGGGTATCAACATCAATGGACTTTAAATACTATTGATGATTTAATTTATGATGAAAATAACAAAGGCATTATCTTTTTTGTAAATAGTCCAGGTGGTGGTGTTTATGAAAGTGATGAGCTTTACTTTAAGATTAAAGAATATCAAGAAAAGACAGGAAGACCTGTATATTCATCGATGGGAACTATGGCTGCATCAGGAGGATATTATATATCTGCTCCGTGTGATAAAATTATTGCAAATAGGAACTGTTGGACTGGGTCTATAGGAGTTACTATTGGAACACTTTATGATTTTTCAGAGCTTCTTGAAAAATACGGGGTGAAAACAAATACTATTACTGCAGGTGCTAATAAAGCTATGGGCAGTTCTGTAGAACCAATGACGGAGGAACAAAGACAAATATTCCAAGGACTTGTTGATGAAGCATATGAACAGTTTGTAGGTCTAGTTGCTGACGGTCGTCATATTGATATAAATGAGGTAAGAAAAATTGCAGATGGAAGAATTTATACTGCTAAGCAGGCTTTATCATTAGGTTTAATTGACGGAATTGGAACCTTTGATTATGCGGTTAATGATATGCAACGAAATTATGATTTACAAGATTGTGAATTAGCAGAACTAAACTATGTAGATACTTCTTTATTTGGACAGTTATTTGGAAGAATAACTATTCCTAAGATGTCTTCAAAAGGAGATGTGGCTGCTATTATAGAATTGATGGAAGAGTCAAACGAATTTCCAGTAAGTTATATGTGTGAAGCTTTAAAATAATTAGAATGCAAATAAAAAAACAGTGTCAAGAAAAAACACTTGACACTGTTTTTTATTTGTGATAAATTTATTAGAGTGTCAAGTTTAGATACTTGGCAGTTACAAGAAGAAAGAGGAAGTTGAAATGTTTGATAGAATTGCAAAAGTAAGTTTATTGTATGATTTTTATGGCCAATTGCTTACAAAGAGACAAAGAGAAGCTATGCAGCTTTATCACGAAGAAAATCTTTCGCTTTCAGAAATTGCAACTGAATTCTCTATTAGTAGACAGGGAGTTCATGATGCTTTGAAAAATGCAGAAAAAGCATTATATGAATATGAGCAGAAACTTGGGCTAGTTGGTAAGTTTGGTAAAACTAGAGAAGCTGTATCAAAGATTGATACAAGTTTGGACATGCTCATAAGAGAAAATAGTCAAAATAAAGATTTAACAAATAAATTAGAGGACATCAAAGGAATCATCGACAAGCTTGATGAATAATGGAAATTGGAGGTCCAAATGGCATTTGAAAGTTTATCAGATAAGCTGCAAGGCGTATTTAAAAAGTTAAAAGGAAAAGGCGTACTTACAGAAGCAGATATAAATGAAGCTATGCGTGAAGTAAAGCTTGCTCTTTTAGAAGCGGATGTTAACTTTAAGGTAGTTAAAGATTTTGTATCTGCTGTAAAAGAGAAATCTTTGGGAAGTGATGTACTTGAAAGTTTAACACCTGGGCAGCAAGTAATAAAAATTGTAAATGATGAGTTATCAGCCCTTATGGGTGGAGCTAATAGCAAGCTTACTTATTCACCAAGAGGATTTACAGTTCTTCTTATGGTTGGGCTGCAAGGTACAGGTAAAACTACGACTTGCGGAAAGCTTGCAAATTATCTTAAGAAAAATGGAAAAAAACCTATGCTTTGTGCTTGTGACATATACAGACCAGCGGCTATAGATCAGCTTGAGGTAGTTGGTAAAAATGTTGATGTTCCTGTATTTACCATGAGAATGCAAAGAACCTGAGGTTATAGCAGAAAAAGCTATAAAAGATGCTGAACTTAAAGGTTATGATGTACTAATTGTGGATACAGCCGGAAGACTTCAAATTGATGAAGCTCTTATGGATGAATTAGTTAGAGTTAAGAAAGTAATAAAACCTCATGAAATTTTATTAGTTGTAGATGCAATGACCGGTCAGGATGCTGTAAATGCAGCAACTGGTTTTGATGAAGCTCTTGGTATTGATGGAGTTATCATGACAAAACTTGATGGTGATGCCAGAGGTGGTGCTGCATTATCAGTTAAACAAGTAACTGGAAAACCGATAAAGTTTATTGGTGTAGGTGAAAAGTTTGATGCTCTTGAGCCTTTCCATCCAGAAAGAATGGCTAGTAGAATTTTAGGCATGGGAGACATGCTGAGTTTAATTGAGAAAGCTCAAGAAAACTTTGATGATACTAAAGCAGAAGAACTTGAAAGAAAGATAAAGAAAAATGAGTTTACTTTAGAAGATTTTCTAGAGCAGATGGGTCAGATAAAGAAAATGGGTGGAATCGGAAAAATTTTAGATATGGTTCCAGGCATGAACAAAAATGCTATGAAAGATGTTGACCTAGATGAAGGACAGAAAGAATTTGCAAAGATGGAAGCTATTATTTTATCTATGACAAAGGCTGAAAGAAAAAATCCTTCAATCTTAAACGCAAGCAGAAGAAAAAGAATTTCAGCTGGTTCGGGTCAGCCTGTTAGTAAGATAAATAATCTTATAAAGAGATACGAAGAAGCAAGAAAAATGATGAAACAATTTACAAATCTTTCTGGAAGTAAGAAAAAAAGATTTTTCAGAGGTTTTTAAATTCAGCAAATCGGACTGAGTTTAGATATATATTAAATTTTTTATTGATAAATTAGGAGGAATAATAGAAATGGTAAAGATTAGATTAAAGAGAATGGGAGCTAATAAAAAGCCTTTTTACAGAGTAGTAGTTGCAGATTCAAGAGCACCAAGAGATGGTAAGTTCATTGAAGAAATTGGAACATATAATCCTTTAACAGATCCTGCAACTGTTATTATTAATGATGAAAAAGCAAAAGAATGGTTAGGTAATGGAGCACAGCCTACAGAAACAGTAAGAGCACTTTTCAAGAAGTCAGGAATCATTGAATAAGAAAGCGGTGAACTTTAATGGTAAAACTCGTTGAAGCAATTGCAAAGTCTCTTGTTGATGATCCAGATGCCGTTGAGGTTAAAGAGATTGAAGGCAAGCAGGCTGTTGTAATAGAACTTAGAGTTGCACCCAATGATATGGGAAAGGTTATTGGCAAGCAGGGTAGAATTGCAAAAGCACTTAGAACTGTTGTCAAGGCTGCCGCAACAAAAGCAAATAAAAAGGTAGTTG
>DAMCXN010000002.1:70519-85897 GCA_032096995.1 Aminipila sp.
AACGTTCTGCGAGATAAGATATAAGAGGGTATTTCAAGGGTTGAAGTCCCCTCTTATTTTGGATTTTCACAATGCAAATAAATAATAAAATGAGGATATTTTAATTATGGAAAAAATTAAAATTGGACAAATTGTAAATGTCGTTGCCCTTAAGGGAGAAGTTAAAGTTTATAATTATTCAGATTACAAGGAAAGATTTGAAGAATTAGATTACATTTACGTAGAAGATAAAAAGACAAATATAGAAAAAGTAAGATATATGAAAGAAACTGTAATACTAAAGCTAGAGGGTATAGAAGATAGAACTGCCGCGGAAGCTTTAAAGGGAAAATTCGTATATATTGGAGAAGATCAACTTAGAGAACTTCCTGAGGATACTTATTATATTAAAGATTTAATTGGACTTAGTGTTATTGATGAAAATGAAAATAAGATAGGTAAACTTAAAGATATAATACAAAATCGTGCTCAGGATTTATATGAAATTGAACTTGAAAATAAAAATAAAACTTTAATTCCAGCGGTTGAAGAGTTTGTTTTAGAAATAAATTTAGACAAAAAGTTTATAAAGGTTAAACTTCTTGAAGGTATTTTAGATTTATAGGAATAGAAAAATGAAGATAAAAGTACTTACACTTTTCCCTGAAATGTTCGAACCAGTTATAGAGGGGAGCATTTTAGGACGAGCTAAAAAAAAAGGTATATTAGACGTAGAACTGATAAATATTAGAGATTTTAGTCAGGATAAGCATAAAAAAGCAGATGACTACCCTTTTGGTGGTGGACCAGGCATGGTAATGCTGGCAGACCCAGTTTTTCAAGCTATGGAAGCTATCCATGCAGAAGGGAAAAAGGCTTTATATATGTCCCCTAGAGGGAAGGTAATAAACCAAAAAAAAATACAAGAATTATCAGAAGAAGATGAAATCATTATTCTATGTGGTCATTATGAAGGCGTGGATGAAAGAATTTTAGAGTACTGGAATATGGAAGAGGTTTCTATAGGAGATTATGTCCTTACAGGAGGAGAACTTCCTGCTATGGTTTTAATAGATTCTGTTGCAAGACTTATTCCAGATGTTCTGGCAGGTGAAGATTCCGCCAAGGAAGAATCTATTTATTCAGGTTTATTGGAATATCCACAGTATACAAAACCTAGAGAATATAGAGGAATGATGGTTCCAGAAGTGCTTTTTAATGGGAATCATAAATTGATTGCACTGTGGAAATATGAAAAGTCTTTGGAACTTACAAGAGACAAAAGACCAGACCTCTTTGAGAAGTATTTGAAGGAACATGAAAAGCTGACTAAAGATCAACTTAAAATACTAAAGAAAGTTGAAAGTGCAGTGAAAAAGGTGTAAAATAACGAGGGTGAGTGTTTTGACTAAAGGTAAAAAAAGAGGCTTACTGCTTTATATGGTAGTGCTTATTGCTTTGGGTATAATAACAGAATTAATACCTCAAGTTACAGGCGCACTAACAAAAACAGAAATCCTTCAATATGAAAATATGCAGATAACAGATGACGTGACTTGCTATTTTGTTAGGGAAGAAACTGTACATTTAGCTTCCAAATCAGGTAGTATTAATTACTATATTGAAGATGGAGTTAAAGTAAGAAAGAATTCAAAAATTTTAGATATAACACCTCAAAAATCTACTAGTGAGCAGTCCATATATTCAGACATGGTTACAAGATTAGGTGGTACTGATGTTACATTAACACAAATGAATAGTTCTCGAAATGGAATAGTTTGTTACTATGTTGACGGATATGAAGGATACTTTACTCCTGAAAACATAGATAAACTTAAATATAAAGATATAGAAGATGTTAGCATTAAGCCAGTAAATTTAACTAGAAAAAATACTTTAGAAGGAGAACCGTTATTTAAAATTTGTGAAGGTAACTATTGGTATTTAGTTGCTTGGGTGGATCCAGGAAATATTTCTAAATATGAAGTTGGAAATTCTGTAAAAATTGATTTACCTATGGGACAAGTAAAAGCCACAGTTGAAGACTTAGTAGATCAAGGCGAGCAATGGTTGGTTATAATGAGAACTACTAGATATTATGAAGACTTTGCAAGAATAAGAAGCGCAAAAGCAACTATAATCACGCAAGATTATTCGGGTATTAAAGTTAGAAACTCTAGTATTACCACAAAAGACGGCATTGCAGGTGTATACATAAAATCTAAAAATGGAGATTTCGTTTTTAGACCTGTGAAAATCATGACAAGTGATGGAAACTATTCTCTTGTTTATGTTTCAAATTTTTACGATGAAGAAGGAGAACTCGTAAATACCGTAGAAATTTATGATGAAATATTGAAAAATCCGAAGAGAGATTTTAAAAATTCTAAGGACTCTAAAAAGTCATAAGATTTTGTATATTAGTAGATTTCATAGGTAAAAAAAGAAAAAGAGGTGAATTCTTTATGTCAATTAAGGAAAATATTAATAAGATAAATAAGATAAAAAATGCATCAGCTATAAAAGCAGGAAGAAAGGGCGAGGATGTTTTACTTGTTGCAGTAACAAAAACAAGACCGCCTGAAGAACTTAATGAAGCTATAGATGCAGGAATTACAGACATTGGTGAGAATAAGGTTCAAGAAATAATGGACAAGTTCGAACATGTAAAAGACGTAAGATGGCATTTAATAGGACATCTTCAAACAAATAAGGTAAAATATATTATCGATAAAGTCTCTATGATTCATTCTGTAGATTCGAAGAAGCTTGCAGATGAAATAAATAAAAGGGCAAAGCAGCATGATTTGGTTATGGATATCCTTATCCAAGTGAATGCAGCTCAAGAAGAAAGTAAGTTTGGTATAACAACTGATGAAACCGAAGGAATGATAAATTATATTTTGGAGAATTGTCCAAATATAAGGTTGAGAGGACTAATGTGTATGGCACCTTTTGAGGACAACCCTGATGATATTAGAATTTTCTTCTCAAAGGTGAAGCAGCAGTATGATAAATACTCGAAGATACAACATGAAAGGTTAGATTTTAAGTATTTATCAATGGGAATGTCACACGATTTTGAGGTTGCTATCGAAGAAGGGGCAAACCTTGTAAGAGTAGGAACTGCAATTTTTGGGGCAAGAAACTACAATAAAACCGTATAGGAGGTTAAGATGGGACTTTTCGGGATGTTTAAAGATTTAGTTGGTATAGAAGATGTAGATGATGACATTCAAGAAGAAGAAATTCAAGCTGCTGCTGCAGAACTTGAACGAAAATCTATAGATACAAGGAATTCATTTACAACTCCAAGACCAGAGATAAAGGAAGCAAAGGTGGTACCTATGCAAAGTAAACCAATAACAGGAAATACTGTTCCGTTCAAAATGGTTGTGATTGAACCTAAGGCATTTGATGAATGCCCTAAGCTGGTAGATAACTTAAAAGCTAAGAAGCCAGTAATTATAAATCTTGAAAAAATAGAGTCAGACATAGCAAGAAAAATATTTGACTTTTTAAGTGGTGCTACATATGCTCTAAATGGTAATGTACAAAAAATCACAAATAATATATTTATTTTTGCACCTGAAAATGTAGATGTTTCAGCAAATGTTGAGCATAAAGGCATCGATTTTACAGGAACAACGAAGAGCCCTTGGAGGTAAAATATGAAATATTTATTAGTTAATGCAGTAAGCTGGTTTGGTGATATTTTAATATTCCTTCTTTTAGCAAGAGCTATTCTAAGTTGGTTTGTTGCTGGACCATATAACAATGTATATAAAATTTATGAGGTTATTTGTAACCTTACAGAGCCTATAGTTGCACCGTGTAGGAAACTTTCTATGAGACTAAATACAGGAATGCTTGATTTATCAGTGTTTTTAGCATTTTTTCTCGTGTCCATTGCTAGAAAAATTATCGTAACGATGCTTTTAATCCTCATGTAAATAATATTAAAATTTAATTTAAGGAAGGATTTAGATTATGATTACTCCATTGGATATACAAAATAAAGAATTTTCTAAAGCTGTCAGAGGATATAAGGAAGCGGAAGTTGATAGTTTTCTTGATCTTCTGACTATTGACCTTGAAAAATTAATAGGTGAAAATGCTTCTTTAAAAGAAGAAGTAAAACGTTTAGCTGAAGAACTTGAAAAATATAAGGGATCTGAAACAGCTGTAGTTGAAACTTTAGAATCAGCTAAATCTCTTATGAGAGAAATTGCTATAAGTTCTGAGAAGAGAGCTGAAATTTTATTAAAGAATGCGGAACTTGACGCTCAGTTAATTACTAGAGAAGCAAAAGAGTCTGTAGAAAGATTGACTGAAGAAAGTAGTAACTTGAGAAATAGATATGTTACTTTTAAGTCAAAATATAAGAATTTATTAGAATCGGAACTTGAAAGATTTGATACACTAAGCAATGAAATATTTAGTGAATTTGGTGATTTGGGTTTAAAAACTGAAGAAGAAAAGGAGATTCCTCAGCGGGCTAAAACTAAAGAATCAGAGCAAAATACTAAGATTATTTCAAAGATTGAGTCTGGTGTAGATGACCTGAAAAAAACAATGGTAAATTTAAGAATAGGAGATGGGGCACAGTAACAAATGCCCCATAAATTTTAGATGTATTATATTATAATTATAGCAGCTGTTTTGCTTGATCAGATAATTAAGTTTGCAGTTAGAACTAATATGGACTTATATCAGACAATTCCTATTATAGATGGTATATTTCATATAACCTATATTCAAAATACAGGAGCAGCATTTAGTCTTTTTAGTGGAAACACAGGGATGTTAGCTTTAATAACTGTAATTATAACAGTTGGTATATTAGCTTATTTATTTAAACTGAAAAACAATGGACATTGGGCGTTGATGTTATCGTTAGCATTAATTGTTTCTGGTGGAGTTGGTAATATTATTGATAGAATCAGTTTGCAATATGTGGTAGACTTTTTAGATTTACGCATATGGCCAATCTTTAATTTAGCTGATATATATGTATGCGTTGGCTGTATACTTCTAGTTATTTATGTATTTTTGATTGAACCAAAATTAAATGCACAAAAGGATATATAAATATGTGTAACGAAAATATTTTTGAAATTATTATAGATGATAAATTAGAAGGGACCAGAGTTGATATGGCCCTTTCTTTAACATATGAAGAAAAATCCAGAAGTTTTTTTCAGAAGCTTTTAGAGTCTGGTAATATTGAAATAAATGGGACTGTAAATGAATCTAAAAAATATAAAGTTAAGTCTGGAGACATTATTAAAGTAATGATGCCAGAGCCTAAAATGCTAAATGCGGAAGCTGAAAATATTCCATTGGATATTTTTTATGAAGATGAGGATGTATTAGTAGTTAACAAACCTAAAGGCATGGTTGTACATCCTGCCAATGGCAATGAAAACAGGACTTTGGTTAACGCAGTAATGTATCATTGTGGGGATAGTCTTTCCTCTATAAATGGAATTATACGACCAGGGATAGTTCATAGAATAGATAAAGATACTAGTGGACTTTTGATGATTGCTAAAAATGATAAGGCACATAACTGCTTAGCAAAGCAATTGGCGGAGCATAGTAGTACTAGAGTATATAGGGCTATTGTATATAACAACTTCTCTGAAGATGAGGGTACGATAAACAAGCCTATAGGAAGAGACCCTAAGAATAGATTAAAGCAAGCAGTTACTTCTACAAATTCAAAGCGAGCGGTAACACATTATAAGGTATTAGAACGTTTCGGAAAATTTACTTTAATTGAAGCTAGGCTAGAAACTGGAAGAACACATCAAATAAGAGTGCATATGGCGTATATGAAACATCCTCTTTTAGGGGATATGGTATATGGTCCTAAAAAGAAAGTTTTAGGCGTAGATACTCAAATGCTTCATGCTAAAGTTTTAGGATTCAAGCATCCTACCACTGGAGAATATATGGAGTTTGAAAGTCCATTACCAGAAGAATTTGAAGCTGTGTTAAAAAAGTTGAGAAAGGTATGAGATGGAAAAAATGTCGTTTAAGCCAGGTACAATGTTAAACCCAGTGCCTGTAGTTATGGTTTCCTGTGGAAATGAACCTTCAAAATATAATGTTATAACAATTGCATGGACAGGAATAATAAATTCAGAACCACCTATGACTTATGTATCTGTTAGAAAATCAAGGCATTCCCATAAGCTTATAGAAGAAGGGGGAGACTTTGTAATAAACCTATGTAATGAAGACTTAGCTTTTGCAACAGACTATTGTGGAGTTAAATCTGGGAGAGATGTTGATAAGTTCAAAGAGCAAAATTTAACACCAGTCAAGGGAGAGTACGTTAGTAGTCCAATGATTGGAGAGGCACCAGTAAATCTAGAGTGTAAAGTGACACAAGTTGTATCATTACCTACTCATGATATGTTTATGGCGGAAATAGTGAATGTACATGTTAATAAGGACATTATAGATGAAAAAGGTAAGATACTTTTGGAAGACGCTAAGTTGATTTGTTATAATCATGGTGAATACTTTGGCATAAAACGTAAACCTATTGGCAAATTCGGATATTCTATAATGAAGTCAAAGACTAAAAAAAGAATTAACAGAGAAAAAATGCAAGAAAGAAAAAGTTCAAATAAAAGTAATCGTAAAAAAAGTAGAAGAAGTAAAAATTAATAAAATATATTAAAAATACCGAGCGTGGAAGCTCGGTATTTTTATGTAAATAAAGCCTAACGGTTTTCGAATATTGGGATTAAAAATAGTGGCATCAATAATGTAATATCAAACAAAAAACTTTATATATGTATTGTTAATTATGTGTTATTAAAAACAATTAAACTTCAGTCGAACTAATATAATTTACACATTCTTCACAAACGTATCCCCCTAAAAAAGCAATGTTGTCGTTATAGCGCTTACCACAAATTGTGCACTTTTTTGCATTTGTATTTTTTTTCATAACCTCTAATCCTTTCTTATAAAAAATTATACCCCCATATTTGGAGAATTTAGTATTAGCAATTAGCTTTATTTACAATAATAGTTTATAAAATAAAAGAAGAAATATCAAGAAAAAAATGTATTAATGTAATAATTAATACCAAAAATGTAATAATTTGGACCAATGTGCTAAGTTTTTATGAATAAAAATGTCTTTGGGTATTATTTTTTGTCATATCTTGATTTAAAATATAAATTTGTGTATTATAAAAAACTATAGAGAATATTTTTCATTTGGAGGTGAAAATTAATGAGCTTAAATGAAACTCCACGAGCAAATAGGCTTCATATTGCTTTGTTTGGAAAGAGAAATAGTGGTAAGTCATCATTGATAAATGCATTGACGGGACAGGAAATAGCAATAGTTTCACCTTATGCGGGAACAACTGCCGATCCAGTTTTTAAATCTATGGAAGTTCACCCTATAGGGCCAGTAGTTTTTATAGATACGGCAGGATTTGATGATGAAGGCGATTTAGGTAAACTGAGAGTTGAAAAAACAAAAGAAGCAATAAAGAAAACTGATATTGCAATTTTAATATTTACAGATACAGAACTTAAGAAAGAAAAAGTTTGGTTTGACGATTTAAAGAAGCAGAAAATACCTGTTATTGGTGTTATAAATAAAAGTGATATATTAGAGAACATTGAAGAGATAAAGGTAGAAGTCCAAAAAGAATTTCATATAAGACCGGAAATTGTTAGTGCTGTCAATAAAGCAGGAATGGAAGAAGTTAGAGCAGCTTTGGTTAGAAATATTCCTGAAGGATATGAAATGAAAAGTATTACAGGTGAACTTGTAACTGAGAATGATGTTGTTCTTCTTGTTATGCCACAAGATATACAAGCCCCAAAAGGACGATTGATACTTCCTCAGGTACAGACCATTAGAGATTTGCTGGACAAGGGTTGTATCCCTATTTGTACTACTGCTGATAAATTAGATGAAGCACTTGAAGCTTTAAATTGTCCCCCTAAGCTTATAATAACAGATTCCCAATGTTTCTCTATGGTGTATGATAAAAAACCTGAGAAATCGATGTTAACATCTTTCTCGATGCTATTTGCAGCATACAAGGGAGACATAGAAGAATTAACACGGGGAGCTAAGGCTGTTGATGGGCTTAATGAAAATTCTAAAGTTCTAATCGCAGAAGCATGTGCACATGCTCCCTTAGAAGAGGATATAGGAAGAGTGAAAATACCAAGGCTATTAAAACAACGTTTTGGTGAAACGCTTTCAGTTGAAATTGTAGCAGGAGTTGATTTTCCTAAAGATTTATCACAATATGATTTGATTATTCATTGTGGTGCATGTATGTTCAATCGAAAATATATGATGTCAAGGATCGATAGCGCTAAGGCTCAAGGGATACCTATTACAAACTATGGGGTTATATTGGCAAAACTAACGGGGATTTTAGATAAAGTTATTGTTTAGTTTTTTAGGAGAATAAGTAGCGATGAAACGCAATTTTATATTAATTTTAGTTATTTCTTTGTTAATACAAAACCTTTGTATAAATGTTTGTATAGCAGCAGAGTATGATCAAAACAGTGCTGATAATATAGTGGAAAAAATACATGAATATGTTAAACCTTATCTTGGAACAGACAGTTTAAATAATTATGATAATGGAAGAGCAATTCAATGCCATGCTTTTACCAACTATATTTGGAAAAATGTATTTGGGTATGATATTTATAGTAGCAAATGTACTAGAACAGCCCCTAGCAATGATTACCAAAATCTAGGGGAATACATAAACAATTATGCTAGACCGGGAGATATGTTACGGGTAGGTGGCAAGCATTCCATGGTTATAACCGAATTTGATGAGGATACAGTAACCGGCTATGATTGGCTTTACAACAAAAAAGAGCGTAAATGTACTTATACTTGGCAGGGAGTAAAAGAATGGGGCGATGGCACTCAGAGTTATTGGCTGTATCAAATTGATGATAGTATTTATGCCTTATTTAATGATTTAGAGGAAAAGACTGAAGAACAAGAACCAAATCGCGGTGAAGCTGATAGAACACAATATGGAAAAATAATAGTTCAGATTAATAATCCAGTTATGACAGCTAATGGAACATATCAAAATATTGATTCTTTAGGAACTGTACCTATGATCGTTAATGAAAGAACAGTGCTGCCTATTAGATCTATAGTAGAGGTTATGGGAGGCAAAGTTGAATGGAATAATGATACAAGGACTGTAAGTTTAAACTATAAAGATAAAAATATTGAAATGACTATTGATAGTAAACTCATGAAAGTGAATGGGAAAGAGGTGCAGATGGACGTTGCTCCGTTGATAATTAATGAAAGGACAATGCTTCCAGTTAGATACATATCAGAAAATTTAGGTGGTAATGTGGAATGGTTTGATAACATACAAGCAGTTACAATTTCATATGAAATGTAAATAAATAGGGCTTTAGAATGGCTATATTCTAAAGCCCTACGTTTTTATGGTAATTTAGGATTTACATATACTGTGCGATTATTTGTAAATATGACCATACCAGGTTTTGCACCAGCAGGCTTTTTTACATATTTGACTTGTACATAATCAACTGGCACATTTTCTGAACTTTTTCCCTTGCTATGAAATGCGGCAATAGCGGCAGTTTCAAATATGGCTGTTTCAGTAACATCTTTACCTTCAGTAAAAAGTATGACATGTGAACCAGGAATATCTTTTGTATGAAACCAAATATCTTTTGAAGAAGCCATTTTAAATGTTAAATGATCATTTTCTTTATTATTTCTGCCTACAAGGACTCTAAAGCCATCACTAGTGTTATAAATGTGAGGGGAAGGTTTTGACTTCGCAGGTTTCCCGTAAACTTTTTTCTTTCTTAAATAACCAGAATCAACAAGTTCATTTCTAATTTCTTCTATTTCATTAACAGATTTTGCACTATCTATAAAAACTGAAATAGATTCCAAATATTTAACATCTAGATCAGTTTCCTCCAATTGAATTGCTTTTTCTTTAATTGCTGTTTTTGATTTCGCGTATTTTTTAAAATAATGTTGAGCATTTTTGGAAGGTGATATTTTTTTGTCCAAAGGTATTGTGATTTCTTTTCCATCATAATAATTGCTCACAGTAACTTTGCTATCACCTGTTTTAAACAAATGTATATTTGCTGTTAATAATTCACCATATAATCTATATTTCTCAGAATTTTCGGCTTTTAGAAGATCCTCAGAAAGTCTTTGCTTTTTTAAATATAGCTTATCTAAGTTATTTTTTATTGCTTTCTCTAAATCAGCACTTTTTTGTTTTATTCGATTTGAAGACTTCTTGTGAGAGTAGTAAAATTCCAAGGCACTTGAAATTGTATCAAACTCTTTAGCCTGATAAATACCCTCTAAGGCTAAAAGTGGAAGTACATGAAAATCAATAGGTGAGTTATTTTCATCAAGATAAACTCTAGGTAATATATTTGAATTATCTAAAGCGTAAAGCATTGATTTTAAGTTTTTATAGACTATTTGGGCGGTTTCTTTGGCCTCTTGGGTACTATAAGGAATCTCAGATGAAATTTCTAGACCCTGTGTTAGCTGCTCTGATATGATAGGACTGATTCCCTGTATACCTCCAAGAAGAACCTTTGGGAGTTTATTTGGTGTACAGATACAAAGATTTTCAATTTCTTCTAAATTAATTTGGTTAAAAGGGATCTTGTCTTGAGCAGGGGGATATTCATAAAGCTTACCAGGCAATATCTGTCTTATCCTATTTACATCAATGGAGATTCTCTTTATACTGTCGATAACTTTATTACTTTCAGTGTCTACCAGAATTATATTGCTATGTTTACCCATAATTTCGATAATAAGTTTTTTATTTACATTGAACCCAAGTTCATTAACTGTTTCAAAAGGAATTTCAACTATTCTTTCACAATCTTTTTGCGTGATTTTTGTAATACGTCCTCCCTGAATATGTTTTCTTAAAAGCATACAAAAATTCATTGGTGCAGGAGGATTTGGTATTGATTCAGTCATTAAGTTTAATCTAGCATTACTGCTGTTACAAGAAAGATATAACTTGAAGTTACCTTCTTTTGAGTGTATATGAAAAACTAACTCATCATTTTCTGGTTGGTAAACTTTTTCTAGTTTTCCTCCAGAAAGCTTATTATTTAATTCTTTTGTAATTGCATGAATTGCTATACCATCAAAAGCCATTTTTTCTACCTCGTTTTCAATTTTTCTAAATATTTTTTAGCACTAAAGTCAATTTTATTGTATAATTAACGTTAGTGAACTGTATTTAATACATATTTAATATATAGTATAATTAGTTTACTAGTGTAGTATAAAGTATACATGCGGATAAATCAACTGAGGAGAGGATACCCATGATAAAAAGTATGACAGGCTTCGGGAGAAGCGAATATAGTGATGGAAAAAGGAACATAATTGTAGAGATAAGATCTGTAAATCACAGATATGGTGACATAAATATAAAGATGCCTAGAAGATACTCTTTTGCAGAAGATAAAATTAAGAATGCAGTAAAGGGCATAGCAAGACGAGGAAAAATTGATGTATCAATTATTGTTGAAAGCATTACAGAAGATGATACAACCGTTAAATTAAATAGTATGGTTGCAAAACAGTATTTTGATAATTTAAAAGAATTAAAATCTCAATTTGATTTAGCAGGAGATATAGACTTACAATTTTTAGCAACTTTACCTGATGTTATAAAGGCTGTCCCTGATGTTGAAGATGAAGATGCAATCTGCAAAAGTCTTTTAATCCCAGTTAAAGAAGCTGCAGGAAAATTAGATGAGATGCGTACTGTAGAAGGAAGTAAGCTTGCAGAAGATTTAATTATGAGAGGTGGATTAATTAGAGACTTAGTTAAAAAGATTGAAGAACGTTCACCAAAGGTAACAGTAGCTTATACAGAAAAGCTTAGAGAAAGAATCAAAGAGTTAATAGGAAATAATGTAACTCTTCCAGAAGATAGAATTTTAGTTGAAGCTGCTATATTTGCTGATAAATGTAGCATAACAGAAGAGTTAGTTAGGTTAGATAGCCATATAACTCAATTATCAAATATTATTAAAAAAAGCAATCAACCAGATGGTAAGAAACTAGATTTTCTTGTTCAAGAAATGAATAGAGAAGCAAATACAATTGGTTCTAAGGCAAATGACATTGAAATTACTAATATGATGTTAGAAATAAAAAGTGAAATAGAGAAAATAAGAGAACAGGTTCAAAACATTGAATAACTCAGAGATGAGGAGTAAAATTTAATTTGAATGATATATTATCAATTTATGTGGAATATCCAGTCTAAGCAATTTTTCTGACTATGATTCTTACTTGTTATATTAAAAACTAATATGCACAAATGAATTCTACCAAAATACCACGCGGATTAAATATATGAATAGCTAAATTTAAATATTTAGGTTATTTACTTGTAGGACTATAGAAGGGGAATATCATGGTAAAGCTAGAAAAGGATTATACAGATGATTTAATATTAAACCAATCTGATAAATCGGTAGCAAAAATAACAAGAGAATATAAAATTACAGAATCTATAGAAAGTAAATTGACTTCAGATCTCAATAATACAGGATCATTTAAGGATAAAGATAACATAAGTGAGGATAAAAAGAAGTTTATCATTTTTATGGCTATAACCTTTTTATTGCCTGTAGTTATGGGGATATTTATGGGAATACAATACAAACGTGGTTTTGATGTTTCAGTATTTCCGTTACTTCAAATGTATTACCCTTCACTTGGGGTTATAATAGCAACATGGGTTGTTAATAAGAAGGGTGAATACCCAAAAAAATTTTACGGAGGCTTTGTTGCTTTAACTGCTATATTGTTTATATATAGTAGTTTCACAGTTTTATTTCCAACAATGGCAACAAGTTTAGGTCCAAATATAATTGTAACGGTAGGGAGTATTTTATTATTATTTTTGTTCGTCGCAGATGGAAAAAACATACGTGAGACTTGTGGTCTGGGCTTTGATAATGGAGAAAAAGGGATCCGTTTAATAGCTTTATTTTTTTTACTATATATGTTAAGGATACTAATAGGATGCACGATTGATGGGTCACTAAAGGAGTTGTTCTCTAACTCTGAGATGATGTTTCTTATGCTGTTTATAATTTTGCCTTTAAATTTTTTATTGTCATATACAGCCTTTTTTGGAGAAGAATATGGATGGCGATATTTTTTACAACCAATGCTGAGCAAACGTTTTGGGGCAAGGAAGGGAATACTACTTTTAGGTGTATTGTGGGGAATGTGGCATTTGCCAATTAATATGTTTTATTACAGTCCTCATACATGGTTGCAAAGCTTTTGTGTGCAGCTAAGTACCTGCATTGGCTTAGGAATATTTTTTGGTTATTCCTATCTAAAAACAAATAACATATGGGTACCGGTTATGATGCACTATATAAACAATAATATGGTATTGGTTTTTATGGGAACAGATGACACTTCAAATCAAATACTTTCTTGGGGTGATGTGTCTGTCAGCGTTATTTTAAATTTTATTTTGTTTGTACCCTTTATTATTACAAAGGAATTTTCGGAAGGCAAGCAGATATAAGAAGTTTAAGAACACAATGTAATATAATATTTTAAGTATGGAACATTTTAGATTTAGAAAATATTTTACTCTTCATAGCTTTGAGTAACTAATATTTATTGAAATTAGAAATTGTATGTGTTATAATCAACTTTCTAATATAAACAATAAGGAAGGAAGATAAATGGATAAGGGACAATTATTTGTTGTTTCAGGCCCATCTGGAGCAGGAAAAGGAACTATATGTCAAAAACTAATAGAAGACCCAAATGTTGAGCTGTCTGTGTCCATGACTACCAGAGAACCTAGACCTTTTGAAAAGAATGGCATAAATTATTATTTTGTTTCTAAAGAAGAGTTTATTAAAACTATTGATAAAGAGGGACTGTTAGAATATGCCGAGGTTTATGGCAATTATTATGGAACTCCTAAAGAAATGGTTATGCAGAAACTTGATGAAGGTAGGGATGTTATACTGGAAATTGACATACAAGGTGCAATGAAAGTAAAACAGGCATATCCAAAAGCAGTATTTATTTTTATTTTACCTCCATCAATGACAGAACTTCGAAAGAGAATTACCGGAAGAGGTTCTGAAACAGAGGCGGCTATTAACATGAGATTAGGAGAAACTCTAAAAGAAGTTTCTTACATAGATAAATATGATTACTGTGTTGTCAATGGAGACCTTTTAGAAGCTGTAGAACGAGTTAAAGCTATTATTACTGCTGAGCATTCTAGAGTATCTGAAAGCATATATCATTTGATTAAAAAGTATGAGGAGGAGATATAAATGTTATATCCATCAATTAATGAGATTAGAAAAAAAGCTGATAGTAGATATACTTTAGTAATTTTAGCGGCTAAAAGGGCTAGAGATATAATTGACGGAAAGCCAAAACTTACTGAGGCGACTACTGATAAGCCGGTATCGATTGCGGCCAATGAAATTGCAGAAGATTTAATAACGTATAGAAGAAATAGTTAATTTAAAGCGGGTTTTTTACTCGCTTTTTTTCTTAAAGTTTTAAAGGTCATACGCGTGTATTAATTTAAGCTACTTCTCAAATAAATTGGAGGTCGCTTTATGAAGGAAAAACGCATTATTATAAAATTTAAAGGGGAAGTAAGAGGAATTCTGCCGGATGATATAGTTTTTATTGAGCAGAATTTACGTAAAGTTTTTTTCCATTTAACTTCTGATGTTTGTGGAACTTATGGTAAAATCGAAAGTTATACGCTAAATATGCCAAAGGAATTTTATAAATGTAATAAGAGTTATGTTATTAATCTTGATAAAGTCACTAGAATGGGAGATCAGACAATATATTTTTCAAATGGAAATGATATTAGGATAGGCAGACAGAGTTTTTATGGGGCAAAAAAAGCTTTTGTGGAATTTTTATCACAATTTGAAGAATAAACGTTAATGGTTATAGAATAATATATTTAATTTGAGAAATAGTAAGAATTAATATATAGCAGCAAAAAACTTTGATGTTTCCAAAGTTTTTTGTTGCAAATATAGTGTTTTTGTAGTATAGTATTTGGTGGTTATTTGTGGAATACAGCGTTATATATGCTGTAGTTTTCTAGATAACATATATATTTTATTATTTTGCACACCAGACGACTTGAAAATAGGTGCCTTAATGGTCATTTTCAGGATAAATCTCGGTGGAAGAAAAAACCAGGAGGAAAAAATAATGGCAGTAATTTCAATGAAACAATTACTAGAAGCAGGTGTACATTTTGGACACCAAACAAGAAGATGGAACCCTAAGATGGCTCC
>DAMCXN010000002.1:85907-94611 GCA_032096995.1 Aminipila sp.
TACATCTTTACAGAAAGAAACGGAATTTATATTATCGACCTTCAGAAGACAGTAAGAAAGATTGATGAAGCTTATGATTTCATGAAGGAAGTTGGAGCAACTGGAAAGCCAGTTCTTTTCGTAGGAACTAAGAAACAGGCACAAGCTGCTATTTCTGATGAAGCTAAGAGATGCGGAATGTATTTCGTAAATGAAAGATGGCTAGGTGGTATGCTTACAAACCACAAGACTATCGCTGGAAGAATTAAGAGATTATATGAAATCCAGGATATGGAATCAAACGGAACTTTTGAAAAACTTTCAAAGAAGGAAGTTGGTAAGCTTAAGTTAGAATTAGAAAAGCTTGAAAAGTTCTTAGGTGGTATTAAAGAAATGAAGGGTATGCCAGCTGCACTATTTATTGTAGACCCTAAGAAGGAAAGAATCGCGGTTAAGGAAGCAAGAATTCTTGGAATTCCTATCATTGGTATCGTAGATACTAACTGTGATCCTGACGATGTTGATTATATTATTCCTGCAAATGATGATGCTATTAGAGCTGTAAAACTAATTGCAGGTAAAATGGCAGATGCTATTATTGAAGCTAATCAGGGCGAAAGCTTTGATGAAGGAAAAGCAGAAGCAACTGAAGAAGCAACTGCTGAAGAAGCATAAGATTTTAATTTGAATTGTGAGTTGGATTCGTGTAGCATGCTGCACGAATCTATCAAATTTGAGGAGGAAATACAGATGGCTGTAACAGCACAGATGGTAAAAGAACTGCGTGAAATGACAGGCGCAGGAATGATGGATTGTAAGAAAGTTTTAGTAGAAACTGATGGCGATATGGAAAAAGCTGTAGACCTTTTAAGAGAAAAGGGACTAGCTAAGGCTGCTAAAAAAGCTGGAAGAGTTGCGGCAGAAGGTCTTGTAAAATTTGCATTTTCAAGTGATGCTAAAAAAGCTTCTATTATCGAAGTAAACTCTGAAACAGATTTCGTTGCTAAAAATGAAGACTTCATTGGATTCGTATCTAAATTAGCTGAAATAGCTTTAGAAGCTACAGATGAATCAGTTGAGAATTTCATGAATGTTGCTTATGGAGAAGAAGGAACTGTTCAGGATGCTCTTAACAACAAGATTGCTACAATTGGTGAAAATATGAACATCAGAAGATTCCATAAAATGGAAGAACCTGGATGTGTTTATGTAGGATATAGCCACGGTGGTGGTAAGATTGGTGTAGTTGTAGGTTTAGAAACTGAAGCTACAGCAGAAGAAGTTGCTGTTGTAGGTAAGGATGTTGCTATGCAGGTTGCTTCAATGAACCCTCAGTTCCTTGATGAATCAGCTATTAGCCAAGAATACCTTGAACATGAAAAGGAAATCCTAGTTCAGCAGGCTCTTGCAGAAGGTAAACCAGCAAATATCGTAGAAAAAATGGTAACTGGAAGACTTAAAAAAGAGCTTAAAGAAACTTGCTTAGTTGAACAGAAGTTTGTAAAGAATGGAGATCTTTCTGTAAAACAGTATGTTGATGAAGTTGGTAAAGAAATCGGAAAGTCAATTAAAGTTGTTTCAATGGTAAGATTTGAAGTTGGAGAAGGAATCGAAAAGAAAGAAGAAGATTTCGCAGCAGAAGTTGCAGCACAACTAGGAAACTAATCATATTTAACAATACTGAATTTGTTTATTAAATGATGGTATTAAGTTTAAACTTAATACCATCATTTTTTGGTTATTTCTGGTATAATAATATCAGAAAGTTAAAACTTGTTTACATATATTTTCCAAGGGTAAATATTAATTGGTTAATTAAGGAAAGGATGCAGGAAATGAAGTTAAGCTTTAATAATATGTTATATGCATTTTCATATGCATTAGATTGTGTTGAACATGAGATACTAGGAGTTACAACTAATCACGGAAAGCGTGTAGCATATTTATCGATATTGATTGGAAAATATTTAGAATTGCCAGAAGAGCAATTAATAGATTTAGGCGCATGCGCAATATTGCATGATAATGCGTTGACTGAATACATACAGGAAGAATATTTTAATGGGGTTAACCTCTATGAGCAAAAGGAAATTATAAATGCAGGGACACATTGCATTATAGGGGAGAAAAACATAAAAAAAATAAAATTGTGTAATGAAGCTAAAGGGGCTATATTGTATCATCATGAAAATGCTGATGGTAGTGGTCCTCTAAAAAAACTAGCAAAGGATACTCCTTTATTTGCACAGATTATACATATGGCAGATCAAGTAGATGCTACTTGGAATTTAAGTGAGATACATAAACAAAAATATCAAAATATTATAGGATTTGTTGAGAATAATAAGAATATAATGTTTTCAGAACAATGTGTTGAAGCTTTTTTTAATGGTATTGAATATAATCAATTGAAAAATATGAGCAATGAAAAGCTAGATAAAACGTTAAATGAAAGTGTCAATGATGTGGAGAGAGAGTACTCCGAAAAAGAAATTAAAGACTTTGTAGGATTTTTTGCTCAAATTATAGATTATAAATCTACGTTTACGAAGAGACACTCTTTGGGAATTGCAGAAAAAGCTGAATTTATGACGAAGCATTATGGGTTTGATAGGCCTACCGCAGTTAAAATGTATGTTGCTGGAGCATTACATGATATAGGTAAATTAGTTGTTAACAATGATATACTTGAGAAACCATCACATCTAACAAATGATGAATATAAGCAGATTCAAAACCATGCATATTATTCTTATATGATTTTGAAAAATATTAAAGGTTTTGAGGAAATTACAAATTGGGCGTCTTTTCACCATGAAAAATTAAATGGAAAAGGTTATCCCTTTGGTAAAAAAGCGGAAGAATTAGGTTTTAATGAAAGATTAATGGCTTGTTTAGATATTTATCAGGCGTTAATAGAGGATAGACCTTATAAGAAAGGTATGTCTCATGATGAAGCTATAAATATTTTAGGACGTATGGTAGCATCAGGTGGTTTAGATGGTAAAATTGTAAAAGAAATAGATAAAGTTTATGGCAAATGTTTAGCAAAAACTTCGTAAAATAGGTGAACCTTAAACTTCTTTGTGGTATAATATTGAGGATATCGAAGTGGTATCCGCAATTTTTATACAAGGAGAAAATTATGGAACCTAAATATAAAAGAGTTCTTTTAAAAGTTAGTGGTGAAGCGCTTGCAGGAAGTGATAAGTTTGGTATAAGTGATGAAATGCTTGTAGGAGTGGCTTCACAAGTCAAAGAAATTTATGACTTAGGGGTTCAAGTTGCTGTTGTAGTTGGAGGAGGAAATTTCTGGAGAGGTAGAACTGGTCAGAGTATTGATAGAGCAACTGCTGATTACATGGGTATGCTAGCAACTACTATGAATGCAATGGCACTTCAGGATGCTTTTGAAAAGCAAGGAATTCCAACAATTGTACAAACAGCTATTTCAATGACACAAATTGCTGAACCATATAACAGAAAAAAGGCAATTAAAAATTTAGAACAAAACAATGTTGTTGTTTTTGGAACTGGGACAGGAAGCCCATTCTTTTCAACAGACACTACATCGGCTTTAAGAGCTGCGGAAATAGATGCAGATGTTATTCTTTTAGCGAAAAAGGTAGATGCTGTATATTCAGCGGATCCTGAGAAGGATCCAAATGCAATAAAATATGATGAACTGACTCATAGAGAAGTTATAGATAAGCAACTTGGAGTTATGGACATTACTGCTGCTACATTATGTATGGAAAATGATATCGCAATACATGTGTTTGGAGTAGCAGAAAAAGGAAATATGTTAAAAGCCGTAAATGGTGAAAAAATAGGAACGATTGTAAAGTAAGTTAAAAGAGTGTAGGAGGAGTATTAATTTATGAGTATCAATGCGCAGGAAGTCCTTGAACAGAAAATGTCAAAAACTATTTCTGTTTTAAAGGAAGAAATGAACACAATTAGAGCAGGAAGAGCTAACCCATCTTTGTTAGATAAGGTTATGGTTGATTATTATGGTAGCCCAACACCGCTTAAAAATTTAGCAAATATCTCTGCTCCAGAACCAAGAACTTTATTGATTGCACCTTTTGATCCAAAATCAATTGCTGATATTGAAAAAGCTATAAATGTTGCAAATCTTGGTATGAATCCTTCAAATGATGGAAAATGCGTTAGATTGGTTGTACCTCAGCTTACAGAAGAAAGAAGAAAAGAAATTTCTAAATCTGTAAAAAAATATGGGGAAGATGCAAAAGTTGCTGTAAGAAACGAAAGAAGAGATGCCAATGACGAGCTTAAAAAGCAGGAAAAGGCAGGAGAACTTACAGAAGATGAACTAAAAAAGCAGCTGGATCAAATTCAGAAAAAAATTGATAAGGCAGTGAAAGATATCGATGATATTGTTGCAGCAAAAGAAAAAGAAATTTTAGAAGTTTAATATGATTTGCAGTGGACATGGCTGAAGTCAGCCATGTCCGTTTTTAAGAAAAGGATAAAATGTATGTTGGATATGGAAAGGATCCCCAGACATGTTGCTATAGTAATGGACGGGAATGGTAGATGGTCAAAAAAAAATAATGTACCAAGAATATCTGGGCATAATGCAGGTATGAAGACAATGAAAGAAATTGTTAAAAGATCTTCCACTTTGGGTGTAGAATATCTTACTGTTTATGCATTTTCAACAGAAAACTGGAAACGTTCGGTGGAAGAAGTTAGCGGCATATTTAAGCTTATAGTTATTTATGTGGATAAAGAGCTTAAAGAACTTCACAAAAACAATGTGAAAGTTAAAATTTTAGGTGATTACTCAAAATTACCTAAGGACTCAATCGAAAGGCTTGAAAAAGCTTTAAAAACAACTGAAAATAATACAGGTCTTCAATTTAATATTGCTTTAAACTATGGTAGCCGAGATGAAATAAGAAGAGCTGTTACTTTAATTGGAGAAGAAATAAAGGAAGGTAAATTGGAACCTCAGGATATTACAGAGGATACAATAAGCCGTTATTTATATACAGGAGAACTTTTTAGTAACACACCAGATCCTGATGTAGTAATCAGGACTAGTGGCGAAAAAAGGCTTTCCAACTATTTACTTTGGCAAAGTGCATATAGTGAACTTGTTTACACAGATGTGCTTTGGCCAGATTTTTCAAAGGAAATATATGAAAAATGTATAGAAGAATACCAAAGCAGGAAAAGGCGCTTTGGCGGGAGGTAAGATTTGAAAACAAGAGTATTATCTGGGCTAATTATGCTACCATTATTGATAGTTGTAGTTTTAGGTGGAAAGATACTTATGCTTGCTTGCTTTGCGATAGGCATCATGGGCGTAAGAGAATTTTTTAATGGTTTTAAGTCTTTAGATATTAAACCCGCATATACAGTTGCATATATTAGTACATTAGCTTTATATAGTATAAATCTTTTTACAATAGAATTTAGATGGTACATGCTTTGGTTTTTTGGCGTTGTTCTCTTAAGCTTATTGTATTTATTTAAGATTGAAGAAAGAAAATTGGAAGATGCGATGGCAACTATAACAGGTATCTTTTATGTGGTATTTTTCTCTTTTCATGTAACGTTAGTAGAGCAGACTGGTGAATTTAGTAATCTCGTTTGGCTGATATTTCTAACAGCGTTTGGAACAGATAGCATGGCATATTTTGCTGGATATGCTTTTGGAAAGCATAAGCTTTGCCCTACTATTAGCCCTAAAAAAACTATAGAGGGATCTATAGGTGGTATTTTAGGTAGTGTTATATTTTGCGGGATTTTTGGATATATTGTAATTCCAAGACTAATAATACATTGTATAATTATAGGTGTATTAGGTGGAATTGTATCTCAATTCGGGGATTTAACAGCATCTATATTTAAGAGAAAAATGGGTATAAAAGATTATGGGCACTTAATTCCTGGCCATGGCGGAATATTAGATAGATTTGATAGCGTATTATTTACAGCACCAATGATTTATTACTATATAGCATTAGTTTTATAGGGGATGAATAATGAAAAAGATTGCAATTCTAGGTAGCACTGGGTCTATTGGGACTCAGGCTTTAGATATAATTGAAAGGAATTCTAATGATTTCAAGGTTGAGGTGCTTTCTTGTGCAAAGAACATTGATGTGCTTTGCTCTCAAATCGAAAAATTTCGACCAGGAATTGTTGTAGTCGATAAAGAATCTGATGCCTTAAATTTAAGTAGAAAATATCCTAAGATACATGTGATGTATGGAACAGAAGGCCTAATTGAAGCGGCAGAATCATCGTATGATTTGCTTCTCAACTCTTTAGTTGGAATGTTGGGACTTATACCTACATATCATGCTGTATGTAAGGGTAGAGATATTGCACTAGCCAATAAAGAGACTCTTGTGGCAGGTGGAGAAATTGTTATGAAACAGGTGTTAAAAAACAATGTTAAAATGTTACCTGTTGATAGCGAGCATAGTGCAATTTTTCAATCATTGCAAGGGAATAAAAAAGAACAATTAAAAAAAATTTATTTAACTGCTTCAGGAGGACCTTTTAGAGGATATTCTTTAGAACAGTTACAAAAGGTAACATTGGAACAGGCTTTGAAACACCCAAATTGGAATATGGGAAATAAGATAACCATAGATTCTGCAACAATGATGAATAAGGGCCTTGAGGTTATTGAAGCAAAATGGTTATTTGATGTTCCTGCTTCTAAAATACAAATTGCGGTACATCCTCAAAGCGTGATTCATTCAATGGTAGAATATATGGATAATTCAATTATAGCTCAGTTAGGTGCTCCTGATATGAGAGTGCCAATAAGTTATGCCTTTGGATATCCTGACAGAATTCAAAATAACTTTGAACCATTGGATTTGTTTGGATTAGGAGCTAATTTGACTTTTGAGAAGCCTGACTTAAAGACTTTTAAAACTATAGCGATGGCTTACGAAGCTATAGAAAAAGGAGGAACTTATCCAGTTGTGATGAATGGGGCAAATGAGGCGTTAGTGCAATTGTTTTTAGAAAAAAAGATTAATTTTATTGACATTCAGAATAATATTGAAAAAGTAATGAATGCACATGTACCAATATATAACATGGGGTTAGAAGAAATTATAGAAGCTGATAAAGTTGCTAGAAATATGGTATATGAGCTAGTAAAATAGGGGGTAATTATTATGACAACTATTGTTACAATTATTTATGCATTAATTATGTTTTGCATATTGGTGCTTGTACATGAAGGCGGACACTTTATTGCAGCAAAGTCTGTAGGAGTTAAAGTAAATGAGTTTGCAGTTGGTATGGGTCCGGTGTTACTAAAAAAGTTTAAAGGCGAAACACAGTATTCAGTAAGACTTTTTCCTATAGGTGGATTTTGTGCAATGGAAGGTGAGGATGAAGACTCTACTGACCAGCGTTCGCTTAATAATAAGCCGGCTTGGGCAAAAGCTATTATTTTGGCCGCAGGTTCATTTATGAATTTAGTATTAGCTATTATTATTTTAACAGGCATTGTGATTTATATTGGGATGCCTACAACTACTATAGATGGTTTTAGTGATATTAGTCCGGCGAAAGAAGCTGGATTGCTTTCAGGGGATAAAATTGTAAGTATTCAGAATCATCAAGTAGAGGATTGGAATGATATAACTGAAGCTATTTCAAATTCACAGGAAAAACAGATAACTATTGATGTAAATAGAGATGGTCAAAATCAAGAATATACAATGGATTTAGTTGAAGAAGAGGGAACGGGCAGAATGATTGTTGGAATAATGCCTGAAGTCTCAAGAAATCCATTTACAGCTTTGGTAAAAGGTGCACAATCAACATGGTATATGACTGTTAAGATGGTTGAGGTTATAGGACAACTGGTTACAGGGGAAGTTTCAACAAAAGAGCTGACCGGTCCTATAGGTATAACTGTTGCAGTAAGTGATTCAGTAAAATATGGGTTCATATATGTTGCAAACTTAGCTGCTTTAATTAGTTTGAACTTAGCTATTGTTAATATGTTACCTTTCCCTGCACTTGATGGAGGACGCTTATTATTCTTACTTATCCGTAAGGTTACAGGAAAGGCTATTACAGACAAAATTGAAGCTAGAATTCATTTGTTTGGATTGATGTTATTGTTTGCTTTAATGATATATGTTACGTGGCAGGATATAGGCCGATTTATATTGAACTGATAGATAACAAAGATAAAGAGGCAGAGATATTTTCTCTGCCTTTTAAATGTAGATAAGTGGTGAGAATTAGATTTGGTTTATGGAGGCGTTATGAGAAAAAGTGTAAGATGTGGAGATGTAGAAATTGGCGGAGAAGCTCCAATTTCTATTCAGTCTATGACTAACGTAGATACTAGAGATGTAAAAAAAGTGATAGAACAAATAAAAGCTCTTGAAGATGCAGGGTGCGAAATTGTAAGATTAGCAGTTCCTGATATGGAATCTGCTGAAGCATTTTCTGAGATTAAAAGAAATGTAAGAGTTCCACTTGTAGCGGATATTCATTTTGATTATAGACTTGCTATAGCTGCTATAAAAAATGGAGCAGATAAAGTAAGAATAAACCCTGGCAATATAGGCAGCGTTGATAGAATTAAGGCAGTTGTTGAAGCTGCTAAAGAAAGACAAATTCCTATTCGTGTTGGAGTCAATTCTGGTTCGTTAGAAAAAGATATAGTAGAAAAAAATAATGGAGTTACTGCGATAGGACTAGCAGA
>DAMCXN010000002.1:94621-99383 GCA_032096995.1 Aminipila sp.
GTGCACTACGCAATGTTAAAATTCTTGAAGATATGGACTTTGATGATATAGTGATTTCTTTAAAGTCCTCCGACGTAAGGTTAAACTATGAAGCTCATAAGTTAATATATGAAAAGACAAAGTATCCTTTACACATAGGAATAACTGAATCCGGCACCGTAAATAGCGGTAAACTAAAATCAGCAATAGGTATAGGCAGTTTGTTACTTGCTGGAATAGGTGATACTATGAGAGTATCTTTAACAGGGGATCCGGTTAAAGAAGTCTTATTTGCAAGAGATATATTAAGATCCACAGGTATAAGGCCTTGTGGAATAAATCTCGTATCTTGCCCAACATGTGGAAGGACTAAATTAGACTTAGAACGGATTGCATTGCAAGTAGAGGAGGCTGTCAAAAAGTTAGAACCTCAAAGAGAATCAAAAGGTCTTCCTCCTATAACAGTTGCTGTTATGGGATGCGTAGTCAATGGGCCGGGTGAAGCAAAGGAAGCTGATTTCGGTGTAGCAGGAGGAGATGGTAAAGGCGTTATATTTGCTAAAGGTAAAATTATAAAAACGGTTGAAGAAGAGAAAATTGTTGAAGAATTGCTTAATTTGCTAGAAAAGTAATAGGTTAATATCACTTATTTGTCCACAACCCACAAATGCCTATGTTTTAAACGTTTTGGAACTTTTCCACATAGATTGAGAAAATTGTATACAATCTTATCCCGTTGAAGCTGTGGAAAAAATAGATTTCTGTAATTGTTGGAATCACTAATGTACATGGATTTTTTATTTGTCAATAGTGAGTTATCCACAGAAAATATATGTTTTATATAAAATGTCGTTAAATAAAATTACATGTACAAAAATGGGGAAGAAGTTAATACTATGAAAATATTTTTTTAGTATAATAAGTTAAATAGAAATTAAAATTATGGATGAGGAAAATATTACATAATGATAAATTTAATAGAAGAGACTATAAACTGGAATAAAGTTGGGAAACATCCAAAGGAAAGTTATAAAATTTCGTTAGGAAGAGCTCAGATGTCACACGAAAGCGCAATACTTTCGCTAGATATCGAGCTCAATTTTGTTATACCTTTTGAAGATGTTGAAAGAATAAAGGCACTAACTTTAAATAAGATAAGAGGACTTAACGAGGTTAAGCTAGTTTTTAAATATATTGATATGATACAAACACCAGAAGAAATTATTAAACTTTATATTAGTCATATGATTAATGAAGTTAATGGTGAATACGCATCAAGTACAAAGACTATTTTTTCAGAAGACGCTAAATTGAAAGATGGTGTTTTAAAAATATATGCGCTAGGTACTTTTGTTGTTAAAGACCTTAATGAAAGAGTGGCACCATTATTTGAAAGATTATTAAATAGAGATTTTAATATTGACGTTAAAGTTGTTTTTGAAAATCATAAGGATGAATATAAGAAACTACTTGAACAAAGACGCTCTTTCGAAAAACTGGAAGAAAAACAAATAATAGAAGAACAAAAGAAAGCAGCCAGCATGGCTGCGACAAAACCTGCTACAAGTCCTTCCAATAATGGATTTTCTAATAATTCTAATTCTAGTAACGGTAAAACTTGGAATAAAAGAAGAAAAGAAGAACCTGTTGTGGGAAATAGAATTCTTGGTGCGGCAATAAATACCATGCCTGTAAAGTTAAGTGGTGTGACCCAAGATAGTGGACAAGTGACAGTGGAGGGAATTCTCTTTAAAAAAGATAATAGAACTATAAAAAATGAGAAAAAATTAGTAACTTTACTGATAACAGATAAAAATACTTCACTTTGTGTAAAGGCATTTACCTCTGAGAATAAATGGAATGAAATCGATGAACATTTGAAAAATGGTGATTTTGTAAAAATAAGAGGAAATGCTGAATGGGATACTTATGAAAATATAGTAGTTGTAATGGCAAGAGATATAGAAAAAGGCGAAATTAAAAAAAGAAAAGATACTTGTGAAAGAAAACGAGTTGAACTTCATGCTCATTCTAAGATGAGTGCTATGGATGGCCTAAATGAAATTAAGCAAATGGTTAAGATGCATGAAGGCTGGGGACATAAAGCTATGGCTCTTACAGATCATGGAGTGGTACAGGGATTTCCTGAAGCTTCACATTCTTTGAGTAAAGGCTCAGAAATGAAGATTATCTATGGTATGGAAGGATATGTTTTTGATGATAGAGATTGCATTCATCCTGATGGAACTATAGATTACAAGAAAAAAAATACAAACCATATAATAATATTGGCTCAGACCCAAGAAGGTTTAAAAAATTTATATAAACTAGTATCGATTTCTCATTTAAATTATTTCTATAAAAGGCCTAGAATTCCAAAGTCAGTTTTAACGGAACATAGAGAAGGTTTGATTATAGGTGCGGCTTGTGAAGCAGGAGAAGTTTTTAGAGCCGTTTTAAACAAAGAAAGCGAAGAAGAAATAGAATATTTAGTAAACTATTATGATTATCTTGAGATACAACCTATTGTAAATAACCAGTTTCTTATAAATAAAGGGGTGGTAGAAGATAAGGAAGGTCTTAGAGATTTAAATAGGCAGATTATAGCTTTAGGTAAAAAATATAATAAGCCTGTTGTTGCAACTACAGACGCTCATTATCCGGAGCCTGAAGCGGCATTATATAGAAATATTCTTATGGCAGGTCAAGGGTATAAGGATATAGGCGGTCAAGGCTTGTATTTGAGAACCACACAAGAAATGCTTGAGGAATTTGAATATTTGGGAAAGGAAATGGCAGAAAAGGTAGTTATTGATAATCCCAATATGATAGCAGATATGATTGATGTTATTAGGCCTGTGCCTAAAGAAAAATATCCTCCTAAAATTGAAAATGCCGAGGAGACATTAAAAACAAAATGTTATGAACGTGCTTGGGGAATTTATGGAAAACCCTTGCCACCTGAGATACAAGAAAGACTTGATGCGGAGCTAGTACCTATTATAAGAGAAGGATATGCTGTAATGTATATTGCGGCTGAAATGTTAGTACAAAAATCATTAAGCGATGGATATTTGGTTGGTTCAAGAGGTTCGGTAGGATCTTCCTTTGCGGCTACTATGGCAGGAATTACAGAGGTAAATCCATTGCCACCCCATTATATTTGCCCTAACTGTAAATATCTTGAATGGGGAGATAATAAAGAATATGACTGTGGAGTGGATATGGAGGACAAGGACTGCCCTAAATGTGGAACACCATTAAAAAAGGATGGTTTTACAATACCTTTCCAGACGTTCTTAGGATTTGAAGCTGATAAAGAGCCAGATATTGACCTTAACTTTGCTGGTGAATATCAGCCAATTGCGCATAAATATGTAGATGAAATTTTTGGGGCTAAGAATGTTTTTAAAGCAGGAACTATTGGTACGGTTGCTACTAAAACAGCTTTTGGGTTTGTTATGAAATATTTTGAAGAACGACAAATTCCTGCAAATAAATATGAAGTGGAGCGTTTAGCCGAATGTTGTACAGGCGTTAGAAGAACTACAGGACAGCATCCTGGGGGGATTATTATAGTTCCAGATGATCATGAAATATATGAGTTCTGTCCAGTACAGCATCCAGCAAATGATATGAAATCTGATTTTATAACTACACATTTTGATTATCACTCTATAGATCAAAACCTTTTAAAACTTGATATATTAGGACATGATGTACCGTCTATGATTAGACATTTACAGGATATGACCGGCCTTGATCCACTTACACAGGTGCCTTTATCAGATGCAAAGGTAAATAGTATATTTAATGGAATAGAAGGACTTGATATAAAGGATCCGGACTATAGGTTTGTACACGGAAGCTATGGAATACCTGAATTTGGAACAAAGTTTACAAGGCAGATGCTTGATGATACACAACCGAGCAGATTTGCGGATTATGTTCGAATTTCAGGATTTTCACATGGTACAGATGTATGGATTAATAATGCTCAAGAATGGATTAAATCGGGTCAAACTACCATTAAAGACGCTATATCCACCAGAGACGACATTATGAACTATTTGATTTTAAAGGGACTTCCTAAAAAAAGTGCTTTTACTATAATGGAAAAAGTTAGAAAAGGTAAAGGGGTAACTGACGAAGAGGTAACTTTAATGCAGGATCATGATGTACCAGAGTGGTATATTGAATCTTGTAGAAGAATTAAGTACATGTTTCCGAGAGCTCATGCTGTTGCTTATGTAATGATGTCTTATAGAATAGCTTACTTTAAGGTTTATTATCCAGCGGAGTTTTATGCAACTTATTTTACTACTAAAGTTAGTGAATTTGATGCGGAAACTATAATGAAAGGTTCTTCTTCAGTTTTAGAAAAAATGGATTCAATTTTAGCAAAAGGTAAAAATGCTACGAAAAAAGAGGAAGATGAAGTCATTGTCCTAGAAGTTGCCTATGAAATGTATGCTAGAGGCTATGAATTCATGCAGGCTCAGCTTGGTTTATCTCATGCAACAAAGTTTTATGTTAAAGAGGGAAAGGTTTTACTTCCATTTGTAGCTTTGTCAGGTGTAGGTGAAAATGCTGCAAAGGCAATAGTTGAGGAATATGAGAAGCAACCTTTTGAGACTATAGAAGAAATCAGAGAACGTGCAAAGGCAAATAAGACTGCCATTGAGGCTTTGAGAGAACATGGAGTATTAAAGGGTCTTCCAGAATCAGACCAATTGAGTTTCTTTTAATTAATGACCTAATTTTAATAAATTTAATAAGCACA
>DAMCXN010000003.1:0-5290 GCA_032096995.1 Aminipila sp.
TAGGATTTTATATTAAATTTTCAATGCTTGAGGAATTATGCAATTTCCTCAATTATATATATTTTCTTTGTTACATAAAATTAATTTAGGCTAATGGAAAGGTTATAACTACTTAACTATTCCCACTCTTTCCATACTTCTGGCTTATATCCAACAGTAGCTTGCCTTCCATTCCTTACAATCGGTGTCAGTAATACATGCTGATTCTCTAACACTTTTTCATCTTTACTTTCATCAGCTATATACTTTATTAACGCTAATGCATCTTTGTCTTTGCATTTTTGATTTATCATCTGTTCAAGCCCACCAACCGCTTGTTTAACACTATTAAACTCACCTTTACTCATTCCCTTTTCTTTCATATCTATGAACTGGCACTTTACACCACGCTCTTTAAAATATCTTTGTGCCTTCTTGGTTTCAAAACACTTTGTAGTCCCATATATTTGTATATTCATTTTCTTATTTTCCTTCTTTTGTTAATTTGGATGCTCCTTTGACACTTAATTTATTATATTCAGATTATTTCTTAATTGAATATAAACAAATAGTTTATATTTAAATTTCAGCCTAAAGCAACAACAATTTATACTTTGCTTGTTTTTTCATTAAATAGACGTATTAATAATAAAATTGTTAAGTAAGAAAAAAATATTACTAAACTTAGTTACAAATATCTTTTCAAAGAAGTTCTTATTTATTAAGTAGACCACGTCTTTTTCCTACGGTATTCCTCCTTGTCTTTATCAAAGAAATTTTTATAAATATCTATATAAATTAATCTGTTGCTTAAACATATAAAAATCACATCTAATTGACAAATTTAAAGTTATTTTAACTTGTCAAAACACATATCAAAATATAAACTTTTCTCATTAACTCTCATTTTATATACTTCAATTTCAAGGCTATCCGCAACCTTCTTCAATTTATTTTTGTTACAGTTACTGCATTCTTTTCCTAAATATATTGCTTTTATTTTTAAACCTATTTTTTCCTCTAATAGCCTTTTCCCTGATTCCTTTAGCTTACCAACTGGATATATAATCCTAAATTCATTTTCCTGCTTCCATGACCGATGCTTTATGCACATCATTTTAATCATTAAAGTTTGATATTTAAATAAATCATCATTTTGTGTAGGTATACTCCCTTCCTTTGATTCTAATGTTAAAGAAAGAAAATTACCCAATATTGATGTCATAGGGAGCTTTTTTTCTTCATACAAAACTTGATGCAAAAATATTGGATTTATTACTTCATATTCAACACATATTCCATGATGACTATTCCCATAATGCGCCCACATTGGCATATTGTTTAATGGATGAATTCCGTCTTCAACACAAAAGCTAGTAGTAAGAAAAATATCATTAAAAAGCTTCTTGTACCCATAAAATATTTTCGGTTCATTTCCTGATTTTTTTATTTTTTTGTCATCTAAGATAACTCCATTAAACTCATATGGATCATTTAATTCAAAATATTTTGACGCCCATATTTTTCTTTGAGCTAATGTTTCAAGATTTCTTTTATTAACTTCTGGATTTCCTTTATCATAAAAAGGTATAAATTTAAATATTCTTTTAGGTGCATTATGTATTCTATAATTTTCTGCCTCAACGGCCCCATGATTATTAAATAACGAGGCATACATATTTATATTAAACATTTTTAATCCTCTTTTCAATAAAAATGTTTGTAGCTCCTCTCGTCAAACCATTTTCAAACATAACATTGATTTTGAAATATTCTGTTAAATATTCTTTATTTTTAGCAGCTCTTTCTCTTGATTGGATAGAAATAAGTTTTCCTTTTATTCTTTCTTTCTCAACAATCTGACTTTTTACTAAATAATCACATTCACTTTTTTTCCTTCCAAGAAGGACCTCATTAAAAACCTTTTTGATATAACTCTCATCTTTATTATTGCTATCAATAATAGCCTGAGAAAAATTGTATTGCTCTAATAATAGACTTGCCGCAGAGATGTGACTAATAGAACTGTCCTTTTCTTCTCCAGTCTCTATAAACTTTACTCTAAATGGCCTATCGTTGTTTTTTTCTTTAACCTTAATAAAAGAATAACCTTCTAACTCAAACTTATTTCCCACGTAGTTTACCTCCTATACTCCTTTAAAATATTTCAAACAATTGCTTTATTTATATAAAACTTTTTATTCTTATTAGATAGGTACTTAAGACTTGCAATATACCAACTCTTTTTATATTATTCTTATTTTTTTATCTATAATAACATCACTAGCATTAACACCTCTGCTTTATAGTATATTCCTAATTCCCCCACTTTCCAACGGCAACACTTTTTCATAATTTGACAACAATCGACATTAGAAGTTTGATATTTTGCTAAAACCTCCACTCATAACTAACAGATTTATTCTCTTGACTTTTTATATGTCATTGAGCCTTTATTATATTTACAAAACAAAAACAAGCACCTCTGACATTAAATCAGCTATGCTTGCTTTATTTCATAAAATATATCTTTTTTAGGTTTAACTAAAATCATTTTCTTATCATATGTATCTACATTTATTCACCTACAGGCCATATCACATTATCAAACAAGTCCTTTGACTTGCCTGCTAATCTCCACAAGGCTTTAGCTTCTTTTCTTTTTAAACCTTGTATTTCTCCATCTCTGATTAATTCAATTATATCTATAATCCTAATACATTTTAAATCATTCATTCCTGTATTAATTCTTTGGTCAATAATCGTTTGTAAGTCCTTTTCATCTGTAGCAAAATAAGCAATTGATTTTGTTTTTGCCATAGCTATAGAAGCTACTTCGCCACGATTTTTATTAGGTTGTTTTGGGTTTATCATAACACTTGCTAAGCTTTCAAAAACCCCATCATAAATATATTTTTCTACTGTATCTAAATCATCATCTGAAACTACTTCTAAGCTACCTATCTTAATTAAAACATCTACTTGTTCTTTAGCACATGCAGGTATCATAATCTCATCATATACTACCTTGTGCATATATATTTTTTCTGCAATAATGGGAAAAAGCTTTTCCAAAAATCTGTACTTCTGATTTCCACCAATCTTAATACAAATGTCTGCATCAACAATCATATGTTTTAATTTCATAAGCTTATTCCTCCATTATTTCATCTAATTCTTCATCAGAAGGAGGGTTATAGCTTTCCACTTTCCTTATCCCCATTTTTTCTAAGTCTAGATTCGCTAAACCAAGTAGATACTCTAGCTTTTCTATGGTTATCATTTTTCTTTCGTACAATTCCATAGCCTTATCTACCAAACTATTTAAACCTATTTTGTTTTCACGAGTTGGAAGCGATAGTCCTAATCTATTTTTCCATATTTCTATTTGTTCATTAGTATATTCAGCGAATTTTTCGTAACCAGCCTTATTTATCAATTTTATTTCATATAACCTCTTTACCATAGTCTTATATGGAACAACAAATAAATTTGACAACTTCAAAATATCTTTAATTTCAATTTTGCTTTTATCTATGCCATAAATATAAATTTCTTGTAGTAACAATTGTTCATTTATGAGAAATTCAGCGGCAAATCTATTTGCCTTAAGTTCATTTTTATTCAAAGTAATCTCAGTGTTTTCATCTTCAATATCATCTTTAAGAATCACTTCACCTTCATTTTCATTAGACCATAAATGATAGAGCTCATGAGCCGCCGCAAAGACTTGTTTATCATAATCAATAGCAGTATTTATCCAAACAAAAGATTTTCCCTTTATTTTTTCTGAAAACGCCCAAACTTCTTCATCCTCAATTGGATAATACAAAACTTTATTTTGCAATTCTAAAATGCTGAATATTTGTGTTCCAATAACATCGTTTAATTTGCAATACTCATTTAATTTTTGCCTTGCAAACCCTTTTATTTCTTCAATTGTCTTATTATCTAAATTCATGTTTGCCATCTGCATATTCCTCTAACATAACAATTTCATCAATAACCGTTTTTAAGAAATTGATTTTCTCTTGTGTCTTTTTATTTTCTACGCGACCCATGAAAGCAAATTTATGATTAGTTTTATTTTCTTCTTTTATATTTAGCAAAGTATCAACAGGAACATCTAGTACCTTAGCAATTTCAGTTATTTCAACAACATTAATAGCTTTAGATCCCATGATAATTTTGCTCATAACCTGCTTAGAAATATTGAGTTTATCTGCAAGGTACTGCTGAGATTTATTTTTTTCATTTAAAATATTTTGTATGTTGTTTCCTACTTGTTGAAAAACATTCTTTACCATATTAAAGTCTCCTTTCCCTATACTTCCTTTAATATAATATTATGCTATTCTTTTTATTTTGTCAACATTTCGTTGACTTTATTCACTTTTTTAATATTTTTTGTTTACTCAGTTTAATTTTTCTATTTCCCCCACTCCACGTCACTTCAATAATTTCTTTGCATCTTTCGTAAGTGGTATCAAATCCGTTCTATCAAAATATTTTAACTCAAACTTTCTGTTCAATGCTCCGAAGTGTTTTAATCCAAAAGCTATCTTATTTAAATAAGAAAATACACCTATTGCCCCTGTGCTAAATTCGTTAGCTTCTATACCATAAATTGCTCTTAAATCCGCTAAATCTCCAAAGATTTCTTCCTTAGTACTTCCGAACTTTTCTAGTCTGCTGTTTACGTTACCGCTTTCAATTTGTTCTCCTATAGCCTTGCCAGACATGGTAGCTGCCATAGCTGATCTACATAAACCTACCGCAGAAACATTACCATTTCCATACGCTAAAGCCTTAAAAACTTGGTCTTCACTAGCAAAACCCCCTGTAATAGTTATTGCTGGTATCAAAGCCTTTGCTTTTTTCATATCTTCAAGGCACTTTGTCACAACAGCTTCTAAGGAAATAGTCGGCAAAGACCATTCATTCATCATCTTGCATGGGCTATAGCCACTACCTCCACCAGCACCATCAAAGGTGACCATATCAACCTTAAAGTTAGATGCCATCTTAAGTACCCTTTTAATGTCTGCCACATCGTAGCCTGCCATTTTAAAATAAATATTTACAGCACCCATTTCTCTAAATTCAGCTATTCTCTTTTCCAAGTATTCCTCTGTCCAGAAAGGTAATCTAACATAAGTATAAAAATTAGGACAAATTCCTTGTTCATATTTTTTAACTATTTCTTCATCAGTAGGGTTAGGCTTTACAATCATTCCTGAGTTATGTGCCTTTAACGCCGCTTCTAAGTCCTTCAACTTTCTTACAGGCTGAGTGCCTTTTGCCGCCTGCC
>DAMCXN010000003.1:5300-12789 GCA_032096995.1 Aminipila sp.
AAACTTTATCTCTATCGCTTTTGCTCCATATTTTTTTAATGCTATTTCTGGCACACCGAGCATATCATCTTCTACATTGCACTGCAAAATAATCTGTCCGTAACCTCTATAGTATTTATTGAAAGAATCGAGCACTTCCTTTAAAAAAGGAAAGTCTGTTATTTTCCCATTCTCCATAACTAAATTAGGGTCTTTATCTCTAGCCTCTTCACCTATAACACATGAAACCCCTGCCATTGCTGCTCCACCAAAATAATCTCTCCAATTTAACTTTATCAGAGCAGGAAGTATAATAGGCATGGTCATTTTTACCTTATTTAACGTTCCATAAGATGTTTCTAAATTGACATCATCAATGGTCGCATCTTCTGAATTTTCATTTGCACCTATTGCTCCAAAGACTCTTCCATTTATATTGAAATGTGAATAATCTAAAGGATAATCTTTTTCAGAAGCAATTTGGTTTGTCCCTGTGGTCGTTGGATATACCGTTTGCTTACCTAATGCCGCCGCCAAAGCAATTTCGCAAATACTCTCACATTCCTCTGTGCAAAATGAGCACATGCCCGATTGAGGGGATAGCATTTTACTTCTGTTATTTGTAAAGGCAAAGCCTGATGTCAATGATGGTGAATAAGTCATAACACAATACACTCCTTCTTTATTAATGTTTCCTTCAATAATTTACCATTATATGCCTTTACCTTATCACTAAAAGTTATAAATTTCAATTTTATATTTTAATTGTTTAACCAACAAAAAATCCCTCGGCATTTTCTACCATAGGGATTTTTTGCTTTTTCAATTATGTGTTTTTAGGTGCTTTATTACTGAACTAAAACCTTAAGCTCTTTATCCTTATAAGTTTCTGAGGATAATACAATTGTATTTTCTCCCTGAACCAATTCATCTTTAGATATTGTCAGCACATAATATTGTGATAAGCTTATATTTTCTTGCTGAATATTTAATGTTTCTAATGTTTTATCTCCAATTTTCACAGATAAGTTTTGACGATAGTCAGCACTGCTACTAACATATGGAGCTCCTACAACAATCTTCACATCTGATTTCTCAGTTTGATCTAACGTCGTATCACTTGAAGTACTGCCACTTACCATAAACCTTACATATGTAGGTACTGATTTTGCTGTAACATCAATCTCTAAACTCTTATCATTGTAACCATCTGCTACAAGTACAACTTCATGCGTTCCTATGTCTAAATCAGCAATTTCGAAAGAATAAGAAAAAGTGTTTATACCTAAAGTATCTTTTTGTTTTTCAACTCCATCAATTATTACCTTTTCAAAAGCATTATAGTATGCACTATTGCCCCACTCTCCCACAAATACCTTTGCATTTGATCCTACTTCAATTGAATCGTTTTCAACTTTTACAAAAGTAGGTGTATTTTCTTTTTCATTAACATCATTTACTACAACAGTTAATGTTAAATCATTATAACTTTCTGACTTTAAAACAAGAGTTTTTTCTCCGATTTCTAATTCAGTAGAAGGAACCTTTGCAATATAATAAGTATAACTCATACCAAGACTATCTTGTCTTTCTACCTCATTAATTTCTAATAGAGCAATTTCCTTACCTACTACAGTTATTCCAGTCAATGCTTCTTTGTACTGCTCAGAGCTGTTCCCCTTAAGTCCAACAGGAATCTCTACGTCATTTCCCATAACTACCTGTTTTGTTACGTCACTACTAGCACCATCCGAACTACTAAAGAATCCCACCTGATGGGGAACTGTCAATCCCCTTACAATAGCCTTTATCTTTATATCCGTCGGCAATAAATACAACACTATGCTCGCCTACAGGTAAATCAAAGATATAAAAGGATTTTCCTATAACTGCTGAAACTCCCAAACTAGCTTTAGTTTTAAGTTCGCCATCATCTATTTTAATTCCTGTAAATGCATCATAATATGAATCCTCAGTATTTGTTGATTCTTGCAATTGTACTGTTAGAGCTTCACCAAAAGTAATCTGATTATCACTATCAATAAATTTAACATCGCTTGGTACTTCTTTTTCTAAGCTTGAAGTATTACCTATTGTTGCCGTAAATAATTTATCTACAAATCCTATCGCCTTTATCTTTATGTTATGCTGACCCTCTGTCGCAAAATAAGACTCAGCAAGCTTACCGGTTGATTTAAAGATATTTAACTCTTCTGCTGATATAGCAATATCATCTACTAAAACACTAGTTATAACCTTGCTATAGCTATTTTCATCAGAAACTGAATCTAATACAATACTAACTTCACTATTTAATTGATATGTATTGTCGTCAGACAAATTTATAATACTAGGAACTTGCTTAAGTTCTGTTGCCTGATTTTGCACTTCATCGGGTATAAATCTTACTTCTGCATCTGAATAGCCCTTTGCATGAAGAATTAAAACTCTTTGATTATCAGTATTATCTGTAAACAACTTAGCTCGTAAAATTAGTTTTTCATCTTCAAATACATAATCCCCTTTAGTTTCACCTACCTGAGTATCATTAAATAATGTAGCTCCATTTAAAGTAAGACAAAATAACTTATTTGTAAAATCAGAAGACATTCCTGTAATTACAATGTTATTATCAGAATCTTTCTTTACTGCAAAATCGCTTTCATTTTTTGTGGTAATATTTAATTCCCCGTTCTTTATCTTGAAACCATCTGAGAATATTTCTAAACTCTGTTTTCCATTATATAAAACATTTTTATAATTATCATACGGGATAGTTATAGTCTTTTCATTTTTATTAACTACAAACTGGTCTTTATCAAATATCGCATATACAGTTTTTGAACGAATTGATTGAATTGAATCTGCCCATTCTTCACTTTCGTCCATGTCATCATAGAAAATAACTATATCTTCACCTGTATAAATATCTGAGGTATTTATTTCAGGAGCCACCTTAGCAGATGCTTCCCAATAGTAGTAGATATCGCCAAGTAACCCGTCTTCTAACATGTTTTTTACCTGATAAGGTCTATTTTTATATATTGCCTTTTTAATCCCTGTATCTGTTGAAGACGTTAATTTATCATACAATTCTTTGAATGTTTGATAATCATCCTCACCAAATCTCATACCACACATATTCTTAAACTGAGTGTAATCAACAAGTAAATCTGAACCATCTTCCATAAATAGTGCATCTTTTTCTAAGCTGTTCCACCATGAAAGAATTTCTTTTGTATAAGTAGTCTCTTTGCCCATATTTGTTAATATCTTTGCATTTGCAATTAAATCAAAATCGAATACAAGATTTCCGTGTAAAGAGATTCCATCTCCAGAACTACTGCTTCCACTATCTCCACCTATATTGCCTGTGCTTGAAGATGTTGCATGAGTAACCGCATCAATTGTAACAGTGGCAGTCTTTGCTGTTGATGTTGAACTTGAAGTAACATCTCCTCTTTCAGTCTCTCCCCAAGTTGGATTTTCCTCACCTTGTGGTGCTTTCTCCAACGTAAATGTTTTAGTATAGTCCTGATAACCCCATGCTTTTACAGTTAAAGTATGTTCTCCAGTGGTCAATTTATCTGTGCAAGCATTTTCTAATCTTACTAAATTAGAAACCACACTATAATCAAAAGGTTCTCCTTTTTCTACAGAAATGCAGTCAGTCAAAATTTGACCATCTAAAGCTACCTTATGGATTGGATTTTTTATACCATAGTTAAAATCTTCTAAAGCAAATAGTAAATCCTGATTTGCCCACCAACCAAAGTTTCCATTTAAGTGTAACTCTCCTGCTATTTTTTGTGTTTCTATAACGATTTTAGCATCATTGTATCCTCTACTTTTTATAACTACTATGTGTCTACCATTTCTACCCTGAATAGCAGTACTATCTTTGTCAATAATTATTTCCCCTAATGGTCCATATTTCCCTGTAGTATGTTTAAAAGAAAATATTAAAGGACTTCTGGTTCCTTCGGAACCACCATAATCTTTCTGAACAGCGTAAATTTGCTTTTCCCAAGCCTTAGCTTCTTCCGTTAGATTATATTCAATCACAACATCTTCTTTATCCATTACAGCCTTAGGGCTAAATAATGCTGGAATAGAAGTGTCAATTGGTGTACTTAATTCCGCTTCAGTATCAAAAGTTGTTTTTGAAGCAACTAAACGAACTTTTCCGTTACTATCAAAATTAGGTAAAAAATAATCAACATAATTGATAGGTCCATTTGCCAATATCTTTTCAGGCAAACTATCTGTTATAAGGTTGGTAAATCCAGTCTTATCAGAATTCAGTTTTAAATATTGATAGTTTTTATTTCCCTTTGAGGTTGCCTTTATTTCAACCTTTTCATTTGGATTTACTGCAATCTTTAATATTGTTTTCTGGTCATTTACTGCAGTTGGCTCTACTTCTTTGCCGTTAAGTGTGAATTCATAACTTTCAGCATCTCCCGATTTTAATGAGAAAACTGCAAAATGTACTTGCTCAACATTTAATATCTGACAAAGATTTTCATCAAAAATTGTATTTACAGCAGAAGCCGTATTGGAGCTTGAACTACCTGAACTTGAGCTACCTGAGCTTGAACTGCTTCCTCCCGAGCTGCTTCCTCCTGAACTACTTGAACCTCCCGAACCAGAAACCGCCTCAGTTGATGAAATTTTACCTGTACCGTTTGTAGATACATTTGTACCACCTTCAACTTTTTTATCTCCAACCTTAACCCCTGTTATTTTCTTTGCTATTTCAATCTTAGAGTTTGGTATAGAAACAGAAATGTCATTAGCTTTTACTACAACTTTAGCAATGTGTCCTTCGCCTTTTATAGTAATACCCTGAGCATTTGCATCTAAAGAAGCAATTTTAGCATTCTTTTTTACCATAACAGTTGATTTTTTCGCGGTCTCTGGTACCAAAACCTTTTCTATTTCTCCACTTGAAATAGTTAGGTCAACTCTTTCTTTTAAATGAACCGCTTTAAAATCGCCATCAACAATAAGGTCACTAGATGTTTCCACATCTCCTAATTTACTTTTTTCTGCATTAAGCCTAACTGAACTATTTCTATTATTTACTATGACATTTTTTGATACTGTAGAATTCTTAATATGTACAGAATTTACTCCATCTGCAACAATAACATCGCCATTTACTTTAGTATCTTTTAAAGTTGCATTGTCAGCCCTTAAAACAACATTCCCATCAACTTCATTTTCTAATATTATATCTTTGTCTACATAAGTGCTTGCTAATTCCATCATCATTTGAGCAAACTCTTCTCTTGTTATATAATCTTTTGGGTTAATATTTCCATTGCTACCTTTTATGTATCCATTTTCTACTAAAGCCGCTATGCTTTCTTTAGCCCAAGAAGAAATATTATTTTTATCACTAAACTGAGATAAAATGCTTTCTTCTCCATCGGTTAATTCAAATGCCCTAGCACAAACACAGAAAGCTTCTTCTCTTGTTATTTTTCTATTGGAATTCAATGCCCCATTTTCTCCATTGTAAATTTCCATTTGCACAGCTTTACCCATAGCAGGATAGAACCAATCTGATTGCTTTACATCAGAAAATTCATTTAAATTCTATGCTTTTTTTGCAGCAAAAGCATTTGTTATTATTTGTGTTAACTCCGCCCTCGTTAACACCCCCTTAGGTTTTAGATACGTATCTCCATTTTCTGTATACCCTTTTAATAATCCGTTTTCTACCGCACTCTCCATGGCAGCAGCCGACCAATTTGTCGGCATATCTTTGATGTTGGCAACATCTGCTTAAACTGCGCATTTATGCAACCAAGTAAAAAAGGAATCCTATATAGGATCCCCTTTTTTAGATAATTTTTTCATTATATATTCCTACTAGCCCTGACCTTTCAACTCGTGCACCTATTTCTTCAGATTTTATACTATATAACTTTTTATCTTGCATTCTTTGGAAATATTCTGCTCCTGCAAAAGTAAATCTAGTCATTAATCCATCTTCAGTTTTCAGCCTTTCATTTGCATAAGCAATTAAATCACCTGTAGCAAGTTGCCTTGGTAGTTCCATAGGTTTTAGGCCTTTCAAATATCTTGCTCCATTATAACCTGCTAAGCTTCCAGTTGTAATAGCCTCTGTATGCCCTACAAATAAACCTGATTTTTCTCCCCCACATAACAAGTTTTCAATTCCAAGAACTTTCATATAGTCATCTCTCTCTGTTACAGATAAATATCTTATAGAATTTCCTTTTCCACCTGCGTAAGGGTCTGCATATCTAGCATTTTCAAATCCCGGGATTTCTCTTAGTTTTTCTAAAGGAAAGAATGGTGTCATAATTTTAGCATAGCCAGTATCTAATAAAACAATATTTTTTGCATAATCATCTAGAGCATATTGTTGACATACTTTTAAATCCAGTTTTTCTTTAGTGATATCCTTAGGTTCAAGTGGTATAACAACTACACCTGTTTCATTAAGTTGCTTTTGAATTCCTTCAGATAAAGAGCCTTTTTCAAGTTTTCCTGATCCGCTAAATGCTCCCCATGCTCCATCTTTTCTTTTGCCCATTATATCAGTCAATCCAGCCTTTTGTGAAATGCTGACTCTAGGGCCAAAAGCAGGGCATCTGAGTATACACATACAGCATCCATTGCCGTAAGCAAGGCAATTTCCCATAGGTCCTGTAGATCCAGTGCATTCAATAAAAACATCCCCCTCTATAGTCTGCTCTTCTGCATTATTCTGACCAAGACCAACACCATTACTTATAATAACTTTCTTTATATATTTCTTTGGTTTTTCATCGGGTAATGTTATTGTTTCAGTTTCTACATCTATAACTCTCGTCATTATTTTTATTTCAACACCTATTTCCTTAAGTAATCTTCTAACCTGTGGTTCTACCTTCATTACATCATATAAACTTGCATGTTTATGACCTGGAAAATCAATGTTTACATGCCTAGAACAACTATCTGTTATATTAAATAACTCAGATGCACCTAGAGCAATGTTCTCTTCAGCGGCAGTGAATCTACCATTGTTTCGCATGATGCCGCCAACATTGCCCAGTCCTAAAAGCAGGTCAGTCTTTTCAATTAATACAACAGACGCACCTGCCTTTCGGGCAGCAATAGCTGCCGCGCAGCCTGACCAACCCCCACCAATTACTACAACTTTGTACATTAATAAAAAACCCCCTCTAATCAAATATCCACATATAAAGATATTCAAATTAAAGAGGGGTTATGTTTTTAATCATATAGGACTAACTTAATTTCGTGTTATTTTTTTTATAGTTCAAATTTAATACCATTATTTCTTAGCCAAGCTTTCCTATTTTCATAATCAGGCAAAATGTCTTTAAGCAATTGCCAAAATTCTTTAGAATGATTCCTATGAATAAGGTGACACATTTCATGTACTACAATATAATCAAGTGCTGGTGATGGTGCCATAATGCATCTCCAATTAAATAACAGTTCTTTTATCTTTGTACAACTTCCC
>DAMCXN010000003.1:12799-75151 GCA_032096995.1 Aminipila sp.
CCTTTTTTGTTGTTCCTTAACAATAACCTTACTCGGCCTTATATCAAAATACTCTTGATAATACACCACTCGTTCTTGAATTTTTTCTTTAGCCTTATCCTTGTACCAATTTTCAAGTGCATGCTTAATTGTTTCTTCCTCTTTTGAAGGTGTATAAACATAAAACTTTCCTCTAAAAAGTTTTGCTTCAGGTAATTTAATATTAGTATCCAAGATAAGTTGTAAGCTATAATTCCTGCCCATATATATAAAAGATTCGCCATTTACATATTGCTTATTTCTTTTTCTATATTCAATTTCCCTTATCTCAAAAAGTTCTTGAACAATCCACTTGGATTTAGGTTTAACTTTCTCTAAAATTTTATCTTCAGCAGTATTTAATGGGGCTATAACAGTAATTATGTCAGGGGCCTCAACTTCTATACTTAAGGTCTTTCTTTCTCTAAACACCACAGTAAATTCAATTTTTTGAGTTCCATAATTATACGAAAGTTTCATAATCACGACTCCATATCATCATAGTGTATCTTAGCCAAATCAATTAAAGGAACAGTTAACTTCGAAATCACATCAGGCTTTAATGTATCAAAATATTTTAATAAAAGCATATTATAAATCGCAGTTTCCATTTCTGATATTCTAGTAGTATTTTGCTTAAAACCTTTTACTCTTGTTTCTAATATTACTTTTTCTACTTCAAGTGTTATTTCTTTTAGCACAGTCTCTTCACTATCTCCATTGTTATATGCAATTTCTTCTGTGACTCTACCACCCTTCTTATATTCTTTTATCGCCTCATATATGGCTAATTGCCTTTTTTCTGAAAATCCAAGGTTGTGAGTTTTATTCTCTTCTCCGTAATTCAGCTCTCTTTCGATAAATTCTTCTAATTGTCTTCTTCGTTCTTCCCAATCTACATTTGTTTCTTCAATAATCTTTAAAAGTCTTTCTAATAAAGATTGGTAATGTACTGGATTGTCATTCATTTTAACACTTATTACATGCTTGATTGCATGCTCCATTGAAGACGCAATAGCTTCATCTGAACCAAAATTAATCTTATCTTTAAAATCTTTATCAAATAGAGTAATAGGCTCTATCCACTGATATACCCCTTTAGATTTAAGATGCTCAGATATAAGTTCTTTTGCCTTTTGTCCGCAATCACTAATATCAATAGAATTTTCAGGTTCAAACCTTGCCTTTGCAGCAGCACGTACATAAGCCATCCACTTTAAATCATTAAGGTCTTCCTGTCTTGCATGAGTTGGCATAAGCGCATTGATAGCAACAGCATATCTCTTGTACGCCATCTCAAACTCCGCTCTTTTATTTTCTGGCTTTAAAACATTCATCAATGCATCTAAATCACTCTTATCTACTCCTACAAATATCCTCATAACAGCTTCTTTAAAATCTAGCATCTTCTTAAATAACGAATCAATATTCTCCATAGGTTCTCCCACATCATCGTTATCGAAAACCTCTAAAGCTTCTTCTAAGTGCCTTGTTATTCCAAAATAATCAACAACTTTACCATAAACTTTTCTTCTCTGCTGTATCACTTCTTGATTATCTTCATCAATAGTTTTGTATTCTTTATCATAAGTTCTGTTAACTCTTGCTATAGCTTGTAGTAATGTATGCTCTTTTAATGGTCTATCTAAATACATCACATCTTCAATCTTTGCATCAAACCCAGTTAAAAGCATATCTTTTACTATAATAATGCACAATCTATCTTTTTCAATTTCTTTTTTAAACCTGCTTAAAATCAAATCTTGTTCTGATTTTGATGTTCTATGTTCAACCAAATATGGTTCTTCGTTATTACCACAAGAATATATAACCTTTACTTCAATAGGATTGTTTCCAAAGACTTCTGACATATGTTTTTTAAGAGCATTATAGTATGTAACACATGCGTGTCTACTAACTGTTACAACTTGAGCTTTAAATCCAAGCTTATAACTGTTTTCTTTATAATGAATTAATAAGTCTTTTGCTATATCATCAATTCTATCTTCTGCTTCAGCAAGAGAAATTTTATTAAAGTATTTCATTTTTATAGCTTCTTTTTCGTCCACACTCTTATTTTTAAAATACTCATTAAAATCCTCTTCTAGTTCCTCTTGAATTATATGAAGTTCTTGTCTTCTACCCTCATATACAATAGCAACTGTATTCCCATCTTTAACAGATTGTGAAATAGTGTAGCTATCTATTAATGAACCAAAAGTTTTATATGTAGACTTATCATCTTTTTCTATAGGCGTACCTGTAAACCCTATAAAAGTTGCATTCGGTAATGCCTTTCTCATATTCATAGAAAGGTTAGAATATTGACTTCTATGTGCTTCATCTGTAAAAACAATTACATTTGATTTATTTGTCAAAACTTTAATTTCTTTATCAAAGAATAAAGCATCCTTCTGACTGCTATCTTCAAGAATTGGATTTTCATCTGATTTGCATTGAAACTTTTGAATTGTAGTCATGATGATTTTAGGTTGTCCCTTAGAAATAAGTTTCTCCATCTCAGTAACTTTCTCTGCTCTTGTAAGAAGCTTGTCCAAGTTTGAATCTGCTATAGTATATTCAGCTGGGAATACTCTCGTAAAAGTATTATATATTTGTTTATCTAAATCTATTCTATCGGTAATAACTACAAGCATAGTATCTTCTAGTTCTTTTGTTCTTCGAATCATTCTTGCAAGCATAACCATAGATAATGATTTACCAGAACCTTGAGTATGCCAAATAACACCGCCTTTTTCTAGTGGTGTCTTTCCTTCCTTTATTCTTTTTATTGCCTTCATACAGGCTCTAAACTGTTGATATCTTGCTATTTTTTTTATTCTTATATCACTTTCAGTTTCAAACACAATGAAAAACTGCAGAATTTTAAGTAAATTATTTTTCTCAAGCAATCCTTGAAAAAATAGATTTTGCCCATTATTTTCAATATCATTCATCTGTTCCTTTTTAAAAGGATAAGGGTCTTTCCATTCTAGATAATAATCATAACTGGAACTTATCGTCCCTACATAGGCATGATATTTATTGATAATACCTGTAAAGAAGTTAGTATGAAAAAGCCTTACAGCCCCTTCATCCAATTCACCTTCTCTAGCTCCCATATATCTTCTAAGCTGATTAAAAGCATCCTTTTTACCAGCATTTATATTTTCTACGGTTTCTTTAAAAGGTGATTTAGCTTCTATAACAACTACAGGTATACCATTTATGAATATAACTAAATCAGGAAGAATAGTCTTGTTCATCCCTAAAACTTCAAATTGATTAACAACTAGAAACTCATTCTTATCTACATCATCAAAATCAATAAACTTTACCGTTTGATTCTTCTTATGTCCGTCCACATCCTGCTGAACCGTAAACTCCAAATCAACAATAGCCTTATAAAGCTTTTCATTTATTTCAAGAAGAGATGTTCCTATCGCCTCACTATTTAGCAAAAACTTAATAGCAGTAGATAAACTACTCTCATTCATCCAAGGATTCAGCCTCATCAAAGCACCACTTAACCTCCGAGTCAGAACCACATCACGAAAAGAACCCCTCTCCCCATGAGCAGGAGTCACCTTGTTTCCTTCTATGTAATCATAGCCTACATTATTAGTTAAATAGTCAATTGCTGGTAACTCAACTAAAGTATATTCATTGCCTAAACTCGACATGCAAGTCCCCCTTGGTAATAGTATATAAAAATTTTGACTCCAAGATTTATTGGAGTCAAAATAGAATCATCTACTAATTTTTTCATTTACAATATCTTTGATAATCTCACTAGAAACATTCTCTATATTATATTCTTTTGATTCTAAACTTGAAATTTTTTGTCTAATATCTTCAATATTCTTAATGCTAATTTCAAGGTCTTTATCCTTGTTTCTCAAAGCATTTCTAACATTGTTTATGGCAAATCTCGGAACTCCCACTTTAGAAAGTATAACTGATTCTTTATCAGCTACTCCATAATAAATAAAGGAAGGTAAAAGTTTAGCATTATCCGTACTAATGTCATAACTTATTTCCTGATAAATATTCATTCCCCATGGCATATATGACTTCATTTGACTATTCAAGTATTTATTACACATTTCAATAGTTTTCTCTATAGGTTGATTTTCTCTTTTAATCTCACTTGCAATATCAAATACTCTCTTTCCGTGAACCCAACCGATCAATAGTCTTGCGATACTCTCTGGATCGAGATTCCCTTGACCCACCATAGAAATATTCAATTCTGGAATTCTTGCAATGATATTAACTATCTCAGATAATCGTACTACATTCTTACTTTCTAAAATTACTTTAGAAGCAAAATAGTCATTATCTCCATGCTCCTTTAAATTCATAATGAATGCACCAATCATACTTTTAACTTTCGAATAGCTGATATCACTTATGCCTAACTCATCAGCTTTTTCTAAATCATCCTTTTTCTTAGAGTTAACATGATTTACATATTGTGAAACAAAACTATTTAGTTTCATTTGTGCTTTAATAAAGCCTTCTTGTTTATCTAAATTGTGATATAAATAAGAATCATTCAATATACTTCTTATTTTAGTTAAATCTTTAGAATCAATATTATAATCATAACTTACATTTAAAATATGATTTATATATTGAATTAAGTTAAGTATTGGCGCTTGATCAGAGTTCTTCAAATGTTCATAATCTATTACAATTTGATTTGAGTCCTTAAAGAATGCACTTAAAGACGACATAATACCTTCTAAATCACATTTAATATAATTTTTTGTTACTTCCCTAGTACAATTTTGAGTACTCAAAGAATTTAATATTATATAACCTTCTTTGTCTTTATACGCTCTGCCCGCTCTACCTGCAATATTCCAAAATTCTGAATTACTAATCTCCCTAGCATTGCTCCCACGGAATTTAACTGAATCAAATATAACAGTATTAATAGGAAAATTCATACCTTGAGCTAATGTTGTAGTCGCAAATAATACTTTTATCCTATTATCCCGAATAAGTTCTTCTATAGTCTCTTTAACTAAACTTGATAAGCCGGAATGATGATAACATACACCATACTTTAAGCATTTATATAATTGGCTATTATCTCCAACCTCCAGTTTTATGATTTCTAAGGCTTTACTAATTTCATGATCCTTACTAATATCATTTAGTTTATGATTTTGTACAAAAAACTTGGTTACATCACATGCCAAATTTTTTGCAAAACCAGGTCCAGCACATAATACTAATATGTTTCCTTCTTGTTCTATAAAGTCATTTATAATAACACATTCTTTAACACTATTATTTATGGTATTTAATCCCAAGGCTTCTTTAACATCATATGGATTTAAACTTAATAAGACTTCTACATCATCTGTGTATAACTGGTTACGCGCAGTCTTATAAAATTCTAATACCGATTCTTTTTTACTTTTTTTAAGAAGATTACACCCTACATATTGTCTTGTAGGTGCCCATTCCATTGATAACACCGCAGAATTTCTTTTTGTATCAGCTAGCCACTCTGCAATCTCTTCAGCGTTAGTAATGAACGGACTCAGTAACATAAAATTAGCCTCATTTATATTTTGTTTAATTGCAGCTAACAATAATTCAAATTTTGAGCCTCTAGATTTATCACCTATATTGTGTGCTTCATCCATAATAACAAGACGAGTATTCTTTATAGATTTATGGTTTTGTCTTACCAATGATTCTAATTTTTCAGGTGTACTTACCAAAATATCAATATGACTTCTACTAAGTATTTCTTCCTCTATCTCATCAACTTCATAATATGGAAGTGCAGTCTCAATATTAAAATCAAAGATTTTAAAGTCATGAGCTAAATCCCTTTTAACTTGCTCAATTAGAGCATTTGTAGGCACAACATAACAAACCGTTGGTTTGAATTCTACAGTACTATAATTATGCAAGCTAAATAGTATTTGCATTTCTGCAAGTAAAGACTTTCCCGAACTTGTTGGCATACTTACAACAATACTCTTCTTAGGTGTTAATACATCCGCTATAACATCTCTTTGAGATGGTAATAATGAATATAAAAATCTTTCACCTGCAGATAAATTATTTTCAATAAAAGTTCTTATTTTAGGAGATTTCTCCGCAATATTCCAAATAGAGTTTTCTGCCACTTGTGTAAATGCATATTTTATAAGATATCCAATCAATTTTAGCTCAATATCTTCATTTTCAAGTAAATGAAAAGCATTGTATGAATACATATCAATAAGCGTATATATATCTTGGTTTTTTTCAAACTCAACTTTACCTGTAAAAAGATAATCTTTAAGTATTTCAACTAAATAAATTATATTACCGTAAGCACTTATTTTTAGACCATTACTAATATCAATTTCTTCTTTTTCTAATTCACTTTGTTGAGCTTTTTCTAGATACTCTTGAGCTATTTTAATGTTTAAATTTAAATTGTTTAACCCCTCATAATTCTTAATATTACTGAGCATCAAAACAACTAAATAGAGTGTTGCAAATTCTAATTTATCTGTAATCTCTAATTTATCTAACATATCTTTAGAAGTACATATTTCTTTATTAAATTGTTCTATCATAATATTGGAAATTGTTTGCTTGTCAGCAAGATATGAAAGCATTCCATACATAGCTACAATAGTTATTTTATCTAAAGATTTAACACTATCAGATTTCATCAATTGTTCATAAATTGTTGAATTTATTTCATATAACAATTTTAAGACATCTTTTCTTTCGCTATCAGTTATTTGGTTCATGCTTGGATTTTCTAATATTATCTCCGTCATAGCGTTAAGTAAGTTTGCCTTGGACATCATATCTAAATGTGAAAATGCAAATTCATCGTTCACTCTGTTAAATCTATCATTAATTCTAGTTATTTCAATATCTCTAAGCATGGCACTTAGCGAAGATATATTCTCCTCGCTAATATCAAATATTGATTTTATTTTACCCATTAAAGATTGTAGGTTATTCATCACCAATCGCCTCTTTATATATATCATTACTAAAATTATTAATTGAGCTATTTAGAACACAAATGATATTTTCTATATTTTCGTTATCTATTCCTTGAACATTAAAATTCTTATAATCATCAATGTTATTATTATTTATAATTTCATCATTTTTTCGTATTAAAACTGGAAAAAACATAATATTTTTAATTGAATTTTCTTGGCTATCTGCTACTAATTTAGCTAAAAATTCTAGTATCTTTGTTATCTCATCATCTGCCATCCTAACGTTTCTTATGCCATGCATATACTGTAATATCTCTCTGCTTACTCTATTTTCATTGTTATCTATAGACTTCTGTATATCATTCATCAATGCATTAGAGGAGCTACAAGGAATTTTTGCGTCTTCAGAGGCTTTTACTTCACAAACTACAAATTTAACTATATCATTTTCAAACATTATCCCAGGTACATCAATACCTGACGTATGTTTGTCTATATCAACCGTTTCAATATTCATCCTTTTATCAGCTTCTTCATAAAATTTACACCCATACTTGTTTTCTAAAACAAGTTGTGCCATCCATTCTGTTACTCTCTCTCTGCGCACATCAAACTGCGGTATTTTTTTTACCTTTTGGGGTATATTAATTTCAGCTACCCGCTCATTGAACTTCTTCACAAATTCAGGATTTAAGTTAGCTGAACCATAATATGTCAAATCATATTCTAATGTATTATGTACTTTGGATTTTCTTACTTTATTGATTAAATAATCCTTAATTTTCTTATAGCTTTCTTCATCATCTATGTTATATTCAAAAAGCTTGATTTTTAGTCCATTAGCTTTCGAAGAAATTAATTCTTTTATAACTGACATACCCTTCCCCCATTGTTTAATTAATACTATATCAAGTATAACAATTTCTTCTTGAAACTTCCATATGATTTCAAATATATATTGTCCCTCTTCTAAATCTAATTAACCCGAATCTCCCCAGTCAAAAGCTTCTGCATCAAACCTTTCTTTAATTGAATAAGATCCTCACGTTGTTTTTGATATGTTTCAATTTTATTGTCTAATTCAGATAATATAGCAGCAATTTGTTTTTGTTCAGATATTGGAGGTATTACTATTCTAAGACCATTAAGCACTTTTAAATAAATTCCACCCTGTGCAGACGCATTAACAGAGTTTTTTAATTGTTTTTGAAATAAATCCCCATTAAAAAACTGCATCAAATAATTTGCTTCTATGTCCACATTTGGTCTAATTATAGCTACGCTTCTTTGAAATGTAAATTTTTCTTTATTTCTATCCACTACAGCTATCCTTCCAATAGTACCTACTATTGTTAATAGTATATCACCTATTCCCAATTCATAATTCTTATGAATTTTATTATAATCTTCCTGTGAAATTCTTCTACAATCATTTGGAATTTGTATTTTATTATTTATGATATCTTTTGCACTTAGTAATGGAATTCCATCCTCAACATCCTTATGCGATGCATGGCTTCCATCTTTAATAAATTTTGATATGGCTTTTAATTCTTTAACTTCCCAATCTTTCGGTATTCTCCCAATCTTTGTTTCTTTAAACTCCGTATTACCAATACCTTCTGTTAAAAGCTTTCTCATCATACCTTTTTTTAAAAGCTGATAATCTTCAATAGTCTTGTCCAACTTTTCGATGTGTTCGTCAGTATTTGAAAGGATTTCTGCAATGCGTTGTTGTTCATGTAATGTAGGCTTAGCCACTTTTAGTTTTTTTAATGCACTCAATCCAATTCTCAATCTAGTCGTTCCAGTACTGTTTTCTATTGCTTTTTTTCTAAAATAACTAGAATTTATTGCATACATGCAATAATCAACACTATTGTCCTTCTCATCAACTTTTAATCGTATCCCATCTGAACACATTAAATACCTTTGGCAAAATTCCGGCACTTTACACGCTCTAGCAACAGGATCCGCCATCTTAGCTATTAATATTTCATTTGGAAATATATTACAATTAAAAAGTTCATCCGCTTTTTGTTTTGAAGTATAAATTTTAGAATCATTATCAAATTTACCTTCTCCAATATTTTGTAATTGTATTATCCTTATACCTTCTGATGTATAATAATTTGATTTTAAATCCGACCCAAAAGGACCTCCCGTAAGCGACCGTTTATCCTTTTTATCCGCAATATCATTTACAGTAACTACATCCCAATCCTCAGGTATTACCCCTATCTCTGTCTCTTTATAACCTTCTCTTACTTTTGTCATGTCATTCCCCTCCTACAGTCTATTGAATCCAAGTTGCTCTAGGAATGTATTGATTTTTTCTTTTGAGTCTGCTAATTCTTGTTCTCTTTTAGAAATTCTACCTATTACTTCTTCTATATCTATTTCTTCCTCTTCTTCTGAGGTATCAACATATCTTGTAATATTTAGATTGTAGTCGTTTTTCTTTATTTCTTCTAATGTTGCTAGTTTTGCAAACTTTTCTTCATCTTCAAAGTTTTCATATGCTTTAACAATATGAGCTATATCTTCTGGTCTTAATTTATTTTTATTTCCATCTTTAATAAAACCTTGTGATGCCTCTATAAACAACACTTTGCCTTTTTTATTTTTTGACTTATGCTTATTTAAAATAATTACAGATGCTGGTATAGAGGCTCCATAAAACAAGTTTTGCGGAAATCCAATAACAGCTTCAAACAAATCATCTTCAAGCAAGCCTTTTCTGATTTTTCCTTCTGCTCCTCCTCTAAAAAGTATTCCATGTGGAACAACAGTTGCCATAATGCCCTTTGAATTTAAGGAGGACAACATATGTTGAACAAAAGCCAAGTCACCATAACTAGCTGGAGATACACCATAATTAAATCTATTATAATCATTTTTTTCTGCAGCTTCTTTACCCCAGTTTTTAAGTGAAAATGGAGGGTTTGAAAGTACCATATCAAAAGTTTTAAGAGTAGATCCTTCTGTATTTTTAGGTTCTCTAATTGTATCACCTTTCCATATAGTTGCACCTGATACATCATGAAGTAACATATTTAGTTTAGCTATTGCCCAAGTAGTAAGATTTATTTCTTGTCCATACAATTGAAGATTCCTATGGTTTTGCTTATTTTCTTTTATATATTCAATTGCACTAATTAAAAAACCACCAGAGCCAGCACATGGATCATATATGCTCATGCCTTCTTGTGGTTTTAGTAGTTTTGCCATAACATCCTTGATTTCGGAAGGAGTATAGAATTCTCCACCTTTAGCACCTCCATCATTTGCAAATTTTTTGATAAGATACATATAGGCATCTCCCAGTATATCTGGAGATGCTAACCCATCATTTGATAAAACCATAGAATCAAATATTTGAATAAGTTGATTCAACTTTCCATCTGGTACTCTTTCCTTGTCATTATAATTGGCTGTTGTAAGTACACCAACAAGTTCTGCATTTCTCGGCACATCCTCTATTGCTTTGAAAGCCTTATCAAGTTCAGGTCCTATGTTTAAGTTAAGATTCTTAAAATTATCCCACCTTGCTTGTTCAGGAATAAAAAAGGTTTTATAAGCTTTAGGTTCCTCAAGAAGCCCAGCAACCACCTCTTCAGGAAGTTTTGCAAATTGAGCTCTTTTTTCTTCTCTTTCAAAATTAAATTGGTCATTGATTCTTTTTAAGAACAACATACCAAATATATATTCCATGTATTGTGTTGAAATAAGAGTTCCTCTAAGTATATCAGCACAATCCCATAACTTCTTTTCAAGTGTTGCTAAATCTAATTTCTGCATTTATATTTTTCCTCCAAATAGTGTCGTTTATTGTATTTAATCATATAAATCTGTTTTATTATATCTTATTCAAATGAATAAATCTAATATTTGTAGTAATTTTTCACTTTCTTTCAAACATTAGTCCTAGGGGAAGGTTTAAAAATTGACCATTTCTTGAAAATTATAAAAATATTTAACATTTATTGTAATATTAAAGCCTTACAAAGTTCATTTACAACATTTTTCCTTTAAAAACGACGTTTTCCCTTTATATTCTATCTTATTATTTTTTTATAATAATTTATAAAATCCTCTTGACTTTAAACTATAGGGAAAGGGGTATACTAAATTCAATGATACAACTATCCAAAAACTTCGTTCAAGTTAAAAGCACGCTATGTAGTCGACCTAGCATAGTGTGCTTTTAATTTTTTGTAAAAATATCTACTATGTTGTTTATTTTCTATATGTTATAATTACTAATAAACTATATATAACATTTTAAAGGAAGCAATATGAAAGACACAAAAAAGTATTATTCTGTAGGACAAGTTAGTAAAATCTGCAATATCCCTACAAATACATTGCGTTTTTATGATAAAATCGGTCTTATTTGTCCAGACAAGCTTGGAGAAAATAATTATAGATTCTATAGTAAAGAAACACTAACGTATATTCCAGTTATAAAATATTATAAACAAATTGGATTTTCATTAGAAGAGATAAAAACGTTGGTGGATGTAAATTCTTTTACGGTTCATGAAAAAATCTTCAAAGAAAAATTTGATAGGTTCCAAGAGATAAATACAAGTATATACAAAAAATATACTGCAATAGAAGGTTGGCTAAAACTAATAGCTGAAGCTGAACTAATAAGAAAAAATGATGTTCGCGAAGTTTCTGTGAAATATTTAGAGCCATCAAGCTTGTGTTTTTTAGAACAAAATTTTAATTATAACTATAAAGAAGCCATTATAAACATAGACTTTACCAACTATATGGAGTCTATTGGAAATGAAGCTACTGGTGTAATAATATTGAACTTTCCATCATACAAGCAAAAACTATCTAAGCAAAAAACTAACGTTGTTTTTATGCAACAGCCTGTCTTAAAGGTAAAGGTTGAAGATCGAGTTAAAAGCTTTGGCGGAGAAGTTTTTGCCTCTTGCTACCACTTAGGTTCCCATGACAATATTGATGATACCTATAACAAGATTTTCGATTGGGCATCTAAAAATAACTATAAGTGTAATGAGGAATCTTTTGAGCGTTTTCTTGTAGACTATTGGACAACACCGAAAGAAGATTATTTTGTCACAGAAGTCCTTATACAAATCGAAAAAATGTTTTAATGGTTTTTTATCATGTCAGCATAATATTTATTGTAAACAGTGCACCCTGTATGTTTTTGTTGTGTCAATAATTTCGTACATCCACCACAACATAAACACCATTTTATATTTTTCTCCAACCCTTCTACATATTTTCTAGGTAGAAAAGGATCCGCTATAGATTGTCTTCCTAACGCGATCATATCAAAATATCCCTTGTCTATACAAAAATTACCCCAATGTAACAAACTATTTTGTTTTGAAGTCAATCCATATTTTTCATTGGCCCTTCCATCCGCCAACAACGATAATCCACTTCCAATAACAATAGTTTCTGGTTTTAAAATCGACTTTAATGCTTTAGCCATTACTATATGTTTATATACATTGTCGCTATTTTCTCTATTGGGACATAATAAATTCCAACTCAATCCTGCATTTCCTAATGTCTCTATAAAAAAGTTAGCCCCTCTTGCTTCTAATCCTTTGCATAAATCAAAAGTCTCGTCAAGGTTCAGTTTTTTACTTTCTGCATTAACATGACCTTGTCCACCTACGATATCTTCAAATACCGATACCTTTGCACCTACTAAAAATTTAGGATTATTAACAGCTTTTCTAACCTTTTCGCACATGTCAAAGGCAAACCTGCTACGATTCTCCCAGGTTCCACCGTATTTCCAAATTCTATCATTGTAAGGTCTTAAAAGTTGTGAGCCTAAATAGCCCTGACAAAATTTCAAATCAACACCATCACAGCCTATTTCATAAAAGAATCTAGAAGCCTCGACGAATTGGTTTAAAGCATTATCTATATAATCTGAGTTTATTAACTGCCCTCCGAAGGGTTCCATAGGTTTAACAGACACTCTCTGTGAAAATTCAGTTTCTGACAATTCTCCTGAATGATTAAGCTGAACAATTAAAATAGTTTTTGGATATTTTAACTTTATATCTTTGACAAAGCTTTCCCACATTTTTCTATTCTCATAGTCAGTTAAGTCCAAAAGTAATTGATTTTCTCTTGCTCTACTTTTATATTGTAGTGTAACTGATTCCATAACAATCATACCAGCCCCACCATAAAATAGGTTCTGATATCTTCTCAAGGTGTCCTCTGTAAACCTTCCTTTGAAATCAGAATCTCCACATTCCATAGGCTGAATACAAAATCTATTTTTGCTTTCTACTTGTCCAATTTTAACTGCTTTAGATAAAGATGTTTCTACAATATTTCTATTTTTCATATGATTCTTCCCTCTGACTATAAATGCCTATATTATTTTTGCCATTTAGCTTAACATTGTGTAAAACCTTTTCTGCTTTATAATATAATGAATCAAATCCTTCACCTGCTTCAATTGTCATAGCAATTCCAGCTGACAAAGTTATACCATGAAATCTATTGTTTTCTAGCATTATTACTGCTTCTTTAAAAATCTTTTTAACCTTTGTTTTTGCTTCCTCTTTAGTAATCACAGTAGGGAAGTAAATTAAAAATTCGTCTGAATAAGATCTTGCTGCAATCTCTGAGTCTTCGGCAACATTTTTAATTGCCTCACCAACAATCTTTAGGCAGTCGTCACCTTTCTTATAGTTAAGAGCTTCATTTATAAGTCTAAAATTATCAATATTAATTACAGCTAAAGCCCCAGTTAACAAAAACTGCCTAATTTCAGAATCAACCTTCTCTCTTATATACATTCTACTCCACAAACCTGTTGTAGTATCTACACTATTCGCAAAAGTAGTAATTATCTGCGCTGTTAATCTTTCAAGTTCTTCTGTTTTGGCTTTAACTTGCCTCTCAAGATTTTGTTTCAATTCTTCTAGTTCTAAAACCATCTTTATTCTTTGTAGCATAACAGGTTCATTAAAAGGTTTTGTTATAAAATCCCTTGCTCCTAAATTTAAACAAGTTTTTTCTACTTCATGATCTGATAGACCAGTTAAAAATATAATAGGAATCTTTGCAAGTCTAGGATCTTTTTTTAATATTTTTATAGTCTCTATACCGCTTAAATCAGGCATCTCTATATCAAGTAAAATTAAATCTACTGGATTATTTTTAGCAAACTTAATCCCTTCTTTTCCATTTAGCTTTGTAGTAACATCATAAGCTCTATCTAGTGAATTTTTTACTACCATTAAATTAAATTGGCTGTCATCAACAGCTAAAATCTTTTTCATTTAAAATCGCCCCCAAAGTTGAAGATAAAATTATATTATACTATAAAATATCTATGCTTTTTTTATTATTTTTTTAAATTTACCTTTTAAAGTATAATGCATCCTAAAAAAAGAACCTATAACTAATAATCCTACTGAAATGCTGCCTGCCATAAGAAGAGTTTCTGTCCCAGTAGTTGCTGCCTTTTGAAGTTCACCATTTATTAGGTATAAGGTGGTATAATACATACCAGCTCCTGGTACTAATGGTATTATCCCAGGAATTATATAAACAGTGGCAGTTTCTTTATAAACCCTTGAAAAAATATCCGCAAGGAGTCCAACCATGCAAGATGCCAAAAAGCATCCTAGCAAAGCACTTCCATATTCATTACGGCAATAGGCAAAAATCACCCAACCTATTGCACCAATTATACTTGCCAAGAAAATGTGTCTCTTTGGAACATGAAACAAGATGGAAAATCCGATTGTTGCCAAAAATCCATATAAAAATTGAAAAGCATATGTCATATAATATTCCCTCCAAAAAACACCCAAAGTCTTAAAATAACACCTGCTCCAGTAGCCAGTGAGATCGCAACAAAAAATGCTTCTACTGTTTTGGCTAATCCAGATAGCATATCTCCTGCAAGAAAGTCTCTAATGGCATTAGTTATTGCTACTCCTGGAACAAATAGCATCAAGGCTCCAATCGTAATCGGTACTGAACTATCTCCTATACCTGTTAACGTACAAAGCAATGCCAAAAATGCAGCAAAAGCTGTACAGCAAAATCCTTTAATAAAATAATTCGTTTCTATTTCCTCAAAACCTACAGACAATAGGTAACTAACAGCTCCTATTACAAAAGCACATAGAAAATCCTGAACTGTACCTTTAAATAATAGGCAAAAAAAAGAACAAGTCAAGGCTGCTCCCAAAAGTCTTATCCAAATATGATATGGCCTTCCTAAAGAGATTTGTTTTAAAATCTCCATGCCTTCGTCTATAGACAAATCTGTATTTACAAAATCTCTAGAGAACTGATTGGTTTGTGATATTTTTTGCAAATCTGTACCAGTTCCTTTTATTCTTTTTATAAAAGTAGGCATTTCTCCATCGTCTTCTCCTCTATCCAGAGATAAAAAAATCCCTGTAGGAGTTGCAAACACTTCTACATAGGGAACTTTACAAGCTCTGCAAATTCGTGTAATAGTGTCCTCTACCCTATATATTTCTGCTCCACTTTTCATCATTATTTCACCAGCAAACAAAGCAAGTATAATTATCTTTTTTTGCAATTGCTTCATCATTTCAAAAAAGCCTCCAATCAAGGTTATTATATAGAATTATAACATACATTTACTTATTTTGCATTTTTCATAAGTTTTTAAAAAATTATAAATATCTATTGACTTTTTTAGTTTATTGCTTTACTATAATAACGTAATAAACTTTAAAAGTAATTTAATGATTAAATTAAAATATAACGTGCTTTAAGTTAGGAGGAAATCTTTATGTCAGTTCTTAAAACAAAAAATTTAAAAGAGAAAATCGTAAGTAAAAAAGCTTCTAAATCTCAAATTAGTACTTATAATTTATATAGAATAAACGGTTGTAGTCAAAACCCAAACAATATACAAAAACCTATATATATGGGATTTTATCACTAACATTTTTCTCTATAAATCTATGTAAAAGTCCAGATAGTCCCGTCATCAGCTAACTGGACTTTTATGTATTTTTTTGATATACTACCCCCATACTAATATGTAGGAGAATTTATATCATGAGATTGAACAAATATATTGCACAAGCAGGGCTTGCCAGCAGGCGTAAGGCCGATGAGCTTACTGCTAACGGAAATGTTAAAGTTAATGGTCTAGTAGTAAAAGAACTAGGCTATGATGTCAAAGAAGGCGATGTCGTTGAGGTAAACGGCAACAGAATAGACAGTATAAAGCAAAAACCAGTATACGTTATGTTAAATAAGCCACTTGGATATATCACTTCTTCAAGTGATGAAAAGGGCCGTCTTACAGTACAGGATTTAGTAACTGATGTAGATGCTAGACTTTTTGCTATAGGAAGACTTGATTACAATACTTCTGGAATGCTGCTTATGACAAATGATGGAGATTTAGCTTATAAACTAACTCACCCTAAGCACCATATATATAAGACTTATCGTGCTAGAGTTTCTGGCGTTCTTTCTAACGAAAAAATCGCTAAGCTTAGAAATGGTGTTGACATTGGAGGTTTTGTTACTTCAAAAGCAAATGTAAAAGTTATAAAACAAACTGAACGTTCTGCTATTGTTGAAATTCAAATTTATGAAGGTAAAAATCGTCAAGTTAGAAAGATGTTTGCTGCTGTAGGAAACAAAGTTCAAGAACTAGAAAGAGTTGCAATTGGACAACTATATTTAGGCAGACTTATGGTAGGCCATTATCGCAAACTTACACGTCAAGAAATCGAATATCTAAAAAACTGCTAGGTTATCCTAGCAGTTTTTTATTATATATATAATTACCCCTTTATGCTTATAGCTATATCCTGCTCACGCAAAATATCCTGTCTTCTTGCTTTTCTTCTATTCATTATTGAGTAATACACAGGAAGCATAATTAAAGCTAATATGGTAGATGCAATTAATCCCCCTACATTTACAAGAGCAAGACCCTGCATAGTTTTTCCTCCATCACCAATTGCCATAGCCATTGGCATCATTGATACTATGGTAGTCAGAGTTGTCATAAATATTGGTCTCATACGAGTTACTCCTGCCTCTACAAGAGCCTTTTCAAGAGGCATCTCCATTCTATATTGATTAACTGTATCCACGTATAATATACCATTGTTTACTACTGTTCCCACCAGCATAAGAAATCCTAAGAGAGAGGTCATACTTATTGGCTGATTACACAAGAATAATAATAAAAACGATCCTATTAAGGCAAATGGTATAGTAGTCATAACCATAAAGGAAAATCTTGGAGATTCAAATTGGGCCGCCATTACTACAAAGATTAGGAATATAGCAGTTAAGATAGCTTTTCCCAAAGACGCAAATTCTTTATTCATCGACTTATTTATTGAATTTATTCCTGTAGAAACGGTCCCCTTCATGTATTGCTGAACTACTTCTTTCTCTAACGTCATTGCTGTATTTTTATCAGATTTATCCGTATAATCGGCATTTATAGTAACTTTATATTGCTTATCCTCTCTTGCAATAGAATTAGGACTGTCCTGATAATGAATATCTGCTACATCTGATAAGGCCACAGCTCCTCCTCTTCCATCTGAAATAACAATCCCCTGAACCTGATCAATAGTCTCGTATTCACCATCTTCAAATTCGACTTTAACGTCTATATCGTCACCCTTTACTTTCATCGTAGTAGCTTTTACACCACTCAGCATATTATTTACAGTCTGCCCTATCTGAACAGGTGTCAGCCCTTCTGCCTTTGCTTTCACAGAATCAACAGATATTTTTACTATGGGAGCAGCATTTTCCAGGCTTGAATGAACTTTAGTTACTTCTGGCCTTTTCATAAGTTCTTTTACAATTTGGTCAGAGGTCTGTTTTAACTCATCATATTGAGTGCTTTTTAGAATCAATTCATACCCGTCTCCCATCTGCATTGAAGACATGTTCGACCCCACATCTAAAGTGATATTACAATTTTTTAATGAATTCATAGAAGGTTCCCATGAATTCATTAAAGTTTCTGGATCCTTTACCTTATCCTTTAAATATGCTGTTAGTGTAGCTTTCGCCCCTCCGTCTAAAGAAAGACCACTTCCACCATAAGTAATCATATAAGATTCAACATTCTTATCCTTAGAAACTACTTTCTCCACTTGTCTTAATGTATCATCGACTTTTTCTATACTCAACCCTGGTCTTGTTTCTATGGTTGCAGAAATAGTACCATCGTCAACACTAGACATAAGTTCCATTCCTAGCTGTGAAGCCAAAATAAAAGCAATGACCAATAATGCTATGGATGTAACTAATACCGTTTTACGCTTAGGTAGAATTACTCTCATCATCTTACGGTATTTTGTCTGTAAAATTCTTATTGGTCTTTGTGCTGGAGCTTTTGTTCTTTCCTGTGGTCTATACATATAGTAGCAAAGAGGTACTATCGTAATGGCGGATATAAATGAGGCTATCATACAAAAGACGATAGTAAAGCCTAAAGGTTTAAACATCTGACCCGTCATACCTGCTAAAAATGCTAGAGGTAAAAATACTACACAGGTTGTAGCTGTAGACCCCAAAATAGACATAACTACAGTTTTCGTCCCCTCAATAGCCGCCGATTTATAACTTCTGCTTAGCAGACTGCCTCTATTTGCAGCTTCTATATATTCCGAATCATACTCTTCATCTGGTATTGAGTTTATGGCTCTAAAACAGCTTTCCAAAACTACTATGGAGTTATCAACCATCATACCTACACCGAGAACTAACGCGCCCATAGTTATAACATTTAATGAAAATCCTAAACGATTCATCATAATCAAAGCAACAAATATGGATACTGGAATAGAGCTTCCTACTATCAGTGAAGCTTTTATATCTCCAAAGAAAAGATATATAATTGCCATAGAAATTATAACTGCCAGTATTAAAGTCTGGGCTACTGAAGTCAGCGAGCTCATAATATCATCTTTTGTATCACTTACTATTACAATATCCAGATTTTCATCCGCATTCTTAAGTTGCTCAACTACTTCCATTACATCATTAGAAACGTCTACAGCACTACTACTCTGCTGTTTCTTTATTGCCACAGATATTGTATCTTCCCCATTATATCTACTTATACTGCTTTGATCTTCCAGGGCTTCATATATTGTAGCAACATCCTGCAGCTGAACAACACTTCCATTCGGTACCGTTATAGGTATATCCTTTAGACTTTCCATGTCATCATAGTCTGCTCCAGTAGTAACAGAATACTCCATATCTCCAGTCTTAGTACTGCCTGCAGGATATGAGAAATCACCACTAGCAATTGCCTGAGAGACATCACTCATTTTAATCCCATATTGATTTAGCTTTTCTGAATTAATCTCAACTTTTATATAAGATGCCCGCCCCCCAGAAACATCAGCACTTGCAACAGAACTGATTTTTTCAAATTCAGGCACAATAGTTTTATCGACATAATTATAAAGATTTGTCTGCACTTTATTACTTATTGACATAGTCACAACTGCCGTATCACTCATGTTTATTTCCATGATATTTGGTGTATTTACATCATCTGGCAAGTCTCCTGTCACTCCGTCTATTTTCTTCTTCAAATCCATATAAGCTTTATCCATGTCTGTACCATACTCATATTGAATCATTACTAAAGAACTGTTTTCATTTGAATAAGATGTAACACTATCCAATCCGCTTAAGGTTTCCACAGCATCCTCAATTGGTTGACTCACAAGTTCATCTATATCTTCAGGGCTTGCGCCTGCATAAATTGTGCTTACAATCATTATAGGCATATTTATTTCAGGGAGCTGTTCCAATGTACTATCAGACACTGAAGATAATCCAAATACCAACAGACAAAGTACACATAAAACTGCTGTTATAGGTTTTCTCAATATAAATTTAGTTAACCCCATTTACAGATGCCCCCTCATAAAGTTCTGACGTCCATGTTGATATAACCTGATCAGAAATAGTCAATCCTGAAATAACTTCTATATTTTCCTTATCAGATATGCCAACTCCAACAAATATTTTGTGAGCTTTTCCCTTCTCATATGTATATACTAAAGCCTTACCATTTTCATAATAGACACAACTGGCAGGTATAGTCATTACATTTTCAGACTTATCTGAAGTCACATAAACTTTTGCAGATGTACCCGTCGCTAAGGCAGTTTTAGGGTCAAGAGTTGCTTTTACCTTAAACAAACCAGAAGTCTGATCTACCATTGTACTAACCTCACTAATTGTCCCTTCGTATTTAGTACCGCCTTTTTCCAATACCAGTTTATCTCCTATCTGCATCTTCTTTATAATTCTTTCTGTAGCATCAAAAGATACAACTTTTTCACTGCCACCAGATACAACACAAAGTTTTGTCTGGGGACTTACATTATCGTAAACCTCCACATCACATGCTTCAACAAAGCCACTAGTTGATGCAGTTACAGTACTGTAACTTGATTGGTTATTATAATCATTAACTGCTGACACATAAGCCAACTGAGCCTTTGATAATGCATTTTTAGCATCTTCATAGCTTTGAGTAGAAATATCTCCACTGTCATAAAGTAATTCAGCTCGTTCCATTGTAGTCTTTGCATCCGATAAAGTTATCTGCTGTGACTGCATATTGATTTTTGCTGTTTCTAGCTTTTTATTCTCAATAGTGCATATTACCTGCCCTGCTGATACAGTCTGCCCTGCTTTAACCTTTACACTAGTTACTTGTCCTGATATCTCAGAATAAATCTCTTCCAACTCGGAAGGTTCCACTGTTCCTATAAGTGAACTTATTAGTTCTATATTACCCATTTTAGGGTTCACAACCTCCACTGTTGGAGGTGTAGTTTCTGCATATGTTGACTGTCTTGCGTCAAGCATTCTAGGCACAATTGCTATGGTAAGCACAATTATCACTGCTACAATAATTATTATTTTCATCTTGCCTTTTAAATTGCCTTTTAAATCGACTTTCATATATACTCCCTTCATTCATTACTTTCTATTTTTTTATATCTATTATCTATGTGAACAACAATAAAGTACAAATAGAAACTCAATATAAACAAAATGGTAAATTTTAAAAATTAATTTTTATTTCCTTAAATTTGTTTATATTCGTTTAATGAAGCTATGATAAAATAATCTTATTCTAAAGATAAAGGCAATAAAGGAGGGTTTATTGAGTGAAATCAAACTTCTGGATAAGACTAAAGACAAATTTTTTGTACGGTATAGGAAAAAAAGCCTTAGCTGTAATGCTATCTCTGCTTGTTTTTATCATTTTATTCTTAACGATGAGCATTGTGGGTATTACTATTTTTCTAATGTTCAAGCATAATTTTTTACATGAAATTACTGAGCCTACCATTATTGGCCCAATAATTGTTCTGATTATTGGCAGTACTATGGTGGGAACCACATTAACAGCTATTGTAAGCCGAATACCTTTAAAACCCATTCGCAGAGTTGTGACTGCCTGTAACAAAGTAGCCGATGGTGATTTTAGCGTCCGCCTACCTGTATCTTCCATTAACGAGTTTAATGGTTTTGCAAAGAGTTTTAATCGTATGACAGAAGAACTTGGCAGCCTTGAAATGCTACGTTCTGACTTTGTAAATAATTTTTCACATGAATTTAAAACCCCTATTGTATCACTTCGTGGTTTTGCTAAAATGCTAAAAAGACCTGATTTATCAGAGGAAGAACGCAATGAATATTTAGATATCATTATTAGCGAGACAAATAGATTAACGGAACTTGCAACTAATGTATTAACACTTACAACTATAGAAAATCTCAACATTATTCCCTCTAAAACTGAATTTGATTTATCCGAGCAGATTCGCAGAAGTGTGTTAATACTTGAATCAAAATGGTCAGATAAAAATTTAGAAATGATTATAGATTTAGATGATATTTTATACCTTGGTAACGAAGATCTTTTCAATCAGGTGTGGATTAATCTTATTGATAACGCCATTAAATTTTCCTCAAATAATAGTAAAGTTAAAATTAAGCTTAAACATTATGATGAATATATTATTTTTAAGATTATGGATAATGGTTATGGCATGAGCGAAGAAAATCAAAAACATATTTTTGATAAGTTTTATCAGTGTGACAAATCCCATTCAACAGAAGGCAATGGTTTAGGCCTATCTATTGTCAATAAAATTGTTAAACTGCATGAAGGAGAAATAACAATAGATAGTGAAGAAGGTGTCGGAACAGCTTTTATTGTGAAACTTCCTGCCTAAAAGAAAAAATGATAGTCATTTAGATATAAAAAAACTGTAAACTAAGAAAAAAATTCTTAGTTTACAGTTTTTTATTTTATCATCTATAAATTTGCTGCTGTAGTTCCCACTCCCATAGACAGATTATAAGTTTCCACTGCCAGGTTATATGTAAGCAAGGCATTTGCCTGACTTAACTTAGCATTATTTAAAGTAATCTGTGCCTGTTGTACATCAGACATAGTTACCATTCCAAGTTTATACTTTCTGTTTATAGTATTTAATGTATCTTCTGCGCTTTTAAGAGTTTTCTTTCCTATCTGCACAGAGTTATATGCGTCGTTCATAGAATCATATTTGTTTCTTACATCAAGTTCAATGTCAGTTGGCTTATTCTGATTCATAATCTCTGCATTTAGAAGTTGTGTTTTAGCACTTATGTATTTGGATGAATTACTTGGATAAGCTTTATAGCTATTAAAGTTTAGCTGTGACATTTCAACATTGTAAGCAGCTTCTTTTATTTCATTTCTATTTTTTAAAGCTGAAGCAACAGCTTCTGTCAAGCTAGTTTCTGGTAATTCAACTTCTTGAATTTGATCAGTTAAAATAATCTCCTGAGATATATCATATCCTAAATAAGAGTTAAAATTTAATCGTAATTGTTCCAAGCTGTTTTCACTTGCTTCAAGTTTATTTTCTGCATTTTCTAAATCCTTTTCAGCAATATCTACTTCACTTTTTGATGCTGCTCCAACTTGATATTTCCTTTTTGTTGTTTCTAACAGGCTCTTCTTTAATTCTAAACTTTCTTTTGCAATTTCTACCTGGGTCTCTGTATTTGTTATAGTATAATATTTTTGGAAAGCTTCTTGTTTCATTGCATTTATTCTGGCTTCATTATTTAAGTCAATCATTAAATTTGCAAAGTCTCTTCTTTTCTGAGCTACTTTTTTATTTGAAGAATCATATCCTGAAATAATCATATCGGACTTTTCCAACTTTTTATAACTGCTTGACATTTCACTATATCCCCTTGCTACACTTTGATCACTCTGTTTTTTTAATCGAATAACCTCCATAGTCTTACTATTCTCAAGTTGTTTATATGCTGCATCTAAAGACAAATTTATCTTTTCTAGTTTTATCACTGCCTGAGTGTTCTCAATTGTTGTACTATTATCTGTTTCCGCAAAAGTTATCACAGTTGTTGACATAGTTGCCACCATACATATTGATAAAATCCACATAATATATTTTTTCTTCATTTAAACTGTCTCCTTTTAATTTTTTGGATTTTTAGATAAAGGAGCAAAAACATTGCCCACTAAATTACTTTTAATATTAATATTGTATAAAAGTAATATTAACTAAAGATAAATTTTACCAAAAGTTTATCTTCAATTTATCTTATAGTTCTATGATAATAAACAAATATTCTAATAATATATGTTTGTAATCTAACACTTTTATTGTAAAATAATAATGAGCTTGGAGGTAATATAATGTTTCGAATTTTAATAGTAGAAGATGATAAAAACTCAAGAAAATTAATGAAAGCAGTTCTATCCACTAATGGTTATCTGACTTTTACTGCCTCTGATGGACTTGAAGCTTTAGAAATATTAGATACAGAACATGTGGATTTATTAATTGTAGATATAATGATGCCAAATATGGATGGCTACGAACTTACTGAAGAACTTAGATCTGCAGGATATGAACTTCCTATTTTAATGGTTACTGCAAAACAAATGCCGGCAGATAAAAAGAAAGGGTTTATAGTAGGAACTGATGATTATATGACTAAACCTGTAGATGAAGAAGAAATGCTTTTACGAATAAAAGCCCTACTTCGTAGAGCTCAAATTGTAAATGATCACAAACTTATTATAGGTGATGTTGTATTAGATTATGATGCCTTAACGGTATCCCGAGGCAGCGAAATACAAACACTACCTCAAAAAGAATTTTACTTACTATATAAATTATTAGCTTATCCAAATAAAATATTTACTCGTATTCAGCTTATGGATGAGATTTGGGGAATGGAATCTGAATCAACAGATTATACAGTTAATGTACATATAAACCGACTTAGAAAAAGGTTTGACCTCTATCCCGAATTCACCATAGAAACAGTAAGAGGTCTTGGTTATAAAGCTGTAAAAAATGTATAACTCTATTATAAAATTTCGCGTTCAACAGAAACCACTTCTGCTTCAGTATTATCCTCAATAAAATTAAGCACATTATTTAAAATACTATCGGCATGTGCTGTTTCGTCGGTAACGCAAGCTAACCCTATTACAATGGCTTGATGTAAATCCTGCTTATCAACTTCTGCTATTGAAATATTAAATTTATTACTTGCCTTTGCACATATGCTTTTGACAACCATACGTTTTTCTTTTAGAGAATGTACCCACGGTGCATGTAGCTCTAACATCATTGTTCCTATAATCATAACGTCATATCCTCCGCTTATTTCAATATATTATATGCTGATTTTTATCATTCTATCATAGTTTCCAATTTAAATCATTAAAATCACTATCACCTATATACTTCTTTTATTATTTAATTTTTAAAATAAATATTTTATAAGCATAAGAGCACAAATATGTTAATATCAACCCCAATAAATATAAAACTACACAATTAGTTAGGATATCAATAAGAGGTAGTGAGATAACCAAATCCGTTTGTATGCTTATTAATTTAGAATATACCACTATGATAGATAAGTAATGATTGATTAACGGCGGATAATTATATCCCATTTTTTATCTCACTTCCTTTAATATTATATGCTTAATACTTAATAAGTTTTTTATAATTGTATTATATACTTTTTTACCATATTTCAATTATTTCTGCACCAAATGTTGTCTCAGCGACCTGAAATGTGAAATGAAACTTTTTTTATATAAAAAAAGCCATACCAAAATACTAATCATGGACATACGATTCTAGGAGGAACACCGAAACTTTATAAGTTCAGCATTTTTAATATGCCATAATTTATTTTGATATAGCTTAATTTACGATTTTTTTATTTTTTAAAGTTATTATCGTCTACATTTTTATTATTTCTTTATGATTAATCCAATGTCATTTCTATACTGCATTCCATCAAAGCTAATTCTCTTAACATTTCCAAAAGCCTTTGCTCTAGCTTCTTCATGAGTATTACCAAGAACAGAAACCCCTAAGACTCTACCACCACTAGTCACAATGTTTCCATTTTGCTCTTTTGTTCCCGCATGAAAAACTATTACGTCATCATCAACAGTATCTAGTCCATTAATAACTTTGCCTTTTTCATAAGAAGCAGGATAACCTCCTGAAGCAAGCACTACACATACTGCTTTTTTATCACTCCACTGAAATTTTACATCAGAAAGTTTATTGTCAACAACTGCATTGAATATGTCGTATAAATCAGTTTCAAGTCTAAGCAATACTGATTGAGTTTCTGGATCACCAAACCTATTGTTAAATTCAATTACCTTTGGACCATCTTCACCAATCATAAGACCTATGAAAAGCACACCCTTAAAATCCAAACCATCTTTTTGAAAGCCTTCCAATGTTGGATTCAGTATTTCAGTGCGAATTCGTTCTTCAAGTTCATTATTGAAAACTAAGCTAGGTGAATACGTTCCCATCCCACCTGTATTAGGTCCCTTGTCTCCGTCAAAAATTCTCTTATAATCTTGTGCAGATTCCATAGGAACAATAGTATGTTCATCTACAAAACACAGCATTGACGCCTCAATACCTGTAAGATATTCTTCTACTACCACTTTATCACCAGCAGAGCCAAAGACCTTATCCCCCATCATTTCTTCAATGGCTTTAATAGCTTCTTCCTCAGTTTCAGCTATTACAACGCCTTTACCTGCCGCAAGACCATCAGCCTTTATAACCATGGGATATCCATAGATGCCTACAGAGTTAAGTAATTCTTCCTTATCTGTAAATTCTTTATACCCTGCTGTTGGGATATCATGTCTAGCCAAAAATGCTTTAGTAAAAGCTTTACTAGCTTCCAATTGAGAGCATTTCTTGTTTGGCCCAAAAGTTTTTACTCCTACCTTTTCAAGCTCATCAACAATCCCCATTGCAAGAGGAACTTCTGGCCCTATTACTGCTAAGTCAATCTCCTTTTTCTTAGCAAACTTACAAATTCCATCTATATCCTCTGCCTTTATATCAACACACTCTGCAACTGCTGCAATTCCTGCATTTCCAGGTGCACAATATAATTTATCAATCTTAGGGCTTTGAGCTAGCTTCCATGCTATAGCATGTTCACGGCCTCCGCCACCTACAATTAATATCTTCATACTGCTCCTTTCTTCTAAACTAATACTATGATTATTTTCATTTAAATTGACGTCTTCATTCCTCTGTTTTATCTCAAATTTTTTCTTAGAATAGTGATAAATGTTTTCATTAGAGCTACAAGCTCTAGCGTGTTCCAATAAATTTATATTATTTGTTCAGTTAAAAGTAATTTGTTTTATCACTTTATATTTTTGTTTTATTTGAGATAAAACTGAGTCATAATCTGTTCTAACTAAATACTAGTAAAACTGTCTTTATTCAATAATCTAGTGCTTGAAATGACGAACACCAGTGAATACCATAGCAATGCCAAGTTCATTAGCTTTCTTGATAGAGTCTTCATCTCTAATTGAACCTCCTGGCTGAATGATAGCAGTCACTCCAGCTTCTGCTGCAACAGTTACGCAATCATCAAATGGGAAGAAAGCATCAGAAGCAAGAACTGAATCTTGAATTGAGAAGTTTGACTGTTTTATGCAGTTTTCTACCGCCCAGATTCTATTTACCTGTCCTGGTCCTATGCCAATAGTCTTTTTATCTTTAGCAATAACAATTCCATTTGACTTTATATGTTTAACTACTTTCATAGCTAATTTCATATCTTCCATTTCACTAGCTGTAGGAATTCTATCGGTTACAACCTTAAGTTCTGACTCGTCGAACAGTATGTCATCTGTATCCTGTACAAGCAATCCTCCAGAAACTTTCTTTATATCTATATCTTTTTCTAATTTATTTTCAATTCCTTCAAGTTTAAGAAGTCTAACATTTTTCTTCTTAGTCAATATTTCCAAAGCATCTTCAGTAAAATCAGGAGCTATAATAATTTCAAGGAAAATTTTGCTCATTTCCTCTGCTGTAGCTGCATCAATAGTTCTGTTAGCCGCAACTATACCTCCATAAATAGAAGTAGGGTCACATTCATAAGCCTTTGTGTATGCTGAAAGAAGGTCAAAACCTACACCAACACCACAAGGATTTGCATGTTTAGAGGCAACCACTGTTGGCTCATCAAATTCCTTAAGTGTAGCAAGTGCTCCTTGAGTATCATTAATATTATTGAAAGATAACTCTTTTCCATGAAGCTGAACTGCATTTACTAAACTACCAACTGGAGCTTGTATTTCCTTATAATAAAAACCTTTCTGATGTGGATTTTCACCATATCTTAAATCTTGTACCTTTTCAAAAGTCAAAGTAAGATTGTCTGGAAGTTCTTCTCCAATCTGTTTTCTTAAGTAATCTGATATCATTGCATCATAAGCTGCCGTATGTTGAAATACCTTTAATGCTAATCTATACTTAGTATCTTTAGAAACTGTTTTATTTTCTTTAAGTTCCTCAATAACCTTCTCATAATCATCAGGATCACAAATAACAACAACATCTCTATGATTTTTAGCTGCTGAACGAAGCATAGTAGGACCACCAATATCAATATTTTCTATTGCATCTTCCAAGGTAACATCTGGCTTTAATATAGTCTCTTTAAATGGATATAGGTTGATAGCAACAATATCAATTGTTTCTATTTTTAAATCTTCAAGCTGTTTCATATGCTCTGGTTTGTCTCTCATGGCTAGGATCCCTCCATGAACAGCAGGATGAAGAGTCTTAACTCTCCCGTCTAAACACTCTGGGAAACCTGTAACATCAGAAATTCCCACAACATCTATACCGTTATCAGCAAGTCTTTGATGAGTACCTCCTGTCGATATGATTTCAACCCCTAGTTCAGCTAATGCTTTCGCAAAACCTACTACACCAGTTTTATTAGAAACGCTTATTAATGCTCTCATTTTCTATCCTCCAAATATGCCAATAAAAATAACTTATTTATAAATTTTCAATAACCTTATTTATAGCCTCGGTTAAAATTTCATGCTCCACTTTAAGTACTCGTGCTCCTAATTCATCAGGAGTATCATTTTCTAAAACTTTAACCTTTTTTTGCAATATTATTGGGCCTGTATCTACGCCTTCATCAACAAAGTGGACAGTAGCGCCACTTTCCTTTTCACCAGCAGCAATCACCGCCTCGTGTACATGCTGTCCGTAGAAGCCCTTACCACAATACTTAGGAATAAGTGATGGATGAATATTAATTATTCTTCCTTTATATGCTTTCACTAGCTTTGGCTCAAGTACACTCATATAACCTGCTAGTACAACTAAATCTGTTTTTTCATCCTGTAATATAGAAATAATCTGGTCCGTTCTTTCTGCCATTTCAGGATAATGTTTTTTATCTATAACCATAGTTTTAATGCCATGTTTTTTCCCTCTTTCTAAGGCAAAAGCTTTAGGGTTACTGGAAATAATACATGCAATTTCAGCATTTTCAATTCTATCTGCCTCTATTGAATCGATTACAGCCTGTAAATTAGTACCTCCGCCAGATACTAACACAGAAATCCTTAACATAAAACTACTCCTTCGCCTTCAACTATTTCACCAATTATATCGGCAGTTTCACCAGCATGTCTAAGAGTTTGTATTACTGCTTCTGCATCCTTTTCATCTACTATCATCATCATTCCAACACCCATGTTATAAGTTGAAAACATGTCTTTTTCTTCAATATTTCCACATTTCTTTATATAAGAAAAGATAGCTGGGACTTCCCATGTTCCAAGGTTAATTTTAACACCAAGACCTTCAGGTATAATTCTTGGAATATTTTCAAAGAATCCACCACCAGTAATATGAATGATACCATTTACATTATGCTTGGTTAGAGCTGCATTACAGGCATTTGCATATATTTTAGTAGGAGTAAGTAAAGCTTCTCCTAAAGTCATACCTAATTCTTCAACATATTCTGTAACCTTCATCTGCATTTTTTCAAAGAAAACTTTTCTTACTAAAGAATATCCATTACTATGTATGCCACTGGAGGCGATACCAATAACCTTGTTTCCTTTTGCAATGTTTGCACCAGTAATCATTTTACTTTTATCTACAACACCAACTGAAAATCCAGCCATGTCATATTCTCCATCTTGATAAAAATCTGGCATTTCAGCAGTTTCACCACCTACTAAAGCACTTCCGCTTTGGTAACAACCTTCTGCAATACCCTTTACTATTTCAGCTACTTTTTCTGCTTTAACTTTTCCTGTTGCAATATAATCTAGGAAAAATAAAGGCTTAGCACCTTGGCAAAGAACATCATTTACACACATTGCAACGCAATCAATACCCACAGTATCATGCTTATCCATTAGAAATGCAAGCTTTAACTTTGTTCCAACTCCATCTGTTCCTGAAACCAATATAGGCTCTTCCATATTAGAAGTATCAAGTTTAAATAAGCTTCCAAACCCACCAAGGCCTGTAAGAACATTTTCATTGAAGGTTTTCTTTACATGCGGTTTCATTAAATTAACAGCTCTTTCTCCTTCTTTTGTGTCAACACCAGCATCTTTATAAGTTAATTTAGTATCCATAGTATCCTCCATTAATCTTCAAACTTCATACCTAGTTCGGGCAATTCCATAGGATAATCACCTGTAAAACAACCAGTACAGACATTTTCATCCCCTAAATCTATAGCTTTAAGCATTCCTTCTACGCTAAGATATCCCAATGAATCAGCACCCATACCTTCGCAAATTTCCTCAATTGTATGAGTTGCAGCTATTAACTTATTTTTATCAGGAGTATCAATACCGAAGAAACAAGGGTCAGTTACTGGAGGTGAAGCAACTCTAACATGTACTTCTTTTGCACCAGCATCTTTAAGCATTTTCACAATTTTAACACTTGTTGTTCCTCTAACAATTGAATCATCAATCATAATTATTCTTTTGCCTTGAACATTTTCTTTTAATACATTAAGCTTTAATCTTACACTTAATTCTCTCATTCTCTGGTCAGGCTGAATAAAAGTTCTTCCAACATATCTATTTTTTATAAAACCTTCTCCGTAAGGGATTCCTGATTCTTTTGCGTAACCAATGGCTGCTACTGTACCAGAGTCAGGCACAGATATTACTAGGTCAGCATCTACAGGATGCTCTTTAGCCAAAATCTTTCCGCATAGATTTCTTGCTGTATAAACATTTCTCTCATCTATATAACTATCCGGTCTTGAAAAGTATACATATTCAAAAGCACAAGAAGCTCTTTTGCATCCCTTTGCATATTTATAAGATTTAATTTCATTATTTTCGATAACAACCATTTCTCCAGGTTCAACATCACGAACTATCTTTGCACCTAACAAAGAGAAAATACAACTTTCAGAAGATAAAACAAGCCCATTTTTGGTTCTTCCTATACAAAGAGGTCTTATTCCATTTGGATCACGAACTCCGATAAGCTTATTTCCTGATGTTATAACTAAAGCATATGCTCCTTTTACTACTTTTAAAGACTCTGTGATAGCTTCTTCAATAGGTCCATTTTTTATGTTCTTTGCAATAAGAGCAGCTATCACCTCTGAATCTATTGAGGTCTGAAATATAAAACCATTGTCCTGCATTTCTTCTCTTAGTATTCTTGCATTTACCAAATTACCGTTGTGAGCTAACGCTAGTGGTCCGCCCTTATGATATACAACTAAAGGCATAGCATTTAATGCATGACTTTCTCCTGCCGTACTATATCTAACATGCCCTATAGCGATATCGCCTTGCAGTCTTTCAATGATTTCATCATTAAAAATTTCCTGTACTAAGCCCATATCTTTGTAATACTGGATTTGTCCGTCAAGGTTTACAGCTATACCTGCACTTTCCTGACCTCTATGTTGTAATGAATGTAAGCCGAAGTATACTGCTCTAGCATTATGCTTATTGCCAGGCTCATAAACTCCTACTACCCCGCATTCATCATGAAATTTTTCATCTTCAAAAGTCCTAAGTTCTTGGTTAATATCAAACATTAATCTTCTCCAATTCTTATTTTTGTACTCTGCCAAATACTTCTTGATAAGTTTCTTCTACATTACCAAGATCTCTTCTAAATCTGTCCTTATCCATCTTTTCATTTGTATTTACGTCCCAAAGCCTACAAGTGTCAGGGGAAATTTCATCTGCAAGGATTACCTTACCTTCAAATAAACCAAATTCGATCTTAAAGTCTACAAGTTTTAAATCTCTTTCTAAGAAGAATTCTTTTAATGCTTCATTTACTGCATAAGCATATTTTTTAACTTCTGCAAGCTGTTCTTCTGTAGATAATTCTAAAGCTAAAATATGATCATCATTAATAAGTGGATCTCCTAAATCATCGTTTTTATATGAGAATTCAAGCACTGGTCTTTTGAAAACAATACCTTCTTCTACTCCATATCGTTTTGAGAAAGAACCTGCAGAAACATTTCTGATAATTACTTCAAGAGGAAGAATTTTTACAGCTTTAACAAGTGTTTCTCTTTCACTTAGCTGATCTACAAGATGTGTAGGAATACCTTTTTCTTCTAGCATCTTAAAGATAATGTTTGCCATAGTATTATTTACAACGCCTTTTCCTGAAATCTGACCCTTCTTAAGGCCATTAAATGCAGTTGCATCATCTTTATAGTCAACAATATATAACTTCGGATCATCTGTCTTATATACTTTCTTGGCTTTGCCTTCATATAACATTTCTAACTTTTCCATTTTCTTTCCTCCTAAATTATTTATTAAACTCTGCATCTAATGCAATTATATCTTGTTCCATTTTAACTTTATAGTCTTTTATCTTTTGTCTAAGTTCAGGATATTTAATGCTCATCATCTGTACTGCTAAAAGTGCTGCATTTTCTGCCCCATCAATTGCTACTGTAGCAACAGGAACCCCCTTGGGCATCTGAACTACTGAAAGTAGTGAATCAAGTCCGTCCATAGTGCTTGATTTCATTGGAATTCCTATAACCGGAAGAGGTGTTGTAGCCGCTATTACTCCCGCAAGATGTGCAGCTTTTCCTGCCGCCGCTATTATTACATCTATACCTTTTTCCTCTGCTGTTCTTGCAAACTCTTCAGCAATTCTAGGTGTTCTATGAGCTGAAATAATCCTAGTTTCATACTCAACTTCAAAGTTCTTAAATAAATTTTCTGCTTTCTGAACTACTGGATAATCTGAATTGCTTCCCATTAATATAGCTACCTTCATGTTTTCTTCCTCCTAATCTATTTAAAATACTCAACGCCAGACTTGAAGATTTTCTGGTCTTTATTACCTTCAACATTCTTATATACATACTGTCCAATTCTCTCGGAATGTCCCATCTTACCAAAGACTCTTCCATCAGGTGAAGTTATACCTTCAATAGCTAAAGTTGAGTAGTTTGGGTTAAACTTAATATCCATAGATGGTTTTCCTGCAAAGTCAACATACTGAGTAGCAATCTGCCCATTTTTAATTAAGTCTGCAACTACCTCATCATTTGCTATGAATCTTCCTTCTCCATGGGAAATTGCAATAGTGTGAACATCATCAACTTCTACACCTGCAAGCCAAGGAGACTTATTGGAAGCAATTCTTGTTCTAACTAAGCTAGACGCGTGTCTGCCAATTTTATTATAAGTAAGAGTTGGAGCATTTTCATCCATATCCATAATCTTACCGTAAGGTACAAGACCAAGCTTTATAAGAGCTTGGAAACCATTACAAATACCAAGCATCAAACCGTCTCTATTTTCAAGTAAGTCAGAGACTGCATCTTTAATAGCTGGGTTCCTAAATACCGCTGTAATAAACTTAGCTGAACCATCTGGTTCATCTCCACCAGAGAAACCTCCTGGAATAAATATAATTTGACTTTCTTTAATCTTCTGTTCAAGTTCCTTGATAGAATCAATTAATTGATTCTGTGTCATGTTTCTTATAATGTGAATGTCCGCCTCAGCGCCAACTCTTTCAAAAGCTCTCTTTGAATCCATTTCACAGTTAGTGCCTGGGAAGGCTGGGATTAATACTCTTGGTTTTGCAATTTTTATAGCTGGAGTTACCCTACGTTCCTCTTTATGATAAATTGCCTTTACTTCTGATTGGTCTAAGCTATCTTTAAAATCTGCTGTTCTTACAGGGAAAATACTTTCAAGAGGTTTTGTCCACTGTTTCATAATGTCATCAAGTTCGATTCCAAGTGCCGTTCCTACAGGTTTTTTATTTTCATCAGTAATCTGAACTGCAATATGTTCTCTCTCGTCAGTGTGTCCAATAACCTTGTAGTTAAGACCCTCAAACATTTCAGAAGCATCTGCGTCACCTGCAACTTCAAGAATTAAAGCACCATATTCCTGTTCATGAAGTTCTCTTTCGCTGATATAATCAAGAACTACTCCTATTTTATTTCCAACTGCCATATTAACAACTGAAATAAATATTCCGCCTCTACCAATAGTATTTGCAGCAAGAATCTTTCCTTCTTTTGTAAGTTTGCTAACTCTAGCCATATTTTTTCTATACATATCAAAGTTTAATATTCCATCTTTATCCCACTTAGTTGAAAGGAATACTAGTTTACTGTCTGTTCTTTTTAGTTCTGTTGAAACTATATCAGAAGCATCTGCCACAGCTACTGCAAATGAAACTAATGTAGGTGGCACATTTATATCCATAAAAGTACCAGACATACTGTCCTTACCACCTATAGCAGGAATGCCTAATTCCTTTTGCACCTTTAATGCTCCCAAAAGTGCCATAAATGGTTTGCTCCAACTTTCAGGGTTTTCAGTCATTCTTTCAAAATATTCTTGGAAAGTAAGTCTAACCTTTGTATAATCTCCACCCATAGCAACAATCTTTGTTACTGAATCTATAACCGCATATAGTCCTCCATGATAAGGAGAAAGTTTTGCAATCTTAGGGTCAAAGCCATAAGTCATAATTGTAGTTGTAGTAGTTTCTCCCTTAGTAACAGGAAGCTTAGAAGCCATACCTGCTGCTGGTGAAAGTTGATACTTACCTCCTAAAGGCATCAATACTGTTGAAGCACCGATTGTGCTGTCAAAACGTTCAACTAATCCTTTTTGACTACAGCAATTTAAGTCTGCTAAATGCTCTGTAATATTTTTTACACTGCCATCATCTATAGTTGAAATGTCTACATTGTTCTTTACTAATACATTTGCTTCCTGAGTTGCACCATTTGTATTTAAAAATTCTCTACTTAAGTTTAAGATGCATTTTTCTCTCCAAAACATTCTGAAGCGTCCTGTAGCTGTAACCTTAGCCACAGCTACTGCTTCAAGGTTTTCTTCATGGGCATAATTAATAAATTTATCTGCATCTTCTTTTGAAACAACAACAGCCATTCTTTCCTGTGATTCTGAAATAGCCAGTTCTGTTCCATCAAGTCCTTCGTACTTTTTAAGAACTAAGTCAAGGTTTACATCAATACTATCCGCCAGTTCTCCGATTGCTACAGAAACTCCACCTGCTCCAAAGTCGTTACATCTTTTAATAAGAGTTGCAACTTCTTTTCTTCTAAACATTCTTTGAATATTTCTTTCTACAGGCGGGTTACCTTTTTGAACCTCTGCTCCGCAATTTAAAATTGATTCTTCTGTGTGCTCCTTAGAAGATCCAGTAGCACCGCCACAGCCATCTCTACCCGTTCTTCCACCAACAAGCACTATAACATCACTCTCTAAAGGAGTTTCTCTTCTAACATGTGAAGCTGGCGCAGCACCTATTACAGCACCAATTTCCATACGCTTTGCCACATAATCTTCATCATAAACTTCTGTTACCTGTCCAGTTGCAAGACCAATCTGGTTTCCATAAGAGCTATACCCTGCTGCCGCTCCCTGAGTAATTTTTCTTTGTGGAAGCTTACCCTGTAATGTTTCTTCAATTGGTTTTCTAGGGTCAGCTGAACCAGTTACTCTCATAGCTTGGTAAACATAAACTCTACCTGAAAGTGGGTCTCTGATAGCACCACCAAGACAAGTAGCCGCACCACCAAAAGGCTCTATTTCAGTAGGATGATTGTGAGTCTCATTCTTGAACATCACAAGCCAATCTTCATCTTTTCCATCTATATTCGCCTTAACCTTGATGCTACAAGCATTGATTTCTTCTGACTCATCTAAATCATTTGCCATACCTTTTTTCTTTAAATATTTTGCTCCTATACAAGCTATATCCATAAGGCAGATGTCTTTCCCACCTTCATCTGAAGATTTATGAGCTCTTTCTCCATAAACATCTTCTCTCATGGTCAAATATTCATTAAATGCATCTTCAATTATGTGAGAATATTGTCCATCTTCAAATTTAATGTCTGTAAGCTTTGTCATAAAAGTTGTATGTCTACAATGATCTGACCAATATGTGTCGATAACCTTAAGCTCTGTAATACTAGGGTTACGTTTTTCATCATCTTTAAAATAGTTTTGGATAAATACCATATCCTTAGAGCTCATAGCAAAGCCCATTTGTTTTCTGAAGTCTTCAAGTTCTTTTAAAGACATATCTATAAAACCTTCAATAACATCTACATCTTCTGGAACAAGACTTTCCATAGTTAAGTTTTCAGGTTTTTCCATAGTTGCTTCCTGTGAATCAACAGGGTTTATGCAATAATCTTTTACAGCTTCAAATTGTTCTTCTGTAATATTACCTTCTAAAACTATAACTCTTGCAAATTTCACTAAAGGTTCTACGTTTACATTTAGCATTTTGATGCATTGTGCTGCTGAGTCAGCTCTTTGGTCATATTGACCAGGTAAATACTCAACTGCAAATATATGCTTTCCTAAATCTTCTGGCATAGTTTCTTCATATACGCAATCAATAGCTGGTTCAGCAAAAACTGTGAATTTTGAGCTTTCATAAGTCTTTTCATCTATGTTTTCTACATCATATCTATTTAAAACTCGAACGTTCGTCAATCCATCAAGATAAAGGTTCTGTTTAATGTCCTCAAACAGCCCCTGAGCCTCTATATCAAAACCTTTTTTCTTTTCAACAAGTATACGTTTTACCATCTTATCGTTCCTTTCTCCGTATAATCATAGGATTTTTACGTTTGATTGTTCGTCTTTTTGATTTATTATTCGTCTTTATGCTTAAAGACTAGCATATATTTTTTAGTTATTCAAGGTATTTATTCGTTTTTGTAAAAAAAGTATTAAAAAATACGAACAATACAATTTATGCAAATATGTATTGTTCGTATTTATGTTTTTATTGTTATTTATCAATTGACTCTTCGTCTACTCTTGCAAGCCACTCCTTAACTAAAGAATTAAATACGTCTGGCTGTTCTATCTGTAAATTGTGTCCTGCTTTATCTAAAACCGCAAAAGTACCTCTTGGGAAGTTATCTAAAATATTCCAAGCATCTTTATAGCCTACAATTGAGTCTTGACGTCCCAACACCATAAGCATAGGTTTATTAAAAGCCTCTTTCATTTTATCAACTTCAAAAGAAAAAGCGTACCCTTCCTCTTGAAGTCCCTCTAAAAACTTATTATCCGCCAATTTCACACCCGTCAATATTTCGTTTTTATATCTCTGCCAAATTTGTTTACTTTGTACTACTTGTATTTTGTTAAACCCCTTTGCTTCTACAGGATCTAATTGAGATAATAACTTCTTATCTTCTTTCAAAATAACGTGATTCGGGGTGCTACGTTTCTTAAAATCAGAAATAATAACAGGACATAATAATAATAAGCCTTCTACTCTATTACTAAGTTTATATATTATTCCTCTTGATAAATACCCTCCATAGGATTCACCTACAAGCAAAAAATCAGTATTAGGTATAACCGTTTCAATAAATTCAAGTATTATCGCTAACATCATATCTGAAGTTTTAAGCCATTTGGGAGCTTTTGTTTTCCCCATCCCAGGCAAATCCAAATATATTCTTTTATATTTATTTGAATTATTGAATATCGGCTCCATGCATCCTTTCATTAATCTATGATCAACATGAGAACCATGTATAATAATAACCGGTTTTCCTTCACCTATGATTTCATAATTAATAAGTATATCTTGTACCTTGCAATTCATTTTTTCTTTCCTCTAACTTTCTTCATCTATATATAATATACCAAAATATCACTTCATTTATAAGATAAAAAAGCCCAATGCCTACTAAACATTGAGCTTTTACAATCCTTCATCTTTTTTATTTTACATATTCACAATATCATAATGTTCTTCAAGAGCTTTACAACCCTCTACCACATCTTTATTTACAATACCTTCAAGCATTCTTTTGTGAATAACTAGTAGTTTATTTTTCATTTCTTCGGAAACCTTATTTAATATATGCCCTACCGACTCAGTATAAAGTTCTTCCAAAGCTTCCATGATACTTATAATTAGTTTATTACCAGAAGCCCTTATAATAATGTAGTGAAATTCTTTATCTTTTACAATCATTTCATTCCCCTGAGAAACCTTCATACTTTCAAACGTTGCTTTTAATTTTTGTAATATATCTTCAGTTATGTTTTGAACAGCCAGCTTATATGCATCAATTTCTATAGTTCTTCTCAATGTATTGATTTCATCATAACTTATCTGCTCTAACAAAAGCATCATTCCTATAGATTCTGTAAATATTTTACTTAGATTACCTGTCAAATAATTACCGGAGCCTTGTCTACACTCCAGCATCCCCATATTTTCCATAGTTCTAAGTGCTTCTCTTATAGAACTCCTGCTTAAACTTAGCTCTTCCGCCATAACTCTTTCTGTAGGAAGCTTATCATCTATTTTTAGTCTTCCCTTCTGAATTTCACTTTTTACAAAATCAATTACTCTTTTATATTCTCTATTTTCCACTCTGCCTCCATTGTCTTTTTGCTGTAATAAAATCACATATTAAACTTACTGTCTGTTCAATACCTATCATACCACTGTCAATAGACAACTGATAGCCTCTGGAATCTCCCCAGCTTTCTCCTGTGTACTGATTATGAAATACTGCTCTTTTTTTATCAGTCTCAATAATCAAGGCCTTTGCCTTCTTTTCATCTATATTATTTGTTCGTGCAATTCGTTTTGTTCTCTTTTCCATATTTGCGTGTACAAAAACACTAACGTGTTCTTCTTCATCTCTAAAAATAAAATTAGCACATCTTCCTATTATGACACAGGGCTTTTCTTTAGCTACATCTTTTATGTGTTCAAAAGACTTTCTACTAAGCTTTCCATCGTCTTCTCCCTTAGATATGATGTACAGTAGACTATCCGCAGGCTTTTCTTCATAAAAAGACCTTACTTCATCATAAAAGCCTAAGCTTTTTGCATTTTCGGCCAAGTCATCTTTATCATAGAATGCTAGATTTAATTTTTTTGCAAGCATCTCACCAATGTCATGTCCACCGCTTCCATATTCTCTTCCTATGGTAATAATCATTTTCTTCACCCCGCTACATAAAATGTGAAAATATCGCAGCACCGATTACTGTAAGAAGTCCCGCAACAGCTATAGCCAAACTACTCATAGCTCCTTCAACTTCTCCCATTTCCATAGCTCTAGCAGTTCCTATGGCATGAGCTGAAGTCCCAAGTGCTAACCCTTTTGCTATAGGTTGCTTTATTCTGAAAATCTTACATACAACCTCACCAATAATATTTCCCAAAACACCAGTTATAATTATCACAGCTACAGTAATAGTCACAATACCTCCAAGTTCTTCGGAAATACCCATACCTATAGCAGTTGTTATAGATTTAGGTAACAATGTAACATATTCACTATGATTAAGTCCGAAAAGTTTTGCCAAAACTAAAACGCTAACCATTGCAGAAAGAACACCTGCCACAACACCAATAGAAATAGCTTTGATATTGCTTTTAAGAAGTTCCATCTGCTGATATAAAGGCAAAGCTAAACAAACAGTAGCTGGCGTCAATAAATAGCTAATATATCTTGCACCTTCATTGTAATGCTCATACTCTACGTTACATGCAAGTAAAACAATCATTACAAATATAATTGATATTAACAACGGATTAAAAATAGGGTTTTTAAATTTTTTCTTTAATATCAGACCTATCTGATAACCTACCAAACTTACTACTACCCCAAAAAACATGGAGTTACTAAAAAAACTACTCATCTTACTTCCTCTTTTCCATGTTTATTACAAGTTGCGTTACTTTTCCTGTTACTGCCATTACAATAACAGTAGTTAATACAGTAATTATTATAATAGGTATACATATAGGTTTAAGTACTTCCCAAGAATCTATCAAACCTACTGCTGCGGGTATAAACATAATCGGCATAATCTCTATAAGAAACACTCCTGCATCTTGAACATTTTCCAGAGTGATAAGTTTACATTGTAATGCTATAAGCATTAATACAAGCCCATAAATACTTGCTGGAATAGCCAAGGGTACTATACTTTTTAAAATTTCCCCTAAAAAAGTAATTAGTATAATTACGGCAAACTGTTTTAAATATTTCATACGCACCTCCTTCATAATTGGTCTTACCAATTTTAAAGAATACTCTTATTTATTAAAAATGTCAAGTTCTTTGTCCTTTATTATGTTACATTTAAATCCTGATAAATATCTACTTTTAAAGATAGCATCTACTTTTATGCCATAAACAACCGCTTGCAAATAAATTTAGTATACGTTTTATTAAAACTTGGTGCATTTTTTATGTTTACTATAGAATCATCTTGCATTTTTCATATATTTATGCCATAAAACATTGCCTATACAAATGTTTAGTGTATGAATTAACTATAATTTGATCCATAAAAATATAAAATGTACCCTAAGATTATATAAAACAATGTCTTTATAGTACATTTTATATTTTGGGGAACTTTTCTTTATTTATTACCAATCTTAAAAAAGTATTTAACAATAAACAAATTGTAATTTTTGAGCATTTTATATACTAAATCTAAGTTAAAAACATTATTTATGACAACATTTATATTAGTCTGCATAATAAGACAACTCAAATCATGATAAAAATTATCATAATTTGAGTTGTCTTAACTTTAAATATTTTATTCTTGTATGCCTGGAATCTTTGGAAGCGCTTCAATACCTGCTTTCAAATCCTCATCTGTGGGAATATAATCTGACATTTTGCCTTCATTATACGCAGTATATGCTGTCATATCGAAATAGCCTGTACCAGTCAAACCAAACAGAATAGTTTTTTCTTCTCCTGTTTCTTTACATCTTAGAGCTTCATCAATTGCTCCTCTAATAGCATGTGCTGATTCAGGAGCAGGAAGTATCGTTTCAAGTTTTGCAAACATAGTTGCCGCTTCAAAAACTTTAGTTTGTTCAACAGCCTCTGCTTCCATATGTCCATCATGATAAAGCTTTGATAGAATCGGAGACATACCATGATATCTTAATCCTCCTGCATGGTTAGCCGAAGGTTTAAACGTACAGCCTAAGGTATACATTTTCGCCATAGGGGTTATCTTTCCTGTATCACAGAAATCATAAGCATAAACCCCTCTAGTCATAGATGGGCATGAAGCAGGTTCAATAGCACGAATAATAGGATTTGCTTTTCCTGTCAATTTATCTCTCATAAATGGTGCAATCAAACCTCCAAGGTTAGAGCCACCGCCAGCGCAACCTATAACTATATCTGGATATTCTCCTAAAATGTCCATTGCTTGTTTAGCTTCAAGACCTATGATAGATTGATGTAAAAGTACTTGATTCAATACAGAACCTAAAACATATTTACAATTTTCTGTAGTAACAGCTTTTTCTACCGCTTCAGAAATAGCGCAGCCTAAGCTTCCGCTGTTCTCTGGATCTTCTGCAAGAATTGCTCTACCTGTATTTGTTGTATCACTCGGACTAGCTAAAACACCTGCCCCAAAAGTTTCCATTATAGCTTTTCTAAACGGTTTTTGGTTATAAGACACCTTTACCATGAAAACTTCTAAATCGATTCCAAAATATGAACAAGCTTCAGATAAAGCGGTACCCCATTGTCCTGCACCAGTTTCTGTAGTCAAACTTGTAATTCCCTGTTTCTTAGCATAATAAGCTTGTGCTATAGCAGAATTCAACTTATGGCTACCAGAAGTGTTATTACCTTCAAACTTATAATAAATTTTTGCAGGTGTTCCTAAAGCTTTCTCTAAGTTATATGCCCTGCAAAGTGGTGAAGGTCTATATATTTTGTACATATCTAAAACTTCATCTGGTATATCTATAAGTCTTGTTGTTCCATCCATCTCTTGCTTTGCAAGTTCTTCACAAAATACTGGATATAAATCTTCTACGTTTGCTGGCTTTCCTGTAGCTGGGTTAATAATAGGGTCTGGCTGTTCTTTCATATCTGCTCTAAGGTTGTACCATTGTTTTGGCATCTGCTCTTCTGTTAGGTATAAACGGTGCGGAATGTTTTTAATAGTACTCATTTTGTTTTCTCCTTTCGATAATTCAGATTCAAGATTAGCCACTTGACCTGAAAATTAAACTCTCCGATGTTCAGGTTTAGGAAATAATAAAAAAAAAGGTTTTTGTCCCAGCTAACTTGGGACAAAAACCTATAGTTCTTGCTATGCCACCCTAGCATCCTTTATATAAGCATGCTATGTAAATTTTGAGTACAGCTTTCGATACTCACTCCCTTTGTAACAGGTGGAGATCCCGTTAGGCGCTACTCAGCTAATTTGTGTTTTTTCTATTCTTACAGTACACATTAACGCTTTTCGTCCTACCCTCATAAGTCCATTCAGCTACGACCTCCTTGCCACACTCTCACCACCGGTGGCTCTCTGTAAATTTGGCACCATAACCTACTCTTCTTAATCATCGGTTTAGTTCATTATTAAATTATAATCATTTGTGATTTTTAACTATTATGCTACACTTTTTTGTGAATGTCAACAAGTTTTTCATTATTTTTTTATATTTTTAACTAATTCATTTAACCAATATAGCTAATTATCTCCAAATCTTTCTGCTACCTGAATCATAATAGCACATTCAATTCTCTTCCTGTGAAGTTCACATCCAAGCTCATATACTCCTGTAATCTTTCCTGTTGTGTGATAAGCATTTGCTGCACAACCACCACTGCAATACATACGTGCAAAACAATCCTTACATTCTGGATGAGAATAAATATTACAAGTCTTAAACTCATCACAAACTGAAGCATTTTTTACACCATCAAATATATTACCTAAAAGGAATTTTTCTTCACCTACAAACTGATGACATGGATATAAATCTCCTTCTGGTGTTACCGCCATATATTCAGTACCTACACCGCATCCAGATATACGCTTAACTATACAAGGGCCTCCTGTAAGGTCAATTGTAAAATGATAGAATTTAAAACCTTTACCTTCTTTATTTCTTTTAATCATTTCACATGCCAATCTGTCATATTCAGATAAAAGTTTAGGTAAATCTTCTTCCTTCAAAGCATAATCAGCAGTAGGTGGAGCTACTACAGGCTCCATTGCAAGTTCCTTAAATCCAAGATCCGCTAAATGCAAAAGGTCACTGGCGAAGTCAGTATTATAATGAGTGTAAGTCCCTCTTATGTAGTAATCCTTCTGCTCACGCATCTCTGCCATTTTTAAGAACTTAGGTAGAATAATATCATATGAGCCCTTACCATTTGAAGAATATCTCATTCTATCGTTAACTTCCTTACGTCCATCAATGCTAAGAACTACATTACCCATTTCCTTATTTGCAAATTCCATAACTTCATCATCAAGTAAAATTCCGTTTGTAGTAAGAGTAAATCTAAAGTTTTTATCGTGAATTTTTTCTTGTTCACGTCCATAAGCTACTAATTTTTTTACTACTTCCCAGTTCATAAGAGGCTCACCTCCGAAGAAGTCTACTTCAAGATTTTTTCTTGTCCCAGAATTCTCTATCAAAAAGTCTAAAGCTTTTTTACCAACTTCATAAGACATTAAACCTCTACTACCTTTATATTCTCCTTCTTCTGCAAAGCAATATTTGCATCTTAAGTTACAGTCATGTGCTACATGAAGACAAATAGCCTTTAACACAGACTGACGTTTTTTAAATTCGCCAGACATCCCAGCATAAATATCTTCAGAAAATAATTTCCCCTGCTTTGTAAGTTCATCTACATCTTCAAAAACATCATTTATTTCTTCTTTTGTCACTTCTGGAAGGTGTGCATATTTTTTTAATATATCTTCTGTAATGCTTTCTCTATCAATTTCAGCAGCAAGCATCTCAATTATGTCATATGCAACTTCATCTACACAATGTACTGCTCCACTGTTCACATCTAAAACTATGTTATATCCATTACTTTTATAAGTATGTACCATATTGGGTATCCTTTCTATTTTGGTTCTGAATCTTTCTTATATATCTATATTTACTATTACATTAAAAATCGCTATAAGCTCTACAACCTATAGCGATTAATAAATTAGCCTATTTCTTTAGCTGTTCGCACTGCTGATTAGCAACGCTGCATGAAGTCTTACTTGCTGACTGGCAAGATGTCTGGCATTCTCCGCATCCACCTTTTTTAGCTGAATCAACAAGATTTCTTGTTTCAATAGTCTGTATTCTCTTCATTTTTTCTACCTCCAACCTGGTCAGCTAGGTAATTTCCTAAACTACACCAAGAATATCGTTTTAAAATTACGTTTTATATGTTATCACAAATATCCAATAACTTCAACCTCTATTATTCACCTATGGAAATAACAAGTCCCTGTTTTTAGATAACTTGCATAAAGCTACAAGAATCATCGTAAACATATTAAAATGGAGGTTATATAATGAAAAGAAAAAAAGACCATACTAAAAATAATTCAATTAAAACTAAAGAATCCATTTTACCTAAAAACATTATACCACTAAGTATAATTTTTCTTGCTGTTATAGGCCTATGTATTGCTTTCTTTACCTTATATAGCTTTACTCAAATGACTTCCGCTGCAGCTTATCCTTCGATTTCAGCACAACAAGCGGTGCTATTAGATGCGGACACTGGAGAATTGCTTTATGAAAGAAACGCTTATAGTAAGGCATACCCTGCCAGTACCACAAAAATTATGACAGCACTGATTACTATTGAGACCGTAGAGAATTTAAATAGCGACTTAAAGCAAAAAGTTAAAATTCCTGCTGAAGCAGTAGGCATAGAAGGTTCATCTATTTATTTAGGTCCACAAGAAGAAGTAAGCATTGAAGATTTACTTTATGGGTTAATGCTTAGATCTGGTAATGACTCAGCTACAGCATTGGCATGTATCATAGGGGGGACCCAAGAACATTTTGTAGAATTAATGAATGAAAAAGCCAAAGACTTAGGATGTACCGACACAAATTTTGTAAACCCTAGTGGTCTTTTTGACGAAAATCATTATACCACTGCAGTAGATATGGCTCTTATTGCTCAGGCTGCTATGGAAAACGAAACCTTCAAGACAATTTCTTCTGCAGAAGATTGGAAAGCAAGCAGAGCCCCTGATAAATACAATTATTTCTATAATAAAAATAAAGTTGTCCATCAATATGATGGGGGTAATGGTATAAAAATAGGATATACAAAAGCTTCAGGAAGAACTTTAGTTGCTTCAGCTTTACGTGATAACAAACAATTAATATGTGTTGTCTTAGGGGCACCAGATTGGTTTAATGATTCATATAAACTTATGGATTATGGTTTTTCTATAGAATAGTATCACCCTTCTGCCTAAACAAAAATATACTAATACTAATCTTATATATTAGGCGGGAGGATGGCTATGGATTCTACTAATCATATGGACTGCGTTGACAGCGGCACAGAAAACTGCCCCTGCTATTTAGCAGCTACAGGAGATTGCCTTATATGCAGTAGACTACAAGGAAAAGACTGTTGTGATTGCATATGGAAAGGCGTGTGTATATATAACGAATTTATCCAAAATAATAAAAAAGTTAATAACCCAAGAAAAGATTTTACAGCTAGGATAATTTCGAAAAAACAATACTTAGATGATTTATATGTTATTACTTTAGAAGTAGGAAGAGGTTTTGCTTTAAAGGCAGCAGTGCCTGGAAGCTATATATTTATGAAAGCAACAGAATTGGAAGACTACTATCATACCCCCATTTCTATTATGCATGTGGACACAGAAAACGGTTATATAACAGTACTTATAAAAAGTATTTCTGCTAAAACTAAAGCTATCTGTAATGAAAACGAAAAGCTAATAGTTAGAGGGGTTTATAGAGGTGGTATATGCGGAATGTCTAAAATAACAGGCCGTTTCAGCAGGATTGTCCCTGATTCTAAGTTACTTATTTTAACCAAAGGAGTAGGCTTTGCGCCTGCAATAAATTTACTGGAATGGGCAGGACAAGAAACAAAAAAAGAGTTGATAGTCGATCCTGATAAAATTTGTAATCAAGTCATTTGGGATAGCCTTCAGCCAACTAGTGCTGATAAAATAACTATCCAAAGTCTTCAAGATTGCTTGGATTCCTCTTTCTTAAATAAAAAACTTATGGAAGAAAAATATACTGCTGTTGCAGTTTTAGCTTCAGATTTTTTTATAGAAGAAGTGAAAAAAATAATTTTACAGCTACCCGTTCCTCCTACCTTTGTTCATAGTAAAAATGCAAACATATGTTGCGGAGAAGGTATCTGCGGTGCTTGCAGCTATGTAGATGAAAATGGGAATGTTGTTAAAAGATGCAAATGCCACAAATAAATAATAATATATAATCCTTTAGAAAAAGACTCTGTTATGATATTAATTCAGAAAATATCAATAACAGAGTCTTTAACTTTTATTACATATTCACTTTATTTTAACCTTATTACATATCAAACTTTAACGAGAGTTGTTGGGCATACACCTCATCCGTAGGATCGTCTGCAACAACAGCGCTTTCTATATGCTCAATATCTGGTAAATCATTTATTGTTTCAAAACCAAAATGTTTTAAGAAGTTATTAGTTGTCCCATAAAGTATAGGTCTACCAATAGCCGTAGAACGTCCCTTCTCTTGAATTAAATCTTTTTTCATAAGCCCATCTATGACTCTATCACACTTTATCCCTCTGATAGAATCAATTTCGCCTTTTGTTATAGGTTGCTTATACGCTATAATAGCAAGAACCTCTAAAGCTGATTGTGATAATTTTTTCTCTTTAACTGGTGTGCATAACCTTTCAATATATGCAGAATTCTTAGAATCTGTTACAAATTGAAAGCTTTTATTTATCTCTATTATCCTTATGCCTCTTCCTTCTTGCTCATATTCTTTTTTTAACTCTAGAAAATAGTTATAGGCATCTTTCCAATTAATATTAAATACGTCTGCCGCAATCTTTACATCTAAGGGTTCTCCCCATACAAACATCATAGATTCAAAGGCACACTTAATTGTTTTTTTAGTTGTCATTCCATTCTCCTAATATAGATTCTTCCTGCTCATCAAGTGGAACCATTTCGATTTCCATCTCTCCAAAAGCACTTGTCTGCTCTACCCTAATCATTTTTTCTCTAATCATTTGAAGCATAGAAGTAAAAGTAAGTACTACATCATATTTATCGTTCTCTTTTTCTATCAAATCCCTAAAAAGGAATCGTTTAAAACCATGATTCTTAAAAAAACTTACAATACTCTGTATTTTCATTTCAATACTTTGTTTTTGTCTTTCAACTCTTGTATAGTGCTTTTTAACCTCTTCAATTCTTTGCTTTTTTCTAAGAAATAGTTTAAAAGCAGATACAAATTGTTTAATATCTAAGGATAAATATTCATCTACCTTATTGGTATATCCCTCCAAGTCTTCTTTTGGTTTTTCAAAAGATAGCAATTTCTCCTCTTCATGAGATTCCAAAAGTTCCGCCGCAGCCTTAAACTTCTTATATTCTAATATTTTTTCAACCAATTCTGTCCTTGGATCCTCTTCAACCACACCTTCATCAATAGGTGTACTTCTAGGAAGAAGCATTTTCGATTTTATTTCAATTAATGCCGCAGCAAGCACCATAAATTCTGTGGCAACAGCCACATCTGCCTCATGCATTTTTTCTATATATTCCAAATACTGCCCTGTAATTTCAGCAACCTGAATGTCATATATATTCATTTCTGCATTCTCTATTAAATATACCAACAGGTCAAATGGACCTTCAAATATATCTATTTTTACTTTATACGCCATCCTTTTCGCCCTCATGTCTTGTATAATATGTTACACCTGCAACAATGGTAATACCCCCTACAATTTGCCAAAATGAAGGTATTTCAGAAAATAAGATAACCGCAATTCCTGTAGCAATAAATGCTTCTAAATTCTCACAAGTTGCTATATATAAGGCCGTTGTATAGCCTAAACACCAGTTAAATACTGCATGAGCTCCAATCTGACACACTATAGCCATTACGAAAATCCAAAACATATCATTAAAAGTATATCCTGTAAAAGGAGTACTTGTAACTATCATACCAATAGTAAAAGCTATCCAACAAAATAGAAATACAAAAAATACATACACTGCTGCATTAATACCTTTTCTAAATCTATTTCCCGCTATAAAATAAAGACCCATAAACAATGCTGCAAACAGGCACATAACGTCGCCAAATAAAACATCCATAGATATGCCATAATCATTTCCAGATATAATGACACTTCCTATAAAAGCTACGATTACCCCAGCTACAGCTTTTTTATTTGGTTTTTCCTTAAATATAAAAACTGATATTAGAAGTATCATAAACGGATGCGTTATGCCCAAAACAGAGGCACTAGCAATACTCGTATTAGCTACACCCGTAAACCACGAAAAAAAGTGACCTGCTAATAAAAATCCTGCTATTGCACAACCACCTAACTGCTGTTTAGACAGTGACATCATTTCACTTTTATGCTTAGATAAAGCCATTATCCCAAATATGGGCAACACAAAAGTCAATCTATAAAATCCTATTGCCATTGCAGGGGCTGATGTTAATTTTATAAAAATAGAAGAAAATGCAGCAGCCACTACAGCTAAAATTACTACTTTTTTAACGTTTCTTTCAAAAATATTCATTTGTTCTCCAAAATCTAATTTAACTTATTTCTCAAATAATTTAGGTAAATTTACATCATAAGGTGGATATACTACACCTTTTTCAGTTACTACCGCTGTAATATATTTTGCATCTGTTACATCAAAAGCAGGGTTATAGGTTTTAATACCCTCTGGTGCCATTGGTTTTTTATACCACATTTTATACACTTCCTCACCTTTTCTTTCTTCAATATGAATATCCTTTCCTGTTGGCGTATTCATATCAATAGTAGAGGTAGGTACGAACATGTAAAATGGGATACCATATTCCTTGGCTAAAATAGCCACACCTGATGTACCAATTTTATTAGCACCATCTCCGTTTGCTGCCATTCTATCACAACCAACTACTATAGCATCAATCCATCCGTTCTTCATAACAATTGAAGCCATATTATCACAGATAAGAGTAACATCAATTCCCGCTTTATTTAGTTCCCATGACGTTAATCTTGCACCCTGCAAAAGTGGTCTTGTTTCATCTGCAAAAACCTTAAAACCATAATCTTGTTCGTGTCCCAAATATAACGGAGATAGACATGTCCCATATTTTGCGGTAGCAATTGTGCCTGCATTACAATGAGTTAGAATACCCATGCCCGGCTTTAAAAGAGATAGTCCATTTTGACCCATAGCATAACAAGCATCCACATCTTCCTGATAAATGCTTCTTGCCTCTTCTTTTAATTGTTCCTTTATATGTAATAATTGTTTTTCCCAAGTCTCTAACCCTAGGTCAGACTCAAAGGAAAAAAGTTTTTCTTCCATTCTATTAAGTGCCCAAAAAAGATTTACTGCTGTAGGCCTTGAGGAAGCTATGTATTCTTTAATATCATGAAATTTGTCACGAAATTCCTTATAATTATCAGCCATAATATTTCTAGTGCAAATATAAAGACCATAAGCGGCTGCAACACCAATAGCCGGTGCCCCCCTTACTCTCAATTTATAAATTGCATCCCACAAATCTTCCTTGTTATCAATCTCAATGTATTTTTCTTGTTCTGGCAATAAAGTCTGATCCAGTAAATACATTTTTTCATTCTCATATTTTATGGGCGATATAAATAATGCCATATCTTTTCCTCCTAAATCATATATCCAAACAGCCATAGGGCAAACTTTGATTTACTCTAATATTTAATTATACATTGTTTATAAGTTCTTGACTAGTATCTTCCTTTCGTAGTTTTTATATCCAGTCATGGTTTTTTGTGTTATAATACATATAATTTTAAAAATTTTTATATGGAGGGACAAAAATGAAATTATTAGCAGACAAATCAATTTTTAAATTTTGCAAAGACAACAGACCTGTTATGACTGTAAAAAGTGGTGACACTGTTGAAATAGAAACATTAGACTGTTTTTCAAACCAGATTAGAGAACCTAAGGATAAAATGGAAACTCTTGATTGGGATAGAACAAATCCTGCTACAGGTCCTATCTTTATTGAAGAAGCCAAACCTGGTGACATCTTAAAGGTTACAATAAATAAAATTGTACTAAATGAAAAGGGAACCATTGTTTCTGGAGAAGGTTTTGGAACTCTTGGACATTTATTAAAGGGAAATCACACTCAAATCATACCAGTTATTGATGAAACAGCTATATTTATGGATAAAATAAAAATCCCTGTAAAACCTATGATTGGAGTTATAGGTGTTGCTCCTGCAGGCGAAGCTGTAAATACAGGAACCCCTGGTAGACATGGGGGTAATATGGATAATACTATGGTAGGAGAAGGTGCTTCTCTTTATTTCAATGTAGAAGTTCCAGGTGCACTTTTTGGAATGGGAGATTTACATGCTGTTATGGGTGATGGAGAAATTGGAGTTTCAGGTCTTGAAATCCCTGCTAATGTAACAGTTACATTTGAGTTAATAAAAAATAAATCAGTAGAATTTCCTATGCTTGAAAATGATGAAGCTTGGAGCGTTATTGCTTCTATGGAGACTGTTGATTCCGCTGTACAAGAAGCCACAGAATGTATGTTTAAATTCTTAAAGAATAAAGTTGACATCCCAGAACCCGAATTAGTAATGCTTATGAGCATGGTTGGAAACCTACAATTTTGTCAAGTTGTAGATCCTTTAAAAACAGTTCGCTTTGTGATGCCAAAAAAATATGTTGAGGGTGTAACACTATAAGGTATTATTTCTAAAAAAATATGTATCCTATGCACATCTGTACTTACTTTTACATAAACAAAAGCTGGTCATTAGACCAGCTTTTTTATGTACATTATTAACATTATTTATAATCATTCTATACTTCTAAGTGCTTAAATGCTTCTGGAACCTCTTTATATCCCTTTGATTTTATAGCTCCAATAATGAGTCCTATAATAAGCCATACAATACCAACTACATATGTAAGTTTATCAAAGCCTGTAAATACAAATAGTAATATTGCTATTCCACACCATGGGCAGATAAGATACTTAACAATATTTCCAAGACCGCTTCTCTTTCCTTCTTTAACAAAGAAATAATAGAATACGCCAAAGTTTAACATTACAAAAGATGCTAAAGCTCCAAAGTTTACTAATCTTACAAGCTGTGACATATTAAGAATAAGTGGGATAGCACATGATAATATACCAACGATTAAAGCTCCAAAGTAAGGAGTATGGTACTTAGGGTGTACTTTTGCAAATACTTTAGGAATAACTCCATCTCTTCCCATACCATAAAGCATACGAGCAGTAGCTGTCTGTGCTGCCATAATATTTGCAACACCAATTGCAAGTATATTTATTATAAGTAAAACAGTTCTAAATACTGGTCCACCCGCTAATTCCGCTGCATCAAAGAAACCTGTAGCTAAATCTGTAGTCTGCCAATCTGGTAAAATCAAGGCTGCTACATATGTCTGAAGTACAAATATACCTGCTATAGCGCAAAGTGCGATAATTATACCTTTACCAACATTTTTTTCAGGTTCAATAACTTCTTCTGCTAATGTACTCATTCCATCAAATCCAAGGAATGAAAGACATGCAATTGAACATGCAGATGCAATAAAATGAGTATCAACTTTTCCTGGTTGATAAAGAGGTTCAAGAGCTACATGTCCAAATCCTCCTCCATTTACTACATATTTAAAACCAAGCACAATAAATATAGCTACTATAACAGCCTCTAGCACGAACATTACCCAGTCCACGCCTTTAGTCATTTCCATACCTCTTACATTTACAATAGTATTGAAAACAACAAATATAAGAATCCATCCAAACCATGGGATAGCAGGAAATACCTCTACTCCCCAGTTTGCAACCATAGTATAAAGAAGTGCGGGTACAAATAAATAATCTAATAATATCAGCCATCCTGCAATAAATCCAACATGAGGATTTATGCCTCGCTGAACATAAGCATATACCGAACCTGCGATTGGAAACTTGTTACTCATTCTCATGTAGCTTAATGCTGTAAAACTAATTGCAACAAATCCAACTATGTATACAAGAGGTGTCATCCCTCCACTAGCCGCTTGAATCTCTCCAAAGATTGCTTGTGGTGCGATAATAACCATGAATAATATACCGTAAAGTACGATGTCTCTAAGTGATAGTGTACGGTGTAGTTCCTGTTTATAACCAAATTGTTCTACACTTCCATTTTTCTGTTTGTCATTCATTCTAAAATGTCCTCCTTTAGATAATATTGATTAGCTGTGTGTCGAACTAATTTGTTAATAATTTTTATAATGTGGCATATATTACTACTTGTAAAAATTTTAACTTTTCCATTGTACAACAAAAGGTTGTTTGTGTCAACAAACAACCTTTTTAAATATTTTTTGTTTAATTTTCACAAATTGTTTTCATAAGCTCTGCCCCACTTGAAGTTGCCGCCACACCTCCAAGCGCCGTTTCTTTAAGTTGCATAGGCAATAATTTCCCAACTCTATACATTGATTCAACAACTTCATCTGCATCTATATAGCTTTGTACTCCTGCCATAGCCAGGTCTGCACTAAGTAAAGAGTTTACAGCTTGTGATGCATTTCTTTGTGCACATGGGATTTGAACCAGTCCTCCTACAGGATCACATACCAACCCCATAATATTCATAATCGACAAACTAAATGCCGTTATAGACTGTTCTGGTGTCCCTCCACAAAGTTCAACAGCCGCTGCCGCTGCCATTGCTGCTGCAACACCACATTCTGCCTGACATCCTCCTTCAGCTCCTGCTACAGTGGCATTTTCCGTAACAATAGCTCCAAGCCCTGAGGCAGTAATCATAGCCATAAGTAATTGGTCTTCTGTAACTTTCTGTTTTTCTGCTACCGAAATAACTACCGCTGGGACTATGCCGCATGAACCTGCTGTTGGCATAGCACATATTTTACCCATTGAAGCATTTACTTCACTAGCAGAAAGAGCTTTTGCCATCACATGATTTATAAAATCACCACAAAGAGTATCTTTACTTTTTTCAGCATAGGCTTGCTGTGTTGAAGCTATTCCGCAGATAAGATTTCCTTCTGGATTTGTGGGCTTATCCAAAGCCTTTTCTGTGGAAGCTTTCATAACTTCATATCTATATTTAACTACATCTAATATTTCTTTTTTACTTTTTTCACTATGTTTGATTTCATTTTCCAATATAATTTGGGAAAGAAGAACATCCTTTTCTTTAGCTAATTCTAAAAGACCCTTTATATTCTTGTACATTTTTATTTCCTCTCCTTTTAAGAACACGCAATAAGTCTTACAACTTGTATATGCGGATGCCTCTTAAGCTCTTCTAAAATCTCATCATTTATAGAATCATCAATTTCTATGACACAAATAGCATCTTCGCTTTTTTGTACACGACTTACCTTCATAGTTGCAATATTAATATTATTATCTGCCAATATTGTTGCAATATGGCTTATTACACCCTTTTGATCGTGCTGTTTAACAAATATAGTTGGAAGGTTGCCACTAATACCTATTTCATATCCATCTATCTTTTCTATCCTTATGTTTCCTCCACCTATAGAAGCCCCTTGGACTCTTGTTGTCAACTTTTCATTTTTATAAAAAGTTATAATCACGGAGTTTTCATGAGCACCTTCTAACTCTACAGAATAAAATTCAAAGTCGATTCCAGCATTTTTAGCAATTTGAAATGACTTAGAAATCCTTTCATCATCTTCCCTTATTCCTATGACACCTGCTAACAAAGCTTTATCTGTACCATGTCCTTTACCTGTCTTGTCAAAAGAACCATGAAGACCAAAAGTGACTTTATCAAAATCTGCATTTACTATCTGTCTTGCTATTCTTCCAATTTTAGCTGCTCCCGCAGTATGAGAACTTGATGGTCCAATCATAATAGGTCCAGCTACCTGAAATATACTTGTATTCATATCTATACCTCTGTATTTTTATATTAATAAGGTTAACATTAACCAGCTTTATTATACTTTGATTAGGAAAATTTTACAAACAAAAAACCGAGGTTGATTAACCTCGGTTTTTGTTTTTCTATATTATATGCTTTTTTGTCGTGATTTTTTTACTTTTCTTTCTGTTTTTTTACTTAATATAAAATCTCATTTTTACCCAATTTAATTATATCCGTTTGCAGAAAGAAAATTTTGTACTCCAGAATATGCCGACATAACTCTCGTTGCATACGCTGTTGAATAAGTACCTCTACTGACTCTTGCTGAGCCTTGATTATAAGCAGATAGGGCTCTAGTCTTATCCCCATTATAGTTAGTAATTCCTGTACCGATCATACAAGCTCCTACGTTAATATTCGAACGTGGATCAAGTAATTGCTGTTTATTCAATCCAAAATTTGCTCCTGTAGCAGGCATTATCTGCATCAAACCTCTGGCTCCTCCTCTAGAAATAGCTGTTGCTTTAAATGTACTCTCTTTATGAGCTATAGCAAGCAGCAATTTCTCATCCACATTATATACGTTTGATGCTCTCTTGAACATAAACACTAGGTCCTGCGCATAGGTTTTAGATAATCCGCCATTATAATTTAAAATATAGTTTACTAACCCTTTGTTGTATCTGGATTCTGCTTCGTTCCAGAAACTTTTTGCAGTAACATCTTTAGCTGTACTTATACATAATCCAAAATATGAATCATAATACAAGTCCCAATTAAAAACCTCACTATTCTTCATTGCCCTTGCAGGAATGAATAAATATTTGCCTATTGCTAATATAGGCAACCCCTCTAAGTCTACTTCTTCGACCAACATCTTAGGTGATTCTATTACTTCGGGAGTATCCTCAATACGATCTGAATCCTCAGTAGTATTTTCTAAAATGTTATCAGTCTCTTCTGAAACCTCTTCATCTTCTTCGTATACTGCTTCAACACCTTCTATATCTTCTTCAGTGTTTTCTATATTATCTATAGCTCCAGTAGTAGTCTCTTCCTGTTCTTCGTCTGAAAGTTCTTCATAAGCTAATACTTTGACCCCTGTTATAACATCTAGATTCAAATCATGCCCATTATTTTTGGCCCAATCATCACTAAGTGTCTTCTGAGTCGCTTTCGTTTTCAGAAGTTTTATTGTGCGGCTTTCCCAATCCATTGACGCTTCGAATCCTAAAATTTTCCCCATGTCTGGACTCAATGGAATGTAAGTCGTGTCTTTATAAAGGAATAACGGATATTGTAGATTGTAATTTACAATCTCACTTCCATTTATAACGACTTCTTTGTTAAAAAAATCTCCTTGAACGTAATCTTCAGCATATATAGAAATTGATGAGAAAAGTACAATGGTCAATGAAAGCCACACAGATATAAGCTTCTTTGCCATACCTCGCTTCTCCTCTCTTTTTCTATGTCTTTTTTTAAGACTTTAATTATTATAGCACTTTTTTTTAAAAAGTATACCTTTTTGCTTATATTCAGAAAATTTCAATCAAGGAAAGCCAAGGCTAACTAGTCCATTTTTCAAGGTTGGCAAATTGAATGTTCTCACAAAAAAACATCATTTTAGGGGTTGACATTACAAATATGCTCTTCAAAATTTGTCAAATTATTACCATATCTCCCTAAATATACCTTGTCATCATACTATTAATTCTTTCGTTCCATTTATCTTCATTATCATACGCTAAAATCATCTTTCTAAGCTGACCTTTTTGAATATCATGAAGCTCCTTTAGGTATTCTAGAGAATTTGCTCGTCCTGATCTCCTTATGATTTGGTACATCTTTCTTTCGACTTCTTCCATCTGCAAGTAAGAATCTATTATATTAAGCATCTTTTCTTTATCGGTCTTTAAATTTCCTTCCACTTCTTGTAATAAGTTAATAATATGATCGCTAACCAACTTACCATCACAACGTTCTATCTTTTTAATTAGTACCTGTATTTCTCTTATTTTGTCATCATCACTACAAAGAGTCATTTTGCTTGCTTTATAATCTTTGTAAAGGTCTGTACCTTCCTTTATTACCGCCGTTCTAATTCTAACGTAATCAGGGTTTATTTCATTAACTACATGAGCCATACCTAAAGCATTTTCTTCTGATAGCTCTTTTCCTCCAATTCCAGGCATAAAATATACAGAAAGTTCAATACCTCCTGCTTTAATATTCTTTCCAGCTCTAATTAGTTCTTCAACAGTAACCCCTTTATTGATAAAGTCTAATACCTTTTGACTTCCCGTTTCAAAACCAGAATGAATTCTGTCCAGCCCTGCTTTTTTTAGCTGTTTATATTCTTCAGCACTGACCTGTGCCAAGGTTTCCGCACGCCCATAAGAAGTAATTCTCTCTATTTGAGGAAAAACCTTCCTCAAATAATTTAACACCTCTGTTAGTTTAGAAGCACTTAACGCCAAAGTATTTCCATCTTGAAGAAATACAGTCTTACCTCCATCCAATAACCAATTGAATACCATTCTTGCACAATTAGCTTCTGATCTAGACATTCCTTGCAATTTGTTCTTTAGCTTTTCTAAATCCCATTTATCTTCTGAATCTTTACACTCTAACGCTAATTGTTCATATTTCTTCATTGTGTCTATATCTTGTTTTATACTTTCTACAGAAAAAACTTTAAAAGGAGTTTGTCTATACATCTGGCAAAATTTACATTTATTCCATGTGCATCCTTGGGTTACTTGCAAAAGTAAACTATTAGACTCACTTGGCGGCCTAAAAGGCCCAATTCTAAACACCATATCGCTTTTCATATTTCATCTCTCCGCCCTTTCATATTCTTGACTTTTTGAAGGTTTTTCTCTATACTGTTTGCATAAACTAACCTAGGGGTACTAATCTCATATTAGTTTATTTTATTATACTACAATTATGTTTCGAGGTAATAAATGATTTTAACTTTAGATAAATTAAAACCTGGCAGTAAAGGAATAATAAGTTCTGTAGGTGGTGAAGGTTCTCTTCGCCGAAGAATGTTTGATTTAGGATTAACTCCTAATACTTCAATTTTAGTAAGAAAAGTTGCACCTCTGGGTGACCCCATTGAAGTTTATCTTAGGGGCTTTGAACTCACATTGAGAAAAGAAGATGCCAAGAGCATTGAAATTCAAGAGGTGTCTATTAATGAATAAAAAACGTTTAGACAAAATTAATATAGCATTGGTTGGGAATCCCAATTGCGGACTGACAACTGTTTTCAATCAAATGACAGGAGGTCAGCAACATTCAGGATATTTCGCAACTTCTACAAGAGCAACAAAGGAGGGTCCTGTACGAAAGCACAAAGGTGTTAATGTAATAGAACTTCCTGGTACATATTCTCTTTCTGCCTATACTGTAGATGATGTGGATACTCGAGATATCCTATTAAAAGGGAAGCCTGATGTTATTGTTAATATAATTGACTCCACCTCGTTGGAAAGAAATCTATATCTAACATTGCAGTTATTAGAATTAGGGTTACCAATGGTTCTAGCCCTTAACATGATGGATGAAGTAAAAAATAATAAAATATCTATTGATATTCAAAAATTATCAAAAGAACTTACAATTCCTGTTATTCCTATCTCAGCAAGTAAAAATGACGGGATTCACGATTTAATTCATTATGCTATTGACGCAGCAAAAAATAAAACCGTACCTGAAAAACTTGATTTTTGTACAGGTCATATTCATACCGCAATACACTCTATTGCACATCTAATTGAGGAGAATGTAGAAAAAGCCAACTTACCTTTGAGATTTTGTTCTAGTAAAGTGGTAGAAGGCGACGAACCTATGATAAAGGAACTTAATATTCAAGAGCCTGAATTAGATATTATAAGTCATATAGTTGAAGATATGGAGAATCATTTAAAGACCGATCGCTCAGCTGCTATGGCAGATATGAGGTACGCTTTTATAGAAGCAATTTCTAAGAAGGTCCTAACTCGTATATCCGAAAATACTAAAGAGCATGAACGTTCTCTAAAAATGGATAGAATTTTAACTCATCGCATCTTTGCAATTCCTATATTTATAGGAATTATGTTTTTAGTATTTTATTTTACTTTTAGTTCTATAGGTGCATACCTTAGCAATGAACTTTCAAAAGTTATAGATATGCTGATAAATCTTATAAGTGTTGGGCTTACAGAAGCAGGAGTTAGCCCTGTACTTCATGGTTTAATTGTAGATGGAATTTGTGCTGGTGTTGGAAGCGTTTTATCTTTCCTTCCTATTATAGCAGTACTATTCTTTTTCTTATCAATTTTAGAGGATAGTGGTTATACACCAAGGGTAGCCTTTGTGATGGATAAACTTTTAAGAAAGTTAGGATTATCTGGTCGCTCAATTGTACCTATGTTAATTGGTTTTGGCTGCTCGGTTCCAGCGATTATGGCAACACGTTCACTTTCCAGTACTAGAGATAGGCAATTGACTATTGCACTAATTCCTTTTATGTCATGTAGTGCTAAGTTACCAATATATGCTATGTTTACAGCAGCATTTTTCAGTGAAAATAAGGCTTTAATCATGGTTGCAATTTACTTAACAGGGATTATCGTAGCAATAACCTGTGCTTCTATCTTTAAAAAGACTATTTACAAAGGAAATCCCGTTCCTTTTATAATGGTACTTCCACCATACAGGCTACCTGCAGCGAAAAGTGTTTGGCTTCGTATGTGGGAAAATGTAAAAGGTTTTATAAAAAAGGCCTTCACTGTAATATTTATAGCTACCATTGTTATTTGGTTCTTGCAAAGCTTTGATTTTGGATTACATTTGGTAGAAAGTAGCGAGGACAGCATATTAGCTTCTTTAGGTAGAGCTGTTTCTCCAATATTTGCACCTTTAGGCTTTAGTGATTGGCGAGCAGCGACAGCTTTAATCACGGGTCTATCTGCAAAAGAAGCAGTTGTAAGTACTATGGCAGTTTTAACTGGCGCCTCGGAAGGTGCATCACTTACAATGATGCTTACTCAAATCTTTACACCATTATCCGCGTTTGCATTTTTAGCTTTCTGTCTGCTATATATGCCTTGTGTTGCAACGTTAGCAACTATAAGAAGAGAACTGGGTGGTTGGCATTATGCTATACTAACAGTGCTTTTCCAGACAGGAGTAGCATGGATAGTAGCTTTCCTAATATATAATGTAGGAAGCTTGTTTATTGGATAATATATAATTTTGATCAGAGCACGCCCTTATTTGTTAGTCTATTTATTTGCCAAATGGTACATTATCAAATGTATTATTTGGCTTTTTAATTGGCATTTTGACTTATTAGTTATCTTCATTTAGCTATTTTTCTTATTTTGTATCATAACACCATAAATTTTATAATTTTAGGGCAAGGATTTTTAACGTTCTTGCCCTAAAACTTTTTTAAATTAAACTTTAAGGCAAATTTTATACATTAATTTTGTTTTATTCATTTTTCGGCATGTAGATAAATAAATAACGCCTTTTATTACAGTAAAAATTCAAAAACTTTACCCTAAAGGAAGTGTATAGTACAAATCCATATTTTCTTACATATTTGACCTCTTTTTAATAACTTATATTGCATAATAAATACGACTTAAAAATTGGTACTCATATCTTACGGTTTTATTATAAAAATAGGCTGTTATTGAATAGATATTGGCATATAGGTGCCTAACAGCTTTCTATTCAATAACAGCCTTTATTTACACAACTTTTTAAATTTGAATTACTTTTTTATTTTCAAATTTTACTAAATGCTATACTTTCTTAGTACTTCACTTTTTTCCAGAATCATTGGTTCATCAGCCGGATACCTAGTCTCCATATAAAACTTATTTATATATGCACAAACGTCCATATTCCAAATTGATCCATGACGAAGTAGAAAGACTCGGAATATTAAAATATTTTAGATAGAGAACTAAATATAAAAGGAGTATATCGGTGCTAATGAAGATTTTTAAAGATTCCTTCATTCCCTTTATACTCCCATAATATAAATTTTATTAAAATTGTCTACTAGAGTCTGCTATCTATATCTGTATAGTCATATGGTTTAGCCACATCCCTATATGCAGGTCTTATAATTTTGCCAACATTAATCAACTCTTCAATTCTATGAGCACTCCAACCAGCCATTCTTGCTATTGCAAAAATAGGAGTATATAGCTCTACTGGTAAATCTAACATGCTATAAACAAAACCACTGTAAAAGTCAATGTTAGCACTTACACCTTTATATATTTTTCTTTCTTCGCAAATTAATTCTGCTGCAATTCTTTCAACGTTGGCATATAATTTGAATTCTTTATTTTTGTCTTTTTCCGCAGCTAAATTTTCCACAAACTTTTTAAATATTTCAGCCCTAGGATCAGATAAAGAATAAACCGCATGGCCCATACCATATATCAACCCTGATTTGTCAAAAGCTTCCCCATGCAGTAATTTTTTAAGATATGCAGTAATATCTTCTTCATTGTCCCAATCAGTCACATGTTTTTTCATATCTTCAAACATCTTTACAACCTTGATATTTGCACCACCATGTTTTGGCCCCTTTAGAGAGCCTAGCGCCGCCGCAATAGCAGAATAGGTGTCTGTCCCTGATGAAGATACTACATGAGTTGTAAAAGTAGAATTATTACCGCCTCCATGCTCTGCATGTAAAACTAATGCTAAATCTAAAATCTTAGCTTCCAATTTAGTATATTTACTATCCGGTCTAAGCATATGCAATATATTCTCAGCAGTAGATAATTCAGGTTTAGGTATGTGTATATACAAACTATCTCTATAGTGATAGTGTCTAGAAGCTTGATATCCATATACAGCCAATAGTGGAAGTACTGCTGTAAGTAATAGACACTGTCTAAGTACATTTGGTAAAGAAGTATCATTAGGATTTTTATCATAAGAATGTAAAGTCAAAACTCCTCTTGCTAAGCTATTCATCATATCTGTGCTAGGAGCTTTCATAATTATATCTCTAACAAAACTAGGTGGTAGTGTTCTGTATTCCGCCAAAAGTTTTTTAAAATTCTCTAGTTCCTTATTTGTTGGTAATTTACCAAAAATAAGAAGATATGTTACTTCTTCAAAACCAAAACGATCCTCGTTTATAAAACCTTTAACTATGTCATTAATATTTACCCCTCTATAATAGAGCCTTCCCGGGCAGGGTATCTTTTCTCCAGTCTCTTCATCTATATTAAAAGCATATATTCCTGAGATCTCAGTTAACCCTGTCAAAACTCCGTTGCCATTTACATCTCTTAGTCCTCTATTTACAGCATACTTTTTATATAATGAAGCTTCAATGGTGCTATTCTTAATACATTTTTCTGTCAATGATTGTATTTCCGTTGTAATTTTGGAATATTTATCGTCTAATTTTTCACCATACATATTTTTAACCTCCATTTTATATTAAAAGCAAATTAATGCTTTTCTTACTTTATCCCATTATAGTAATATAATGTTAACGTCATCTAGTATACTACAATTTTCCCTTTTTATCAAGTAAATTAATTTTTACAACTTTCAAATACACAGCAAATTAGTTATATTTTTCTTATTTTTTTACGCCAACTAGTTTTTAATATTCCCAATTTCAAGGGATTATATTAATATTTTATATTAAACTATAAGTTTTTTCTATATATTGGTTTTGAATCTAAAAATTTTTATAAAAAAAATGGATGATGTAATACATCATCCATTTTAAATATAGTAACTATCTTTTTCTTCTAGCACCATTTTCAGCTAAATTCATTCTTGTAAGCTGTTTCATTATACTAACCCTTGCTCTGTCAATTTGATCAGGAGCAGCATTAGTTTTGTCATGAGATTTAAGCCATTCTTCTGCATTTTCTTTTTCTTTCACAGCTCTATCTACGTCTATGTCCTCAGCCCATTCTGCCGCATCAGTATATATCACAAATTTATCTCTTACATCAATATACCCGCCAGAAATAGCTGCTGCCTTAAACTCAGTAGAACCTTCTTCTTTAATCAGCATAACTCCCACGTCAAGAATTTTGCATGCCCAAGTATGACCTGCCATAAATCCTTCTTCACCTGTTAAGGTTCTGACTATAACCATCTCAACCTTATCTTTATAGAATAGTTTTGAAGGTGTTATAACCTCAAGTAGTACACTCTTAGCCATTCTTCTATCTCCCTTCCAGCGAAAAAATTACTTTGACGCCTTAAACTTTTCTACAACTTCATCTATGCCACCTGCAAACAAGAACATAGATTCAGGGATTTCATCATGTTTACCTTCAAGGATTTCTTTAAAGCCACGAACAGTTTCTTTAAGAGGAAGATATTTACCTTCCATACCTGTAAACTGTTCCGC
>DAMCXN010000003.1:75161-79959 GCA_032096995.1 Aminipila sp.
TCTGTACCTTTCTTGCTCTTGAAACAGTAAGTCTATCTTCATCTGATAACTCATCCATACCAAGAATAGCAATGATATCCTGTAGGTCCTTATATCTCTGAAGAACTTCCTGAACGCTTCTGGCAGTTTCATAATGTTCTTCACCAAGAATATTAGGATCCATGATTCTTGAACTAGATTCAAGCGGGTCAACTGCCGGATAAATACCAAGCTCAGTAATTGCACGAGACAATACTGTTGTCGCATCCAAATGAGCGAAAGTAGTAGCCGGTGCTGGGTCAGTTAAGTCATCAGCAGGTACATAAATAGCCTGTACTGATGTGATTGAACCCTTCTTTGTAGAAGTGATTCTTTCTTGTAACGCACCCATTTCAGTTGCTAGTGTTGGCTGATAGCCTACCGCTGACGGTACACGTCCTAGTAGTGCCGATACCTCTGAACCCGCTTGTGTAAATCTAAATATGTTATCTATGAACAGTACATCCTGTCCCTCAACATCTCTAAAGTATTCTGCCATTGTTAAACCTGTCAGGGCTACTCTCATTCTAGCTCCCGGCGGTTCATTCATCTGACCAAATACCATTGCTGTATTATTAATAACGCCTGATTCTATCATTTCATAGTATAGGTCGTTACCTTCTCTTGTTCTTTCTCCAACGCCTGCGAATACAGAAATGCCACCATGTTCTTTTGCGATGTTATTGATAAGTTCTTGGATAAGAACTGTTTTACCTACACCAGCACCTCCAAAAAGACCAACTTTACCACCTCTAGTATATGGTGCGATTAAGTCAATAACCTTAATTCCTGTTTCGAAAATCTTAGCAGTTGTATCCTGTTCTTCAAAAGGAGGAGCTTCTCTATGAATAGAGTGCCTTTCTTTCGTAGCAACAGGTCCTTTTTCATCAATTGTTTCACCTATAACATTGAACATTCTACCAAGTACTTTTTTACCAACTGGAACCTGAATTGGGGCTCCTGTGTTGATAGCTTCCATACCTCTTGTCAATCCATCTGTAGCTGATAACGCAACGCATTTTACAATATCATCTCCAACGTGCTGTGCAACTTCTGCTACAATCTGCTTTCCCTTATAATCAATAGTGATCGCATTTAACAATTCGGGCATATGTTCGGGTGAAAACTTTATATCTATAACCGGTCCGATAATCTGGTGAATAATACCTTTATTCTGTTCCATATTCCAAACCACCTCCCTACTTCTTTTGTAACAACTTAACTTTGGGCTTCTGACCCTGCAACAATTTCAATAATCTCATCTGTAATAGCTGCCTGTCTTGCTCTGTTGTAGAACAATGATAGATTTCCTAACATTTCTCTGGCACTATCAGTAGCATTTTCCATAGCTATTCTTCTAGCCGCATGTTCGCAAGTAGCAGATTCAATTACTGCTCCATATAACTTAATTTCAAAATATTTAGGAACTAAATAATTAAATACAGCCTCTATAGATGGTTCATATTCAACTTCCCTATCCTGTTCTTTTGCTTCTGGATCCTTTGTTACCTCAAAAGGTAGCAATGTTGTGCTTTTTACTTCTTGCTCCATAGAGTTCTTAAATGAAGTATAAACAAGAACAACTTTATCTATTTCACCAGAATTATACATGTCCAAAATAGGATTGCTAATCTGTTTTACTTCAAGGAAAGTAATTTCTTCAGGAGGCTCTGAATATTCACTAAAAATATTTTGTCCTCTTTTCTGAAAATAATCTCTACCTTTTGTTCCTATAGCAACCATTAGTGGTTTCTCTTCATCTGTCTTTAACTCTGCTTCTACTTGCTTAATGACATTTGAATTAAAGGCTCCGCATAAACCTCTGCAGCTTGTTACAACAATATAACAAGTTTTTTTAACTTTACGATCTCCAGATACATATTGCTCTGGAATCTCATTTATATTGTTACAAATATCTGCTATAGAATCTGTAATATAATGAAAATATTCAGTTGTTTTTTCGAAGGTGGCCTTAGCTCTTCTCAGCTTTGCAGCGGAAACAAGCTTCATCGCACTGGTTATGTGCTCTGTGCTGGTTACGCTCTTTATGCGGCGTTTTATATCCTGCATATTATTTGAAGCCATATTTTCCTCCTATACTGACCTATCCCTATTAGTCGCGTACTTCTTTATACTTAACAATTGCTTCTTTAAGAATTTCTTCTGTTGCTTCATCAAGCTTACCAGTAGATTTAATGTTCTTACCTACCTGAGGATACTGTGTATCCATGAAGTCATATAAGCCCATTTCGAATTCTTTTATTGCATCAACAGGGATGTCTGCAAGGTAGTGGTTAATTGCAGCATATATAATCATAACTTGATGTTCAACTGCAATTGGCTTATACTGCCCCTGCTTTAATATTTCCATTAAAATCAAGCCGTGATCAAGTCTAGCCTTTGTGTCTTTGTCAACATCAGAACCAAACTGTGAAAAGCTTGCCAATTCTCTATATTGTGCTAATTCAAGTTTAATCTTACTAGAAACTTTCTTCATAGCCTTTATCTGTGCATTACCACCTACACGAGATACAGAAATACCTGCGTTAACCGCTGGTCTTTGTCCTGTAAAGAACAATTCTGTTTCCAAGAATATCTGTCCATCTGTGATGGAAATAACATTCGTAGGGATATATGCTGATACGTCTCCAGCCTGAGTTTCGATAATAGGTAAAGCTGTAATAGATCCTCCACCTAATTCATCTGAAAGTCTTGCTGCTCTTTCTAGTAGTCTGCTGTGTAAATAGAATACATCTCCAGGATAAGCTTCTCTTCCTGGTGGTCTTCTAAGTAATAGAGACATAGCTCTGTAAGCAACTGCATGCTTTGATAAATCATCATAAATAATCAAAACATCTTTTCCTTGATACATAAAGTGTTCTGCCATAGCACAACCTGCATAAGGTGCAATATACTGTAACGGCGCAACGTCACTTGCTGTCGCAGAAACAATAACTGTATAATCCATAGCACCCTTATTTTCAAGGGTCTGTACTAACTGAGCTACTGTAGATTTTTTCTGTCCAATAGCAACGTAAATACAAATTACGTCTTCATCTTTCTGATTAATAATAGTATCGATAGCAATAGCTGTTTTACCAGTCTGTCTATCACCGATAATCAGTTCTCTTTGTCCTCTACCAATAGGTATCATAGAGTCAATAGCCTTAATACCAGTCTGTAAAGGCTGGCTAACTGATTTTCTCTGTAATACTCCTGGTGCTGGATACTCAACCGGTCTATGAGCTTCAGCCTTAATAGCTCCTTTTCCGTCAAGAGGCTGTCCTAAAGCATTTACTACACGACCAATTAGTTCACTTCCTACTGGTACTTCTACTACTTTTCCAGTAGGTTTTACAATATCTCCTTCTTTTATGTTCTTATCAGAACCAAGCATAACAGCACCAACATTATCTTCTTCAAGATTTAATGCCATACCATACACTTCGCCTGGAAATTCAAGCAGTTCACCTGCCATGCATTTCTCAAGTCCATAGATTCTAGAAATACCATCTCCAACCTGTATAACAGTACCAAAATCTGAGACTTCAAGCTTATTTTTATAATTCTTGATTTGCTCTTTTATAACGGCACTTATTTCTTCTGGTTTGAGGTTCATGTCAGCAACCCCCTCTCTTATATAATAGTATTATTAAGGTCCTCAAGACGCTTCCTTACAGATGCGTCAATAACCTTACCGTCAATTAATATTTTTACACCACCAATTAGTTTGGTATCTATTTCATTTTTAAGCTTAACATTTTGTTGTAAAAGCTTTCCTGTCTCAGTCTCAAATTTCTCGAGCCTATCAGGATTAAGAGGTTGAACAGAAAATATTTTTCCGTAAGCAAATCCCTCTTGTTCATTAAAAAGATCCTTGTAAACCTTTATGGCTCTCGCAAAATGCCTTGTTCTCCCTTTGTCAACCATAACATATAGGAAGTTTAAAAGCTCTTCCGAAATACGACTCTCGAAGATAGATTTTAATACTTCTTTCTTCTGGCCAATGGAAATTACCGGAGTGTCTATAAAGGCACACAAATCAGGTTCCTGATTTAATAGTTCAAGAACTTGTTCACCTTCTTCCAAAATCAACTCCTTCTTGTTTAAATCACAAGCTGCTTGGAATAAGGCATTACCGTATGTCATTCCGATTGTTAATTCTGCCATTTTGCCGCACCTACCTGTTCAATGATATTATCAATTAGATGCTCTTGACCTTCTACTTCTAGTTCTTTTTCCAAGATTTTTTCTGCGGCAAGCAACGCCATTGCAGCAACTTGGGCTTTTGCATTAGATAAAGCCTTCGCCATTTGACGTTCTGCTTCATTTTCTGCATTTACCTTAATTTGTGCTGCCTTTGCGTTTGCCTCATCAATAATATCACTCGCTTGAGATTCCGCTTTTAATTTTGCATTTTTAATTATTTCTCTACCTTCACGTTCAACATTTGAAATACGAGTGTTATAGTCGTCCATTTTTTCATCAGCTAATCTATTTGTTTCAGCTGCATGGTCAAATGATTCTTTAATAGCCTGTTTTCTTTTTTCAAGCATTTCAAGAAACGGATTGTATAAAAACTTTGCCAATACGCCCACAAGGATTAAAAAGTTTACAATAGCAAAAATTATTTCTTTTAATTCTATGCCTAAAGCTTCAACCATAAATAAACCCTCCTTGTGTCCGAGGTATTTTCCTCAAACAAAATATACGCTACATCTTTCCTATTAAAAGAATAGCAATTAACAATCCGTAGATTGTCATAGCTTCCATGAAAGCT
>DAMCXN010000003.1:79969-83126 GCA_032096995.1 Aminipila sp.
AGACCAGGTCCGATTGTTGAAAGAGCTATAGCTAACGCTGCTGCTAATGCAATTGTCATTTTGTTTTCTCCTTTCATTTCTGCTGATAAATCTTCAGCCCATCTTTTTTTATTTATATATATTTTATTGCATTCTATTATTTACAATAAAATAAATATCATAAGTAATTAGGTAATAATAAATAGTTAATAAAATTTATTTAATAACCTTTAAGCATTTTGAGCTTTTAAATGCTCATATTCTTCTGCACCATGTTCTGCTGCTTCTGAGATATAAATACCTGCAAGAAGAGCAAATACCAATGCTTGAATTGCTCCCATAAGAACACTTAACGCCTGCATAATAACTGGGACACCTAGTGGAACTAATTGGAAGAATGAGCTTGCTACAGCTTCTTCACCAAAAATATTTCCGTAAAGTCGCAATGTAAGTGATAATGGTCTTACAAATTCTTCAAGTAACATAATAGGGAATAAGAAAAATACTGGTTGGAATAAATGTTTATAATATTTAATTCCATGAGTCTCTCTTAAACCAATAATCTGTGTTGCAAAGAATACTATGATTGCTAATGCTGCTGGGAAATTGATTGAACTTGTAGGAGCCTCTAATCCAGGTAAATGTCCTGACATTGGAAGTAATCCTGAGTAGTTACAAATCAATACATAAATGAATAGTGTAGCCACAAGTGGAAAATACTTGCGTCCCGCATACTCACCCATTACATCTTGGAAGAAATCACTTAATTTTTCTATTGCAATTTCCATGACATTCTGAATGCCTGACGGAATCATTTCCATGTTCCTACCTGCTACTATTGCTACAATGCAAAGTATCAAGGTGATAACAGAACTTGTTATCATAGGACTGGAAATCCCCATCGATTCTAAAGTTTCTAACATTTTGCTTTCCTCCTAAACGCATCTTTTTTATTTATTTTATTATTTATTGATTATCATCTTTTATTTCTACTTTTTGTAAAGTCTTTTGTATTGAGAACACCTTACCAGATATGCTAAGAGCTATTGCTGTTCCTATAGCTAATGCTGTAAAATCAAAAGGAATTATATCCCTCACAAAATAAGTTATAATTAATGTAATAAAATTAGTAACAAAACTAATTATCATTCTTATAGATACGGTCTTCATTGATATGGTATTATCATCATCATTAGCCAATCCCTTCCAAAGAAATAAATACTTAAGAAATCCAACTAAACCACCATAAATAAGACCAACTATAGCACCAAAAACATATTCCAAATTAGCAATCCTCTCAATAAAAAAAACTTCCCCAATTTACAAATTACAGTCTATTATACTCTTATTTTTTTCAATGTAAAGAATTGTTCTTTTTAAATTTTTGTACAAAGCAATATTTTTCATTCATAAATATAGCCAAACTGCTTAAATTCCAAGCTTATTATGCGTATTATTGTTTCTTTTTATTGCGGTATTCAAAAAAACTATTATGCGCAACTTAGTTATTTTTTTAGGTTTTAGTGGTATTTGTCGCAACAAATTTGTTATTTTTACATTTTTTTCTAAATATTTCATTTTTGTTACAGTTTTAGATGTCTTGTATTACATTCCTTGCCCACTTCTTAGATTTAAACCTTTTCACTAATATAAAAAATTTAATTATATCTTCAGTTTTTACAAGTAATACTGCCAGATAAATCGGAAGCTCCCATACTAAGGCTGTTAAAAAGGCCATCGGGACAGCATAAAGCCATATAGAACCCATCTCTAACATCAACGCAAAGACAGTATCTCCTCCAGATCTTAAAACGCCTGCTACACTAATAGCGTTATAAACTGCCATCCACATAAATACACCATATACAATAATAATATAAAATGCATATATCTTTCCTTCTGAAGTCAAATCAAACAGTACTAAAATAGGTTTAGAAGAAATGATAAGAATTATACCAAAAACAGCTCCTAATCCAGCTCCTACATAAAAAAGTTTTTTAGCTAATATATAGGCAAACTCTAATTTTCCTTCTCCTAGCTTCTCTCCCACAAGTATTAGTGCTGCATCACCTATGCTAAATGCTGCCATGATAAAAATACTGTTTATGGTATTACTTGCCTGAACTGCCGCATACTCTGTTACTCCAACACGAGCATATGCTGCCGCGAACATAGCAGTTCCTATGCCCCATATAGCCTCATTGGCAGTTGTAGGAAGAGTATTTCTTAGTATTTTACTTATAAGGACTTTTGACCAGCCAAAATACTCTGAAATACGACCTGCAACAATGTTCTTTTTAATAAAAACGAAAAATAACACTAAAAACAATTCTAGGCACCTAGAAATAAGAGTTGCTAAAGCCGCACCCATCACTTCTAATCTTGGAGCTCCAAAATTGCCAAATATAAAAACGTAGTTCAAAAAAGTATTTGTACTAAAAACAAATATACTTATATATAAAGGAATTTTAGTCTGCTGAGTTGTTCTAAGTGCCGCCGTAAATGGCACTGTAATGCTTATAGTAAGAAAAGCAAATGAAGCCATTCTCACATATCTAGCCCCCAAAGAAATAAGCTCAGGTATTTTAGTGAAAAAACTAACAATGTTTTGAGAGAAAAATAGGGCTGCTAAAAAAAATAAAAAACTAATGCAAAAACACACACAAATAGCAAAACCTGTAGTCTTTTTTATGTTTTTTATATCTTTAACACCCCAAAACTGAGCCATATACGTAGAAGCTCCACTGGTGAATCCAAACATTATCATCCAATGTATAAAATATATTTGAATAGCCGTACCAACTGCTGCCAGTTCCGTTTCTCCTAAGCTTCCTACCATTAAATTATCTATTAAATTTAATGAAGATGCAATCAAGCTCTGCACAGCTATGGGCAGAGCTATCATTACCAATTTCTTAAATAAATACTTATTATTTATAGTCACTAAAGTTTCTTCTTTAATATTTCAACAATCCTTTCGCAAGCATGACCATCACCATAAGGGTTTACAGCATGTGCCATAGCATCATATGCCGATTCATTGGTTAACAACTCTCTAGACATATTATAGATGTTTTCCATTTCTACACCGGCTAGTTTTACAGTTCCAGCTTCAACAGCTTCTGGTCTTTCCGTTTCTTTTCTAACCACAAGCACAGGTTTTCCCAAAGAAGGAGCC
>DAMCXN010000003.1:83136-90554 GCA_032096995.1 Aminipila sp.
CCTGCATTCCACCAGAATCCGTTATAATAAAGTATGATTTAGCCATAAGGTTTACAAAAGGCTGATACTGCAATGGATCAATTAAATGAACCCTTTCCATACCATTTAAAATCTTATTTGCTATTTCTCTTACTTTAGGATTCATATGCATTGGATATATAATTTCTACATCTGAAAATTCTTCTGCTATTTTTCTAATAGCACCAAAAATATTTTCCATATTCTCGCCTAAATTTTCTCGTCTATGACAAGTAACAGTAATTACTCTTCTGCCCTCAAAATCTATATTTTTAAGAGTCTGGTCCTCAAATTCATATGGTTTATCTACAACTTCAAGAAGAGCATCTATTACAGTATTCCCTGTAATATAAATATTTTCATCTTTTATATCTTCTTTTAGCAAATTCTTTCTATTTCTTTCAGTAGGTGAAAAATGAAAATCTGCAATGTGTCCAGTTAAAACTCGATTCATTTCCTCTGGATATGGAGAATATTTATCATATGTTCTAAGTCCAGCTTCTACATGTCCTACTTTTATCTGCTGATAAAAGCTCGCTAGTCCAGCTGCAAATGTTGTTGTTGTATCCCCATGTACCAAAACAACATCTGGTTTTTCTTTCTTTAAAACATCTTCAAGTCCTACTAATACATTAGATGTAATCTGACTGATAGTCTGATTCTTTTTCATTATATTTAAATCATAGTCAGGTGTTAAATGAAATAGTTCTAAAACTTGATCTAACATTTCTCTATGCTGTGCAGTTACACAAAGTATAGACTCTATGCCCTCAGCTTCATTTAATTCTTTAACTAAGGGAGCCATCTTTATAGCTTCCGGTCTTGTTCCAAAGACAGTCATTACTTTCATTTTTTCGTTCTCCTATCTTTTTTTCTCTGCTGTTTTTCTTCATGTGCTATATTTACAGCCTTAATCTGAAGTCTCCAATTATTTTCATCAGTTAGTAATACATATATATTCATAGTTGCAATACCAACAAGTCCTGCTGTTTCTACAAACAAGTCTCTGCTAAAAAGTACTGCAGCTATTCCCATAACACCACTTATTCCATATAATGTAAGTACGGTTCTTCTTTGACCCAATCCTGCCGCCATAAGTCTATGATGAAGATGACCTTTATCAGCTTCCATGATAGGCCTATGATTTACTAATCTTCTAAGGATAGCAAACGCTGTATCGAAAATTGGAAGTCCTAAAACTAGCACCGGAATTATTACCGCCATAACTGTAGCTCCTTTTACTGGGCCTACGATAGACATAGTAGCCAACATAAAACCTAAAAATAAGGAACCTCCATCACCCATGAAAATCTTTGCTGGATGGAAATTGTAAGGTAAAAATCCTAAGCAGCCACCTGCTAAAGCAAGCATTGCAAGCGTAGGAAGATAAGATCCATGGATATAAGCTGTATAAGCAAGACATAAGGAAGAAATAGTAGCTACACCAGAAGCCAACCCATCTAATCCATCAATCAGGTTTACAGTATTCGTTATTCCTACAATCCATATTATCGTTATAAAAAAGCACAACGCTCCAACAAAATAGCTATGAGAGTCACCAAAAGCATTGCCAAAGTGGTTAGTTACGAACTGAATTCTAACTCCAAAAGCATACGGAACACATGCAATTAAGGCTTGTCCTAAAAATTTAACCTTTGCAGGCATTCCCTTCAAATCATCAATAACACCTAACAAATATATTAGTACGCCTCCTAAAAGCACACCATACATATGAGATGTTGATTGTTGTACAAAAACTACGCCTACTCGTGCAAATTGACTTTGTAACATAGGCCACCCAAACCACGTTACCCATGCAATAGAAGCCATTGCACCAATAAATATAGCCATACCACCGAACCTAGGCATTGGTTTTGTATGCATTCTCCTAGAATCCTTTGGTATATCAACAGCACCTATCAAAGGTGCTATTTTGATTGCTAAAGGTGTAAATATAATTGACAGCCCCAGCGCTGCAAAAAACGCGATCAAAAAAACCATAATAAATCTAATCCCCTATCTTTTCTATTTTTATTCCTGCTTCATTAAGTATTTGCACTGATAATTCATCAGGGTACCCACTTTTAATAACAATTCTCTCAATCCCCGCATTAATAATCATCTTTGCACATATAATGCACGGATGATGTGTAATATATATTGTAGCCCCTTCAATGCTCTGCCCAAGAGTTGCCGCCTGAATAATAGCATTTTGTTCCGCATGAAGTGCCATGCACAGCTCGTGCCTTTCTCCAGAAGGAACATTTAGCTTCTGCCTTAAGCATCCACCCCTTTGTTCACAATGCATAATTCCTCTAGGTGCACCATTATATCCTGTAGCTACAATATGTTTATCGCAGACAATTGCAGCCCCTACTTGACGCCTTAAACAAGTTGATCGTTCTGCCGTCAAAGTTGCAATTGCCATAAAGTATTCATCCCAACTAGGTCTTTTCATTTTAATTCCTCCAGAAATATAGTATTATTAGGAACTCTTTTTATCTTAACCTTTTTATTTTATCAAAGACCAATCAATTCTTCAAGTTCATAGTATACCTTCATCAAGTACAGCCCTTGTGGAGGTGCAGTATGTCCTGCATTTTGCCTATCCTTTGATTCTATAATGTCAAAAACTTTCTCTGGCTGAATCTTACCTAAACCAACATCAACTAATGTACCTGATATAATTCTTACCATATTATATAAAAAGCCGTCTCCTTTAATTTCAATTGAGAGAGTCCTTTTTTCATTATCAATTTTTTCTTCTTCAATATTTAAACTATATACAGTTCTAACTGTAGTTTTTTTCTCTTCGCCTCCTGCTGCCTGAAAACATTTAAAGTCATGAGTACCCACAATGTAGTCAGCCGCAAGCCTCATTGCATCTAGTTCTAGTGGTTTTTTTACTTGATAGTACTGATTTCTGCTAAAAATTTGCGTTTCTTGACAATTTAAGATTTTATAAACGTACTTTTTACCTTTTGCATCATATCTAGCATGAAAATTTTCCGGCATTTCTAGCACCGAAATTAGTCTTAAATCTCCCATTTTCCCTAAAGAATTGATACCACCCGACAAAATATTGTTAACTGCAAGCATAATTCTATCTGTAGGTATGCCAAAGTCGCCTTTAAAACTAGCTTTTTGACCTAAAGCGTGTACACCTGCGTCAGTTCGACTCGTTCCATTAATCTTAATTGGACAACTGCAAACTGCGCTAAGTGCCCTTTCCAACTCACCCTGAACTGTTCTTTTATTAGGCTGCCTCTGCCATCCAGAAAAGCAAGTTCCGTCATATTCAACTGTCAACAAAATATTTTTCATAGAATTTCTCACTATTTTTTTGCTCTAGGAAGCTGTATCTGCTTGTTCTCTTTTGATTCACGATAAAGAGTAAATTTCTTTCCTATCGCCTGTACAAACTCTGCGCCTAGTCTCTCAGCTACTTGATTTGCAACGTCTTTAGGCTGTAAAGCACAACCTTCTTGAAGCTTAACTTTTACTAATTCTCTAGCTTCAAGGTTTACTTCTACTTCTTTTATAACATTCTCTGTTAAACCACCCTTACCTAAATATACAGATGGCTCTATACTATGCGCTAAACTTTTTAAATAACTTCTTTGTTTACTTGTAATCATTATTTTTTCCCTTTCAAAAATGCTTATTGCTAGTATTATACATCATTTTGTAAAATAAAAGTAGTAGTAAATTGTCTGCTTTTGTCGAAGCTATTTACATTTATTTTTCGACATATTACAATGCATTTATAAAGGGTTTTTCGATACTAAAAAAGGGGGGTAAAACATGCTGCATAAACTAAAACATCTTTTAGTTTGGATTATTGTATTGTCTACAATTTTTATAATTTGCACGATAAGTTATGTATCAGCAAATAGCCAGCTTATTAATTACGAAAAAAGTAAAAGTAGTCTTTTAACTTTTAATAATATATATGATCAAGTATTCAATGAGTTAATTATTGAAGCTAAGCACTATATATCTACTGGTGATAACTCATCAAAATACAAATTTAATACTTATTCAAATGACTTTATAAGCTCAAATAAAATCAATTCTAATTACATAAAATTTGCAGGGGATAACCAACTAAGTGATTTTGACGTTTTAAATACTAACAGTAAATCTTCATCTAATATTGTTACCAATTTTTCTTTAGATTCTAAAGAAAAGGAAATATATTTATCTTCTTTAAATTGTTATAATCAATTATTAGAAATAAGTTTGTCCGCAGTAAAGCAAAAAGACTCATCACTTCTTTATGACAGTGCTTTTACAAATTTGCAATCATTAAAGACAAAGCTATGCAATCAATATACTTCACATTATATAGAAAGAATTGATGAAAAAATAATAAATCTAGAATATTTTATACATATTTTAACAACATTTTCTATTATTAACGGGGTTATATTGGCTTTATGTATTTCTAAAGCCATTTCCTTATATTTAAAGAATAATCAATATAACGTTTATTTCAATCAGCTTTATAGTAAGGCTATTGAAAATGCTGATATTGGTATGGCTATAGTGGACAAGCATTATAAATACGAATATATGAATGCAACCTATAAAAATCTTTTTAATATTCAATCCACTAATCCACTTGGGCAAACATCTTTTGGTGTACTTCCTGAAGAAATTTCGGCTACATTGCCTTCACATTCTTTAGCAGAGGATCAAAAAAACATTATATTATCCTATACCCATGAAGGTGAGCTACGTTATATAAATTATAATTGCTTTACTATTTTTGATGACAAAGACGAGCCAAGATTTGTTAGTTTAATACAAAACTATACGGAAAATGTTAAGAAGGATAATGATCTGAAACAACAGTTAAAGGAAATTGAATTTTTTGCAAACGCGAAATCTTCTTTTATAGCAAATGTCTCACATGAAATAAAGACTCCTTTAAATGTTATTATTGGAATGGTGCATATTTTAAGAGGAACCAGTCTTACGAATAAACAAAGTGATGTTTTATCTAAGATACATATATCCTCAGAATTACTTTTAAATATTATTAATGATGTTTTAGATATTTCAAAAATACGTAAATCAAACTTCATTTTATATCCATCTGATTTTAATTTACTTAGTATGCTAAACGAATCTGAGGAAATCTTTAGACCTATTATTTATAATAAAGGTTTAGAGTTTAAAAAAGACTTTAATTTCCCTCCAGATTTATGTTTATCTATTGATAAAACTAGACTTGCACAAGTTATTTTAAATTTAATTAACAATGCTTGTAAGTTTACAAGCACTGGCCATATTGGTCTTCATATTGAACAAACAGCCAAAAAAGGAAATTCTGTTTTACTTAAATTTACAATTGAAGATACGGGTTTAGGTATGGAACAAAAAGATGTATCTAAAGTATTCCAAGAATTTGAACAATTAGAAAACCATTTAACTAAGCAGCATCAAGGAACTGGCCTTGGTTTAGCCATATGCAAACACGTAGTAAATACTATGGGCGGAGATATTTGGGTAGAAAGTGAAAAAGACGTAGGTAGCAAATTTCACTTTACAATTTGGGCACGAACTTCCGCTCTTTCTTTATGTAGTGTTGCAAAACGCAATTCTAGTGAAACTGAACTACTTAACGGATCAGGACGTAGAGTATTAATTGTTGAGGATACTGAATTAAACTATGAAGTAACTGAAAATATGCTAGCTGAGTCAAATATTATTTGCGAACATGCGTGCGATGGAGAAAAGGCTATAGATATGTGTACTAAAGTTCCTGATGGTTATTATACGGTAATACTTATGGACATACATATGCCAAATATGGACGGCTATACTGCTGCTGAAATTTTAAAGACAGAAATAGGAATCACTTGTCCTATTATAGCTTTAACTGCTACAAATATTGATATGGAAACAAAAGAAAAATATAAAGGAATTATGGATGATTTCATTAGCAAACCATTCCGATACAAGGAATTTCATAGAACTTTACTTCCTTACTTTGGAGTTTGTGAAGACTCAAGTAATTCATCTACAATCGAGCCTAACGTATCCAATATTGTGGAAGATGAACCCGAGATAATAACCAATAAGATTGATAACATTAATGTTTCAGAAGCAGCTGAAAATCTAGGCTGTTCAGAAAAACAATATATAAAACATTTAAATAAGTTCAAAATAGCCTACGCTCATGTGGATGCTGATATTCAAGAATTGCTTTTAGACAAGAACTATGTAGAAGCTCATCGAATCGCACACTCTGTAAAAGGACTTGCTGGTACTCTAGGTCTAAATTCATTACATGGAGTTGCTGCTGAGCTAGAAACCGCCTTAAAAGGTGATTCAGAAAAGGCTATAACAATACTTCCTATATTTAAAAATCAGCTTGATGTGATATGCCAATCTGGGTGTAGTAACATCTAAGTTTGAGATATAATAGTTTAGAAATATTATATAAGTATAAAAAAGGGAACGAAATACATTAAATATCTCGTTCCCCTTATAATATTTTTTATACTTTATGAAAAATTAAACTATTTCCATGCATTAGCAACAGCAGCAGCTATCGCCTCTGCCACACCGTCCGTAAAAGGACTCGGGATAACGTATTCCTCGTTTAATTCCTCTTTTTTAACTAACTCTGCCAATGCAAAAGCTGCTGCTACTTTCATTTCCTCTGTTATTTGTGAAGCTTTAACAGATAATGCCCCTTTAAATATACCAGGGAAAGCCAAAACATTATTTATCTGATTTGGAAAGTCCGATCTTCCTGTACCAATAACTCTAGCTCCAGCTTTTTTAGCTAAATCAGGCATTATTTCAGGCTCAGGATTTGCCATAGGAAATACTATAGGATCCTTTGCCATACTTCTAACCATCTCTTCAGTTAAGCTCTTTGGTGCCGATACGCCAACAAACATATCTGCTCCAACCAATACATCTTTCAATGTACCTTCTTCTAGATTCTGGTTTGTAATCTCTGCAATCTGCATTTTGGCATGTGAAAGTTTGTCATTACTTCTACAAATAGCTCCTGATCTATCACATACTATTATATTTTTAACTCCAAGATTTATAAACATCTTAGCAATAGCAGTTCCTGCTGCCCCAGCCCCATTTATAACAATCTTTATGTCTTCAAATTTCTTTCCTACTAATTTAAGTGCATTTATAGATGCCGCAGAAACAACTACCGCTGTACCATGCTGATCATCATGAAATACTGGAATATCCAAAATTTCTTTTAATCTTTCTTCAATTTCAAAACATCTAGGTGCAGAAATATCTTCTAAATTAATGCCTCCAAAAGTAGGTGCAATATTCTTTACTATATTAATGATCTCATCTGTATCCTGAGTTTCTAAACAAATAGGAATAGCATCGATATCTGCAAATTCTTTAAA
>DAMCXN010000003.1:90564-97651 GCA_032096995.1 Aminipila sp.
TTAAAAAGAACAGCTTTACCTTCCATTACAGGAATAGAAGCTTTTGCTCCGATATTTCCAAGCCCTAGAACCGCCGATCCGTCACTTACAACTGCTACTGTATTTCCCTTTGCTGTATACTTATATACATCTTCAGGTTTCTCATTTATTTTTCTGCAAGGCTCTGCAACTCCAGGTGTATATGCAATAGAAAGTTCTTCTTTATTAGTAACTTTTAGTTTACTTCTTACAGCTAGCTTCCCTTTGTTTTCTTCATGTGCTTGCAATGATTTTTCATAATAATTCATATATTTTTCACCTTATTTTTTCTTCCAAGAACTCTTTAATCCTATAATTCTATTAAATACTTTTTCTTCTTCATTTGAAAGCTTAGCATCCTCAATATAATAACCATGTCTAAAGAATTGGAAACGTTCTCCCGGCTTAGATTCTCCAATAGCAGGCTCAGCATAAGCTTCGATTTCTTTTAATGAATCTGGATTCATTATATTTTCACCATTTTCATTTTCAATCATTAAATGCTCATACTGACGAATCTTAATCTTTACTGCTGTTTTAGCATCAACCCAGTGAATTGTACCTTTTACTTTTCTTCCTTCAAAGCCACTTCCACTCTTTGTTTCAGGGTCATAAGTACAATGAAGTTCTTTAATGCTTCCGTCTTCATTCTTAATCACTTCATTGCAAGTAATAAAGTATGCGCCCTTAAATCTTACTTCGTTACCTGGAAATAGTCTAAAGTATTTCTTAACAGGTACTTCCATAAAGTCTGCACCATCAACATAAAGTTCTCTTGAGAAAGGAACCATTCTATTTCCCATTTCAGGAACTTCTTTGTTATTTTCAAGTTCTATTTCTTCAGTTTTATCTTCAGGATAATTTGTTATTACAATTTTAATTGGTTCTTCAACAACATTTCTGCTCTGAACCTTAGATTTAAGATCTTCTCTAACACAATGTTCAAGTAGAGCTATATCTACCAAACTGTTTGCCTTTGACACGCCTATTCTGTCACAGAAATCTCTTACTGCCTCTGGAGTATATCCCCTTCTTCTTAGACCTGCAATAGTAGGCATACGAGGATCGTCCCATCCTTCAACAGTACCTTCATCTACTAAGGCTTTTAAATATCTCTTAGACATTAAAGTATTAGTAAGATTTAATCTAGCAAATTCAATCTGCTGTGGAGGTGCTTCCCACCAACCTAATGCATTAAGAACCCAATCGTAAAGAGGTCTGTGATCCTCAAATTCTAGGGTACAAATTGAGTGAGTAATGCCTTCAATAGCATCCTCAATTGGATGTGCAAAGTCATACATAGGATATATACACCACTTATCCCCTGTATTGTGATGAGTAGTATGAGCTATTCTATAAATAACAGGATCTCTTAAATTTATATTAGGAGATGCCATGTCTATTTTTGCTCTAAGAACTTTAACACCATCCTCATACTTGCCTTCTTTCATTTCTTCAAAAAGAGCAAGATTCTCTTCTACACTTCTATTTCTATAAGGACTTTCCTTACCTGGTTCTTTTAAAGTCCCTCTATATTCTCTAATCTGCTCTGCATTCAAATCACATACAAAAGCTTTTCCTTTTTTTATAAGTTCAACAGCTGCTTCATACATCTTATCAAAATAATCTGAAGCCCAAAGTCTTTTATCCCATTGGAAACCAAGCCACTTTACATCTTCTTCAATAGAATCAACATATTCTACGTCCTCTTTTATAGGATTTGTGTCATCATATCTTAAGTTACACTTTCCACCATACTTTTCTGCAGTTGAAAAGTTTAAGCATATAGACTTAGCATGTCCTATATGAAGATATCCATTTGGTTCGGGAGGGAATCTAGTATATACCTTATCTCCGTACTTTTGAGTTTCCAAATCTTTATCTATAATGTTATGAATAAAATTGGAAGCTGTCTGTGTTTCTGTTGTCTCAGAATTAACGTTCTTGTTAATATCCGCCATTATTCTTCCTCCTAATATATTTTATAAAGAAATAATGTAATATGCCCTTAGCTTCAAACATATTACAGTCTTCCTTTCCTTATACTTTTAAATATTTATTTTTTATGGACTATGCCAAAAGTTCTAAATGTAAACCTACTTACTGATTTACTCATTTATTCCCTATCGGCAACGCCGCTTTATACACATTATTGGTATCTATCTAAATCAATATTATAACATTCTAGTTGCTTTTCGTGCAATATGTATTTAAAATAATAGTATATACACTATAATAGATTTTGTAATTTTAGATAAATTGTAAATATTATAAATTAGATTCTATAATGCGTTAAATTCATTTAGAAAGGTAAACTTAACTATGTTAACAGGAAAAACCGTTGTTCTAGGTGTAACAGGCGGAATTGCTGCATATAAAACGGCTTACTTAGCCAGTGCTTTAAAAAAGCAGCATTGTGATGTTCATGTAATAATGACTAAAAATGCTTGCCAGTTCATTACACCTCTTACTTTTGAAACTCTTACAGGAAACAAATGCCTTGTTGATACCTTTGATAGAGACTTTAAGTTTGATGTAACTCATATATCGATTGCAAAAAAAGCTGATTTGATTATGATCGCACCTGCTACTGCAAACGTTATTGCAAAGCTAGCTCATGGCATATCTGACGATATGCTTACTACTACTGTTTTAGCTTCTAAAGCACATAAAATAGTATCTCCTGCCATGAATACCAATATGTATCAAAATCCTATTACTCAAGATAACTTAAAGACATTATCTAAATATGGTTTTGAAATAATAGAGCCAGCTAAGGGCTTACTTGCTTGTAATGATGTTGGGGAAGGCAAAATGCCTGAGCCAGAATTTTTGTTTGAATATATTTTAAAACATTTAGCTATGAAAAAAGATTTATTAGGAAAAAAGGTTCTTGTAACCGCCGGGCCTACCCAAGAAGCTGTAGATCCCGTTAGATACATTACTAATCACTCTACGGGTAAGATGGGCTATGCTTTAGCAAAAGCTTGTATGCTTCGTGGGGCACAAGTTACATTGGTAACAGGGAAGACATCAATTGAACCACCTATGTTTGTTGAAGTTGTCAATATTTCTTCTTCAAAAAATATGTATGATGCTGTATGTGAAAGATTCGAAGACATTGACATGGTATTTAAAGCCGCAGCTGTGGCTGATTATACCCCATCTATAACTTATGATAATAAAGTAAAAAAGAAAGAAGGAGATTTATCTATTTCTTTAAAAAGAACTGATGACATATTAAAACATCTAGGTTCTATTAAAAAAGAAGGACAAGTAATATGTGGCTTCTCTATGGAAACGGAAAACATGCTAGAAAATTCACTGGCGAAACTAACTAAAAAGAACGTTGATATGATTGTTGCTAATAACTTAAAAGTAGAAGGCGCTGGTTTTGGTACGGATACCAATATAGTAACCCTTATTACTAAAGACGGATATAACGAACTCCCAATCATGTCAAAATTTGATACTGCCAATGAAATCATAAGCGAAGCATTAAAATTATCTTAAAAATAAATCTGGTATAACTAATTCAAAAAAAACCTAACAACTAACCATATATTAGATGTTAGGTTTTTTCGTTGGTGTTGTTAGCTTTCGTAGCTCTGATTTAGGCTCACTAAGATATTTGCTCATAACAATACTACAATAACACAGTCTTTGTAGCAATTTTATTACAGAACATTTTATCATGTTCTACGAAAATTATTGTAGGTTTAAACTCAAGTAACAGATTTTCTATCTGCATTCTTGAAATTACGTCAATATAGTTAAGGGGTTCGTCCCAAACAAGTAAATGAGCTTTCTCGCACAAGCTTTTAGCAATAAGTATTTTTTTCTTCTGTCCAGAACTAAAAAATTGATATATAGGTAATCTAAACTCCCTTTCTGTTTACGCCAAAGTCTGCATGAGAGCAAAGAAATGTTTAGGATCACCGGTCCTAAAATATTCATACCAAGATTCCAATGTTTCTGATTGAAAAACACCTAAATGCTCAATAATTTGTTTTGCCCATAGCAAAGCTCCTGAGGAACTTGCAGTAATAAGGTTGTTATCTGCTACAGATGGCTTGTCTATATAGAAACTTTGTCCTTTATAATCAGGACAAAATATTTCAAGAAATCCTGGACCATTACTGGTATGAGCACGCTTATCTAATAGTCCAAAGTTGGCAAGCGCAGCGGTAGCTCCACAGATAGCACATACCGTGGCTCCTAAAGATAGAAATTTGCTTGCTTTTTCGATGATAGCGCAATGCTTTGGGTCATTCCACCCATTGTGTTGATTGGCTCCTTAGAATAACTAACCGTTTTGAGCGATACACGTTGCACGCCCTTTTTAAAAAACCGACCAGAATTCAGCTCCGAAATAATATACCCTAGTTCCCAGTCGGCTAAAGTATCAAGAATATAAACATAGATTGTAAACATAAATAACCTCCATTTTCATTGTTTTATTAATTTGTTTGCTTTTCTATTGTACTGTGTAATTGTTGACATCAGTATGGCAACAATCTATAATAAAAAAATAAAATTTTGAAAGGCGAATATCAGATGAAAATTGATAGGCTTGTTAGTATTATTATGATACTCCTTGATAAAAAGCGTATCGGCGCACAGGAGTTAGCAGATATGTTTGAAGTTTCCCCCCGCACTATCTACCGTGATATAGAAACTATCAACATTGCGGGTGTTCCTGTTCGCTCAATATCAGGAGTGGGCGGTGGCTTTGAAATCATGCCGAAATACAAGATTGATAGAAAGGTTTTTTCGACTACCGAGCTCTCCTCTATCTTGATGGGGCTTTCCAATCTCTCTAACATGATACGAGGTGATGAATTGGTAAACGCTCTTGCGAAAGTCAAGAGTTTTATCCCAGCCGAGAGGGTTAAAGACATTGAATTAAAATCAAATCAGATTTACATAGATTTAAGTCCGTGGATAAGCAGCAGGAATGTACAAGCTTATTTAGAAATTATTAAAACAGCTCTACAAGAAAGAAAACTACTTTCTTTTGAGTATGCAGACCGCCATGGGAACAAAACTGCACGAACAGCCGAGCCATATCAACTTGTATTGAAAAATAGCGTTTGGTATTGGCAAGGTTATTGCCTTAAAAGAAATGATTATCGCTTATTCAGAATATCTCGCATATCAAATTTAGAAATGCAATCAGAAATTTTTACGCCACGAGATTATCCAAAGCCGCAGTTAGATTTTTCTGATATTTTAGAGACTATGCAAACAAAAATTAAAATTCGTATTCATAAATCTGCCATGGACAGGGTACTTGATTTTTGTACTTATGAACACTTTTCGCCTGATGGCAATGAGCATTACATTGTTAATTTTCCTTTCATAGAGAACGATTACTACTACAATATTCTTTTCAGTTTTGGGGATAAATGCGAGTGTTTAGAGCCCTTACATATCCGCTCAGAAATGAAACGTAGAATACATGATATAGCTTCCTTATACGAAAACTAAAACAAAAAGTCTATTCTCATATACAAAAGAAAAAACCCTGTCATGATATTTGCAAATCAAATATACATGCCAAGGTATTTTCTTTTTATCATTTATAATTTATTTATTGAGTCCTATTTTATCTTAAAACAGAGCTTAAAAAATCCTTCAATCTCTCACTCTTTGGATTCTGGAAAATCTCTTCTGCCGTTCCTTCTTCTACGATTTTTCCTGCATCCATAAATATTACCCTATCAGCAACTTCTCTTGCAAATCCCATTTCATGCGTAACAACAATCATACTAATATGTTCTTCAGAAAGCTTTCTCATAACATTTAAAACTTCACCTGTTATCTCAGGATCAAGGGCACTGGTAGGTTCATCAAATAACATTATTTCAGGATTCATAGCAAGTCCTCTAGCTATGGCTACTCTCTGTTTTTGCCCCCCTGAAAGTTGTGCTGGATAAGAATCTGCCTTACTGGCTAATCCCACCATCTCCAAAAGTTCACGTCCTCGTTTTTCAGCCTCTGTTCTACTCTTCTTCTTCACCTTTATAGGAGCATAACAAATATTTTCTAAACAAGTCATATGTGGGAAAAGATTAAAGTGCTGAAAAATCATACCTGTTTCTGCACAAATCTTTTTCAATTGCTTATCTGAAAGGTATTCAGCCTTTTTACCTGGTTTTGTTTCTACAAAAGTATCTCCATTTAAGTTAATACTTCCACTAGTAATTCGTTCTAAACAATTTATACATCTTAAGAGCGTACTCTTACCTGAGCCAGAAGGTCCTATTATAGCTACCGTTTCACCCTTTTCCATAGAAAAATTCACATCATCTAAAGCACGACAGCTAGAAAATTGTTTTATTATATTGTTCATTCTCAAAATGTTCATAATTATAAGGTCTCCTTGTTTTACCGTCTATCTAAACCGCTTTAGCTTCATACTTTGAATAATGTCTCTCAAGATAATTTGATAACAGTGTTAATATAAAAGTAAAGAACAAATATATTAATGCAGCTATTACAAAAGCTGTTGCATCCACATCTCTATTTACTGCGCTCCTTGAAGCCTTTAAAAGTTCTCCTACTGCAATAACTGAAACTAAAGCTGTATCCTTTATAAGAACAATTGCTTCATTCGATACGGCTGGAAGCACTCTCTTTACTGCCTGAGGTATTATAATACCAAACATAGTCTGTCTTCTGTCTAGACCAAGAGATTGAGCTGCTTCATATTGTCCTCTGTCAATGCTTTCAATCCCACCTCTATATATTTCTGCAAAATATGCAGAATAATTAAGAACAAAGGTAATAACTGCGGTAGTAAAAGGATCGAGCATTATTCCTGTTGAAATAGGAATAAAAAAATAAAAGAAAAATAATTGCAATATTAGAGGCGTGCCTCTAAATATCCATATATATATTTTTGAAATCCATCTAAATGGTGCAATTCTGCTATTACTACCTAATGTAAAAGGCAGACCTAAAGGCAAAGACAATACTAAAGTCAAAACAAAGAGCTTGATAGTAACCCAAGCTCCGTCTAATAAAGTAGGCATTAGCACACCCACATAATTCATAGTCTCTGCCA
>DAMCXN010000004.1:0-26590 GCA_032096995.1 Aminipila sp.
GCTGGAAAATCAACTCTTGTTGATATGATTATTCATCCGGACAAGTATTTGTACGATGGAAAGATAATCAAAGACGAAAGTTGCCGTATTGGTTATGCCAGTCAGTTTGCTGTGAGAGATAAAGAGCAGGAATACACTGTTTTTGAATATCTAAGCGAGAGATTCGTGGAAAATCAGCAAGCGACTGCTTCGGTGTGTGAAGAAATGGCAGTAGCTGAGGATGCAACGCCGTTATTTGAGAAATATCAGGCGCTTTTAGATGCTTTTGAGGCAATGGACGGAGATAATTATGCAAGCAATATCCGTAAACAGCTATATGTAGCGGGTATGCGTGAATTAGAAGAAACAAAATTATCACAACTTAGCGGTGGAGAGTATAAATTACTTCAAATTATGAGAGAAATATTATTATCTCCAAATCTTCTTGTTTTGGACGAGCCAGATGTATTTCTTGATTTTGGTAACTTAAATAGACTATGTCAGTTGATTAATGGGTATAATGGTACATTATTAGTTATTACACATAACAGATATTTATTGAATCACTGTTTTAACAAGATTTTACATTTAGAGAATGGTGATATTCAGGAATATGATGGTAATTATACAGAATATCGGTGCTCACAGCTAAAGGAAAAATTAAAACTTAGACTTCAGAGTATTGAAGATCAAGAAGAAATTGAGCGTACTGAGAAAATGGTTGATATTCTGCGAACAAGAGCTACGCTACTTATCAATCCTGTTATTGGAAGTGCTGTAAATGCAAAGCAAACACAACTTGACCGTTTACGAGCAAGACAAATTAAGGCACCTTTTATTGAACTTCGTGAGCCAAAGATTGAACTTCCGGCAATAGAAGCTTTAACAGACCATACTGTTTTAAGCATTACAGATTATAATGTTTCATTTGATGAAAGTTTACTTAAAAATATCAATTTTGAACTATTAGCAGGTGAAAAAGTAGCTATAGTTGGTGCAAATGGTACCGGAAAAACTACTTTAATGCGTGATATATTAAAGAATAACCATTCTTCCATCCATATTGATGAGAATACAAACTATGCATGTTTATCTCAGCTTCAGGGGGAGAATATAGATGAAACAAAAACGGTATACGAGATTATGGAAAACTTAGGTTTTGAGACAAGGGAAAGTATCCGTGAATATCTGGGAAAATATTGTTTGGAAGGTGATACCTTAAAGCAGAAGGTAGGTCAATTATCAGGTGGGGAAAAGAATTTGCTGCAAATTGCTATGATTGCAAATACAAATGCAGAACTTCTTATTCTTGATGAGCCGACTAGTCATTTGGATATTTATGCACAAATGGCTCTGGAAAAAGCTATTTCTGAGTATAAAGGGGCTGTACTCATGGTAAGCCATGATTTCTATCTTGTAGCTAATTGTGCGGATTACGTTTTACTTGTAGAAGACAATACTATTAGACGTATGCGTTCACGTTCTTTTCGTAAAATGGTATATGATAAATATTTCGATCAGAAGTATTTAGAAATAGATAAGAAAAAACAAGAATTAGAAGCCAATATTACATTAGCCTTTAAAAAGAATGAGCTGATAACTGTAGAAAAACTTTGCAACCAGTTAGAAGCAATTAGCACGCAGTAGCGTGTGGTAAGGAGAAAAAATGACTGAATTATTAGCACCAGCAGGAAATATGGAGGCTTTAAAAGCTGCAATTTCTAATGGTTGTGATGCAATATACTTAGGAATGCAAAAATTTGGTGCACGTGCATACTCATCTAATTTTGATTTAGAAACGCTAAAAGAGGCTATTACGTATGCGCACCTAAGGAATGTTAAAATATATGTAACAATGAACACTATCGTTTTTGAAAACGAAGTTGAAGAGATGAAAGCGCAGATGCAAGAATTAAATGAAATCGGTGTTGATGGAATTATCGTTCAGGACCTGGCTGCTTTTGATTATATAGTTAAAAACTTTCTTGATATGGAAGCACATTGTTCAACTCAAATGGGAATAGACGATTTAGACGGAACTTTATTATTTAAAGAACTTGGTGCTAAACGAGTTGTTCTATCCCGTGAACTTGAGATTGAAAAAGTAAAAGAGATAAAAAGAATAGCCAAAATACCTTTAGAAATTTTTGTTCACGGTGCTTTATGTGTATCTTATTCTGGAAACTGCCTAATGTCGGGACTTATAGGCTATCGAAGCGGAAATCGCGGAAGATGTGTTGGCTCATGTCGTAAGGAATATGAATTAATTGATAAAGAAGCAGATACATCTTTAGGGAAAAACTATATTCTATCTACTAAGGATTTAAACACAATTGATTATATCAATGATTTAAAAGAAATTGATTCTTTAAAAATAGAAGGTCGAATGAAAGAGCCTGCGTATGTTGCTAATGTTGTATCAAAATATCGTATGGCTTTAGACAATAAAATAACAGAAGAAGATAAACAAAATCTGAACAAAACATTCAATAGAACATTTACTAAAGGCTATTTGTTTCATGAAGACAAGGAAGATATTACAAATATTTTAAGACCTAATAACTTTGGTTACGAAATTGGTAGAATTAGTAAGATGGTTAAAGGAATGTATGAAATAACACTTACACGTACTTTAAATCAAAACGATATAATTAGAATAAGTCATGGCAACGAAGATGTTAATTTAACTGTTGTAAAATTGTACGACAAAGATGGCAATTTAATTAACAAAGCAGAGGATGTCTGTTATATAAAAATCAAAGAAAAGCTGTCTAAGGGCGATTTAGTATATATAACTAAGAATTATTCCTATTACAAAGAGTTAGGACTATCACTGGAAAAAGAATTTAAGCGTTTTAACCTAGATATTAGAGTGTATGCGTATCCAGATTCAAAGCTTATCATAGATGGGTCTGGATTAGGCTTTAATTATTTATATGAAAGCGAAGAAATACTAGGGGAAGCAATTAATAATCCAACAACAAAAGAGCAGGTAATAAAGCAATTTTCAAGATTAAATGATACTGTATTTGAACTTAATCATGTAGATTTTGAGGAATGTAATGCGTTTATTCCAGCTAAGCTGTTAAATGCAGCAAGAAGAGATATTGTACAGAGATTATATGACTTAAAGATTAACAGCCAAAAGAAAAGAACCAAGGAGTTGAAAGCAAAAGAAAAAATAAGCTTTGCCCCTGAAAAACCATATATTACAGCTTCTGTAACAACTAAGGAACAGTATGATGCTTGCGTGAGCTGTGGAATTGAGGAAATCTATTTTGAAAATGTCGTTAGAAGAAATCAGAATGATTATAAGGAAAAAGAGGGACAGCTGTTAATAGGAGGATATGGTGGAATTTATCACTATAGAAAAACTAATCCTTTTGTTACAGACTATTCTCTAAATGTGGTTAATTCTGCTAGTTGCTATGAATTATATAAATTAGGTGCTAAAAGAGTAACTTTATCTTATGAATTAAATAAGAGACAAATTGAGGATTTAATTAACGCCTATTATGAAGAAAATGACGGCTATCCTGCACTAGAAATGATTGTATATGGTAAGGCTCCTTTGCTGTTTACAAAATATTGTCCGTTGAAAAAAATGAATCAATGCGGTATTTGCAGAACTAAGAGCTATGAGTTAAAAGATGAGCATGGAACGTTCCCTATCATTTCTCATGATGATTGTACAACGACTATCCTTAATGGGAAGACACTTAATCTATTAGATGAGATGCCTTCTATAAAAGGAATCGAGGCATTTAGATTAAACTTTACAGTTGAATCAAAAGAGCAGGTTGTGAAAACTATAAATAATGCCTTAAACAAATTAAATGGCAGTGTGGATAAAGCTGTCTTTAATCAGGGAACAGACACTAGAGGACATTTTAATAAAGAGATTTTGTAGGTAAATCCCTATTAAAATCTGGGTGATTCTCTAAGAATTTATTATAACGAAATTTATAGGTAGTTATATTGTTTATTTGAGTATAAATAAGCAATCATAGCTGCCTATTTTTTGTATTTAACTCTCATTAGCATTAATTGTCAAAATATTAAGAAAATTGACGAGAACATATTATTGAAATTTGGGTAAACTATCGATAAAATGTAAATAAATAGAAAACTTAAAGTAATTTGAATAAATCTCAATCACTCCGTTATTCGAAATAACAGGTGGGTTATTAATGTTAAGTAAAGGAGTACATATGAAAGAATCAAAGTACAATGTTTTTGTGGAACACGAGGGTCAGCATCTGATTTTTAACAGTAGAACTACAGCTACTGCCGCTTTAGACAAGCCTGCAATGGACATACTTGATGAGGTGAGACAAGGGGCAGAGGTTGAAAGAACTGACCTAGTGAAGGCGATGGAAAAGGCTGGATTTCTGGTTGATGATTGCATCGATGAATTGCAGCAACTTGAAGTGCGATACAATTTGGGAAAATACGAAAAAACAGGCTTGGATTTGATAGTGGCACCGACTATGAGTTGCAATTTTGCATGTCCATATTGCTATGAAGATCCTAAAAGTGGCATCATGTCAGAGGAGATCCAAGACAAAATCATTTCCTTGGTAGAGGATTTTGCAAAGAACGGACAAAAGATCAAGATTACTTGGTTTGGGGGAGAACCGCTTCTGGCCAAAAATGTAATATATCGCATGTCGGAGAAATTTATAGAAATCTGTGAAAATAACAAAGTGGAATATGACGCAAACATTATCACAAATGGATATCTCATGGATGAAGCGACAGTTTTGAAACTAAAAGAATATAGAGTGACTGAGGTGCAGATTACCATAGACGGGCTTCCTGCCACGCATAATCAAAAGCGAAGATTAAAGAACAATAGCGGAGAGCCGACATTTGACAGGATTGTAGAAAACGTAATGTTGGCAAAAAAACATGGAATTGCACCAACGGTTAGGATCAACACTGATAAGCAGATTCAAAGAGAATTAAAGGAACTTGTGGAATTAATGATAGAAAAAGGGTTGGGCGAAGACCTGTACTTAGGATACCTTGAAGGGAATACAGATAGCTGTAAAGGATATGCTGCAAACTGTATAAGTTATGAGGAGTTTGCTAAAACTTATCTGGATTACGAAAAGTTGTTGTTATCCAAGAATATAAAGCCAGGTTATCCGCTACTTCACCATACATATTGTGGTGCTGATTACCTGTATTCTTATGTGATTGAACCGAGTGGGAACATGTACAAGTGTTGGAATGAGGTTGGAATTGAGAAATATAGTATTGGAAATATTGGAACTTGTGAGAATTATGAACAGTTAATAAAAAATCCAATTCAGAGTTGTACTAAATTCATGACATGGTCTCCTTTTAGTTTTGAAAAGTGCAGAGAGTGCAGTTATCTGCCCATATGTGCTGGAGGATGCCCATATAATGGACAAAGAGCTGGCGAACCTGTCTGTGATAGGTGGAAATACGTATTGGAGGACTACATAAAGCTGACCTGCGATGCCTCCTAACTTACTTATGATAATGTGAATTACATTATAAATTTTGGGGAAAGGAGGGTCAATATTATGAAGATGATCGTTGAACCAATCGAATTTGACACACGTGGTGCTATGTGTAGCAAATCATGCTCCAGATCATGCCAGAAACATTAGAAGAACACCTTGAATGTAGGGCAGTGTATGAGTCCGATTACATAGCTCATACACTGCTTTCTGCTTTTTCAAAATAGGGGATATATTATATTATGAAATTACGCGGTAGTGGAACTTTTATACAAGCGCTGAGACGTACCCATCAGATTGCCAAGGAATACGATGAAACTATGTGGGGGTATTTATTTTTACTTATTATATATGCGGGAGTAACGCTTTTATTGCCTCTGATTACGGTACATGTAATCAATGCATTGGTGGATGCGGCCAATTTATCCAGATTCCTTTTCTTGACTTTATTGTTTTTTGTCATAAACATGGCAAAAGCGACTTTGAGGACAATCATTAATATTTATACTGAAAAAAGAGAGTTTCAATACGGAAAGAAGTTAGAAAAAATTTCTATGGATCGCTTTTTTGATAAGAAAGGCGAGTTTTATATAAAGAATAAAACCGGGGATATGATGGAAGTGATCATGGATGACAATATGCAAGTGGCAGCCTTTACGTATCAGGTGTATAGAACTGTAGCGGATGTGGTGAACTCACTGGCTATTCTGGCTATTCTGGCGTATTTGCAGTGGGATCTAGCATTAATTTTATTGGCGATTCTTCCATTTATTCTCATTGTTCAAAACAACTTGGAATGGAAACTGGATGAGCATTATATCAAACTGAGGGAAGAGTTGGCGCGGGAAATTTCTTTGACAGAAGAATTTGTGTCAAACGCGGCACTTATTGCATCTCATGGTATAAAAGAAAAGTGCAAGAGAAAATACGGACAGATGACTGACAATTTGTCTATAATATATAAAAAGATTGTAACATTATCAAATATCAGTTATGGTGCTTTGGAAGGGTTTATCATCTTATCCATTGGAGTAGCCATGGCTTATGAGGGTTACAAAATATTTATGGGAATGGCAACCATTGGAGTACTGGTGGCTTTTATCCAGTACTCGGATTTTTTGATTGAACCTGGAAGGGTTCTCGCTGCTCTTCGGGTTCAGGGTAATAAACTCATGCCTTCCCTAAGGAGAGTTAATAAGATCTATGATACCATGGGCACGTACAATGGCTACGAAAAGCCTGCTTTTGATCACTTTGGTATTGAGCTTCACAATGTGAAATTTCGTTATCCCACGGGTAAAGAGGTTTTCAAACAGGTAAGTGTAAAGATGGACTCGGGCAAAACCCACGTTATCGTGGGAGCGAGTGGTCAGGGCAAAACAACTATGATTCATCTGATCACTGGGCTTTGGGATACAGCAGAAGGGCATCTTACCATTGGAGGAAATTCCATTCAAGATATGGACTTATCCCATTTGCGAAAGCATATTTCTCTAGTTTCTCAGGATAATTTGTTTTTTAATGAGACCATAAGAGAAAATTTGGTGGAGGAGCAGGGCAAGTATACGGATGAAGAAATCTTTCAAGTATTAAAAAAAGTAGGCATGTTGGAAGAGATCATGGACCTGTCTCATAAGTTAGACACAGAGTTGGGAGATAGGGGATACACACTGTCTGGCGGACAGAGGCAGCGGTTGGCCATTGCCAGGGCGTTGCTGAAGAATGCGCCAATTATTATTTTTGATGAGCCAACTTCCGCACTGGACGAAGGGACAGAGCGTATTATTTTTGATACTATTAAAAACCTACAAGAAAAAACTGTTCTAGTAATCACACATCGCAAGAGCCTCATGGATATTGCCGACTATATGTATCAAATTGTCGACAGGGATATTCGGCCTATGTAATTTCTGGGGAGGAAAGATGAAGCAGAGAGAAAAAATATGGGATCCCAATCAATTTTTATCTAAGCAGTTTATAATTCATTCGGAAGCATTTTATTTGCCGGTGAGAGAAAATTATATGATGCTTTCTTCCGGAGTCAATCACTTTTCTGCACCGACAATATGGAAAGAAACTATGCATAAAGAAATTGAAGAAGACTTTCTGTATCAAAGTTATACAGCCTTTGATGGGTTTCAGACGGTGAATTACGCGGTCAAGCTCTACGAGAGATTTCTTTTTTCAAGGGGAAATATATCCCTCAAAGCGAATCTTGAAGTTTGTATGACAATCGGCGCAAACCAAGCAGCTTCTCTTGCAGTGGAATATCTACATTCCATTGGGAAGAAAAGGATGCTTTTAGTAGGGATGACTTATCCACTTTATATGACTCTTGGGAGTGAATACGGTTATAAACTAAAGGAAAGTCGTTCCCATTTGTTAAATAGGGACATGCCCACAGTAAGTGAGTTAAAAGAGGATATTGAACGGTTTAAGCCTGATGTCCTTGTATTTACATATCCCAACAATCCGTCGGGAGAAAAATATACGGATGAAGAGTTGGGTCAGATTATGCAAATATTATATAAAAAAGAAATCTATTGTATTTTTGACTGCGTGTGTAATATGATCATGTCTGAAAAAGAGGTAACTGTTCCAGAACCAATAATTATGGAGAACAAAATGATGGCAAAAAGCATCATTGTTAATTCCTTTTCTAAAACTGAAAGTGTTCCCGGATTTAGGATTGGATATATTGCGGGACATTTTGATGTGATTCAGTTTGTTAGGTCTAAGCAAGTGATGAGCATTATGTATCCGCCAAACATGCCCATAATCGCAGTGTGGCTTATGTTACTTTTTCGATGTTTGTATTTGAGTGAACAATACGGGCAAGAAGAAAGGACGAGAGAGAGGATTATTCTTTGTTTCAAGCGGATGTTTTTTGTCACTACGGTGCTATGCCCTCAGATAATATTGGACTATGTAGAAGAATTAGTGGACGAGCGACTTTTTGATGAATATGAGAAATATAAAGAGGAAATGTTCGCGAAAGAAGAGATTGTTTACTCAAATAAAGAATATGCTGACAAGAAATTATCCTATTTTTTGGTGGGGTCAACCCAGATGGATGGCGGTTTTAACTATTTAGTAAAGTTAAGTCCTTGTTCCAATATTGGTGAATTAGAGTTTTGCAAAAATCTTCTCCAGAAAACAGGGATTGCCATATTCACAGAATCGGGTTTTGCTCTGAAGAAAGCTAAGGTGGATGATTATTGGGTGCGAATTTCTTTGGCCGCACCAAGTGATATTTTTAAAAAGGCTATAGACAGACTTTATCTTTACCTTTTGGAATTGGAAGAGGATGAAAAAGCCAAAAATTAGTTATATCTGAATGATAATATTGAGATGGAATAAAATTAAATAACAGAGTATATGTGGTGACAGCTATCTATAAGATGGGCTGTCATTTTTGTATTATAATCGCAGATTTCACATGCTCATATTGATTAAGTAAACATGATATAGTAGTATTATAATTAGAAATAAGTCGAAGCAGTTCTAAGTGTTTTTTATAGTATGAGGTGAAGTACGTGAAAGAGACATATTTGCAAAATTATCTTATTGAAAACTATATACTTATTGCAATGGTAGTGGGTACATATGTTGTAGTTTCCATGAAATCGGCAGTAGATATATTAATAAAAAAACGAATGGTTATAAGTATGACACTGCTTTTGATTTTGTCTATAGCTGAGTTCTATATGAATTATCTTATGGAGCAAACTATGGTGGGAACGGCAATAATCATAACGGGTATAACCTATTATTCTCTAAAACCTTTGGTTATGGTTACAGTCATAAATATGGTAGAACAAAAAAATAAATTAATCTATCTTCCTGCCATACTGAATTTCATTTTTTATTGCTGGGCATTTTTAAAAAATAATGTATTCTATTTTGGAGCCGACGGAAGACTTGAACTTGGATTTGTTGGATATATTTTTATTGTTACGGACTGGATATATTGGATTATATTCCTTCTTATATTGAATATGAAATTTTACAGAAAAGTAGAGGTAAATCCTCTTGGAGTCTTCTTCTGTATATCCTGGCTCATGACTGCAAATATTATGGAATCAATGGGAATACAAGCGGGAATATTGAACGAAACTTATGCTGTAGCATTTTTGTTTTATTACCTTGTAATACATGTATATATATCACAACAGGTAAATGAGGAAAAGGAAATAAAGCTTAGGGAGCAAAGAGTATCATTGATGCTTTCACAGATCCAGCCTCACTTCTTATACAATACTTTAAATACTATCACTGCACTTTGCCGGGCAAATCCCAAGCTTGCGGAGGAGACGACCATAAAATTTTCTAAATATCTTAGAGAAAATATGTATAGTATGGGTGAAAATGACATACATCCTTTTTTGCAAGAGCTACAGCATACAGATATTTATCTTGATATAGAAAAACTGAGATTTGGGGATAGAGTAAAGGTAGAGTATGATATAAAATCAGATGATTTTAATATGCCAATCCTGACTCTGCAGCCAATTGTGGAAAATGCAGTTAAGCACGGAATCTGCAAAAAGCTTGAGGGAGGAATAATAAAGATTTCTACAGAGAAAAAGGGAAGGGATCACATCATAACAATTGCAGATAATGGAATAGGTTTTGAACTAGATAAGGCATTAAATGATGGAAAACCTCATATTGGCATACAGAATGTAAATGAACGACTAAAAAGTACGGTTAAGGCACAAATGGAAATTACAAGTCTCATAGGAATTGGAACAACTGTAAAAATTATTATTCCGGGAGAAAGAAAAAATGTAAGATTGGAGAGTGGTGAACGACGTGAAATACTTAGTATTGGACGATGAAATAATTGCGGCAGAGTATCTTGCAGCATTAATATGTGAAGTTGATGAAAAAGCAGAAGTTGTAACGGAAAATAATCCTGTTCAGTCACTGGAACTTGCCAAACAGCAGCAGTTTCATGTGTGCTTTATTGACATACAAATGCCTGGATTAAATGGCATAGAGTTTGCCAACAAGCTTAAGAAATTGTACCCTAAGACCAATTTTATATTTGTGACTGGTTATTCGGATCATATGGGAGAGGCCTTTAGACTGGATGCTAGTGACTATATCATGAAGCCTGCCAATGTGGGGCAGATACGTCATGCACTTGAAAATCTTAGATATTCATCTCAGGACAATCAAGTAGGGACTGAGAAAAAGAGGATACAGATAAATTGCTTTGGAAATTTTGAGATACTTATAGATGGGAAACCAGTAAAATTCAAATTTGACAAGACAAAGGAACTTCTAGCATACCTTGTTCACAGAAAAGGGGCAAGATGTACTTCAAAGGAAGTAATTGCAACTCTATGGGAGGAAGATGGCCATGATTCCTACTACAGGATGCTGAAAAAGGATTTGCAGGATGTATTAAACCAGCTAGGATGTGGAGAAATAATTTATAGTGAAAGAGGTCAGATTGGACTGTCCTCTTTAGAATGTATTCGGTGTGACTACTTTAAATGGGTAGAAAACAGCGTAGAGGGTAGAAAGCTTTACCATGGCGAGTATATGGCTCAGTATTCTTGGGCTGAAGAGGTTAATGCTCTCATCGAAATGGAGAAATACCTAAAATAAATATTTTGAAAAATGTAAAAAATTTGTCAAATATTCATATTTATTGACACTTCCTTGACGGAGAGAATATTATGATGCAATTGTAATTTTATTAATCATGATATTTTCGGAGGTGTTTTTATGAGTGAAAAAAACAAAATGGTCAGATTACCTAACAAAGTGGAAGCTCTTATTCCAATTGTTTTTCTTCTGACCGTAATGATTACAAACTATGCGCTTGGATGGGGACAGGATCCTCATATTCCTGTAACTCTTGCATGTGCAGTTGCCATGATTATTGGAAAACTGTGCGGCTACAAGTACAAGGAAATGCTTGCAGCAGGTCTTGAAGCGGTAAATCAGTCCCTTGAAGCAATAATTATAATTCTTCTTGTTGGATGCCTGATTGGTTCATTTACTGCATGTGGAACTATTCCGGCGGTAGTTTATTATGGATTGAAGCTATTTACACCGGCTGTATTCCTTCCATTTGTAACAATTCTTTGTGCAGTTGTTGGTATTGCACTTGGATCAGCATGGACAGTAACAGCAACTCTTGGTATTGCATTTATGGCTATAGGTACAACAATGGGATTAAATCCAGCACTTATAGCAGGGGCTATTCTGTCAGGAGCATGTTGTGGTGATAAATTCTCACCACTTTCAGATTCAACAAATTTGGCTGCTGGTTCTGCACAGACTGGACTTTTTGATCATGTAGGGGCTATGGTAACTACAACTTTACCAAGTTTAATTATTGCAACTTGTATATATGCATTTTTCTCACTTTCAAAGGTTCACGATTATGATCCTACTCTTGCAAATGAGTTATCAAATGCAGTTATTGCCCACTATACATATATGAGTCCAATTCTTCTTATTCCAATTTTATTAATTATTGTAGTAGCAGTAATAAAAATGCCAGCTATTCCTTCAGTTGTACTTCTTGCGTTGATTGGATGTGTATTTGCTTTCATTTTCCAAGGTGCCGGAATCTCTGACTGTATCACAATGCTACACTATGGATATTCAGCTGAATCAGAAAATGCACTGTTTATGAAACTTGTAAACAGAGGTGGTATGGATAGTATGCTTTGGACAAACAATCTTGTAATAGTTGCGGTTGCTTTTGGTGGTATACTTCAGAAGATTGGTTCAGTAGAATCACTTCTTGGCGGACTTATCAAGAAGGTTAAGACTCCATTCCAGTTAATTGTCGTTACTATTATGACTTCAATGTTCTGTATCACAACTATGTGTGACCAGTATTTAGGATTAATTATTCCTTCATCAATGTATAAGAAAAACTTTGACCAAATGGGTCTTGGTAGGAACATGTTGTCAAGATCACTTGAAGATGGTGGTACTTTATGGTCACCACTTATACCTTGGTCATCTTGCGGTGCATACCACGCAGCAGTACTTGGAGTTCCAACACTGTCATACTTGCCATATTGTTTCATGAATATTATCAACCCTATTTATGCTATTGTTACTGCAAGTTGGGGTGGAAATATTTTATATGCTGATGGATCAAGAACAGATTTGTTTGGAAAGCTAAAAAAAGGTCATGGTCCAGCGGGTGCACCTGAAGAGGCACATGAAGAGGCTATGAAGGCTCTTGCAGAAAAAAGGACTTCTGGAACATATAAGAGCTTAGCTTATAGAAAAAAAGCTAGCTAATATTAGAGAGGAGATACTATGGAATATTACGGAATCATGCCACAACGAAAACTGTGGGTAAAGGTGGCAGTTATCATCTTTGGTGCTTATACTGTTTATAACGCAGCTGTAAATCATAATTGGTTTTACCTACCATTTGGAATTATCATGATTCTAGCTACTTTTTCTGACAGAAAACATGTGATTTCACAAGAAGGGGTGGATATTCTATACACTGTTTGTGGAGTTCAGTTTCATAATATGTGGGACTGGGCCGAAATAAACACAATTCATACAGATTCAATCAAATCCAGACCAAATGTAGAATTGCATATTGGTAAGGATGTGGTATCTAGAAGGTTTATTTTTTCAGAGGATGATGCCGGCAAGGCAATAGACATTGCAGGCAGAATAAATTCAAAGATTTATATTACAGAAATGGAGCACAAATAGTAAAATATATGAATAATAGCATAACCTAGATTTATAAAGGTTATGCTATTTCTTTTAATACGATTATATTTTTTTCTATAATTTTCAGTTATATTATAGAAGGATTGGTCAATCAATTTGTCGAATAGTTAATTGAGCACCTAAGCTACCAGCATTTTGAATCAGTTGAATACTAGCTAACTACCTCTCCTTTAAACTGCTTATAGCAGAACGTATAGTTCTACATCTTTTAATCTGCTAAGATATTTAATTACCAAATCTATTAAAATGCTGACTTTTAAAACCTTCTTTTTTTATAGACTTATGTTTTGCATTAGGATTATGGTTATGACCTTCTTCAGTTATTGGAGTTTGATAATTACATTTCTCCATTCTTGCTTTTTTATTATCTGGTTGACTATCTTTTGCCATTTAAATACCTCCTTGATATAGTAATTTATAAAATTATTTTGTACAGTACTAAATATATTATCCCCAATTATCTTCAAAAATTATCATATAAATAAAGATATAAATGCAGCACTAATACAACAAAAAAACTTTATTTTACATGGATTGGTATCAAGGACTTAAATAAATATTGTTATAGGGTAAAAAGGGAGAGCAACCTGATTAGAGCATAAAAATTAATATATCTATTTATTTGGAACGTATTCGATTATATCTGATATGGAACATTTAAGAATAGTGCAAAGGTCATCTACGGTATTAGTATTAATTCCTTTATTGTTTCTAAGTCTTGAAGTAGAACTACTAACTTTATGGTGATGTATTAAAGCGTAAGTGCTTATATTTTTATCTTTTAAAGTTTTCCAAAATGGGGCGTAGCTTATCATTATTTTTGCACCTACCTCTCTTAATAGTATACAAGAAAAGTATAATTCCTATTCTAGATATTGAACATGTTCTAAAAATAGACTATAATAAATGCAATATATATTAGATAAATAGACTATAAAAATATATAATTTATTAAAAGGAGTAAAAATTATGTCTTTTAAAAAATGTCCTAATTGTGGAAAAAAGATTACAAATAAATCAATTAGTTGTTTAACTTGTGGTGCTGATTGTTCAGATAATGTGGATAAGAAGATTAGGATTAACACTTATACTAAATGCAATTTTAAGACAAATAAAAAGCTATTAATTATTAAAATAATAATTAGCTTAATTTTATCTCTTTTTTTGCTAATGATTTTATGCTTGAGGAATTATGCAATTTCCTCAATTAAATAAAAACCATCTATGCTTTTACATTAGATGGTTTTTATTACTCATAAATTGACACTTTATTACGACCGCTTTCTTTAGCCTTATAAAGAGCTTGATCTGCATTTTCAATTAATATTAAAGCATCACTATTATCAAAATTTGTTTCTGTAGCTATCCCGATACTGACAGTAACATTTGGGTTTATACATGACTGGATATGAGCTATTTTAAGAGATTCTACTGATTGCAGCAATTCCGTGGCAATTTTTTTAGCCTGCAATGTATCTGTATTAGGAAGAAGGATAATAAATTCTTCGCCTCCATAACGAGAAACTATGCTAGTGGATGATTGTTGTATTATTGAGATTCTATTTGCAACCTTTACTAGGCACTCATCTCCAGACAAATGTCCATAACAATCATTATATTTCTTAAAAAAATCAATATCTATCATAAGTATTGAAAGAGGTGTTTTATTTATAGACGAGCAACTATATAAATTTTGATATAATTCTTGAAAATAACGCCTATTAAAAAGACCTGTTAATGGATCTATTTGAGATAGACGTTGTAGTTCTTTATTCATTACCTCAAGTTCTTTTGTTTTTTTATTATATTCATATTTTAAAGTGCCAACAATCAGTACCATGATTGGTATGTATATAATAATAACAATTATTTTTTTGAGATTTACCGAAGATTAACTAAACAGCTCGTTTGGCAAAGAGAAAAAATATAAAGAATATAATATTATTATAAAACAGCTTATTCCTCCTGCTACAAAACCTCCAATAAAAGTTACATATACCATAACTGTCAACAAAATAACATTTGGATTTGGAATTGCAAAAAAATTTACTAAAAAAACTGCTAATATTGTGATAATTGTACCGCATATATTAGGGTTTTTATTTATTAACGATTTTAAATTCATATTATCACCTTTAGAATATTTAATACTTTGGAGTGCTCAAATATTTAAATCAAGAACTAGCTTGAGTTCTTAGCACGTATTATAACATGTTTTATTTCTAAAAACTATATTATACCCATTACATCAACATTAACCTTTATTTTTTATTGTAAAAAATTTTGAAAAAAAAACTAAAATTTACTTCGAGTAGCTTTGATATAAATAGGCAAACTATTATTGTAAACAAAATTAAAAAGGAGTAAAGACGATGAACAATCAAAATATGAATTTTGCTGATATTAAATCTAATGATCTTGAAAGCATTAATAGTTTACAAAGCCAAATTAAAACAAAATCAGGAAAAGAAGTTGTTTTATTGGCGTATGAAAAGTAATAGTTATAACTTGTGTAATTTTAGGAGGTATTTATTATGGCAAACAGAAATAAGCAAAGAAGTTTTACAAATGAAAAGAGAGAAAACGAAAAAAGAGCAAATGATAAGTTATATTCTAGAAAATCTAAGAATGAATCACGTTTAGAAAGCACTAAAACAGTTCATGGACACAATGAAACAAATAATCATGAGAGTGAATATCGTTATTAGTCATTTATAAAAATTAAAAAAGAATAAAAAGGATTGTGATATTGGTTTAAAAACTAATAAAACAATCCTTTTTTTCTTACTTGTGTTTCTTTTGACAACGAGCATGCTCTAATTTTTTTCTGTTTTCTTCAGTAAGGGTGTATAAATTCTTATAGTATTTTTGCTGCGGATGTTTACCAGAATATAGCCAATTTATAAAGCCATTCGAGGTACCGGTTTCAAATTGTTGCCAAGAATTCTGCTTTTTTAGATTGTTTGACTCTTGGAATTTATAATAAATAAAACATACTATAAAAAGAACGATTACTGGTGCAATAATTTTAAAAAATAACAATTATAAACCTCCTTTTAACTATTAAGACTATAGAATAGAAACAATTAAGTCTTGATAGTTATTTTTTATTACATTTTTATTATGTTACTAATAAGATATATGTTGTATAGTAATATATGGATAGTACAATTAAAATTTAATTAGGGGGATAAAATGTCATTAAAAAAGTTTAGATAGGTATAACTATCATAGGATGCACATTGATATTTTCAGGAATAACTATTAAAATATATGAAAGTATGCTAAATATAATAAAAAAATTGAAAAACTATAACAAAATTTTTAAAGGAGAAATATGTTAGACGAAGTTAAAGAAATTATTGAAATGTATGATAAAGACGATTGCTGTTTTATGGCGAAGTTAGCAAATGGGTCTATTTATAAAGCAGATGGATTAGGTGTCAAACCTATTCTAGCTAAGCAACGAATAAATTATGAATATTTTAAAGATGCAATCATAGTAGATAAAGTGATAGGAAAGGCTGCGGCAATGTTATTGATTGATTCTGGAGCTAAATTTATTCATGGTAAAATGATGAGCGAGTATGCTATTAAGATTTTAGAAAAATATAAAGTAAAGTATTCATATGATAAAAAAGTAGACTTTATTAGAAATAGAACAAATGATGGTATGTGCCCGTTAGAAGCATCTGTTCAGTATGTTGAAAATGTAGAGATGGCTTTTGATGTTATAGTAAAAAAAGTTAATGAACTTATGAAAAAAAATTAGAAAAGGAAATTTATGATGAATAATATAAACAATAAAATGAACCAAACAAAAACCATGACAATCTCTGCTATATTTATTGCAATTGGTATTATTTTTCCACAAATATTTCATATATTTGGGCCTAGTGCAGGAAAAATGTTTTTGCCAATGTTCATACCAATTTTTTTAGCAGCCTTAATGTTACCATGGACATATGCTATTATTATAAGTTTGTTAGTACCACTGCTTAGTTCAATACTTACAGGTATGCCTAGTGTACCAATGGTATATTTCATGATTGCTGAATTAATAGTGTATGCTCTAGTTGCAAATTTTTTACGTTATAGAATAAATATATTTATTAATATTATTTTATCCCTAGTTATAAGTAGAGTTACATATATTTTATTTTTGATTTTTGCAGCAAATATTTTGAATATGAATTTAATGTTTGCTTCTAAACAAGCTATAATAGCTGGTATAATGACTTCTATTCCAGGAATGATTTTACAGTTATTACTAATTCCATTTTTATATAAAAGGGTTATATGTCCATTAATTTATAAAGACAGAATATAGAATAGATATAATGAGAGGAAATAAAATACATGATACTAGATATCTATGAGAATTGTAATGATGACAAGGGCTGTATTGACAGATGGGAAAGATGGAAAGATCATAGACAAATAATAAATGATATTTTATACTATAAAATTTTTTGCAATGACAAAATAAAAGAGGCAGTCATATTAGGAGCAGGTCGTTGTGAAGATCTAGATTTGAAATTTCTTTTAAAGAATGTAGAATCATTAACTTTAGTTGATTATGATTACAATAGCATGAAGCAATCTTTGAATAGACAGAAATTAACTATTGAAGAAAGGCAAAAAGTTATTCTAAAGGGGCATGTTGAATTTACAGGATTTTATGAAGAAGAATTTATCAATGAAGTTACTAATAGAATTAAAGAGAAGCAAGAAGTTGAAGACATAATAAATTTTGTAATTGAAAAATTACATTCTGCAAATAGTAATATTATAGAGTTATTGGGAAATAAAGAATATTCTTTAGTAATATCTGGTGCAGTTCATTCTCAACTGATAGTTCCTTTGATGGAGATTATTTTAGTTGATACTGTGTATGCTAATGCTTTTATGCCCAAAATAGGTTATATAGCAAATACTTTAGGAGAAAAGTATAATAAAAGCTTACTGTCTTTAATGAAATATAATGGTTGGATGTTTTCATTTTATGATGTAATGGAGTTATCGGAAAGAAATAATACTTTGCAATATGAAGAAATCATTAATAATTTAATATCTAAGAATGAGTATAAAGAAATAGATGCAATTATTAATAAAAAGGGTGGAGTTGCAGGGGCAAGGCATAGTTATTATCATTTAGAGAATTTGGTAATGCCATATAAGCCATATAAGCAATCTTGGATATGGCAATTTAGAGAAAACAAAAAATATTATGTGAGAAGTTTATGCTTAAAAAATATTTAAGAACCAGTATAAAAATTTTTTAAGGAAGTTTTATGCATTTAATGAATAATTTATTGCACTATATAATATAATCAATGATAGGATTACCACTTTTCGTAACAGTGGTTAGTCCGGAAAAGATTTTAAATAGGCGGCCATCTAAAGTTGTTAGATGGTTGTTCTATTTTTTGTACATTATTGTAATGCAAATAAAAATGATTTCAGTAATTACGAGAGAATATGTAAAAAGACATTCATAGGTAACCATAGTCTCACCTCCCAATTGGAAAGTGACTAACCACAAAGCGGTAATCCTAATAAAGCATGATTTGCTAAGGTATGAGTTAGATTTGTTATGTAACTTTGATAATTTAAAAATATTTTTATATTAAAATATTGAAATTAATAAAGGTAAATTAATATTTAAAACTATCTTTAATAATATATATTCAATGTTAGCTAATATAAGTACAATATTACACCCTTTAGAGTAAAATACTTACCATAATACCAAAAAAAAACAATTAAAAAAGAAATATATTTAATTAATTCAAAATATTGACTAATATTGTAAATATTTTGTTAATTAATATTGAATTTAAAGATAAAGAAGATTATACTCTAAGAATAAATTATTAACTCAATTGGGAAAGGAAGAAAATTATTAATGAAAGGTCAATTTAAGGGATTTATTATTGGTTTTGTTTTTGCATGCATTGCACTTGTACCAATGACAGCAATGGCAGATAATGTTCAAGCTTATTTTAACACAGCAAACATAACTGTAAACGGACAAAATTCAGTAAAACAGGGGGAAAGTTATACTCTAACAAATGGAGATGCAGTTCCATTCAGCATTAATTATAAGGGGACAACTTATCTTCCTGTTAGAAAGATAAGTGATTTATTAGGTATTAGTGTTAATTATGATAATGCCACAAAAACAATTAAAATTGTATCAAATTCAAATAATGTAGTTGTACAAGAAAAGACTACAGAGGCTGCAGTTACATATTCAACATCATATTCAGTATTTAATGAATGTGATAAAGAGACAAACAATGATGGGAAAAAAGTTGCTCATGTTGTAGGTTATAAAGATGGAAGTAAAATAGATACTTATATGGATTATTCATATTATAAGACTATAAATTCGAAGAATAGCTCAATTCAATTATGGAAAGCAACTGTTGACAATAAAAATAATATAACAAAAGTAAAAACTACATCTCCATCTAAAACAGGAACAGTTGAGAGTAGTGGTGGAAGAGATTCAGTTACTTTGTCTAAAGGTACTTATAATTTTGAAAACAACTTAGTTGCGTATAAATGGACTGATGATGATGAATATAAAATATATAATGGAAGTATAAAAAAAGGTGATATTGTAAATCTTTATGATACTGATGGTAATAAAAAATATGATGTTGTAATTTTTACAAGAGACTATAAGGGCAATGCTACTATTGAAGGTGATACTAAAAATACAGAAGATGAAAAGGCAGATAATGATAAAAAGGAAACCGAACAACCTAAAGATACAGACAAAAATAAAGAAAAGACAACTCCTAAAGTTTCATCAAAAGGATATTCTGTTATAAATGAATGCCTCAGAGAACTTAATAATGATGAAGATGAGGTACAAAGAATTATAGGCTATAAAGACGGAAGAAAGATGGATACTTTAACTACAGGAACAAAAATAGTTAAAAATTGGAGTGAACCAAAAGAAAAAAGCAATGGTTTTAGTGATGTAGCAGTATATGAAATAGGTGTATCCTCAGACGATATTATAGTTTCTGCTGATAAAGTAAGTGCAGATGTAAATCAGGAAAAAACTGAAACTGCTAATGAAAGAGATAGTGTTGTAATAGGTGGAAAGACATATAAACTATCTAATGATGTTATAGTTTATCAAGTTACAGATGATAATGAATATAAGGTTTATATGGGTGGCATTAAAGATAATGACATCGTTCAATTATATGAAACAGATAGCTCTAAGAGTGGATATGATATAGTAATCTTCTCAAGACCATAAACTCTAGTCTGTTCTAAATGTAACATCCGAAGGATAAAATAAAAGATAATAAGAAGGCAGTCATGCCTTCTTATTTTTTATATGGTATAATATAAAAAACTCAGCATTATTGTATAAGATACTGATAAAAATAGGGGAGTGATTATTATTTTATTGGCAGAAGGAATAGAGATTAAACAAGCAAAAAATAATTGGGAATTTGAAGCAATACATAAACTTAATTATGAAACTTTTGTGGAGGAGATTCCTCAGCATCATATAAACCAAGGAAGGATTTTAGTAGATAGGTTTGACAGCGAAAATACTTATATAATTGCCTTAAAAGATAAAGAAATTGTAGGGATGTTAGCATTAAGAGATAAAAGACCTTTTTCCTTGGATCAAAAAATGGAAAATTTAGATAGCTATCTCCCTAAGTATAAAAAAATTTGTGAGGTAAGATTGTTATCGGTAAAAAAGCAATTTAGAAACACTAAGGTATTATATGGGCTTGTAAAGCGGGCTTTTCAATATGCTTCTCGAAAAAATTATGATATAGTAGTCATTTCAGGTATATTAAATCAGCAGAAACTGTATAAGCATATGGGATTTATACCCTTTGGCAATGTAGTAGGAACTGCTGAAGCACAGTACCAGCCAATGTATATGAAAAGTGAAGGTTTTAAAATACAATCTATTTTAGAGAAGAAAGAAGAGATGAGTTTTTTACCTGGGCCTGTAGAAATATCTGAAGAGGTAAGTAAAGCTTTTTCTATTAGGCCGTTATCCCATAGAAATGAAAAGTTTAGGCAAATGTTTAATGAGATAAAAGAGAGCCTTTGCTCTCTTGTTAATGCTAGAAATGTAGAGATTTTTACTGGTTCAGGTACTTTAGCAAATGATGTAATAAGTTTAGAAATAGCAAAACTAAATAAAAAAGGGTTAATATTAAGTAATGGAGAATTTGGTGATAGATTATTAGACCATGGAAATAAAAATAATTTAGATTTTATCACTTATAGTATCCCTTGGGGTGAAGAATTTGACTGGGAGCATGTTGGTGAATTGATAATAAAAGAGAAGATAGGTTGGATTTATATGGCCTATTCTGAAACTTCCACAGGAATGATAAATGATTTTAAAAAGATACTTTCTTATGCCAATAAAGGTAATGTAAAGATATGTTTGGATGCTATTAGTGCTATAGGGAATGTTAAAGTAGATTTAAGTAATGTTTATTTGGCATCATGTGTAAGCGGCAAGGGGTTAGGCTCTTATTGTGGACTTTCTATGGTATTTTACAATCACACTGTTGAAGAGGCTGAAATAAAAATTCCAAGAAGTTTAGATTTGTATAAATACATTTATAGTCAGGGAATTCCTTATACTCTGTCATCCAATTTACTTTCGGCATTGCATTGTGCACTAGAAAATTTAAACGTAAAAGATAAAGTTATTAGAATAGAAGAGTTTCACCAATATCTAAAGGATAGTTTGCTGAATGCAGGAATTAAACCTTTAAGAATAGGACAAGCTATAAATCCTGCGGTTTTAACGATTCCTATAGAAGGGGAATATAATTCAAAAGAAATTGGGGATTATTTGAGACAAATAGGATATTTAGTAAGCTATGAGAGCAGCTATTTATTGAAAAGAAACTGGATTCAAATATGTTTGATGGGTAACCTTAAAAAGCATCATTTAGATAAATTAGTAGAAATTTTAGTAAGTGGAATAATAGATAGGTAATTTTGAAAAAGATAAAAACAGATAATAAATATAGTAGTTGTTTTGCTGGGGATTAAGATGGAATAATACGAAAATGTGTATAAGGAATTAAGTATGTTTACTTTTATTGAATCTTTGCAATAATTGTATTGCTAATTACTTATTTAGGGCAAGAAAGCTTATAAATATGTAAATAATATACAAATAATGCAATGATAGGTGTTGTGTAAGTGAAAAAACAAACATTAGTTTGCTTATAATTTAAAATAAAAATACCTTAATTTGCTTTATGATATAAAATGCTTAATAATTTATACACTAAAGAAATAAAAGCTGCTATTTTATGGTATAAAAAAATATTTAATTTTACTATAAAACAAGTATGATTGACAAATATATTTTTTTATAGTAAATTAAAACTATACCCCCGGGGGGTGTATAAAGCTTAAATGGTATTAATAAAGTGTATACTTAGTTTAATTACTGCTAAAAATTAACTATATATGAAGGAGATTAAATAATGAAGGCAGACCAAAAGAAGGTTTTAAAGTTATTAAAAACTGCAAGAGGGCAGATTGACGGAATTATAAAAATGGTAGAGGATGATCGCTACTGTATTGATATTTCACAGCAGCTTATGGCAACTGCCGCTATTTTGAATACTACCAATAAAGAAGTTTTATCAGCACATTTAAAATGTTGTGTTAACAATGCTGAGACTGTTCAGAAAAGAGAAGAAAAAATAGATGAATTGGTAGGAATGTTGGGTAAGATAATGAAATAGGGGGTGTATTATTGAAAGAAAAATTTGATATTACAGGTATGACCTGTTCAGCATGTTCATCTAGAGTTGAAAAGAATGTATCTAAATTAGAAGGGGTTTTGGATGTAAGTGTGAACCTATTGACTGGTAGCATGCAAGTAGAGTTTCAAGAAGATATAGCATCAGACGAAAAAATCATAGCTTCTGTAGAACAGGCAGGATATGGAGCAACTTTATCTGGAAATGAAAACAAAGAAAATAGTAAACAAAACTTGATAAAAAATAACCATAAAAATGTTGTAGAAGAGCAAATTGTAGAAATGAAAAAGAGGCTAATTATATCTTTTGCTTTTTTAATTCCGCTTATGTATATATCTATGGGACATATGTTTGGATTTCCAACGCCATATTTTTTAGAAGGGAATCAAAATGCAGTATCTTTTGCTTTTGTACAATTTCTATTGTGTTTACCAATTATATATGTCAATCGTAATTATTATATAAAGGGCTTTAGTACTTTATTTCATCGAGCTCCCAATATGGATAGTTTAATTGCCATAGGTTCATCAGCGGCCGTGATTTATGGGATATTTGCTATTTTTAGAATGAGCTATGGATTGGGTAGCGCAAATATGGAGCTTGTATCCAAATATAGAATGGATTTATATTTCGAGTCGGCAGTTATGATTCTTACACTTATTACTTTAGGAAAGACTTTAGAAGTAAGGTCGAAAGGAAGAACTAGTGAAGCACTTACAAAACTTATGGACCTAGCACCTAAAGTTGCTTTAGTAGAGAGAGAAGGGAAAGAAATTGAATTAGGTGTAGAAAACGTTTTAGTTGGAGATATTGTTATTGTAAAGCCTGGAAGTAGTGTTCCCGTTGATGGAATTATTATAGAAGGAAGTACAAGTATAGATGAAGCAGCTATTACAGGGGAAAGTATACCAGTGCATAAAGAAAAGGGTATGAGCGTAATTGGCGCCACATTAAATAAAGCGGGTTTTATTAAAATAAAAGCAACAAAGGTTGGAGCAGATACAACTTTTTCTCAAATAATAAAGTTAGTTGAAGAGGCTAGTTCTACGAAGGCGCCTATTGCTAAAATAGCAGATAAAATAGCGGGTGTATTTGTACCCATTGTTATAGGAATTGCTTTAATTACAGCTATTGTATGGCTTTTACTTGGCGCAGATTTTGAATTTGCCCTATCATCAGCAATATGTGTGTTGGTTATATCTTGCCCTTGTGCTTTAGGGTTAGCAACTCCAGTAGCTATAATGGTAGGTACCGGCAAGGGAGCAGAAAATGGTATTTTAATAAAATCTGGAGAGGCATTAGAATTGGCTCATAGTGTAGAGCGTGTGGTTTTAGACAAAACAGGTACTATTACAGAAGGAAAGCCAGTAGTTACAGATGTAGTACCTTTTAATATAAATAAAGACAGTTTGTTAGAAATTGCAGGTAGTTTAGAGTCTAAAAGTGAACATCCATTAGCTGAAGCTATATTGGAATATGTAAAAGACAAAGATATAAAAACTAAAACGGCAGAAGATTTTAAATCCTTATCAGGAAGAGGCCTTGAGGCAAAGATTGAGGAACAAATATACTTTGCAGGTAATCAAAGAATGATGGAAGAAAAGGGAGTAGATATAAAAACACATAAAGAAATTGTTGATAAACTTGCAGAGGAAGGAAAGACTCCAATGATGTTTGCAAAAAGTGAACAATTGATTGGAGTTATAGCAGTTGCTGATGTAATTAAAGATACAAGCAAGGATGCTATTAGTAAATTAAGAAAAATGAATATTGAAGTCACTATGTTAACTGGAGATAACAAAAAAACTGCGGAAGGCATGGGTAAGGACTTAGAGCTTAATAATATTATTTCAGAGGTCTTACCACAAGATAAAGAAAAGGTGATATCTGAGCTACAAAAAAATGGCAAAAAGGTTGCTATGGTTGGTGATGGTGTAAATGATGCGCCGGCTTTAGTTCGAGCGGATGTAGGTATAGCAATAGGGGCAGGAACAGATGTAGCCGTGGAGAGCGCAGATATTATTCTTATGAAAAATGATTTGTTAGATGTAGTTACAGCCATAAGTTTAAGTAAGGCTGTTATTAGAAATATAAAACAAAATCTATTTTGGGCTTTTTTCTATAATTGCCTTGGAATTCCTTTAGCTGCTGGTGTGTTTTATCCTATGTTGGGATGGAAACTGAGCCCAATGTTTGGAGCAGCCGCAATGAGCTTTAGTAGTGTTTTTGTAGTTTCAAACGCTCTAAGATTAAAGATGTTTAAAGCGCAGCATAGTGGAGACAATAACATAAAGACTAGTCAAATAATAGTTGAAGAAAAAATTCATGAATTAAAGAAACAGGAGGAAGATAAAATGGTAACTTTAAAAATTGATGGAATGATGTGCAATCATTGTGTAAATCATGTACAGAAAGCTCTAGAGGCTTTTGATGGAGTTCATGCTCAGGTTAATCTTGAGAAGAAAGAGGCTAACATTGAAAAACCGGATACAGTATCAGTACAACAATTAAAAGATGCTGTAGAAGGAGAAGGCTATACGGTTACTAACGTAATTAAATAAAATAATTTACGTAAATTCTTTTATATGATATAATTTGGAGCGGAGATAGTATTCTTTTAGAAACTATACTCTTATTGATTTAATGCATTTAAGATTAAAAAATATTAAGTAATGAGCTTATATTAATTATTGAATAAGACTCGGACTCCAAAATTATAGATAAAAGAGCAAGTGTTACGCACTTTCCGAGACTTTTTATGCCTTGGAAAGTGCTTTTTTATTATATACCAAGTATCGCTTGCGATATTGGCGGAGTGTAAAGCCACAATTCCATTGCTGAAAATCAATTGAGAGACTATCTTCAAATTTATTTATGAAGAGAGGTAATATAAAATGCAAGTTACAACAAAAGTTTCAGAGACTAGAGACATTATTCGTAAGTGGAAAAAGGAAGGTTTTTCAATTGGGTTAGTACCGACTATGGGATATTTACATGAAGGACATGCTAGCCTAATCAAAAAATGCAGAGAAGAAAATGACAAAGTAGTCGTATCAGTTTTTGTAAATCCTACTCAATTTGGAGAGAATGAGGACTTAGGATCATACCCTAGAGATTTAAAAAAAGACTCTTGTCTTTGTGAAGAAATGGGAGCTGATTTGATTTTTCATCCAGAGCCACAGGAAATGTACCAAGATGCTTGTGCTTTTGTAAATATTACAACAATGTCAGATAATTTATGTGGAAAAACAAGACCAATACACTTTAAAGGCGTTTGTACAGTAGTTTCAAAGCTTTTCAATATTGTAACACCTGACAATGCATATTTTGGACAAAAGGATGCTCAACAGCTTGCTATAATCAAAAAGATGGTAAAAGATTTGAATTTTGATATTAGGATAGTAGGTTGTCCTATTGTTCGCGAAGGGGATGGTTTGGCTAAATCTTCAAGAAATACATATTTAAATGAAGAAGAAAGAAATGCGGCACTTTGCCTATCAAAAGCAGTTAAAAAGGGACAGGAAGTTATTGATATGGGGTGTAAAAGTGAAGAAGTGCTTAGTCAAATGCGTGAAATAATTGAGAAAGAGCCTT
>DAMCXN010000004.1:26600-73270 GCA_032096995.1 Aminipila sp.
CCAGTATTAGTGGCAATGGCGGTATATATAGGGAAGACAAGATTAATAGATAATTTTATATATGGGGAGGAATAGAACGTGAATTTCATAGCCAGAATTAGTTCTTTTCTATCACGATATATTGGGATCATTATTATAATATTTTCTATATTTGCTTTTATTAGTCCCTCATATTTTGCATGGGCAACAAACTATACAGCATGGTTCCTAGGTTTTGCTATGTTTGGTATGGGTTTAACTATAAAATGGGAAGATTTTAGAACAGTTTTTTTTCATAAAAAAGATATAATGATAGGTTGCATTGCTCAATATACTATTATGCCTTTGGTGGCATGGTCTTTAGCGGTATTGTTTAATCTAGAACCTGATTTAGCAATAGGGGTTATTTTGGTTGGATGCTGTCCTGGAGGAACTGCAAGCAATGTTATTACATACATAGCAGGAGGGGATGTTGCCTTATCAGTTGGAATGACTACAGTATCTACTTTGATTGCACCTATATTGACACCTTTATTAGTTGTGGCATTAGGGGGAGCATGGATACAAGTATCTTTTGTAGCTATGCTCATATCGGTAATAAAAATAGTTTTAATTCCCGTTATGCTTGGAATTTTATTAAATAAAATATTTAGCTATCAAATCGAAAAAATCAATGGAGTATTACCATTGATTTCTGTAGTAGCTATAGTTATGATTATTGCAGGTATAGTTGCACAAAACACAACTAAGATTTTAAGCTGTGGAATACTTGTATTAGCTGTAGTAGCTATTCATAATTTGTGCGGCTTAATTATAGGGCTAATTATAGCTAAAATGACTAAAATGGAATATTCAAGAGCAACAGCTGTAGCTGTAGAGGTAGCTATGCAGAACAGTGGCCTAGCAGTTTCGTTGGCGGCAGTTAATTTTGCAATGAATCCATTAGCAACCTTACCTGGAGCAATCTTTAGTGTTTGGCATAATATTTCTGGGTCAGTTTTTGCAAGCATTAGACGAAGACATAGTATTAAATAATTATATATTAGAAAGATATTGGGGATGCTTTTTTACTATAGCATCCTCTTTTATTTTTTGAAGTGTAGTGATAGAATGATTAATAAATAAGTAGGAAAATTGTGGAGGAGAAAATGGCTATTGAAAAATGTAGAGAATATTTTAGAAAATTTGATATGGAAAGCAAGATTTTAGAGTTTGAAGTTTCTAGTGCAACGGTGGAGTTGGCAGCAGTAGCCGCTGGTTGTGAACCAGAAAGAATTGCTAAGACTATGTCTTTTAAAATTGAGGACAAGCCTATTTTAATAGTTATGGCTGGAGATGCAAGGATTGACAATAGTAAGTATAAAGCTAAATTTCATACAAAAGCTAAGATGCTTGCACCTGAAGAAGTTATAGAGTATATAGGACATGCAGTAGGCGGGGTATGTCCCTTTGGCTTAAAAGATGGAGTAACTGTATATTTAGATGAATCATTAAAGCGTTTTGAAACAGTATTTCCTGCATGTGGAAGTAGTAATAGTGCTATTGAACTTACTATGCCAGAGCTTGAAAAGTATTCAAATTATTTAGAATGGGTGGATATAAGTAAGCTTAAAAAATGTTAGAAAGAAAAATATATAATACGGTATGCACTTATTTTTACTAAGTTTGGGTAATTATAAGTGCTTTTTTTATTAGTTTGTTATTTTCGAAATATTTTGTCAATGTACATTGACATGAGAAAATTACTAAACTATACTGTTCTTGAACGACGTTCCAAAAAATCAAAAAGGAGAATTATTATGTTTAATAAAAATCAATCAATAGCAGAATATGGTAAGAAAGATTTATTTGAATTTGTTGTTCCATCAATAGCAGGTTTGTTATTATTTATTATTCCTTTGCCCTATAAGGGAAATTTTAGTATAGGTGTTGGTATGATGGCTAGCGAAACTAAAAATGCCATAGGAACACATCTTCCTCTATTAATGACTGCTGTAATTGTAATTTCAGCAATTATTACAATTATTGCAAATACTACTAAAGCTAAAATTTTTACCGAAAGCGAATTTTTAAAAACAACTTTTATTTGCAAGCCATTATGGGTTTTATTTAGAGTTGTTGGAGCAATTTTTGTAGTCCTTACATACACGAAAACAGGCTCTGAAATAATTTATTCAGGAGCTACTGGAGGAACTGTTCTTTTTGATTTAATGCCAACATTAGCAACTTGGTTCTTCTTTTCAGGATTTTTTCTTCCATTTCTAATGCAATTTGGATTAATGGACTTTGTTGGAACGCTAATTAGAAAAGTTATGAAACCTTTGTTTCTTGTGCCAGGAAGGGCAGCAATAGATGCTGTAGCTTCTTGGATAGGAAGTGGTCCGGTTGGAGTAGTGATAACAAACAAGCAATATAAAGAAGGTTTTTACTCAGCAAAAGAAGCTTCCATTATATCAGTTTGTTTCTCTTTAGTTTCTCTTCCATTTGCAGTAGTTGTAGCAGAATTTTTATCATTACAGCATGTATTTATACAATTTTATGGAAGTATTTGTATAGCATCTTTTATATGTGCATTAATTATTCCAAGGGTTTATCCTTTAAATAAAGTTAAAGATGAATATCATCCTCTTGTGGGTAAACAAATAACTGAAGAAGTGCCTAAAGGCATAAAGTTAATGGAATGGGCAGTTGCAAAAGGTGTAGAGAGAGCTCAGAAGGCGAAGGGCATAGGTGGACTTGTAGGTGAAGGGCTAAAGACTGTCATAGATGTATATATGGGACTTATGCCTCTTGTTATGTGTTGGGGAACACTAGCATTAATTATTGAGGAGCATACACCTATCTTTCAGTGGATAGCTGTTCCGTTTGTTCTAATACTTAATATTTTTGGGCTACCTGGTGCTGATGTGGCAGGTCCGGCTATTGTTGTAGGTTTTGCTGATATATTTTTACCATCTATTCTTGTTTCTAATTTAGAATTTGAAATTACTAAATTTGTAATAGGGGTTTTATCTTTTACTCAGTTAATATATATGACAGAAACAGGTGCTGTGATACTTAGATCTGAAATCCCTCTGGATTTTAAAGATTTATTTATTGTTTTTATAGAAAGAACACTAATAACCTTACCAATTGTAATTTTACTTGCAAACTTAGTATTTTAAAAGCTTAGGAGGGACAAAAGTGAGACATAAATTTATTGCAAAAAGATATTGGGAAAATAAAAAGACAGCCATGGGTGAATCAGATGTCCTTGCAAAAGAATTTGACGATGTGATAAACCTAAGTTTAGGTGACCCAGATCTAATAACAGATAATTATATTATAGATAATGCTTTTAAAGATGCCAAACTAGGCCATACAAAGTATACAGATTTTAGCGGAGATCCAGAGTTAAAGGAAGCTATACGTGAACTTTATAAAGAAGATTATAATCAAGAAATTAATTTAGAAGAGATTTTTGTTTGTGCAAGTGCATGTTTAGGTATGTATTTAGCGCTGGAAGCTATAATTGATGATGGAGACGAAGTTATTATTCATGCTCCATATTTTACCCCATACCCACAGCAGATTGAGTTGGCAAGAGGTATACCTGTAGTACTCGACACATACGAAGACGAGGATTATCAGATAAATAGTAGTAGGTTAGAAGGTTTATTAACAGAAAAAACAAAGGCAATTATTATAAATACGCCCAATAATCCTTCCGGTAATTGTTTTGATTTAAAGACGATGAAAGAGATTGCAAGAATAGCAGAAAAGTATGACTTAATTGTTATAGCCGATGATATTTATGGGGCTTTCAGTTATAAAGATGAATTTATACCTTTTATGGCTCTAGAAGGCATGAGAAAAAGAACTATTACTATTAATAGTTTTTCAAAAAATTATATTATGACTGGTTGGAGGGTAGGAAATATAATTGCTCCTGATTATCTAATAGAAACCATACAAACCATTAACGAAAATGTTGTATTTACAGCACCATCAATTTCCCAAAGAGCTGCTATTTATGCTATTAAAAAAAGAAAAGAGATACAATCTTATATTGTTGATGAATATAAGAAAAGGGTCTTTTATACGGCAGAAAGGATAAACGAAATACCTAAATTATCAGTATTACAGCCTAAAGGAACTTTCTATCTATTTGTAAACATTAAAAAAACAGGTTTAAGTTCTGATAAAGTTGCAGAAGTAATACTGAAAGAGGCACATGTACTAGTATTACCAGGAAATGCTTTTGGTGAATGCGGTGAAGGATATATAAGATTAGCGTGTACGGTTGATATAAAAGTTCTTAAAGAGGCTATGGATAGAATTAGCAAGATAGAAAAGTTTAAATAAATAAAATGATATAAAGAAAAAAAGGACTTCGATTATTAAATTACTATATAGCAAAAAATCTGTATGTATTTTAAAGAAACGAAGTCTTTTTGTTTGAAAAAATTTATGTTAGTATTAGCTATATTATAACTTGTAGAAGAATAGGGTTGTAGGAGAGGCTATGAAAGAAAAAGAAAATGAAAAATATAACATTATACCTATGCTGGATAATGCATGCAAAATTATTAATATAATTTCTGAAAATGGTGGTGAAGCTGGAATTTCATATTTAGCAAATAAAACTGGATTATCCAAGTCAACCATATTTAGAATACTATATACGTTGCAACAAAATAGGATGATTTTGAAAAATCAAACTAACGACAAATATGGGTTGGGGATGTTTTTTATAAAAACAGGAGAGCAAATGAAGAATTCCTTGAGCTTAAAAAAAGTAGCACTACCTATAATGGAAAAGCTCTCTTCTGAAACAGGCGAAACTGTTAATTTAGGGGTAATGTATGAAAAACAAGTTCTAATTTTAGAGACGGTTTTTGGTGATGAGTCTGTATTAGTATCAAGGCTAGATCCTATTTGTCCGTTATATTGTTCTGGAATAGGTAAATTACTAATGCTAAAGTTTTCCGAACAAGAAATAAAACAATATTTTGAAGAAATTTCTATATATAAAAAAACAATAAATACTATTACAGACTATAAGCAGATGTTAGAAAAACAGCAAGAAATTGTTGAATGTGGATATAGTATTGATGATGAAGAATATGAATTTGGATTATATTGCATAGCAGCACCTATATATAATTTAGAAGGTGAAATTATTGCAGGATTAAGCCTTTCTGGCCCAGCGAGCAGAATAAAGTATAAAGGTGAAGAAAAGTTAACTAAAATGATTATGGATTCTGCCAAGGACATAAGTTGTCGTATGGGATACGCAAAATAGTGAGATATAAGAAGAAAATATAACTATAAAAATCATATTATGTAATATTATGTCGAATTAAAGTTTCCTTTTAGTATTCAAAACGCTTTCGAAATAATCTGAATAGTGCTAAAATAAAAAATAAGCATTTAAGAATAAGACTAAAAAAGACCTAGAGCATTTATAGAATGCTCATATTTTTATAGCTAGATGAAACTTATGCGATTATTTAATGGACAAAATTTGTGTATTAAGAAAGAAGGAAATATGATGAAAAGCATTAGAACAAAAATTATGGTAATAATTGGTGGGATTACCATACTAGCGATGGTTGTTTCTGGTTTAATTACTGTAAAAACTGTATTAGACTCGGTTATTAAGGATGAAGAAAATATTTCGGATTTAACAACAAAGTCGGTAATGCTGCAAATTGACAATTACTTTACTAAGTATATTACTATGGCACAGCAAATGGCAGCTGATAGTAATGTTCGTAGAACATTAAGTGACATAAACACAAGAGAAAATTATATGGAAGTACCTACATATCAAGGAACCTATAGTACATTAAACAAGACTATGTCTTTAGATACAAAAAATATATTATCGGCTTTTATTGGCTCATCAAACATAGATGTAGCTTTTGATGGAGGAGATTGGCTATGCGATCCAGGGTTTGATTTGACCTCTAGAAGCTACTGGTTTGAAAATAGTGAAGATTTGCAAAGAGGTTATATTATAACAGAGCCATACCAAGATGTAGATACAGGAAGCATGGTTATAACTGTTTCAGCACCTGTATTTGACATGTCTGAAAGCAGAATTGTTGGTATAGCAGGTATTGATGTTACTATTAATGATTTAAGTGATATGGTTGTTAATGTTGAAAAAGCTTATGGTGATAATGGTACCTATACTATGATGGTATCTGGAGAAGGTAAAATATTAGCATCGAAAGATGCCGATAGAAGACTAAAATCCATTGATAGTATTGGGTTAAGTGAAAATATAGTTAATGAAATTTTAAAGCCTACAAATAGCATAGTAAAATTTGAAGACAATGAGGAAGAATTTTATGGAGCTGTAAAAGAAGCAAATAATGTTGGGTGGAAAGTTATTCTTGCTGTAAATAAAGATGAATTTATGAAGAGTGCTCACAGAACTGAAAAGAATATAATTATAGTATACTTAATAGCAATAATTATATTATTTATAGCTATAGCAATAGTATCAAAAAGCATTTCTGCTCCTTTAAGAAAATTAACAGCAGTTACAGACGAACTTGCACGTGGAAATCTTGAAACTGAGATTGATATTAATTCTTCAGATGAAACAGGTAGACTAGCAGATGCTATGAGAAGTTTAGTTTTAAGACTTAGACAATACATAAGCTATATAGATGAGGTCTCTTTAGCGTTAGATAATTTTGCAGAAGGTAATTTAGATATTCAGCTTAATCAAGAGTATGATGGTGAATTTGCAAAATTAAAAGGCTCTATGTTACAGGTTTCCAGTGTATTTAAGGATACTATTGGTCAGATTATACAAACCTCAGAAAGAGTGGCTAGTGGTTCCGGTGAAATTGCTAATGCGTCACAAATGTTAGCGCAGGGAGCAGCTAACCAAGCAAGCACAACACAAGAATTGACAGCTACTATAAATGAATTATCTGATCGTGTTACAAAAAATGCTGAGCATGCAATGAATGCTTCAAAACAGGTTCAGAATGTAGGAGAATCTGCGGATCAGAGTAATTTACAAATGAGAGAAATGATGACCGCAATAGCAGAAATAAATGAAAAATCGTCTGAGATAGGTAAGATTATAAAAGTTATTGAAGATATAGCCTTCCAAACTAATATTTTGGCTTTAAATGCAGCGGTTGAAGCAGCAAGAGCAGGTGAAGCAGGAAAAGGCTTTGCAGTTGTTGCTGAAGAAGTTCGTAATCTTGCTAGTAAATCTGCTGAAGCAGCGAATAATACTACTCAACTTATTGAAGAAACCGTAAGAGCAGTTGAAAATGGAACAAATATAGCAAATAAAACAGGGGAAAGATTAGGAGAGGTTATAGAAGGCGTTACCCAGTCAATAGGGTTAATCGGCGAAATCTCATCTGCATCAGTAGGTCAGGCAACTGCCTTAAGACAAACTTTAGATGGTGTAGAACAGATTAGCTCAGTTGTACAGACAAATGCAGCAACAGCAGAAGAAAGTTCGGCTGCAAGTGATGAACTTTTAAAACATGCAAATGAACTTAAGGAAGTAGCTCTAAACTTTAAGCTTTAAGATAAAAAAATATTATAGTAAAAAAATGGATTGTACAAAATGTATATATCCATTTTTTTATTACTGTAAAATTAAATTTACATAAACCGACAAAATATTACAAAAAATTATACAAAAATTCACAAACCTCTAAAAATTGTAAAATTTAAGGGGAATTATGCTGGATTTTTTTCCCTTAGAATGCTAAGATTACTATAGCTGATTTATTTTATTTATTAGGGTACTATTAGGTATCTAGTTGAAAGGAGCGCTATAAGGGAATGAAAAGTCTTAAAACAAAAATTATGGTAACCATAGGAGCAGTAGTTATAGTTATAATGCTTTTTTCTTCTTTCTTTATTATGAATACCGTGGTTAAAACCGCAGTGAAAGAAGAAGAATCTATTTCTAATTTATCGGTTAAAGCTGTAACTGCAGAAATTGATGAATATTTTACAAAGTACATTGCTATTGCAAACCAAGTTGCCTATAATACTCAAATTAAAAAGCTGACTACCCAAGTAACTACAACTGAAGGGTTAAGTGAAAATCCTTTATACATAGACTGTTACCAAAATTTAAAAAAGATTACAGAAGAAAATAGCGACAATATTTTATCTGTGTATGTAGCAACTGCGTATACCAATGTGGGGTTAGATGGGGCTGGTTGGATCCCTGATTCAACTTTTGATTTAAAGACTAGAGACTACTGGTTTGACAAACAAGAAGAAATTGATAAAGGATATTTTGTATCTGAACCTTATCAAGATTCAGATACAGGGAATATGATAATTACTATTTCAGTTCCATTATATGACTTAAGTGATTCAGAAATTATTGGTGTTTCTGCTATAGACGTTACTATAAATGAATTAAGTGATATGGTTATTAATTCAGTAAGTAATTATGATAATGCATATAAAATGCTGGTTTCTTCACAAGGATATGTTTTAGCAAGTAAGAATGAAGATTTATTGCTAGAAAGTGTAGAAAAAGTTGGCTTTAGTGATAACATGCTAAAGGAAATCTTAAAGCCAAGTGAAACTGTTGTTGAATTTAAAGATAATGGGGAAGCATGTTTTGGTCTTGTAGAAACAACAAGAGATGCTGGATGGAAAATAGCATATATTATACCTGAAAGTGAATTTATGAAGGTTACAAATGATGTTAGAAAAACGATTTTTATTGTTTACATAGTAGCAGCTATTCTTTTATTTTTAGTTATGTCTATAGTTGCAAAAAGCGTAGTGGCACCATTAAGAAAATTGACATTAGCTACAGATGAATTAGCAAAAGGAAATTTGGAGGCTAAAATAGAGATTAACTCTTCTGACGAAATAGGTCGTCTAGGAGATTCCATGAGGAGCTTAGTCACAAGGCTTAGTCAATATATAGATTATATAGATGAAGTATCTTTATCTTTGGATAGTTTTGCAGAAGGAAATTTGGATATTCAACTTAAACATAGTTATGATGGAGAATTTGCAAAGATAAAAGAATCTATGATAGGTGTATCTAATGTATTTAAGAATACAATTGGACATATTATAGAAACTTCAGAAAGAGTAGCAAGTGGTTCTGGAGAGATTGCAAATGCGTCTCAATTGTTAGCACAGGGAGCTACACATCAAGCAAGTACAACACAAGAATTGACAGCAACAATAAATGAACTATCTGAACGTGTAACAAAAAACGCGGAGCATGCAATGAATGCTTCTAATCAGGTAAACAATGTAGGCGAATCTGCTGATCAAAGTAATGTTCAAATGAGAGAAATGATAACTGCTATTGCAGAGATAAATGAAAAATCTGCTGAAATAGGAAAGATCATAAAGGTAATTGAAGATATAGCATTCCAAACAAATATTTTAGCACTAAATGCAGCAGTTGAAGCAGCAAGAGCAGGAGAAGCAGGAAAGGGATTTGCAGTAGTTGCAGATGAAGTTCGTAATCTTGCAAGTAAATCTGCCGAGGCAGCAAAAGATACTACAAATCTTATTGAAGAAACAGTAAAGGCTGTAGAAAATGGAACTGAAATAGCAAATAAGACAGGAGAAATGTTGGGACAAGTAATTGAAGGCGTTTCACAAACTGTTGAATTGATAAATCAGATATCTTCTGCATCAAATTCGCAAGCAACAGCATTAAGACAGACTTTGGATGGAGTTGAACAAATTAGCTCAGTTGTACAGACCAATGCGGCAACAGCTGAAGAAAGTTCAGCAGCCAGTGACGAGCTTTCAAAACAGGCAAATTCATTACAGAATATAGCATCACAGTTTAAAATATAGAAAAGTAATATATAATACAAAATGAGAAATGCATATTTCGTATAAAGTTTGTAGTGTAAAAAACCTATACTTATAAGATTTATAAGTATAGGTTTTGTTTATACATTGGTAAATATATAGAAAAAGTCCCATGAAAATTGATTTTATTATTTATGATTTTTTATACTAATTAAAGGTAATAATTATATATGAATAGGCTAAAATACATTTTAATAAAAATATATTAAAAAATATAAATGTTATTAGTGAAATTTTCATCAATTAAGTATATGATGTTGATAGGACTGTTTTTTATAAAATAGTCAAATTAATTAGAATTCAGGTATTACTAGTATGTTAGAAAAAAATAATAAACCCATTGCATTTTTAGATTCTGGAGTTGGCGGTATAAGTGTGCTTAATGAAGCTATACAAATGATGCCAAACGAAAATTATTTATATTTTGGAGATTCGAAGAATGCTCCATATGGGACAAAAAAAAGTAAAGAGGTTAGAGAATTAACAGAAAAAAATGTTGAATTTTTAATAGAACGAGGAGCAAAGGCTATTGTAATAGCATGTAATACTGCCACTAGCGCAGCAGCGGAATATTTGAGGAAAAAATATAAAGAGATTCCAATTGTTGGAGTTGAACCTGCACTTAAACCAGCGGTTTTAAAACATAAGGAAGATAAAATTCTTGTTATGGCAACTCCTATGACATTAGTTGAAAAGAAATTTAAAACTTTAATGACTCAGTATGAAACTGAAGCAGATATTATTCCAGTTCCTTGTGGTGGCCTAATGGAATTTGTTGAAGAAGGAATACTCGAAGGTGAAAAATTAGAAAGTTTTTTAACGGATATTTTGAGTGATGACTTATATAAAAATCCTAAAGCTGTTGTTTTAGGATGCACGCATTACCCTTTTATAAAAGAAAGCATAAAGAATGTAATTGGACATGATGTTGAAATATATGATGGGGGATATGGAACTGCAAAACAATTGCAGAGACGTCTTCAGAAAAATGAATTGCTTAGATTAAATCAAAGTACAGGCTATATTAAGGTGATAAATTCTTTGGAAGAAGAAAAAATAATGAATCTATCAAAGAAATTAGTTAAAAGGGAGGAAATTTAATTATGGCTGATATTAAAGAAACAAAAGAGAAACCTTATTGGGAAGGAAAGGAATATTCATTTATTAATCATAGTAAGTGTGAATATTTTCCATGTCATAAGACTGATAAACCAGATGAATTTAATTGTTTGTTCTGTTTTTGCCCATTATATGCATTAGGAGATAAATGTGGCGGCAATTTTAAATATACAGAAGATGGCATTAAAGATTGTAGTCAATGTAAGTTGCCTCATGTTAAGGAAAATTATGGATATATTATGAGTAAGTTTGCAGAGATTATTGAAGTAGCTAAAATAAAATAAATGTTGACTTGATACTTAAAAAAGTGTAAACTAGTCATGCATTGTGTGTTATAATGCTTGATTTGAATGTCAAAAGTCGTTAGAGACTTTTTTCATAAGGGTGCAGGCTGGGATGAACCGGCCGTGGCCCGAAAAGTTATCGTAAAAGTTGCCGAAAGTGATTGGGATATCCAATTTTAGTAGGTGAGGAGGTATTAAATGAAATCATTTATCGCAAAGCCTCAGGAAGTGGAGCATAAGTGGTATGTAATCGATGCTGAGGGTAAGACTCTTGGTAGACTTGCATCTGAAGTTGCTGCAATCCTTAGAGGTAAGAAAAAGCCAATCTACACACCACACGTTGACTGCGGAGACTATGTAATCGTTATTAACGCTGAAAAAGTAGAAGTAACAGGAAAGAAGAGAAAAGAAAAAATCTATAAGAGACATACTGGATATCCAGGTGGTCTTAGAGAAATCACTTTTGAAAAGTTACAGGCTAAGAAGCCAGAAGAAATAATCAGACATGCTGTAAAAGGCATGATGCCAAACGGTAAGCTTGGTAGACAGATGTACAAAAAGTTAAAGGTTTATGCTGGTGCTCAACATGATCATGCAGCTCAGAAACCTGAAGCTTGGGAATTTTAAGAAGGGGAGGAAGTAGACAATGGCAAAGATTCAATATCAAGGAACAGGAAGAAGAAAGTCTTCAGTTGCTAGAGTTAGATTAATCCCTGGAAAAGGTGAAATCATCATCAACAAGAAGCCGCTTGAAGAATATTTCGGAATGGAAATCGTTAAGAGAGAAGTTAAAAGACCTTTTGAAATCGCTGGTTGTGAAGGAAAGTATGACGTAATCGCTACTGTAAATGGTGGTGGATTTACTGGTCAGGCTGGAGCTTTAAGACATGGTATTTCAAGAGCACTTTGCGTAGCTGATAAGGAAGCTTTCAGAGCATCACTTAAGGCTGCTGGATTCTTAACAAGAGACCCTCGTATGAAGGAAAGAAAGAAGTACGGTTTAAAGAAAGCAAGAAGAGCTTCACAGTTCTCAAAGCGTTAGTTTTAAACTACTTAAAGAAAAAGGAAAAAAGCCTACAGACATTGAGTTTGTGGGCTTTTCTTTTTAATAAAAATAATATAAAAGCTTTCAAAAAGCCCTTAAAAAATTGCGGTAACTAACAAGTAACTAACAGGTAACTAACACTTTATTAATTCGATATTAACTTTTAGTTCGTCTATATCTTTGTGAGTATATACCTTTTCTCTGATACCTTTCCCTGCATGTCCTATTATTCTATCAAGACAGACTTTATTTGCTCCTGCTGTATCCATAAGAGATATAAATGTATGGCGTGTTTCATGAGGTAAATGTTCCATGCTTAGTGATTCCATAAACTGGTCAAAATATGTGTCTCGGTAATTTGAATATGTTATTGGATTGCCGTTAGCGTATGTTATTAGATATTCATGACCTTTATTATAATACTTTTCAATAAAAGGTTTAATCTTAGAATGTATTGGTATTATTCTGTTGATACCAGCAAAAGTCTTATTCCCACCTCTCATAATTCCATTTTCAAGGTCTATATTTTTTGTTTCAAGTTCTAGCATCTCACTTATGCGCATTCCTGAATAAATTAATATTAATACAGTATCAAGGTATTCTAAATCATTTACATGTTGCCATATAAGAGCAATTTCCTTAAGGGTAAATGGAGTTTTGCATTTAGTTGATTCATTATCCCCTATATCAATAAATTTAGCATAATTTTTCTCAATTATATCCATTTCAGCTGCTAATTTATACATAGCGCTATAGGTTACTTTATATTTCTTACGTGTAGCATAGCCACCTTTTTTTATGGCATCTACGCAGGCTTGCATGTGTGGTTTACGTATTTCAATAAAAGGCATATCATGTAAGGTTTTAGAACCTTCAAAAGAAATATGATAGGCTTTTTTACTTGAGTCAGAAAGTTTTTTAAAATAATTTGCGTTTACCATTTTATTATATAATTCAGCAAATGTTATCTTAGCTGCATCTACATCGTAAGGATTAGCATTATAATTAGCTAAAGCTTCAAGGCCTTTAGCTCTAGTTTCATAATATCCGATAGTTTTATATATTTGTTTAGTTTTACCTGTTTCTTTATCAATTTTCCAACCTACCGTTTTTCTTGCAACATAAGGCTTTCTACGTTTGCCGGAAAGCTTGTATACGGTTCCAAAACCATTAGGTAATTTCATAGCACGACCTCTTTTCTTAAAAAAGGGCATAAAAATACCCCTAAATATTGTTTTTAGAGGCTGTTCGTGGTACAATTTGTTTGCGAGACAGGTTGTACACATTTACAGCCTAATAGCATTAGCTCCCAGAGATGGGGGCTTTTGTTTTTTGTTTTAATTTCAGCAAATTTATTAATTCTATTCTTGTGGAGCTATTGGAAATTCCACACCTAATTTACATTTGTAATGTTCAATACTTTCTTTTAAAAAGTCCTCATCTATATCAAGAAATTCAGCTATCTCAGGTATTGTTTTACAACCTGAGTTTAGAGACTTTACGAATTCTTTATAAGGCAATATTTTTTCAACAGCCCAAGCTCTAGCTCTATATTCTTGTTTTGCATTATTTATATCAGTTTGATTTAAAATATCTCCTGAGCTAGTAAAGTAATGACCTATTTCTTCTGCAAGGATGCAACACTTCTTATTTTCACACATATTTTTATTTATCCAAACAAAATTATCACAATAAAGACCATCATTTTTCATATTGTGTTCTTCAATTTCTAGCTCTTCGTCATATTCAGCAATTAAAGCTTCATATTTAGTCAAATTAATCGACTCCCTTATTTTTTTCTTTTACTTAATACATATTTCTTAAATTGTTCTATTTCATCTAACTCTTCTTCTGTCCAATCTTCTTCATCATGGTGAGCAGCTATAGTATAAACTTTATTAAAACGATTTAGTATGCCATCATCTTCTATAATGTCGCTCTTTAATATATTAAAATGGTCTGCTATTTTTTGTATAGCACCCATTCGAGGTTCTTTTATACCTTTTTCCCATGTAGATACAGCTTTATCACTTACTCCGGCAATTTCTCCTAGTTCACTTTGAGTAATATTATAATGTTCTCTTAACAATTTTATGTTTTCGGCGATACCCATAGTTTGTTCCTCCCTTATATAAGGCATATACTACACTAAAAGTAGAAAATAATCAATATTAAAATGAAAAAAATCTACTTTTTGTGTTGACAGTCTACTTAAAGTAGAGTAAGATTGATTTAAAATAACAGGAGGAGGTGAAATAAATGAATGTTGTAACAGTAAAACAAGCAAGAACATTAGCAGAATTAACTCAAGAAGTAATGGCTGAAAAAATGGGTATTCATGTGCAAACGTATCGAAAAATAGAAAAAAATCCAGAAGTTGCAAGTATTAAACAAGCAGAGCAAATTTCAAGTATTACAGGATTGCAATTTAATCAAATTTTTTTTGGAGTAAACTCTACTAAAAGTAGAAAAAACTAGGAGGTGATAGGTTTGGAAAAAGTTCGAGTGAAAGTAACAGAAGCAGCCACTATATTGGAATGTTCACCACAATTTGTGCGTGTAGCTATGCAGGAAGGTATATTACCAATTGGTGTAGCTGTGCAAATGTCTTCAATATGGACCTATCATATTTCTAAATCTAAGTTAGAGGAATACTGTGGTAGAACTCTAGATCGAGATTTAGAAGAAATTAGAAGTGGGAGACAGGGGAGCTTAAAACCTCTGATATAAGAAAGGAAGGTAAAGAGTATGAAAATAACAATAGAAGCTGAAACAAAAGAAATAGCAGAACTTGTACGGGAGATACAGATTCTGCTGTGTGATAAGTTTGTTCCTGAAGATAGTAGCGGAAAGCACTACAATCAAGGTCCGAGTAAGACAAATGATTAATTTTTAAACATGCTATTAACATACTTCCATTGTTCTTCTGATAGCCAGCCTTGATAGTTGTAACTATTGGCTTCAACTGCTAAAAATTTATCATTTTGATCTAAATAAGGTTTGATTTTGTCTAAAATCTGATTAGCCGTAAGGTTGGATTTAATTAAATAAGAAGACTTCCAGAAGGAACACCAAACATTGGCAGCGGAGCAATCCTTAATAGCCTTAATGACGTTTTCATAATCCTGCCCAGTTTTGTTTAGATCATAAGTAATTAAGTAAACCATATTAATCACCATCCTTTCGCCAAAATATTATCATTTTTGTTTAAGGGTGTAAATGAAAAAGAAGAATAAATGGGGTCAATTATAAAAGTTTAAAATATTTCGTATTATCTAGTATAAACATTTTGTAACAAAGGAGGTATAGAAAAGTGAGAACAAAAGAAGAAATTAGTACAGAAATCAAGAAGGTGAAGACAGCACGAAAGGCAGCTGTAAGAAAATTGGACCGCTGCAATGAAAGGTTTCAGGAACTTTATATTGAAATGGAGGGGGTTGTATGTCAAGCAAAGTCGAAAGATATAGAAGAAGATGGCTTAGACAAGCAGTAAAACGCTGCACAGCTATGGTAGTTGGAATGCTACTAATCTCTACAAGCATTAATGTTTGTGCTGATTATAAGTTACAAAAGGATTTAGAACAGGTAAAACTCCAGCAGACTGACACGCTGAACACTATTATGTATCACAGAATTTATACAGAACCGGAGGTAACTGTGGCAAATCCAATCATAAAGGTAAATAAGCAGGAGAGGATTAGTCTAAATGAAAGTGATCGTGAATTAATTACCAGAACTGTTATGTCTGAAGCAAGTACCTATGAAGGTATGATGGCAGTTGCGCAAGTTATTCAAAATAGAGCCGCTTTATGGGATATGACACCATATGAAGTTGTTACTCAAGAGGGACAATTTGCAAAGCCGTACACTGGAGAACTATCTACTGAAGCTGGACAGGCTGTAAAAGCTGTTTTTAGTGAAGGTCAAAAAGTGTTTGCAAGCAATGTGACACACTTCCATAGTTTAGACTTCGCAGAGCCTTATTGGACTAAAAATAAGGAATATGTAGGTATTGCCGGAGGAAATAAGTTTTGGATTTAGTAGAGCTTTAATTGGAAAGGAGAAAATTATGTTGAAAGCAACAGGAATTGTTAGAAAAGTTGATGATTTAGGTCGTATCGTCATTCCAAAAGAACTTAGAAGAATTAATGGGATTGAATGTGGGGACCCAATAGAAATCTTTGTGGATGATGATGGGATGATAGTTCTTAGAAAATATGATGCTTCAGGAATATTAATTTCTAAAGTAAATAATTTGCATGAATTTTGTGGCACTGGTGAAGCTGATTTATCTATAGAGCAGAGGATTAAAATTGACCATTTACTAAATGAAGTCAAGAAAGTTTTGGAGGTAAAGGATGAAAAGTAAGTTTTATTTCACATTTGGTTCGGGAGGAGCTTACAGTGGTGGCTGGGTTGAAATTATAGCTAATAATATGCAGCAGGCATATGGCTTCTTCAAGGCAAGATTTCCAAAATTGAATAATGGATGTTTGAATTTCTGTGCATGTTATACCGAACAAGATTTCATTAAAACAGATATGTACAAAAATGGAAACTTAGGGCATAGGTGTCATGAGGTTTTAGGAATTTTGGATTTAGGGAGGAAATAGTTTTGATTGATTTAACAGGCAAAAGGTTTGGAAGATTAAAAGTCTTAAACCTTGAGGGCAAAGACAAGTTTGGAGCTCTAATGTGGAAATGCTTGTGTGATTGCGGAAATATAACAATTACACAAGGAGGAAGCCTTAAAAAAGGTGCTACAAGGAGTTGTGGCTGTTTTAGAAAAGAAAGAAGTGTTGAAGTAAATACAATACATGGTTGTGCTTCGGATAAAATTGGTACTACGAGATTATACAAAATTTTTCATGGAATGCATTATAGATGCGAAAATCCTAAAGCTGGATATTACGAAAGATATGGGGGCAGAGGGATAACAGTTTGCAAAGAATGGAACGGCGAGAATGGTTTTCAAAATTTTGAAAAATGGGCTTTGGAAAATGGGTATAGTGATAATTTGTCAATCGATAGAATAGACAATGATGGAAATTACAATCCAGCCAATTGTAGATGGGCAACTTCAAAACTTCAAGCAAATAATAGGTCAACAAACAGAAAAGCACCTACAGAGGCGGCAACCTCAAATGTAAGTGCACATTCAAATAATCAAGTTAAGAGTACATCAGATTTTGATAATTGTCAAGGAGGTGTTAATGATGGCAAATAAAACACATTGGAAGAAGCTACATAATCCAGATTACTTGGGAGCATACGCTTTGACACCAGGACAAGATTTAGTTGCAATAATAAAGTCTGTAGGTAGTGAAATTGTAACTGGTACGGATGGTAAAAAAGAAGAATGCATGGTAATGCATTTTACTGAAAAAAGTATTAAGCCTATGATTATGAATTCAACTAATTCTAAGCAATGTCAAAAGTTATTTAAAACACCTTACATTGAAGAGTGGGCAGGTAGAAAGGTTCAGATATACATTGACCACGTTAAAGCCTTTGGTGAAGTAGTGGAAGCATTAAGGATAAGACCTTTTCTCCCTAGAGAAGAAGAATATAAGTGTGGAGATTGTGGGGCTACTATTGTTGATGCTAATGGTAAAAGAGCACAAGACATAGCAGAAACAACTCAAAGAAAATATGGTAAGCCACTTTGTGCAGCATGTGCAACAAAGGCTTTTGAAGCAAAGAAAAAGGAGGATGTACTAAATGAAGACAACCAAAATTAGAATAAAAAACTTATTCGGTATTGCTGAAACAGAATTAGATGGCAGCAATATTGAAATTACCGGAACCAATGGAACTGGTAAAACAAGTGTTATTGATGCTATAAGATACGCTTTAACTAATGATTCAGATAGAGATTACATAGTAAAGAATGGTGAAACAGAGGGAGAAATACTTATAGAAACGGATGCAGGACTAAGCATTAACCGAAAGAAGAGAACTAATCAGACAGACTACAAACGTATTCGTTCTAATGGTATGGATGTGCCTAGTCCAGAGTCATTTCTTTCAGATATTTTTACGAAGCTTCAATTAGATCCTGTTGCTTTTACTCAGATGAGTAGACAACAGCAGAATAGAGTAATTTTAGATTTAATTGAATTTCCATGGGATCTAAATTGGATTAAAGCGAAATTTGGAGAAATACCCCAGGGTGTTAATTATGAGCAAAATATTCTGCAGGTACTTAATGATATTCAGGCTGATGATGGTGATTATTTCTTAAGACGTCAGGATATTAACAGAGATGTACGTAATAAGAAGGCCTTTATTGAAGATATCGCAAAAGACATTCCAGCAGGTTATCAAGCTGATGTTTGGGAAAACTTTGACTTATCTACAAAGTATCATGAGTTAGAAGAAGCAAGAAGAAATAACAACCTTATTGAAAGAGCTAAGACTTTTAAAGCAGGCTATGATTCTAAAATTAGAGGATTTCAAGCTGAAAAAGAGATTGCAATTACTGCAGAAGAAAAAGCAATTTCTTCCGAAAGAGAAAATTTACTTTCTACTATTGAGAGATTAAAAGCAGAAATTATTGCAGCAGAGGATAAGATTAGAGGTTTAAATGGAAAACTTGAAGATAAAAAAGCTGTAATTCAATCTAAGTATGAAGAGAATGTGGCCAAGCTTGATAAAGACATGGGTATTGCTAATGAATACGTAGATAAGGAAATTATTAATGTTCAGCCTTTGTCAGAAGAAATTACTAATGCAGAAGCAATGAAAAAGCACTTGAATGAATATCACCGCATGGAGCAGATGCAGAGAGAACTTGAAAACTTGAAAGAATCTTCTGCAGAGCTTACAGGAAAAATTGAACTTGCAAGAGAGCTTCCAGGAGAAATATTAAAGACAGCGACTATTCCTGTAGAAGGATTAACTGTAAAAGATGGAATACCTCTTATTAATGGCTTGCCAATTAGTAACTTGTCAGAAGGTGAGCAGCTTGACTTATGCGTTGATGTAGCAATTTCTAACCCTAATGCATTACAGATTATTCTAATTGATGGAGCTGAGAAATTATCAGATGAAAATAGAAATCGTTTATATGGTAAATGCAAAGCAAAAGGACTGCAGTTTATCGCAACTAGAACGACCAATGATAATGAATTGGAGGTAACCAAGCTATGAGTATATTAACAAATGAGAATTACTTTGATAGGGAAAACCAACTTAAATATTTTGGATCATCGCAGTTTAAGTCATTCATGAAATGTGAAGCTGCTGCTATGGCAGAAATCAATGGAGAAATTAAAGGCCCAACTTCAACAGCGTTGTTAGTAGGTAGTTTTGTAGATGCTCATTTTGAAGGTACTCAGGATATTTTTAGAGCGCAACATCCGGAGCTCTTTACAAAATCGGGTACCTTAAAATCTGAGTATAAACATGCTGAGTACATAATCCAGCGTATAGAACGTGATGAAATGTTTATGAGATATATGAGTGGAAAGAAGCAGGTTATTAAAACAGGGGAGCTCTTTGGAGTTCCCTGGAAGATAAAAATAGACAGTTACCATGAAGGAAAAGCCATTGTAGATTTAAAAGTTATGAAAGACTTTGAACCTATTTGGGTTGACGGGCAAGGCAAAATTCCATTCGTAGAGGCATGGGGTTATGATTTGCAGGCAGCAATATATCAAGCAATTGAAGGAAACAATCTTCCGTTTTTTATAGCTGCTGCAACTAAGCAAAAGCCAGAGCCTGACATTGCGATTATGGGTATTCCTCAGGAAGATATTGATATTGCTAAGTCTATTATACAAGCTCATATACAAAGGTTTGCTGAGGTTAAGCAAGGAATTGCAGAGCCTATCAGATGTGAAAAGTGTGAGTACTGTAAGAGAACCAAGGTTTTAACCGAAATTGTTAACTATAAGGAGATTTAATAGATGAATCAGATAATTATAAAAGGAAGATTAACTAGGACTCCGGAACTTAAAGAGGTACAAGGTAAAAATGGAAATACAAATGTATGCAATTTTACTGTTGCAGTTAATAGAAGATTTGGAGAGGAAACAGATTTTTTTGACTGTCAAGCTTGGGGCAAAACTGGAGAGTTTGTAAACAAATTCTTTATAAAAGGTCAGGAGATTTTAGTTGCTGGTGAAATGCAGTGTCAGAAGTATAAAGATAAGGATGGCAACAATAGGTATCCATGGAAACTGAAAGTAGACCAAGTTGAGTTTTGTGGCAGTAAAAAAGATGTGAATGGTGGCGAAGTAGATAGCAACGTTCCAAATGGATTCGAAGATGCTGGCACGATTGACGATGATGATTTGCCATTCTAGAAGAAGGAGAACAGCTTATGCAAATACAAATAGATAGCAGAGAAAAAGCAAGAGCAATAAGAAAGGTGATAGCTGAATTTGACAGTCAGGGGATAAAGTATTTTGTTAGCAAGATGTACATAGGGGATTACATGAGTCTCGAGAATCCTCTTGTAATTATTGATAGAAAACAAAATATTGCTGAACTGGCTCAGAACGCTACGAGTGGCCACGACAGATTTAAGAGAGAGCTTGTTAGATTAGACGAAATAGGTGGCAAGATGTATGTGTTAATTGAGCAGGACAAGATTGATGGAAAGCCAATTAAGGAATTAGATGACATTATTTTATGGGCTCCTAGATATGGTGAAATTCTTGGAGACAGAATTTATAGAGTACTTAAAGCTTGGCAAAATAAGCACAATATTGAATATGTTTTTTGCTCTAAAAGAAATACTGGTAAGGAAATTATAAGGTTGCTTGGTGAGGCAAATGAATAGCAGTATAGCGGAAAAGGTTATTGATGCTGTAACAATTCCAGAGGTTCTAAGGAGATACGGCTATCCTGAAGGAAGGGGCAGAAGAATACCCTGCCCTATCCATCATGGAAAAGATTCTAATTTTTGCTATACCGATAAAGTTTTTCACTGCTGGACATGTGGAGCCAAAGGCAATGTAATTCAATTTGTAATGCAGCTTTTTAATATTAACTTTGGCCAGGCAGTTTTAAAAATTAATTCCGATTTTAGTTTGGGTCTGACCGCTAAAAAACCAACATATAGAGAAAGAAAAGCACTGGCTGAAAATGCACGTATTCAAAAAGCTTTCAATCGTTGGAAGAGTGAATTAAATAAAAAATATTTGATGTTGACTGCAGCATATTCAGTTTTGTATAGGCAAACGCTTATGAATTTAGATAATAAGGCATTAATTGATTATGTTTCTAATTTAGAGGTACTACTGGATCAAAATATTGAGGAGGTACGATTTTGAGCAACGAGATTATAACTAAATATACAAAAGAGGACTTCCTAAGTGGTACAGCTCCATTTGAAGAAGTTTATAAAAAGATTGATAACCCTTTTGAGCTGGACCGTGAAATAGAAAAGATGTCTGATGTAGCAAAGCAGGTTGGAATAAAAAATTTTAAGACACTATTTAAGGCTTATTGTGCATGGCAAAAGCAAATTGGAAAGAGTGATTATACAGATAATGCAAGTAATTTTGATGAGCAGCCTTTGGAACTAAATACCGGCGAATGGCTTGCAGATGACCATGGAATTACCAAAGAGGGATTGTTTGGTGAAGTTGTAGCTTGTGTGCATCCTATAATGCCAACACAAAGACTGGTAAATATTGATACAGGTATTGAGAAATTAAAGGTTACATATAGAAAAGGACGAAACTGGAGAAGCCTTATTGCAGATAGAAGACAATTGGCAAGTGCTAGTTCTATTGTAGGGTTAGCTGATTATGGAGTGGCTGTTACAAGTGAAAATGCAAAGTACCTTGTGCAATATATACATGATGTTGAAAACCTAAACTATGAAAAGATTCCTGAGTTTAATTCAGTAGGAAGATTAGGGTGGATAGGAGAGCAAGGATTTTCACCATACGTAGACGATTTAATCTTTGATGGAGATTTATCTTTTAAACACTATTTCGACTCCGTAACACAAAAAGGAAGCTTTGCAAAGTGGCTTGAAATTGCTAAGGCAATTAGAAAAGGCAGTATATATGCAAGATTGTTACTTGCTGCATCATTTGCCAGCGTTCTTGTAGAGCCTTGTGGTTGTTTACCTTTTTTTGTACATCTATGGGGTGGAACTGAAACTGGTAAAACGGTTGGGCTAATGTTTGCTGCATCTGTGTGGGCCAATCCAGAAATGGGTAAATTTATACATACTTTTAACAGTACTTCGGTAGCACAGGAGTTGTCAGCTGGGTTTGTAAATAGCCTCCCACTCGTACTGGACGAATTACAGATAATAAAGGACCGAAAAGACTTCGACAATATGATATATCAGCTTTCAGAGGGAGTAGGCAGAAACAGAGGACAAAAGACTGGAGGTCTTCAAAAAACATCAACGTGGAACAATTGCATTATTACGACAGGAGAACAGCCTATTTCAGGAAATGCTTCTGGTTCAGGAGCAATTAATAGAATTATAGAGGTTAATTGTGAAGAAGTAAAAATATTTAAAGACCCTGTAACAGTGGCAGATACAGTAAAAAGAAACTATGGACATGCCGGAAAACTATGGATTAAGTTACTTCAAGACCCAGATACAATGCAGCAAGTCAAAGAACTTCATAAAACTATATTTAAGAAGCTTTCAAGTGGAGATACCACAGAGAAACAAGCTATGTCTGCAAGTTTAATTTTGACAGCTGACAGCATGATTACAGGTTTGATATTTGAAGATGAACAATACTTGGAAATTCAGGATATTGTGCCTTTTTTATCAACCAAAGCAGAAGTTTCTCAGAATGGCAGAGCTTATGAATGGATTTGTGAATGGGTAGCTCAGTATAAAAACAAGTTTACGGACCAAGAAGAAGGCAACTATGACCGATGGGGAAAGTTTGATGGAGAGAACTATGTATGCATTATCAGAAATATTTTTGACAAGCATTGCATGGATAATGGGTTCAATCCTAAAAGCTTTTTAACATGGCTAAGAGGAAATAATTTACTAGAAATTTCCGGAAGAGGATTCACAAAAATGGTAAGAGTCGGAGGAATGCCTTGTAATTGTGTGGTATTAAAATTTACAGATAATGTAAATAATCAAGACAAAAATGAACGTTTTGACCTAGATTTCTAAAATAGGTTATACACGTAATTTGTTGAAATTTAAACGTTCGTAAGCATGGTAAAAAATGGGTGTATAACATAGTGTTATACGGCTGTGACCATTGAAAACACTTGAGTTAAAGGGTGTGAAAAACGTTTGTATAACAGTATAACCAAAAAATACAACCTTATATATAGCGCGTGTGTATATAACTTAAAAAAAATAAAAATCATTTATACATTCTCTCGCGTGTAAGAGTATCAAAAAAATGTTATACAGTTATACACTTTGCTAAACATGTTGCAATTACTTGCTTATAGCGTATAACCACAAGTTATACAAAGTTATACAAGTTATACATAAAAAGAGGTTAGTTATGAACTTTGAAGATATAAAAAACTTAGTTGCAGGTAATAAGGATTTATTGTTAGATGCAACATTAACGGATCAATATGCTTATGAGGTATTAAAAAGTTTAAACTTTCAGTACAAAAATAAGTTAATTACTAAAGATATGGCGACTAAGAGTAAAAACAAACTTATTAAGAGATATGAAGAACAGAAAAAGCTAGATGAAAACAGACAGGAGAATTGGAAAAGGCAAGTTGAAAATATCAATAAGAGTGCTGAGATAAGAGTAAAACTTAATAAAGCTTGTAAGAATGGTGAAATATCAAAACAATTATTTCTGGAAGCAATTCAATGTATCAGTCTCATGTGTGGCGATACCATGCATTATGAGAGTTGTAAGAAGCAATTAGAAGGTGTTGAATATGAAGAATCAAATAATTGAGGCTGAACAATTAACTTTCCCAGGGGGGTGTTTCAAGAGTTGAAATCTTATGCTGATAGAGTAAAAGAGTATGAAACTGAGAAAGCAAAGCTTCAAAATACGTGCACTACATATGAGGAGTATGAGAAGAAAGTTCAAGAGTTAATTAAAAGGTTGAATATATAAAAAGTGAGGTGTGATATGAGCAGACTAACACATAAAAGGACGAATGGAATTAAGCAAGGCTATTGGAGCCCAAACAATAAGCAGGAGCTTATAGATAGACTTGCAATGCATGAAGATGCAGCAGAACAAAAGAGCAGAGTAATGACGTTACTTACTGAAACTATATGTGACAAATATTGCAGGTACCCGGCAGAATGTAATAACCAAGATGAACTAGATTCACATTGCGATAGCTGTGAACTTGTACATATGTGGAACGCATTAATGTGCATAGAGCCAGATGCAGCAAAGATTAATCTAGATAAGTTCAAAGATATTGATTTCCTGGCAAAAGTTGTAGATAAGTATATGGCAGATGAATTTACAGAAATCTGTAATAATAGCCCGGTAGTAGTAGATGGTGAATGCCCTTTTGCTAATGAGGATTACAGCATTGAAGACGGGAAGTGCATTGAGTGTACGAAGATGTGGCTGATGAAAACAATTGATGTAAATTAGAATTATTGGAGGAAATTAAAATGAGTTATTGTAGTGGCGATTGCGAATACCTTGAAAGAGATAAGAGACATACATGCGCAAAATATAATGTCAGATTAGGATACATAAAACAGACTGGAGCTATTTCTTTTACAGCACATGAACAATGCAGACTATGCCAGAATGATAAATGGATTAAAAAACTAGAAAGCAAATTAAAATGCAAGCATGTAGACAATAAGTGCCTTTCAAAAGATTGCAAAAAATGTGAGCACGGTGGATTAACAATTACATAAAGTTAGAATTAGTTGGAATTAAGAGGTGAAGTACTTGGAAGTTAAAATTGATATGCGAATGCCAAATAATATTGTTTTGTGTCCTTACTGTTTAGGCTCTGGAAAACAAAAAGCCATGCAAAGAGCAATGGCACATAACGGTGAATCGGTAAGAGTTGCAGATACCACGGTTCAATGTAACCACTGCAAGGGCAAAGGAATGTTGACAAAATAATTAGAATATACGGAGGTAGCATGCAGACAAAAGAGGAAACGATAAATATATTAAAAAAATTCCATGATGCTGTACTTTTGGAAAAATGGGCGGACTTTTGCATTAACCCAAAACAATATCAAGATAACGGAGCGCCGACACAAGAATTTGTAAATAGCCAAAAGTTAAGACATGCTATTGAGAATGCTATAGCAGCTATGGAAAATAATTAGAATTTAACTAAGAAAGGGAAGATATTTATGAGAAGGATTTATAAGTACCAAATTGAGACTACAGACGTACAGAAGATAAGAGTGCCAAGACTAGCTGAAACAAATAACTTTAAGGAGCAAGTTTTAAAAATTGATATACAGAATGAAATACCCTGTATATGGTGCTTAGTTGATATTGATGAAGAAGAACGAGATTTAGAAATTAGAATTGTAGGAACAGGGAATCCTATGCCGTTACTTTCGAAAGATGACTACTTAGGGAGTTATATGTTACATGATGGTGCGTTAGTTTTTCATATATTCATAGAAAGCTAAACTAAAATATTCAGGAGAAAAATATGGGAAGAGGAATCAAGGCAGGTAAGTCTAAAGGAGTTAAGCCTAATAAGAACTTTATGCTCATGGAAGAATCTTATCGCGAAGGGTATAAATCTGGTCTTAGTAATGGCATGGAAAAAGGATACTGCCAGGGTAAAGATGATTACTTAGGCTTATCAAATTTATTATTTCAGGTAGCAACGGCAAATGACTTTGGATGGGGCCAGACAGAGTTTGCAATATTGAAAGAGAGCATAGATAAAATCACGTCTGATGCAAACGAGAGAGGCATTGATGTGGTTGAACTTAGTGAAGAGCTGAAAAGTTTAATTGAAAATAAGGAGGATGAAATAATGGCAAAGAAAAAATATACTGATGGTGATTTGGTTAAAGGTATTGAAAAGGGTTTATCTGATGATGAGATATTAGAACAGCTAAACGTACCTATGGGAAGCAGCACCAGGATTAAAAAAAGATTAACAAATCTTAGAAAGACTCATGGAGCCTTAGAGGTTAATACCAAAGAGCCTACAGAGTTCCCAAAAGCTGATTTTGAACTTAAGCTATATGACACTTTAACTCGTTGGGGCAAATGGTACAGAGTTACAAAGATTGGAGAGCATAACTTTGAAGTTATGAATACTCAGGGGAAGAAGCAGCCTGAAACCGTATTAAAAGCTGATTACATTTCCGGTAAATCTGGATTTATAAAAAGGGATTAAGAAAAAGCCTGCAGTGCCTAATCCGGAATTTGAAGCGGCAGTAAAGGATATGTTTGAACCAAAGAATGCACAAGAAAATACTGAAGATGATGTTACAGCTGCTATTGATGAAGATATAGATCCTGCATATATGTTTGACCAGGCTCCTAAGACGGGTACTGTAAAGGCTCCTTGTGAGACATTCACAACAGTATTTCAGAGACAGGCAGAATTAGCTTTTAAGAATGACATGGATATTTACGCAGAAAAAGTATCTAAAATTACAGACAAACTTAATAGCGGAGGAATTATTGACCTAGCTGATATATCTGAATACAACAAGATTGCTGAGAAGTACAGAGGGGTATATGGTCATGAAGCAGCCGAAGTCACCATGTAATGGATGCAGTACTAGAGAGCCAGCTTGTCATGATACGTGTGAGGAATTTCTGGCATATAGAAACGAGTACATAAAGTATAAAAAGCTAGTAGATTTAGCAAGAAATCGTGAACACGGTATGGACAAGTTTAAGATAGAAAGGGCCGAATATAGTAAGAAAATGGCTGGGAGGTGATTGGCATGGCAGAACAGGATGTTTTAAAAATGGTGGCTACAGATGCTGCCAAAGAAGCAGTTAAAATGATAAAAGAAGAGGAGCGTAAAGGTAAAAAGAAAAGAGCTTTTCAGAACACAAATTTATTACTAGATCACTATTTAGAGCTTAAAGAATTTTGTGAGAATGCTATTTACGAAAGTGCTCCACATGCAGTAGATGATGAAAATAAACAGCTCTATGAAATTATTGATGAGGTTACAGGTGAAGAAATTTCTGTAAGGAGTATTAAACGAAGCAGAGAAGTAACTTTAATTATGCTTAATCATGTAGAAACAGCTTTAGAGACATTAAAGCAGAAATGTGAATGTAGTGATAAAGATGAAATGATGGACAAATATACTGTAATTGATATGTTACATCTTAATCCAAATTTACAAGAACTAGAATGGGTAGACCGTTTAGGTACTGTTTGTGATGAACTTGGTAAGTCTGAAACTACAATAAGAAGATGGCGCAGCGAAATGGTTAGTAAATTGGGAATTTATCTTTTTGGCGTGGAAGGCTTAAACTTACTTACATAGAGAGTTATTTTGAAAATGACAAAAAGGCGATTTTACAGCGACATTTTTAATGTGTTATTATGGTATTGGCGAAAGATGCAAAGATTTTCTCCTTTTAAACCCCAATACACACACTTTTATACCTGCTGGGTTATCTGGCAGGTATTGTGGAAGAATAGCTCAGTTGGTAGAGCGGCTCACTGTTAATGAGATGGTCGTAGGTTCAAGTCCTACTTTTTCCGCCAGACGGATAGATTGTAGGTTGTAAAGCAGTCACAGCACATAACAACCTTCCGAGTGGATGCAAAACAATAGCGTAGAGTTGTTTAGACGTTGTAGTCACAGGAACGAACTTCATTGTTACGCTGTGTGGAGATGGGGAAACAGCCATTGACAGATTGAAACAGACTGCACAAAAGGCAACTGCAGGTGATGCACTAGGATTACCGATGGGGTTGTCTTTTTCTTTTGCATTATTTTCTATATTTTGTTAGAATAGTGTCGAAAGGGAGTGTGGCTATGTATAAATTTTTTAAAGGTCTAGCTTTGTTTATTCCAACGATAATAAGTTTTATTATGTTAAAAATAGTTGTACTGAAACTTGATGGAGCAACAACCGACATACGGATTCTTGAATTAAAAATGGATTCAATAATTGGTATTATTGGTGTAGCTGTATCTGTATGGATTGGTTTAAATATTTATAATCTTGTTGAAAAAAATGAAATTGAAGAAAAAATGAATAGATATAGTAAAAAGTATATAGACTTTGAAACTAAAATAAATGCATGCATAGACAAGCAAGACGATAAAATTAAAACATCAAAAGATAATTTAGTATTATTAAAAAAAGAATTAAATAGTCTGAGCAAAATAGACTGTAGTTTAGACATCTCCGGAGAAAGTGTAAATGAAATTGGAGAGAAGAGGGTGTATGATACTGTCTCACGTATTATTGAAACATATTGTCATGATAACCCTGAATTAATAATATTTTTTAATTATAATAGTTTTATAATTTCGGATAAAGGAGAAAAATATTTTAGATGGGATTTAAAAAGTAATAAATCACTTTGCTCTGAACAAGGGCATATTTATAATATTAGAGAATCAATACTAAAAAATATTCCAGATTTAGATATAACAGTGGGGATATTTGGATAAATATAAAACGCAAAGAACCTTCAAACGAGGGTTCTTTTGTTTTCTTTCTATTATGTCATATTATGTCGAAGTACAATTGTTGAAAAAACACTTGTTTTGGGATAATATGGTAAAGAAAGGAAGTGATAAAATATGTGGTTTATTAAAGCTGAATTTTGGGACGAATTTCAAAGCTTAATAAAAGAGCGTCACTATGAAAATGGTTTACAAGAAGGAATTTATAGAATTAAAAACATTGAAAAATTCTGCAAGGAAGGTAAAGGCGTTTCTTTCTACAACAGAAGAACTATAAATAATAAATTACTCAAAGAACTTGAGAAATATAAAAATGATGATAATTATCGCGAATATGGAATGGATAAAATAAAAGAACTCTAAAAAGTTCTTTTTTTAATACACAAAACAAACGATTGAGAGGTGGTGAGGCTTGGCAAGACAGAGAAGTCCGAACCGGGATAAGGCACTTGAAATATTCAAGGAACATGATGGAAATATTACCAACCGGGCAATTGCTGAAATGCTGGGTGTCCCAGAAAAAACAATTTCCGGATGGAAAGTAAAAGATAAATGGAACGGAGTACTCCAAAAGAATATACGGAGTACTCCAAAAACTAAAGGCGGTCAACCTGGCAATAAAAACGCTGTTGGTGATGGAGCTCCTAAGGCAAACAAGAACGCTGAAAAGCATGGTCTATTTTCTAAGTATCTGCCAGCCGAAACTATGGAGCTGGTAACTGCTGCACAAAAGATGGACCCACTTGATGTACTTTGGGACCAGATTACAATTCAGTATGCTGCTATAATTCGGTCACAACAGATTATGCATGTTAAGGACATAGCTGACAGTACTACTACAAAGATAAGTGAGTCTTTCGGTAAGGTTGAAAGTGAATCCTGGGAAGTTCAACAAGCTTGGGATAAACAGGCCAACTATTTAAAGGCACAGTCTAGGGCAATGGCAACTTTGAATAGTATGATTAAGAATTATGATGAGTTGCTGCACAAGAACTGGGAGCTGGCAACTGAAGAACAGAAGCAGCGTATTGAAAACTTAAAGGCTAATACTGCTAAGATAAAAGGTGATGATCCAGAAGATAATAATGAAGATGATGGATTTATGAAAGCTCTTGAAGGAAAGGTTGATGAAGTATGGCAAGAGTAAAAAAAGCTATATTTAAGTTCAAGCCTTTTTCAAATAAGCAGCTAAAAATACTTACATGGTGGCTTCCTAAATCACCAGTACATGATAAAGATGGAATAATAGCAGATGGAGCAATTCGTTCAGGTAAGACGGTGTCAATGGCACTGTCTTTTATTATGTGGGCAATGGCTACATTTAGCGAAGAAAACTTTGCTATGTGTGGAAAGACAATAGGTTCGTTTAGACGTAATGTACTTGCTGTACTTAAGTTAATGCTCTGGTCCAGAGGTTATAAGTGGAAAGACCACAGGGCTGACAATCTGCTAGAAGTTACTCGAAAAGGAGTAACAAATTATTTTTATATATTTGGTGGTAAGGATGAACGTTCGCAAGACCTTATCCAGGGGATTACTCTGGCCGGGGTCTTTTTTGATGAAGTTGCATTGATGCCGGAATCATTTGTTAACCAGGCAACAGGACGTTGCTCTGTAGAAGGTTCAAAGTTCTGGTTTAACTGTAACCCTTCTAATCCGTCTCATTGGTTTAAAAAAGAGTGGATTGATAAGATTAAAGAAAAGAATATTCTTTACCTGCATTTCACTATGGATGATAACCTCTCACTATCTGAAAAGATTAAAGAACGTTATAGGTCTATGTACACAGGGGTATTCTTTAAGCGATATATTTTAGGTCTTTGGGTTGCTGCTGAAGGTGTTATATATGACCTATTCGTTAATAGTAAAGAGGATTTTATTCTTGATGAAGTGCCTCCAATTTTGTATGCAGTTATTGGTGTTGACTTTGGTGGGACTGGTTCTGCTCACAGTTTTACCCTTACTGGATTTACACCAGGAATGAAAAAAGTTGTTATCCTGGATGAATACTATCACAACAACAAGGAAAAAGGCAGGATGTCACCGGCTGAACTGGATGCAGCCTTTGTTGACTTTGTTAGAAGGGCAAAAATAAAGTATAGAGTTTATGAGGCATATTGTGACAGTGCAGAGCAGACACTGATTGAAGGACTTACTATAGCGATTGCTAAAGCTAAAATAGGTATAGAGGTTAAGAATGCTATAAAAGGTCCTATTAATGACAGAATAGCGTTTTATAACAGCTTAATGGCACAAGGTAGATTTAAAATACTAAATCATTGCAAAACTACTATTTCTGCTCTTGAAAATGCAGTTTACAGTGATAAGAAGCCGACTAAGGATGACCGTTTAGACGACGGAACAACAAATATAGACAGCTTAGACAGCATGGAATATTCAACAGAAAGTGTTCAGGATGATATTCTTTATCTTGGGTTAGCATCATAGATTTTATATTTTGATAAGGAGGTGAGGGGTTGCAAGCGATAACTCAATTTTTAAAGCAGCAAGGATATAATGCTGTTAATGATACGTACTACGGTTGCATTGATTTATGGCTGAAATGGTATAAAGGTTTTGTTTATAACTTTCACAGCTATAGGCAATACAATGGCAAGAAGAAATTAACAAGAACTAGGAAGTCATTGAGGATGGCAAAGACTATTTCTGAAGACTGGGCCAACCTTGCACTTAATGAAAAGGTGCAGATTACTATTGATGATACTGAAATTAATAAGAAGGTACAAACAGTATTAGACGACAATGACTTTAGGGTAAGAGGAAACAGACTTGTAGAACTTACCTTTGCATTAGGGACAGGGGCGTTTGTTGAATACTTAGATCAAGATGAAAATGTAATTGTAGACTATATAAGAGCTGGTATGATTTATCCTCTTTCATGGGATAATGGAAGAATTATCGAGTGTGCTTTTGCTAGTGAAAAAGTAAGTGGAAAAGAAAAGCACATATATTTAAATATTCACAAGAAAAATGACAGTGGAAATTATGTTATAGAAAACAAGATGTTTAGACGAAACGGTAATAATCTAACTCCATTACAGCTTCCTGATGACATTGCAGAAGAAGTTGAAACAGGCACAGATATACCAATGTTTCAGATTATAACACCTAATGTTGTGAATAATGTTGATTTAGATTGCCCTATGGGTATTTCGGTGTATGCTAATGCAGTAGACCAGCTTGAAGGAACTGATTTGGTTTATGACAGCTATTGTAATGAGTTTAGGCTTGGTAAAAAAAGAGTCATGGTCCCAACAAGCATGGCTCAGATGCTTATGGAAGAGGATGGCAGTGCGACTCCTGTATTTGATGATAACGACACTGAGTTTTATGCCGTAAATTTAGGAAAAGATAGTGAACAAAAGTTACAAGAAATCAATATGCAAATTAGGGCTGACGAACATGACAAGGGCATAAATAAAGCCTTATCGCTTTTATCTTATAAATGCGGAATGGGCACTAATAGATATAGCTTTGAAAATGGCAATATTAAAACAGCTACAGAGGTTATATCAGAGGATTCTGACTTATTTAGAAGTCTTAAGAAACATGAATTAGTCTTGGAAAGTGCTTTATTTGATATGTCAAAGGCAATAGCTTATTTACTTGGATATAAAAAACAATTTGAAGTGACTGTGAATTTTGATGATAGCATAATTGAGGATACTGGCGCAGAAAAGCAGCAGTTCTTACAGGAAATACGTGACGGCGTTAGGCAGAAATGGGAGTACCGTGTAAAGTTTTTTGGTGAAGATGAAGAAACAGCAAAGAAGATGGCTGGAACTGAGCTTACAGATAATGAATTGATGGGATTTGGTGGTGGTAAGTAATGCTTACTCCAAAGCAGTTAGATAATTTGCCAGATAACTTGATAGAATTATATGCTCAAGTTGAAGCTGACATTATTGCAGATATGGCAAGGCGTATTACTACTTACGATTATTTTATTCCTGCAGCTCAGTGGCAATACATAAAAGTTAGGGAAATGGGATTATTGCATGATGAGATTATAAAAAAGTTGTCAGCTACTACTGGTATATCTAAGAAGCAGATAGAACAGCTTATGAAAGATGCTGGAGCTGAAGCTTTAAAAACTGATGATGAGATTTATAGAAGAGCCGGTAAGACTCCAGGGCCAATAAGTTCATCAGCAGAACTACAGAACGTACTTGCTGCAGGAATTGATAAAACACAAGGACTATTTGAGAATTTAACCAGGACTACAGCAAATACGGCTACACATCAATTTGAAAAGGTTTTAGATAGAGCATATATGCAGATTACTTCGGGAGCATTTGATTATAACAGCGCTATTAGAATGGCTGTTAAGGATTTATCGTCTAAAGGTATTGCCACAATTCAGTATCCTAGTGGACATATTGATTATATGGAAGTGGCTGTAAGAAGAGCAACTGTAACTGGAGTAAATCAAACTGCTTCTAAATTACAAGAGGTTAGAGCTGATGAGATGGATAGTGACCTTGTTGAAGTAACTGCTCATGCTGGAGCAAGACCAGACCACGCTGAATGGCAAGGAAAAGTATTTAGTCGCTCTGGTAAGCATCCAAAATACCCGGATTTTATTGCATCTACTGGATATGGAACCGGAGAGGGGCTCTGTGGGTGGAATTGTAGACATAACTTCTATCCTTATTTCGAGGGTGTATCTGAAAAGACCTATACACGGTCAGAACTAAAAGAAATGAATGCCTTGAAATATGAATATAATGGCAAGAAAATTACTGAATATGAAGCTACACAGAAACAAAGGTACATAGAACGTCAGATACGCCGTTGGAAGCGTGAAGAACAGGCATTTAAAGCAATAGATTTTCCTGCAGATGAAGCTACAGCAAAAGTGAAACAGTGGCAGGGAATACAGCGAGATTTTATAAAGCAGACTGGATTAAAAAGGCAGTATGATAGAGAACAGATAGGAAAAGTTGTTGTAAATACTGGAAGTAGTGGTATAATAAAATCATCGGAGAATACTATAATAACAGGTCGTAAAGCGGCTCCTATGAGAAGTGAACCGAATAGTATAATTGACCATGTTGGAAAAGGTGCGAAGATTAAAGCAAGGTCGTTTTATAATGAAAATGGCTTTAAAATTAAAGAAATAAATACTAATAATCATTACAATCCTAAAACACATCCATATGGTAAGTATGGTGAACATGTTCATGATATAATGTGGGATAAAGAAGGTAAGTTTATTGAAAGAACTACAAGAGACTTAACTGATATTGAAAGAAAGGAGAATAGCGATATATTATGAATAAAGAAAAATTAAAAGATTTAATATTATCGTTTTGTCAGGATGTAATTTTTCAATATCATGGTGAAAATGCTTGTATAAATCCATATAACAAAAACAAATTTGAAGTAGGATATGGTGATAAAGCTAAAATTTATACAGATATTGATGAACTAATGGATGATAAATTTTACGATGGAAAGTCTTTAAACCAAATTTCAGAGAGTTTAGACATTGAATAATGCCGCCCAGATAAACTGAGGCGGTGTTTTTATACACTAAATTAATAGTTAATTTAAGACAGTCAGAGATGGCTGTCTTTTGTTATATCTAAATACCCGAGCTCAGGGATAAAAAAGAGCAGTCACAATACCGGGACTGGCCGGATAAAAAGGATAGTGATAGGAAGGAGATAAAAAATGGCATTAGAATGGCTGAAAACAATACTGGGAACAGCTTATACAGAGGATATTGATAAGAAAATATCTGATGAAATAGGAAAAGGGTTTGTTGCTAGAAACGATTTCAACACGGCAAATGAGGCTAATAAAACGCTTAAAGGTCAACTGGCTGACAGAGATAAGCAATTAGAGGAATTAAAAAAAGTGGATGCAACACAGCTACAAGCAGAAATAACTCGCTTACAAGGCGAGAATACTACCGCAAAGACTGGATTTGAGAAGCAACTTAATGACTTAAAACTTGGAAATGCTCTCGATTTAGCCCTTGTTGGTGCAAAAGCACGTGATGTAAAAGCTGTAAAACCATTTTTAAACATGGAACTTATAAAACTTGATGGGGATAAGCTTTTAGGCTTCAGTGAGCAATTAGACAACATCAAAAAAGAAAAAGGATTTTTGTTTGAAGAATCACAGCAACCAAAGGCTACTGGGATGAGACAAACAGGAACAGAACAACAAGTTGATAAGAAAGACGAGGCTAATGCAGCCTTTAGGTCTTTATTTGGAAAGGAGTAATAAAATATGGCAATTACAAGAGAACAAGCGGAGGCTCTAATACAAGAGCAATTAATTAACACTATCCAGCAGGATATTCCTAAGCAGTCAATTTTTATGGGACTTGCAAAAAAGCTTCCTAATATGACTAGCAAACAGACAAGAATACCAGTACTTGATATGTTACCTATGGCATATTGGGTAAATGGTGATACTGGATTTAAACAGACTTCACAGCAAGCTTGGGATAATGTATATCTTACAGCTGAAGAACTAGCTGTTATCGTACCTATTCCGGAAGCAGTGGTGGATGATGCAAGCTTTGACATTATGGGAGAAGTTCAGCCAAGAGTTATAGAGGCTATGGGTCTTAGAGTTGACCAGGCTGTTATTTTTGGTATCAATAAACCTGCAAGCTGGGGTGCAGATATTGTTACAAGAGCGAGACAGGCTGGAAATAATGTGGCTGGTTCTACAGTTGACTACGATAAGCTGCTTGGTGAAGGTGGAGTTATTTCAAAAGTTGAAGAAGATGGCTATATGGTTAATGGCGGTATTGCGTCTATGGGAATGAGAGCAAAGCTTAGAGGGATTAAAGACACTGACGGACATCCAATCTTTAAGAGCGATATGCAAGGGACTACGCAGTATGCTTTAGATGGTGCTCCACTTTTCTTCCCTGACAATGGCAGCTTTGATACATCTATTGCGCAGCTAGTAGTTGGGGATTTTAAAAAAGCTGTATTTGCTATTAGACAGGATATAACAGTTAAGATTTTAGATCAGGGAGTTATTCAGGACCCTAATACAAAAGAAATTGTTTATAACCTTGCACAGCAGGATATGATTGCACTTAGAGTTGTATTTAGAATGGGATGGGCTCTTCCTAATCCAGCAACTCGTATGGATTCAGATAGAACTGGATGCATGTTTGCATATCTTGAACCACCTACTGCCGTAACTACTAAAGCTGTAACATTTACAATTAAAGATGATGCAGAAACACCTGCAGCGATAGAAAGCGTTACAGTTGATGTTGATGGCGCTAGATTAAAGACTGGAACTGATGGAACAGCAGTATTTAATTTAAGAGCAGGTACATATAAGGCTACAATTAAGAAAACAGGCTACACTACAGTTACTGAAACAATTACTGTAGCAGATGCAGCGATAACAAAAGATATTACTCTGCATAAGAATGTGTAGCTTAAAATATTGAAAGGGGTGAGATAAATGCCTTACGCTGATTATAATTATTATAAAGATATTTATAGGGGAAAAATGTCCGAGACAGACTTTAATAGTATGTCTGGGCAGGCCTCTGCCTATTTGAATAGAATAACATTTAATAAAGCTAAAAATGCTGTAACTGACGATGTAAAAGATGCATGTTGTGCTGTAGCTGATGTAATGTTTAAGCAATCAAAGGGTGGAGAACTTTTAAGTGAATCTGTTGGCCCTCATTCAAGACAGTTTGCTGGAACCGGGAAAAGTTATGAACAGAAACTTTATAATGCTGCTGAAATATATCTTGCTATGACAGGACTGCTTTACTGTGGAGGTGGTATATAATGTTTCCACACACAGTCACAATTTATAACCGGGATAAAGAAGAGCATTACCACCGCACTGTTATAAAAGGTGTACTCTGGAATTCCTCCAAAGGAGCTGTAGCTCGTAAAACTGGCATGTCGTCAGCTGATGGGCTACAGCTCATTATACCTTTTGATGCAGTTCAGGGTGATGTATATACTAAGCCTAAAGAATGGGCTGAATTAGCTGATAAAAACGGTCATTGGACATTACAGCCTAAAGATATAGTTATACTTGGCAAAATCGACTATGAAGTAGTTAAAAGCAGCAAAGAATTATTGCAGTTTGATGATGTGTTGACAATAAGTAACATTGATACTAGAAATTTTGGTACCGATATGGACCATTGGGAAGTGACGGGGAAGTGATAGTATGAAAATAACAACTCCACGAGGTGGTGTGTCTAAAACTAAAAATGGCAAAGCAAGGCTTGTTTGGAATAAGAAATTTGAGCCGAATTACAGCGAGGCATTCACAGAAACCCAAAAGTTTATTGATAATAAAGTCTTAAGGCTATCCAATCCTTACATGCCTATGCAAAGTGGTATGTTACAAAAATTAGGTATTTTAGGCACGGTAATAGGTAGTGGCGAAGTTGTTTATAACGGGCCATATGCACGATATTTATACTATGGCAAAGCAATGGTTGGTAGAGCACCAAAACACCTTACAGATAAAGACTTGATTTTCCAAGGACAAAGCGGTTCACCGCCACGCGGGGCATTCTGGTTTGAGCGTATGAAAGCAGATAAAAAAGACCAGATACTTAGAGGTGCAGCTAAAACTTTTAAAAAGGAGAGCAAATGAGCATTTTAAAAGCATTACAAGATTTTTTGTTAACTTATGACGGTATGATATTGCAAAAAGTCGGAGAAAAAGAAAAAGGCACCACAATAGATGGAATAAACACAGATTTTCCCGAAGAGTGCCACGGCAATTATGCGATAGCAGCAGCAGGAAATTCCAAGACATCTAAAGACATTCTAGGAAATACAAAATACTCTAGTGATTATGTTTTCTATGCCAAGTCGGTACTATGTGATGAAGTAGATAGGCAAGATAACCATACATTTTTAGAGGGTTTTTCAGCATGGATTGATGAACAAAATGACAAACAAAGCTTTCCTGCGATGCCAGTTGACTACACTGCCGAAGAAATATCAGTATCAAATGGCTTATTATTAGATACTGACGAAGATTTTATGACAGGGCTTTATCAGGTACAAATAAAGCTGAACTATAGAAAGGAGAATATAGATGGCCAAAATTAAGCGAGAATTATTTAAGAGTTTTATAAATTGCACACCATCAACTCAGACACCTACATATCAAGTACTAGGTGATGATTTAGAAGAGCTAAACATTGAAATGAGTGCTAATGTTGCAAGAACTTCAAATATACTAGGTGAAAACGCTATAACTATTGACAGATATGAAAAGACCGCTTCGATTGAACCATATAAGGCAGATTTAGATACACCGTTATTTACATTCCTTAAAGGTATTATTGATGAGGAAAAGACACTTGACGACCTTAAAACTGATGTTGTGCATGTTGATGTGTTTGGAACAGAAACAAGTGGAGCATATCCAGCATACAAAGAAGAGGTATTTGTTGAAGTAACATCATACGGCGGTAATACAGAGGGGTTCCAAATACCATTTAATATCCATTTTACGGGCAAAAGAACTAAGGGAACATTTAACCCTTCCACAAAGACATTTACTGCTGCATAGGAGGAATTATGAAAGATTTAAGTTTTGATACTGGCATGGTAGAACTTGCAATTCAAGGTGACCAAAATAGAATATTAAGGTTTAACCCATCTGACGGTAATATAATTGAAGGTTTTTTAAATCTCGTTGGTAAGGCCAACGCAAGATTAAAAGATTTTTCCAAGGAAGAGGAGAAAATAATTCAATCTAATTTACCAGATCTAGAAAAAGCACAAGGCAAAAATAGACTAAATCTAGAAATAGACACTTTTTTTAGAAGTGAGCTTGATGAGATTTTTGGTGTTGGAACTTCTGAACTTGTTTTTAAAGATTTATGTACTTCTGCTATAACTCAAAACGGAGAGTGTATATTTTCTAATTTTCTTTATGCTATATTACCTTGTTTTGAAAAAGAAATAAACGCAAGGAGTAAAACTGTATCTAAAATTATCCAGGAGAATAGACTTTGATTACTAAACTACCTAAGACGTTAACAGTAGGAGGTATAGAATACAGTATAAACAGCGATTTTCGTCCTTGCTTTAACATTATGCAAGTATTTGAACGTAATGACCTTTTAGAATCTGAAAAACTAGTCGTAATGATTGGGATATTATATAATGGTAATATCCCGTTGCAATATTTTGACGAAGCAGTAGATAAAGCCTCATGGTTCTTAGATGGTGGAGATACAACACATAAATCCAGTGGTAATAATTATGGCAGGTTATATTCTTGGGAACAAGATGCGCCTTTTATTTTGTCCGCTGTAAATTTAACTCTTGGAACATCTTGCAGAAGTTTAGATTTTTTGCATTGGTGGGATTTTGTAAGTGCATTAATGGAATGCAAAGAGTGTACTTTTTCGACATTGATTCACCAAAGGAAACTTAAAAAGCAAGGTAAACAAACTAAAATGGATAAAGAGTGGTGGGCAGAAAATAAAGACATAGCGGAACTTAAAACAAGTGTTAATCTGACAGAAGAAGAACAGACTGCACTTGATAAATTTAATAAACTTCTTGGATAGCCTTGATAAATTTTATAATATTTGATACTCTTTTAGCAAAGGTATTGGGGAGGAGAATGAAATGAAAAAAAGTTCCGTTGATTATACCAAAAAAGAAATTTATATAATAATGTTTTTAGTTTTTATAGTAGTTTCAGGATTGGCTTTTTTTATATTTACATTGATTGGATGTCAAACAACCACTAGTTTATCGGTTGCTATGATTTTTGGATTAAGCTGCATACTACCAATAGATGTACATTGGAAATGCAAAACACACTATACAATAAAACACAGAATATTAGTAGGCGCATGCGGTGGAGTATTAATTGGGGGATTGCTTTTATTTTTAGTACCTGGGATAATGTTCGGATCGGGTGTGACATTAGAACAATACAATTCTATTCAAGAAGGAATGAAGTATAAAGAAGTAAAAGAGATATTTCAAAGTGACGGAGAGATTATGTCAGAAGTAGATATGGGAGATCCGTCATCAGCAACGTATACAGTAACATGGAATGGAAAAGGTCAATATGGTGCAAACTGTGTGTTAATGTTCCAAGGAGGTAAACTGGTGTCAAAAGCGCAATGTGGCTTAGAATAGCAAAACACTATAATTTTATAAGATAAAACAAAACGCTCTAAATATAATAGGGCGTTTTTTTAATGCTTAAAAGGGAGGTGAATGTGTGACAGGAGCAGTGGCAGGGTCTTTGATTTTTGATACAAAAACAGATACAAAAGGATTTGAGCAAAGCTTAAAAGATATAGACAAAAAAACGGACAAAATTTCAAACTCATTCGACAAGCTAGGCAAAGTTATTGTTGCTACATTTAGTATTGCTGTTATAAAAGAATTTGGAACTCAACTCATAGAAACTGCAGCCAATTTAAAAGCCTTAGATGCACAATTCGAGCAAATATTTAAGGGTGCAGAAGGCGCAGAGGCTATGGAAGCTATGACTAATCAATCGGACGAGTTAGGAATACATGTTGACAGATTAAAAGCCTCTTTTAGCAAATTTGGTGCACAAGTAAAAGGTGCTGGAATGGAATCTAAGCAAGCTTTAGAGGCAACACAAATAGCGACAACAAATGCGGCAGATGCAGCAGCTTTTTATGATGTGTCTTTAGAGTCCGCAAGTGCAAGTGTAGCAAGTTTTTTAAAGGGTAACTTTGAGGCAGGCGATGCTATTGGAGTTTTTACAAATGCAGCACAAATGAGTGTTAAAGCTAATGAAATGTATGGTAAGTCATGGGATAAATTAAATGAGGCTGAAAGACAATGGTTATTATTAGATACGATAACCAAAACAAATGAAATGAGTGGAGCGGCAGGGGAAGCAGCTAGAGAACAAGATAATTGGGAGAATGTAACAGAAAATCTGAAGACAGCTTGGGGGCGATTTTTAGAATTGGTCGGTACTCCAGTATTAGCTACTGTTAGTGGTATTGTAGAAAACATTACTAACGCTATAATGCGATTAACCAATTTTATTAAAAATAATACAGCTACAATAGACACATTTAAAATAGCTATATTGGCGCTTGCATCAGCATTAACAGCTTATTTTATTATTGCAAGTAGATGGACAATACTAGAAAAACTTATATCTGTAACTGTTAGACTAGAAGCTGCAATGAAAGCCTTCGGAATAGCTTTAATGTCACCAGCAGGGCAAATAGGTATAGCAATAGGAGCACTTGTAATATTTATAGGATTGATGTACAAACTATCTGAGGTTTGGGGCAGTATGTCAGGGTATGAAAAAGCCGTGGCAGCATTAGGAACTGTAGCTATAGCAGCAGCAGGAGCAGCGGCAGCGGTTGGAGCATTACAGTCTGCAGCAACTTTAGGAATTGCAGCAGTAGCAATTGCTGGGGGCGCATTAGCAATAACTGCAGCAATTAACAGCGCACAAAAAAAAGCACAAGCAGGTGCAAAAGCTCCAAGTGGCGGTTATAACTTGCCACACCTTGCAACAGGTGCAGTGATACCAGCAAATGGAGAGTTTATGGCAGTTTTGGGCGACCAAAAGTACGGTAAAAACTTAGAGGCACCAGAGGGGCTTATAAGACAAATCATGCGTGAGGAACTAGGCTCACGTAATAGTAGCAGTGGAAATGCTACTGTTATTTTAGAGGTAGATGGCAGAGAGTTTGCAAGAGGAATGTCACAATACAATGCAGGTGAAACAATGAGGCAGGGTGTTAGATTAATAAATGGGGTGACCTAATGAACAGCGTACTTACAATTAACAACATAGCACCAGACGTACATTTTATGAGCGTTGAAAGAGAGGCTATAATACTAGCTGGTGAAAATGCTGGAAGATTAAAAAACGGACATATGGTTAGGGATGTAATTGGTACCATTTTTAATTATAATTTTGAGGTTATGCCCAAAATTGAAAATGTAAAGGCCTATGATGATTTTTACGAACTCATTACATTGCCTGTTAATAGTTATCCTATATCCGTTCCATTCGGCCAAGGCTATTTGGAATTTGATGCTCTTATCTCTAATACTTCTGACGAACTGAAAACTATAAAAGGAATTAAAAAGCTATGGAGTAAATTAGAGTTTGCAGCTATTGCAATAGAACCACAGCGATATTTTGGAGAAAATTGGTGTGTAGGACAAGGAACTGACAACGGAGTATTTACAATAGACAGTGCAAGTTTTAACGTGTCTGTAACAAGATTAGAGCGCAGGAGCGAGGTTTTAGAAACAAGCCACGCAAGAAGGTCAAAATCTGGGGTTATTAGTAGAGAAATAATTGGTACTATTTATAATTATTCTATGGATATAGAACAAAAATCAGGGAATATAGAAGAATACGACAGACTATATTATTTGCTTACAAGTCCGGTTGATAGCCATAGCATTACAATACCATATGGTCAAGACTCTTTGACATTTAAAGTTTATATAAACAAAGTCTCTGATAAGTTAACATATTTAGGTAACTATAGGCGTTGGGAAGGACTAAAAGTTGAGTTTATGGCTATGTCACCGATTAAGGAGGCAATATGACGACATTTAATACAAGCATACAATTTGTAACGGCAGACGGGTTAGTTTGTATAGCAAAAGATAGTAATTACCATGTTAAAGCAAGTTCGTACGGAAAAAATGATTATTTTCAAAACGTCAGCAATCCGCAATCAGAACTAAATAAAATATCTTTTGGAGTGTACACTTTTACTGGAAATGACATAAACAAATTAAGAATGCACGTTGAAACAGGGCTATTGACTGATAAGTTAGCACTAGATACATTAACAGCAGAAATAAAAAGCACTGTAAGACCACAAATAACACGATACACGCCTATTACAATCATTCGTAACGGAAAAGTTAAAGGCGTGTTTTTTAATGGACAGATTGAAGAAATAGGCTTAAACCTATATTCCATATATGGTGAATCTTATTTATCACTTTTAGATTATGATAACCACCCAGGGGGCATATATACCGCTAAAAATGTTGGTGAGTTAATTGCTGAAATTATGGGAGATTTGCCTTACACGATACATCCAAATGTTGTTGCATTAAAAGTGTATGGATATTTACCGTATGCATCTAAAAGAGAAAACTTAAGACAGCTTTTAATTGCTACAGGTGTGGCTATTAAGAAGAATGTTGACGGAACTGTTAATTTTTCCGTTTTAACAAGTACAAAAGTAAATACAATCACAGACGATAAAGTATTCTTAGGTGGCTTTTTAAAGGATGATATACAAGCTACTGCAGTGCAAGTAACTGAACATTCATATGTTCCTATAAATGACGAAGTTACATTGTTTACAGAGGCTTTTACGGATATAAAAAAAACAATCTTCCAAGAACCAGTACATGATCTCGTTTGCGTTAACGGAACTATCCTAGAAAGCGGCGCAAATTACGCAAAAATACAAGGTAATGGCAACGTAACATTAACAGGTAAAAAATACCGACACACAACTAAAATAGCAACTAAAGGCGCGGTATTAGGTACTCCTGTTGATAAAATATTAACTGTAACAGACGGTACTCTTATAACTGCAATAAACAGTAGCTCAGTGGCTCAAAGACTATACAATTATGCAAGTTGCAATAAAAGTATTAAACAAGATGTTTTACCAAGTCAAGAGGGTACGGGAGATATTGTACAAGTAGCTCACCCTTATAAAACAGATGAGTTAAATGCCGCTATCCAAAGCTTGGATTTTAACTTTAGTAACACCATGAGGGCCACTGCCGAGTTCTTAGTTGGGTATGAACCTCAAGGTATATCAGAAGGCTATAAAAATCGTGTGGTTATAACTGATAATGGTAACTTTGTTGTACCAGACGGAGTTATAGAGATTAGAGCAGTACTTATAGGCGGTGGGAAAGGCGGAAAAGCAGGAGAAAACGGTGAAAGCGGTAGTAGCGGCTCAAGTTCTTCTAGTCTTTCTCGAGGAAGTGGTGGAAAAGGCGGTAAGGCTGGTGAGGCTGGCACAGGTGGCAAAGTATTCGACACTGTCATAGAGGTTGAATCAAATCAATCTATATCTGCAGTGATAGGTGTCGGTGGTGCTGGTGGTCAAACTAATAATGCTGATGGCTTAGAAGGTACGGCAACAACTTTTGGAAATTTAAGCTCTAACCTCGGAGCAATTAGCGAATATGTTGATGCAATGACAGCAGAACGTTTTGCCTTTATAGGCAACATAGGAATGAACGGCGGAGACGGGCAAGGTGCTGGTGGAGTAAGAGGCAGTGACATACTAGATGCTGGGAACAATGTCTTATATGAAGGTGGGTTACCAGGTCAATATGTAACTATGAAAACTACTGATGGCCACAGAATTTATGGCCAAGGAGGCGGTGGTGGTGGTGCTGCTTATGGTAATAATGGTGCAAACGGTGGAAATGGAAAAGTAACAAACAACTATGGTCCTGGTTTTGCAGATGGTGGATCTGGTGGAGGTGGTGCTAATGCAACAGCTAGAGAAACAGCCACAATTTATGGTGCTGGCGGAGATGGAGGTCACGGCGGAGGCGGTGGCGGTGGCGGTGGTGACTGCTACAATCCAGGGGGTGAATGTTGGCCAGGTAGTGGTGGTGTTGGCGGTGCTGGCGGCGCTGGTGGAAATGGTGCTAATGGCTGCATTATAATTTATTACTAAGGAGGAATTATGGCGAACTATACAAGCAAATATACAGGTCAAGAAATAGACTCTTTACTTGAAAAAGCCGCAAATATAACAAACTTTACAATTAAAGACGTGTACCTAACTTTAGAAGCGTTAAATGCAGCATTTCCAAACGGTGACGAATATGCTTATCAAGTGGAATCAAATAGAAATGTATATATTTGGTCTACTAAAAATAACGAATGGGAAAGTATAGGGCAAATTGAAGGGCCACAAGGTGAAGCCGGAAAAGATGGTTCTGCTGGTGCAGACGGTAAGAGTGCATATCAGTCAGCTGTAGATGGAGGATATGAAGGAACAGAAGAAGAGTTTAATGAAATACTTGCCACAGCTCAAACACAATTTACCCAACTTAACGAGTCATTAAGTAAACAAAACCGAGGGAAACAATGGATAATAAATTGGGATTGGACTAACCCAGTAAATCAAAGAAATGAAGCTATCTATCTTTCTGACGAATCGTATTTTTTTAATATGATAGATATGTGGAAAGGTCAAAGATTAACTCTAACAATAAACTCTGATTATATTAACATAACTAGTTCTCAAACAGCAGATTATAAACGAATGACCCAAATGTTTGAATCAAACTGTAAGCTTGAATCTGGTAAGAAATATACTCTTACATTATATGCAAAATGCAATACAATATCAGGAAAAGTAGTATTAAGACCTTGTACACATGCGTATGGTACAATGGTTTGTCAAAGCACTTACCAATTAGAATTATCACAATCTACTGATTATAAATATTATCAATGTACTTTCTCACCAGCATCAGATGAATATGGCTTTGGGGTAGAAGTATTATGTACAAATAATATTAGTGATTATTTTGATATTGATATTAAAGGATGGAAATTAGAAGAAGGGGAAGTATCAACTCTACCAAATGATGCACCTACTATTGGCGATGAAGAATTATCTAAATGTCAAGGGTACTATCAGGAACTTTTTATACTAGGTACAGGATATTCACTTGCTGATGGGGGTAGATTGCAAATTGCAATACCAATACTTGAAAAATTTACATCAACGCCAACACTTATTGAAGCTGTTAACAATATTGTACTGAGAAAAGATGGGGTAGATATTCTTGATTGTAGTATAACTGCTATTTATGAAAAAGAGAATATTATACTATTTAATATTACACCAAGTAGCGGAACTTTAGAATCTAGACAAGTATATGGCGTTTATAGGTATGATAGTTCCAAAGTAAAGTTATCTTGTGAACTATAGTGTAGGAGAAAAACATGGAAGAAAATATTTATAAAGTATATATAAAAATTGATAGTAATAATTATATCGTTGCTGTTGCTGGTGGACAATATCCTCCAAAAGATTTAACGAACTGGACAGAAATAGATGAGGGCACAAGTTATCCTAAATATGCGCATCCAAGTGGAAATTATTTTGAAAAACCATTGATTAATGATAATGGTTGTCATAATTATGTTTATAAAAATGAACAAATTAGAGAAACTACAGAAGAAGAAAAGCAAATAGAATTTGATAGTTTTCCAGCACCACAACCTACTAAAGCAGAATTAATACAACAACAATTAGATGCAATATTATTAGCATTAGCGGAGGTGTAATATGAATAAATTAGGTATAGTAGCACAGAGATATAAACTTATGTATGATGATGACAAGGTCAGTAAAGAAGGATTACAAAAAGTAGTAGGTTTAAAGCTAATTAGCAAAGAAGAATATAAAATAATTACTAATGAAGATTTCCCATCTTAATATTTGATTAAGTGCAGAATAAATATAACAGTTTTTTTAAAGCACGCAATAAGGCGTGTTTTTTTAATACATTTTTTAAAGCTCAGTAGAGCAGAAAGAGAGAAATAAAATGAACAGAAGAGAATTTACAAAGAAGTATGCAGGATTAATTCAGAAGGTTATCGACAGTCCAATTGATACTAATGATATGCCGGGAGTACAGAACCCAGATGCATTAGTAGCTTATAGTATCATCTGTGATATCTGTGACGACAACTATGGAGTTACAGCAAAAGATTACGGATTAGAAGATGCTGCTGACTGGGATGAAGTTAAAGCCGATTACCAGAAGTTAATCGCAGCGTAAAAAGTGATAAAAAG
>DAMCXN010000004.1:73280-80997 GCA_032096995.1 Aminipila sp.
AATTGTAGCCTTTATAAAGTTTTGCAATTGTGGCCAAGATGGTACCTTGAAAGTAGGTGATAAAATGAAACCAATAAGTTATTTACAAACAGATCCTAAATGGGCCAACATAGATTATTCAGCTAGAGGTGAAAAAACAACAATAGCAAAGTCTGGTTGTGGCCCTAGTTGCATGGCCATGGTGATTGCTACATTAAAAAACAAAGCCGTAACTCCAAAGGAAGCATGTGCATGGGCTTTAGCTCATGGGTATAAAGCAGTTAACCAGGGTACGTATTACAGTTATTTTGCTACACAAGGCAAAGCATATGGAATAGCAGTCTCACAGTTAAATGGCAGCAACTTATATGGAAAGTCAAGCCAGTGGGTTAAGGCTTATCATGCAAAGGCTCTGGCAGAAATAAAAAAAGGAAATATGGTTATATGCTGCATGGGTAAAGGTAACTGGACAAGAAGTGGCCACTTTATACTTTGGTATGGATTAGACAAATCAGTAAAGGCTTTAATTAATGACCCAAATAGTACAAAGGCTGCAAGAACATGTGCAGAATTATCTTTATTACAGAGTCAAGTTAAATACTATTTTGTAGTGGATGTAGTAAATTGTCAGAGCCATTCTGATAATTATTACAAGGTACAGAGCAAATATGGTTTTGATGATACCACAATGTCATACTTAGAGGCCTATAAGTACGCAGACAGTTTATTTGCATTAATGCTTCAGGAAGATAAGAATCTGCATAAGTACCAACTAAACACAATATTGTACATACTCGAGTATAAGTACGGCAGACAGGTATTTGAAAGAATCAACAAGGGAGGAATGTAATTTGAAATTTATAGATACATACAATTCTATTGTAGGAATAATAGTTACTGTTTTAGCTGCAATCTTTGGTCAGTATTGGTTTCTGTTTGCAATGTTTTTACTATTCAATGTAATTGATTGGTTAACAGGTTGGTATAAAGCTAGACTGTTTAAAAAGGAAAGCAGCAAGGTAGGAGTTAAAGGCTTGGTGAAGAAGCTAGGGTACTGGGCAATAGTAATAGTTGCTTTCTCAGTATCATTTTCATCAATTAAAATTGGAAATATAGTAGGTATAGATATATCATTTATGCTGTTTCTTGGTTGGTTTACGTTAGCCTCTTTAATGATTAATGAAGTAAGAAGTATACTAGAGAATCTGGTTGAATGTGGCTATAATGTACCGAATATATTAGTTAAGGGACTTGCGGTATATGAGAAGCTAATTGAAAAAGAAAATAATATTGAGGATAAAATAATACCTCATGATAGAGAATAGTTACAGCCATCCTGGGATTGTCCTGGGGTAGTTCTTTTTATTAAGCAAATAATGTGTTTTTGGAAATATTTTATTATATTGTATAAAGACTTACAAAGTGATATATTTAGTTTATATTAATAATTTATGGATTATTTTAAGTATGAGGTGTGAAATGAGTACAATAAACGAATTATGTTTTCAAATTATGCATAGTGGTTCTAATCTTGAAGAATGTATAAATAATCTTGAAGAATTAAAAAGGACTGTGAAAGGAGCAAAAAATAAACGTACTTTAATAAAATATGTGTCTGAAAATTTTATTCAATTGATGACTAATATCTATTTTGGTTCTAGGTTTCAATTAGGTGAAAATGATAATTTTAAGTATATAAATCAGAATGAATCTATTGGTGTTTATGTAAGCAGTCTTATGGTACAAGTTGGACAGGATAATAAAGTAAGTTCTTTCAATAAAATGATAGATGCTGTTTTAACACATTTAAAAGGGTATGAAGTAAACATCCCTCAAAGTGGAGAGTTAATATCAAGAGAAATGGTAGAGACTATTTTAGAATTGCCTTTTGCACAAAAAACAATATTTTTATTATCTCGTAAAAGACCAGTTTTTATTTTAAATTTCGATTATACTTCAGAGTTCAATTCAACTTGTTTTCCCCATATTAATGTTATTATTAATTCTAGAGCAAATCCCTTGAATGGAAGTCAAAATAATTCAGATTATGTTTTTATGCATGAATTGGGGCATCTTTTTCATGTTTATCTTATAGGCAATTTTAATGAAGTACCAGGCTCTTTTAGTAATGTTATCAAAGATGCGTTTGGGAATGATATAAAAAATATATCCGAGGACGATTTACGTGAGGTGTTTGCTGATTGCTTTGCAATAGCTTGTGCTTATGAAACTCAATTCGAAAAAACAAATCCATTTATACAAATGTTTAGACGTGAAGATAGTGAATACATTGCTAATTATATGAAGAATTTAATAGAAGAAGAAATAAAAAATATTAAGGAAAGTGATGATAAATAATTCAATGCTGGGTGTGAGCCCGGTATTTTTTTATGTTTAAAAAGGGCAGAGATACAAATTTTTAAAAAAAAACCTACCTATTATATATAGACAAAAATGATATAAAGAGGTCTACAGAAATTATAGTAACTAACTAGTAACTAACAAATGATAAATTAATCATTGAAAATGCAGGGCTCACAGTTCTCAAAGCGTTAATCTTAAACTACTTAAGAAAAAAAATAAAAAGCCTACAAACGATAAGTTTGTGGGTTTTTTTTTTATACAATAATATGTATTATAGGAATACATATTATTGTAAGACATAGCTTTATATGGTAATCTATAAACATATGGAGGTGTGTATGAAAAAGATTTTAAGTGTTTTATTATGTTTAGCTTTAATTATTAGTACTGTTGGATGTGGTGGTGGTGAAAAACCAGAACAAGCAGTCTCTAATTTATTAGATGCGATAAAAGTGGCAGATAAGGAAGCTGCTGAAAAATATATTAATTATGATGAATTGATGGATAAAGATGAAGACGAAAGCTTATCTAAAGATGATGAAGAAATATATAAATTACTTTGTCAAGATTTAACTTATGAAATAAAGTCTTCAGAAGTTAATGGGGATACTGCCAAAGTTGAGGCAGATATAACAAATGTTGACATGAAGCCAATTTTGGGAGAATTGTTTACTAGTTTAATTCCACTAGCTTTTTCTGGGTTAGATGAAGAGCAAATAGACGAGAAAACTAAGGAAATCTTGAAAGACTTAATGAGTAGAGAAGATAATGAAACTGTTACAAATACTGTAACAATAGATTTAAGCAAAAAAGATAATACATGGAAAATTGATGAAAGTAACGAATTGGCTAATGCAATATTAGGAGATTTAATTTCAGTACAAGAAGAAATGGATGACTCTTTTGGGGGTTGAGGTTCAAAAGTAGTAAAATAATTGTAATATATAATGCATTTATTTTACGTTGATTTGAATTATAAAATAACAGAATACCAGGTGTGATACTTGGTATTTTTTTTTCTATAAAATATTTTTAACTTTTTTACTTGATTTTTGATAACAAGAGATGTATATTATATTTGTTAGCACTCATTGGTAGTGAGTGCCAAGAAAAGATATATACACAATTTATATAATGTTACATTACATAGAAAGTGGGGAGATTAAATGGCAAAGAAACAGTTTAAAGCAGAATCAAAAAGATTGTTAGACTTAATGATTAACTCTATTTATACTCATAAGGAGATTTTTTTAAGAGAAATAATTTCAAATGCAAGTGATGCGATTGACAAATTATATTATTTAGCACTTACAGAAAATACAGGTATATCTAGAGATGATTTTTATATTAGACTTGCAGCAGATAAAGATGCAAGAACTTTAACAATTACTGATAACGGTATCGGTATGACTAAAGATGAAATGGAGAATAACTTAGGAACTATAGCTAAGAGTGGTTCGCTTCAGTTTAAGAAGGAAAATGCTGATAAAATGGAAAACAAAGATGAAATTGACATTATAGGTCAGTTTGGTGTAGGTTTCTATTCAGCATTTATGGTTGCTTCAAAAATTGAAGTTAAGAGTAAGAAAAATGGAGAAGACCAAGCTTATTTATGGGAATCAACAGGAGTTGATGGATATACTATTACAGAATGTGATAAAGAAGCTGTAGGAACAGAGATTGTTATCTATATAAAAGAAGATACAGAAGATGAAAAATACAGTGACTACTTACAAGAACATAAGATTAGAGAGCTTGTAAAAAAATATTCGGACTATATTCGTTACCCAATTAAGATGAATGTTGAAAAACATAAAATGAAGGAAGCTACAGAAGAACAGAAGGCAGATAAGGATTACAAACCTGAATATGAAACTTATAGAGAAGATGAAACTTTAAATAGTATGGTTCCAATTTGGAAGAAGAGTAAAGGTGCTATTACAGAAGAAGAGTACAATCAATTCTATAAAGAAAAGTTCTTTGACTTTGAAGATCCAGCAAAGGTTATTCATACAAATGTAGAAGGGGTTTTAACATATAATGCATTAATGTATATACCAGCAAGAACACCATATAACTATTATACTAAGGAATATGAGAAAGGTTTGCAGCTTTATTCTAGTGGTGTTTTAATCATGGATAAGTGTGCAGATTTACTTCCAGATTATTTTAGTTTTGTAAAGGGACTTGTAGACTCACAGGATTTATCTTTAAATATTTCTAGAGAAATGCTTCAGCACGATAGACAGCTTAAGGCTATTGCCGTAAGACTTGAAAAGAAAATTAAGTCTGAGCTTCTTGAAATGCTTAACAAAGATAGAGAAAAATATGAAAAGTTCTTTGAAAACTTTGGTATGCAGCTTAAGTTTGGAGCGTATAATGAATTTGGTATGCACAAAGATGCTGTAAAAGAATTATTGATGTTCTATTCATCATCAGAAAAGAAGCTAGTTACTTTCTCTGAATATGTTTCAAGAATGAAGGAAGATCAGAAGTACATTTATTATGCTTGTGGTGATAGCAGAGAAAAAATTGATAAGCAGCCTCAGACTGAAATGCTTAAAGATAAGGGATATGAAATTTTATACTGCACAGATGAAATTGATGAATTTGCAATAAAGATTATTGGCGCAATTGATGAAAAACAGTTCAGATCAGTTTCAAGTGATGACTTAGGTATAGAAGAAACTGCGGAAGAAAAGGAAGCTTTAGAAAAACAAGCTGAAGAAAACAAAGAACTGTTTGATGTTATGAAAGAAGCTTTAGATGGTAAAGTTTCAGAGGTTAGAATTTCTCCAAGACTTAAGAGCCATCCTGTATGCTTAACAAGCAATGGTGAAATTTCAATTGAAATGGAAAAGGTTCTTAATGCAATGCCAGCAAATAATCAAAAAGTTTCTGCTGAAAAAGTATTGGAGATTAATGCAAATCATAAAGTGTTTGAATCAATTAAGTCTGCTTATGCAGATGATAAGGATAAGGTAAAGGATTATGCAAGACTTCTTTACAATCAGGCTTTACTTATTGAAGGTATGCCAGTTGATGATCCAATTGAATTCTCAAATGCAATTTGTAATTTGATGTAGTAAATATTAATTCTAAAATATAATAATCAAAAAGCTGTCTCATAATAAAAATTTGAGACAGCTTTTTGATTATTATATTTTAGTTAAATAAGAACTACCAAAATTTTTATATATATGAGCATTTTTTTTACATACTTCAAAACATTATACAAGAATTATTATAAAAATAATATTATTATGGAACTTTTTTCATTAAACATAAGTCATAAATATATAGGCTTTAGTTAATAAAGAATTTAATGATGTTTTATAATGGAGGAATAAATAATGATGAAGAAAAGAATATTAAAAACTATGGCTGGTGTTGTTTGTGTTATGACTATAATGTCAGTAGCTGCATTTGCAGATACTAATAATAATCAAAACCTTATATCAAATAATACAAGTGAAGAAAAAGTAAAGATAGAGTTAATAAGTGAAAACAATATTATTGAACAATTTGATACTGTAACAGGAGTGGTTACTAAAGTTGTAGATAATGATGAATACAAAGTAATACATATTCAAAATGAGGATATGGGAATGGTTTTTACTGTGGCAAGTGAGGTCTTTGTAGTGGAGCAAAAATCAGGAGATGTGTTGGAACTGTCAGATATTAAAAAAGATATGAAAATAACTGCGGTTTTACCTAAAAATTATGTTATGACTATGAGTATTCCACCACAAACTCCTAGTGCAGTGGGCTTTATAATAAACAATGGAGATGATAAGGTAGAACTTTTAAAATATGAAGATTTTATAAAGAGTGCACATGATAACTCTAAGGAAGATACTTATGTAGAGTTAAGGGCAGAAGCGGAATCAAAAGGATATGTTGTAGAATGGACTTCAAATAGTAAGCCTATTATTTTAACAAAAAATGATATGAAAATTGAAATAACCATAGAAAGTGATCAATTTAAATTTGAACACCTTACAAAAGACCTTAAGCCACTTGATAGAATGGAAAAGTTGAATATGCCTGTTATTCTTGAAGAAGGAAAAACAATGATAACAAGTAGCTTTATTGATGCTTTAGAATAGGAAAGAACCTTACTAATTTATCATGTTTTATGTTATAATGTCTCCAGTAATTAAATTTACTTTATTATGGAAATAAAAATAATTTTTTAATAAATAAGGAGGCAATTAATGGTTCGTGATTATAAAAAGCTTCAAAATGGAAGTGATATAAGAGGGGTAGCTCTTACAGGAGTGAAAGGAGAAAATCCTAATTTGGGACAACCTGAAGCTGAAAATTTAGCAAAGGGATTTTTACTATGGCTTTCTAAGAAAACTAAGAAGGCTCCAAATGAACTTAAGATTGCGGTTGGACATGATCCAAGACTTTCGGGTAAATATTTATTGCAAGGGATTTTAAACGGGGTAGTCCCTTATGGAGTTACAGTGTTAAATTGTGGTTTAGCATCAACTCCTGCAATGTTTATGACAACTGTTTTTCCCGAGTTTCATTGTGATGGAGCTATTATGATTACAGCTAGTCATCTGCCTTTTAATAGAAATGGATTTAAATATTTTGATAAAGATGGTGGATTAAATAAAAAAGACATAACAGAGATAATTGCTTATGCCCAAGAAGATGAAAGCTTTGTAAAATTAGGGGAGAAAGTGGCTGAAGAACAATTTGAAATGGTACTTGGAAAGAAGACATATAATTCGGTACCTACAGATTTAATGGGTGTATATTGCGATTTTCTTAAAAATAAAATTAAAGAAGGTGTAAAGCATGTGGAGAATTATGATGCACCTTTAAAAGGTTTAAAAATAGTGGTTGATGCTGGTAATGGCGGAGGAGGCTTCTATGCAAAGAAGGTTCTTGAACCATTAGGAGCAGATGTTTCTGCAAGTCAGTTCCTTGAGCCAGATGGAACTTTTCCAAATCATGCTCCGAACCCAGAAGATAAGGCTGCTATGGAATCTATTTGTATGCAGGTTATATCAAATAAAGCCGACTTTGGGTTGATTTTTGATACTGACGTAGATAGAGCTTCAGCTGTTGATCATAGGGGAAGAGAAATTAGTAGAAACGGTATTGTTGCCATGGCGGCAGCTTTAGTAGCAGAGGAACACCCAGAAACTACAGTAGTTACTGATAGTATTACTAGTGATCAATTATCAGTATTTTTAGAAGAAATTAGATAAGCATTTTAAATAATTATAAGAACGGTTTGTTACAAAGTTGATATTGACGATTATGTCGTGTACGATATAATTATCAGAAAGGAGATCATATATGTCTAATAAAGATACACTGTATGATGAATTGTGTTTGTCTGTATATACTACAA
>DAMCXN010000004.1:81007-88179 GCA_032096995.1 Aminipila sp.
ATTGGGACTTAAACATAAGAGGTTTAAGAGGGGATATAAGAACGTAATTAATGAGTCAATTAAGCTTAATTTAGAAGGAACGGACAGTCAACTTGCTATTGAAACTTCGGGACATGCAGCATTAAAGGAGAATCATTTCCTTGATGATGGAGCGTATTTGGCAACAAAGATAGTTATTAAAGCCGCAAAGCTAGCTCTTGAGGGTAAAACACTTGATAGCATGATTGCAGACTTACAAGAGCCATTAGAGGCTATAGAGGTTAGATTACCTATCACTTGTGGGGACTTTGGAACTTATGGAGATAAAATTATTGAAGACTTACAGCTATGGGCTTCTATGACAGCTTGTGCAAAGCGTGATGAAGAAGGAAACATTGTACCTGTTGAAGATGAAGGGTGCTGTCTATGTCACTGTGGAATGAGTGTTGTAGAACCTAATTATGAAGGAGTTCGTGTAAACTTTGATAAATCCTTTGGTGATGGTTGGTGTCTTCTTAGAAAATCACTTCATGATCCAATCATGCCTTTAAATATAGAATCCAACATAGAGGGTGGATGCAAGCAGATAGTAGAAAAATTAACACCATTCTTAGCTGCATATAAAGATTTAGACATTAGCAAATTATAAAGATAAACAAAAGAAGGATTATATAAAAAAATGGTACATGTTTACAAAAATGTACCATTTTTTATTAAAAATGAAAAGAACTTATGGGCATTTTTTTATTCGCCCAGATAAGCTTTCTTAACTTCATCACTGGCAAGAAGTTCTTTACCAGTACCAGATAAAGTTATGCACCCAGTTTCCATAACATATGCGTAGTCGGCTATTTCTAGTGCGGCTTTAGCATTTTGTTCTATTAAAAGAATATTAACACCAGCATCATTAATCTGTTTAATAATTGAAAAAATATCTTTAACAACAAGTGGTGCAAGACCTAAGGAAGGTTCGTCGAGCATAAGAAGCTTAGGCCTGCTCATAATAGCGCGACCTACAGCAAGCATTTGTTGTTCACCACCGGAAAGGGTTCCTGCTACCTGCCATTCTCTTTCAAGAAGCCTCGGAAATAATTCATAAACCCATTCCTTATCTTTTTTGATCAAGCTTTTATCTTTTCTTAGATATGCGCCAAGTGTAAGATTTTCTGCAACAGTAAGATCGGGGAAAACTCTACGACCTTCTGGGCAAAGCACAACTCCAGCACTTACTATATCTTTGGTTTGTGAATTTGTGATATCTTTATCATTAAATTCAGCTTTTCCCTCGGATTTAGGCACAAGTCCCATGATAGCTTTAAGTGTAGTACTTTTTCCTGCGCCATTAGCTCCAATTAATGAAATAATTTTTTTGTCAGGAACTTCTAAGCTTATTCCTCTAAGGGCATGAATCCCACCATAAAATACATTTAGATTTTCTATTTTTAACATTATTCATCTACCCCCAAATAAGCTTCAATAACCTTAGGGTTATTTTGAATTTCTGATGGAATACCTTCTGCAATTAAGGTACCGTAATCTAAAACATAAATTCTATCACAGATGCCCATAACAAATTGCATATGATGTTCAATAGTAAGAATTGATAAATCAAAATCATCACGAATACGAGCTACAAATTTCATTAGCCCATCAGATTCTTGAGGGTTCATACCAGCAGCAGGTTCATCAAGGAGTAAAAGCTTTGGTTTAGTTGCAAGAGCTCTAGCTATTTCTAAATGTCTTTGTTTTCCATAAGGAAGAGATGTAGCTATGTCATTTTTATTTTTTTCAAGATTAAGGATTCTTAAAAGTTCCATAGTTTCATCTCTCATTTGCTTTTCTTCCTTGCGATTAAGCATAAAAGTTGCAGCAAAAACATTTGATTTTATATTTAAGTGTTTAGCAATTAGAACATTTTCAAAGACAGTAAGATCTTTAAAAAGCCTAATATTTTGAAAAGTTCTGGCTATACCTTTTTTAGTTATATGGTCCGGTGTTGGAACAATGGATTTTATGTATTTGCCCTTATTCTCTCCCGAATAGAGTTCTTTCATTTTTCCATGAGGAAAATTAGAAACAATAACTTTATCATTAAAAATAACTTCTCCATTTGTAGGGGGATAAACTCCAGTGATGACGTTAAAAGCAGTAGTTTTTCCAGCCCCATTTGGACCAATTAAGCCTATGATTTCTCCTTTATTGACTTCAAGATTAAGATTATTAAGAGCAACAACACCGCCAAATTGCATGGTTGCATCTGAAACACGAAGTAGGTTCTGATTACTCATTTACAGTACCTCCTTTATGTTTTCTTTTGTTTAGTATTTTTTTAAAGAAATTATATATTCCATCCCAAGAAAATTCCTTTTGCCCCATAATACCTCTCCGCCAGAAAAGAACAACTATCATTAAAATAATGGAAAATACCACCATTCTAAAGCCTGTTCTCAATAAAGGTACTTGAATACCTGCAATAATCATAGTTTGATCTAGAAATCTTAACCACCATTCTTTTGCAGCAGTAACAAGAAAAGCAGAAATAATACTTCCTGTAATACTACCAATGCCTCCTATTACAATAATAAGAAGAATGTTATAAGTAAGAAGAACAGGGAAGGTTGTTGATGTAATGGCTCCCAAATACATTGCTAAAAGTGCACCAGATATTCCTGCAAAGAAAGAACTTATGATAAATGACATTTGTTTATGCTTTGAAAGGTTAATACCCATAGCTTCAGCAGCAATCTCATCTTCACGTATAGCTTTAAAAGCACGCCCATAGGAGCTTTTTATAAGTAATGAAACAATTACAATACAGATAAAAACTACTATAAAAGGAGTATAGTAAGAACTGTATTTAGGTATTAGTTTTAATCCAAGAGAACCATTTGTTATTTTATTAAATAAGGAACTGGCTGTTAAAATACGAACTATTTCTGCAAAACCTAAGGTAGCAATTGCAAAATAGTCACTTTTTAATCTTAGCACTGGAGCTCCTATTATAGCCGCTAGTAATGCAGCTACCAAACCTGCAAAAATTAGAGCAAGCCACGGAGGTAGAGCTACATTTGCAAGTAAATCTGAAACTCCATATAGATAATAAACAATAGGTTTACTTTTTACAGGAATTGTAACAACAGCAAAGGCATAAGCCCCTATGGCCATAAATCCTGCTTGACCTAAAGAGAATAATCCTGTAAATCCATTAAGTAAATTCATAGAAACTGCTGCCAAGGCATATATTGAACCTAATTGCAATACCGTTCTGAGCATGGAGGTTTGTGTGGTAAATTCATTTACTGAAACAATAAAACCTGACATTATAGTAAGTGCAACTATAGTACAAATAATTTTAGATTTTTTTGTCATAATTACACCTTCTCCGCTAAAGTTTCACCGAACAAACCCGTTGGTTTGAACATCAATACTACAATTAATAATATGAAGGTAAAGACATCACTAAATTCAGAATATCCAGCTGCTTTAATAAAAGTTTCTGAAAAACCGATAATAAAACCTCCTACCACTGCACCGGGAATACTTCCTATTCCACCAAAAACGGCGGCAATAAAGCACTTTAGACCAGGAAGTGAACCTGCTAATGGAAAAACAGAGGGCCTTGGCGTAAAATAAAGCATTGAACCTAAAGCAGCAAGGAAGCAGCCTATTACGAAGGTAATGCTAATAACGCTGTTAATTTTTATGCCCATAAGCTGTGCAGCTTCAAAATCTTTGGATACTGCACGCATTGCCATACCAACTTTGGTGTATTTTATGAGCATCATAAGTAAAATTACAGATAATATAGTTATAATTGGTGTGATAAATGTAACAAGTGAGGTTGATACATTACCAATATATATTGTTTTATTTAAAATTGGAATTGATGGATATTGCTTAGGTAAGGCTGAAAATAAGTAAGTAGCAAGATTTTGTAATAAGTAGGATACTCCGATTGCAGAAATCATGATTGACATTCTAGGGGAAGTTCTAAGTGGTTTATATGCTATTTTTTCTATAAGTACGCCTAGAATTATTGTACTGAGTATCATTATTACCATTGAAATGTACCACGGAATACTATGATCGACCATTGCAAAAATCATGAAATAAGCAGCCATCATAAATATATCTCCGTGGGCAAAGTTTATAAGCCTAAGAATACCATATACCATGGTGTATCCAATTGCAATCAGCGCATAAATACTACCTATGGACATACCTGCCAAGCAATATGAGAAAAATGCTGTTGCTGTCATTGTTTTTAAGGCCTCCTAATAAGAAATAAAGCGGGGGAGAGCGTATTGCCTCCCAACCGCATAAAATATGAAACAAATATTTCTATAAATAATATAACGATTAAACCCTATTAAAGTTTTATTATTTTTCTACAGTTTGAGTTTTAATAAATTTAAATTCTTTAGTATCAAGAGAATTTTCGTCAATAGTTTTGATATATGCAGTATCTTTTATTGCATCTCCATTTTCATCAAATGCAATATGACCAGTTACTCCATCAAAGCCTACAGTGACAAGGGCATCTCGAATAGTTACAGAAGTAATTTCAGTCTCTTGACTATCAAGACTCTTAAGTGCCTCGTAAATAGCTAAATATGAATCATATCCTAGAGCTGATACAGCAGCAACAGTATCAGTATTAGCGTTGAAAGTTATGTTGTGTGGATCAGAGTTTAAATATTCTTTAAAACCTTCTACGAATTCTGCTGCAACAGGATTGTTTTCATCATTTTCATCAAAGAAAGTTGAAAATGCAACACCAACGCCATCTTTAGAAATAATAGATGCATTTTCCCAAGTATCTCCAGCTAAAACTTTAGCTTCAATACCATTTGCAGTAATTTGTGGTAATATTAAAGATGCAGTATTTATTGATGAAGGAATAAAGATACAATCAGGATTTGCCGATTTAATTTTTGTAAGAATAGCATTAAAGTCTGATTCATTTGTTTGATAAGTTTCATCAGCAACAATTGTTCCACCTAGTTGTTCAAAAGACTTTTTAAAGTATCCTGCAAGACCAGTTGAATAGTCATCGCCATTCTGGCTAATTACAGCAGCATTCTGGAATCCTTCATCCATAGAGTAGGAAGCCATGACTGTTCCTTGGAATGGATCTAAGAAACAAGCTCTAAAATAAAAATCATTGCCTAAAGTGACTTGTGGATTTGTGCATGAACATCCAACAGCAGGAATCGAGTTGCCTGCAAAAGTTTCGCCAGCAGCAATAGAAACTCCTGAGCCATAAGATCCTATTACAGCAACAACTCCTTGACTTATAAGGGATTGGGCAGCCGTTACGGCAGCTGCTTTATCAGATTGATTATCAACTTCTACTAATTCAATATCATATGTAACTCCATTGATATCAATGGTAGGCATTAGCTGGTTGGCATAACGAATGCCAAGAACTTCCTGCATACCACCACCACCATTTTCTCCTGTTGTGGGTTCGAATACACCAATCTTTATAACATTTCCGTCTATAGCAATGCCTGTAGAGTCTTGTTCATCTGTAACTCCACCACCGCCGCAGCCAACTAAAAAAGCAGATACTACTAGTATTATAACTAACAGTAATGATAACTTTCTCATGTTAATTTCCTCCTCAAATTATAATTGGATAAATTAATTTTACAGTTTTTTTCTTAAAAGTAAAGCTTTTTTGGATAAAACAACAAGTATACAATGTACTATTTGTTTATGAAAATAAAAGTCAGATTATTCTTTTTCTTCCCACAAAGGCTTTTTTATGATATAATACTCAAGTTGAAAAATTTTTCACATTAGTACGATAAAGAATGAGGAGGAAGTTATATGACATTATTTACTAGTTTTTTGGGGGATGTGAATACTTTTTTGTATAGTAAGTTTCTAATAATAGTACTTATTTTAACAGGTTTGTATTTTACTATTAGAACGGGATTTATACAGATTCGCATGATACCTGAAGCAATTAAGGTTATTAGAGAAAAAGGAAATGAAGGAAGCCTTTCATCTTTTCAAGCCTTAATGATTGCAACAGCATCAAGAGTTGGAACTGGTAATATTGCCGGAGTATCTACAGCTATTGTTCTTGGAGGTCCCGGAGCAGTGGTTTGGATGTGGATTATGTGCCTAATTGGTGGCGCTTCAGCGTTTATAGAAAGTACGCTAGCACAAATTTATAAACGTAAGGACGGAAAAATTTTTAAGGGAGGACCAGCTTACTATATAGAAACTGCATTACATGCAAGATGGTTAGGAATTATTTTTTCTATTTTATTGATTCTATGTTTTGCTTTTGGATTTAACGGTCTACAAGCATTTAATATAGCATCATCTTTTGAGTATTATGTACCAGATTTTGCGAATTCACATGTTCCAATGTTAATAGGAATTATCTTGGCTGTTGTTTCAGCATTTTTATTCTTTGGCGGAGCTCATAGGATAGGAAAGGTTTCATCCGTATTAGTTCCTGCTATGGCAGCAATATATATACTTATAGGGTTATTTATTTTTATAGCTAATATTGATCAGGTTCCTGGAATTTTTAGAATGTGTTTTAGTCAAGCATTTGATTTTGAATCAATTTTTGGTGGATTTGCAGGTTCTTGTGTAGTAATAGGTATTAAGAGAGGTTTATTTAGTAATGAGGCTGGTATGGGTTCAGCTCCAAATGCAGCTGCTTCAGCGGATGTATCACATCCTGTTAAACAAGGTTTAGTGCAAGTTTTATCAGTATTTATTGATACATTAATTCTTTGCTCAACTACAGCATTTATAGTTCTTCTTGGAGGAAAAGCTGTAACAGGCGGAGAACTAAATGGTATTCCATTGGTACAACAGTCAGTTGCATCACAGTTTGGAGAAATGGGTATTCATGTAGTAACAATTGCCATTTGTTTATTTGCATTTACTTCAGTTATAGGTAACTATTTTTATGCAGAAGCAAATATAAAATTCATCAGTGGAAGTCCAATTTTAATGAATGTATTTAGAGTATTAGCTATATTTATGATTTTCTTTGGCGCACAGGTTTCAATGTCTACTGCTTGGGATTTAGCAGATGTACTTATGGGATTAATGGCCACTGTAAACATTTTTGCAATACTTCTTCTTGGTAGAATTGCTATTGATGCACTTAAAGATTATCAAAGACAGAAGAAAGAAGGAAAAGATCCTGTATTTAAGGC
>DAMCXN010000004.1:88189-90079 GCA_032096995.1 Aminipila sp.
CCAATATCGGCTTAACGGATACAGAACTTTGGAAATAGTTAATAAAAATAAACATAATAAAAACCATAAAAAAGTAAAGAGGGGACAAATTTGACCTAAGAAATCTAATGGTAAAGCAGAATAGTCCCAAACGTTAAATTTAAATAGTAGATTTACAATTATACCTACAGCAAGTTCGTATATAGTAATAATAATTGCGCCTCCCAAAGCTTTTAGTAAAAGGGGGGCGTTTTTATATTGTAAATTCAAAAAATAAAAAGATAGAAGGCAGGCTCCGCCAGTTAAAAGCATAGACCAATGAGTATAGCCTCTGAATAAGATCTCTATGATACCATAACCTACAAAGCCAATTGCAAATATTATGACTGTTTTTATTATTTCATTTTTTCTTGCTTTTTCCATATTAAAATTCAGTTCTTTCATTGCAAAATTACCTTCCATGGTCATATTATTTGCAGAAAGACTTACTTTAATCGTGGTTAAAAATGCCACCTTATGTAAGGTGGCATTTTGGTTAGTTATTATATTCGTAATGTGTTATTTTTTCTATAGTATTATCTTCGTTAACAAAGACTACATTAGGTTTATAATTTTTTGCATCAGATTCATTAAATAATGCATAAGAAATAATTATTATTTTGTCTCCAGGTTGAACTAACCTTGCAGCAGCACCATTTAAGCAAATAGTTCCAGAATCTTTTTCACCTGGTATAACATAGGTTTCTAATCGTGAACCATTATTGTTATTAACAATTTGGACTTTTTCATTTTCAATTATTCCAGCCGCATCCATTAAAGTTTTATCAATGGTTATGCTTCCCATATAATTTAGTTCTGATTGTGTAACAGTTGCTTTGTGAATTTTTCCTTTTAACATTTGTAATATCATCTTAATTCCTCCAAAAAAAGGTATGGTTCTATAAAGATACCACCCAAAAAGATAATAACATTATAGATTAAGGATTACAAGATATTTGAGGGTTACGGGTTTAAGTTTAGAAAAAAAAGTGCTAAAATATATAGATAAAAAATTTAACGGAAGGTAGATGGCGAGAATGATATTTAATTTATTGGCAGTTGGAGCGGGAGGCTTTATAGGAGCGATATTAAGATATAGTTTAGGGTTAGGAAGTAAATTTATTGCACCTGAAATCGCATTTCCATTGGGGACTTTTCTTGCAAATATAATAGGAGCTTTTTTTATAGGAGTAGCCTTTGAGATTTTTACAAAATATGAATTGATGGGAAGTACTATGCAGCTTTTTATTATGGTTGGTATTATGGGTGGTTTTACTACTTTTTCATCATTTTCGTTAGAAACAGTAAACTTAATTAGTTCAGGGCGTTTTGGATTGGCAGTGATATATGCTATGGCCAGTGTTTTAGTATGTTTAATAAGTGTGTGGTTAGGGAAACTTTTTGTATAAGGAGGGAATATATACGATATGATTCGTTACATTAATTCTTTGCTTGGAGTAGCTGCTGCATTGTTGTTCTCAATTCATGCAATAACAATGGGGCTTTTTTTAGCTGGATATCTACAATACGAACCTACACGAAAGTATTGGGGATATGCTCTTTTAGTATGTGTTATCCTTCATGGTCTTTTGAGTATGATGTTAGTCATGTTTGCAGATGGCAGAAGAAAGTATTTTGCTTATTTCAAAAAAAACATAGGAATTCATATACAAAGGATTCTTGGAATATTGACGGCTGTTTTGATATATAGACATATGGCAGCATATGGATACATAAATGAAGTTGGTATATATGTTATTAAGGAACCTACGATAAGTAGATTTATAACTGAATTAATCATGGCTATTGTTGTAGGAGGACATATAGTTTTAGGGCTGCCTAAGGCCGCAATTACATTAGGAACTATTAAAT
>DAMCXN010000005.1:0-5959 GCA_032096995.1 Aminipila sp.
CCCAGCATAAAATCTTATTCAATTGGACCCCACCCCAACATTTGACATAGAGCCTAAAAAAACAGGTAGCTACATTGCCTATTTTCACTCAAATAAACAATATAGCTACCTATATAAATTCTCACTATTTTAATTTTAAAAGCCCTTATCCTACACCCCATAGAGCGCAGGATTTTTTTCGTTATGCTAGGCGCACATTATGAGACGGAACGGAGCGTACTAATAGTACGTGAGTACCGGACGATTAATGTAGCAACAACGCAGAACGGAAAAAAGACAAGCTCTATTATTCCATCTCAATTCAATGTAAGTATTTTATAATTTTATTGTGTATTTTTCGGCGTTTTTAATTTATAAATTCCATTTAATACACATTTGAAAATTCGCTTTGCAAATCTTTAGTACTTTTATAGTACTTTAGTTTTGCTAACTAGAAGTATACGTCTTTTATGTTTCTCTCTCAAAATTAACAATAATGCTAATCTAGTGAATTTCACCTATATTAACTAAATGGTTTACTAATATAATTTCCTTCTGGAAATGAGGTGTACTTGCATAAAGATACTTATTTGAATACTTAAATGTTTCAAAATTAATAGTTTCAACTTCATCAGAGGTAACTCTTTCAACTATTCTCCTATAACGATACCACGTTCCGAATAAACACATCTTTTTATTTAAAGGAAATGTGACTTGTACATCAGGGCTACTATTAAACCCACACATTTTCATACCTGGATTTTTTGGATCTCTTATAACTACTGGATTATCAGAAGTGATAAAATTTGTTCCTTCAGGTGAAATAAGCAATGTCCATTGCATACTAAGTAATAATTTGCCTCCAATCGAGGCTACTCTGGGGATAGAATCCATTGGTAAATTTGAGGGCAAATCATTAAATTTAATTTTTTCATTACCAAGCTTATATATATCTCCTGATACAACAGCATCATTATAAATTTTCCAATATCTTGGAACCCTTAAAGTCATAGAAAATATATATTCACTTAAATACATTCTCTCTTTCCTAGATATACGTTTCAACTCAGATATTTTTCTTAATACAGGTTTAGCTCTATTTTCAATTTTGCCTAATTGGTCTTCCACTATTGAAGAAATATTTCCTACAGAATCTACAATGTTATAGCATTTTGGTAAGTATCCAACATTCTTAGGCGATTTATTACGAATTAATTCCTTTTCTCTGTCAAAATACCAAACATATGGAGTTTGTCCCTTTGGTGTGAACGGGTCCGTAAAATAACTTAAATATTTCTTTGGTATATAATGATGGTCTGTCTTTTCCATAATTTACTCCTTATTGTGCAAATATTTATTAATATAGATTCAACATTAAGCCTTTAATCAGGAATTATTTGAGCTAAGTTATCTTCAACATCTAAACCATACGATGCTGCAATTTGTCCTATCATTACACCAAAGATTCCTCGCATCTCCCCTATAGCTGATGTAAATATCCAATTATGAATATTCCCATTCTGACAAGCATAACGCCTGAAACTTTCATCATCTGGGCACGCATTTAAAAATTTATTACATGCATTTCTCATACCTCTTATATATCTATTTAAATCTGATTTTTTATCAATGTTAGAAAGTTCTGTTGTAAGGTAATTCCTTATTTCTATTACAGATTGTACACAAGGATATACACATTCATATTCATAAGCAGAATAAAGAACACGCCTAGCCTCAAGATAAATTATTATTTTACGAGCTATATTTTTCTGACTTTCAGGTGGATTCCATGATAAACCGAAAAGTGGACAACTAATTCCTGTTAGCCTTTTCATAATTTCGAAATGTTTCATATAAACCTCTTCCACTATAAGAACTATATTGACTTTTACAATCCTAATAATTGTTTTTTCTTCTCTTCAAATTCCTGTTCTGAAATAATGCCATCATCCAATAATACCTTAAACTTTCGTATTTCATCCGCGGAGCTAGGTATATTCTCTTTTTCCTTAATTGCTTCAGCGATAATTGGTTTAATTTCTACAGTACTATCTAAAAGGCATTCCCATTTTACAGCTTTAGAATAAAAACGTCCTAAGTAAATAAGGTATATTCCCAATAATAGAAACATTATTCCTAAAAATGTAGCAGCGCAAAGGAGTAGTCCTGCAAACGACATAAAACCTCCAGTAATATAAAAGAAAAGAGAAAACCTTTTTATGGTGTTGATAGAATATTTCTCTCTTAAAATTCTTGCGCTTTCTTCTTTTTTGCTATTAAAGTCATATTGCTTCTTAGTATTATAAGTACTTGTACTTTTTGATTTTGTTTTATTTTTGGTATTTTTAATATCCACATATGAAAGACCCGTACCTGGTATTCCCACACTTGTTGTACGTTGTCCCTTTGTGTTAATTGATACATGAGCACCCTTTACTCCAGCTGTTAGGCCTATACTTTTCTTATTTAAATTTAGGGTTAAACCTGGTGCTATCTTAATTCTTTTTCTAAATCTAACTCCCATAATTATTCTCCTTTTTTATTTAATCATATTCCTATAAATTACAAATATCAACAGTTCGCGTTCGACACAATATAGCAAAGTTAGTATAAAACTAAAAAGAACCCTCGTGTGAAGGTTCCTAGATATTCATAATAAAAATTAACTAAATTTAAAACTGATAATCTCAAATGTATCATTTTCCCCACATTCAAATGTATATTCTGACTTATACAGGTTTTTATAGATATCTGTATATTTAATCTCAATTGAAAATTCATCATTTTTATTAAGGTCATAAATCTCTTTGGACACTAAAGCAATTGCACAATTATTATTATTTGATAAAGTATTGGGATATTTTGTTTTAGATAACTTATTATCTATATTTAAATCACATTCTATTTCAATATTAATTGCGCATCCATTCCCAACGTTATATAAATTTCTAAACTCTACTCCTGAACCGACGCCGCCTTGAAATTTAGGAAACATCTTGTTTAAATTTATTTGTTGAAATATAAGTACTGGTTTAACTGCATCTTTTTTATTTTCTTGTTGGATTTTTCTAGTTTGTCTTGTTGTACAAAACATTACAACAAGTGCTATAATACCCGCAAGAAGAGCACCTATTACACTTCCCGCAAACCCAATCCATGCTATATATTCAGATGACAATATAATCAACCCCCTTTTATTTCATATTATTCCTAATTATATTATTTCTCAACAATTATACTTCGACACAATACGACAAAGTAAAATAAATAATAACTTACTCCCTTTTTATACAATGCAGCATATCAGCATACTTCAAATCACGTTCACGTTTCATTACAGCCCATTCTACACAGGAAGTATGCGTATGATAAAACCTACCAAAACCATAACAATAACTTATATAGTCATGTATTCCGCTCCCTTTGTTCTCCCTCTTGCCTATATAGATTGTTATAAATCTTCTAAGTTCTCTTAGCCCTTTTTGGTATAACTGTCTGTAATTCTGCCTCTGTTCAATACTTCCACCCATGAGCTTACGTGCTCCATTGAGGTCCACATCATAATCAAGCATAGTTTGCAATATCTCACGTGGCTTTCCCTGAATGTGGTCAATACCTCTCTGTAATATCCGGTTCATTTCATCCCAGAAGTCCATATCTTCAATATTCCTGTAGTATGACTCTGAGTTTATGTCTATAAGTGTATCTGCTATTGTTATACCATCTTCATCATTTATTGGAGCATCTATGCTAATAGCTTCATTTAAAGGCTCACGCATTGCCTTTTCAGTAACACCCCCATATATCACTTTATTAAAGCAGTTCTTTAAGTGGTATGTTAAATATGTAAGGAATTTGCCCCTCCGGTTGTCCTTATACCCATCTATAGCCTTTAAGAAATAGAAATATGCCTCATTGACCATATCATCACGCAAGTACCAAAGGTTTTCCGGAAGAGCGTTGGGCTTCTTGTATGCCATTAATGATATAAATGCCTCAACCTGGTTCCACAAGGTAGATATATATTCCTTCTGACCCTTCTGTATTAATTTGACTAGTTCCTCATTTGACATTCACCTTATCCCCTTCCAAATCTGCATGTATAAAGTCATCTTCTTCACGTTGTTATATAGTTATTACGTCACCCCATTTATTAACCTTACGCCTTGTCGCCTTGTTTCTCCCGTATTATAAGGTGCTGTTGCTCTCGCTAACTCTCTGCCATCAATTTGTAAGATAACCGTAGCACTTCCGCTGCCTCCGCCTCCACGCCTAGACAAAACATTGTCAACTGCTTGCTCTATCGTAGATAATGGGGCCTCAATATTTGTGCCACTTTTTTGGTCTCCCAGCATAGCCAAAAATTCACTATTTGGTGGTATTACTGCGCCATCTGCAAGTTTAGGAATTCGAACTTTGCTTAATGGCTTTAAATCAAATCCAAATTCGTTTCCACCAATTTTAGGGACCCAATCTGGAATACTAATTTTAATTCCGTTCAATGCTTGTATAATCTTATTTACAGCTTCGATGAACCCATTTGCTAACCCTTCTGCAAATCCTAGCATTGCATTAATTGCTTTTTTTACCGGTGCTATAAAAGTTTGATTAAACCAAGATGCAACCCCACTCCATGCTAACTTAATAGCCTCCCAGGTTTTCCCTGCTGCTATTTTTAATTCATCCCAGTACTTTATTACTAAAATAATTGAGGTTATTAATGCCCCAATCGCAAGTATTATAAGGGTTATAGGAGACGTTAAAATTGCAAAAGCCGCTCCTAATGCACCAGTAGAAACTGCAGCTCCACCAGATATGAGTGTCCATAACGCGGTAGCTGAATTAACTGCTAACATTGTAATCACATAACCACCAAATAAAATTAACAATCCGCCCAAAATACCTACAATTATACTAGCAGTAATGCTACCATCATTGGCTGATTTAATTAAATCGGTTATTCCGGTTATAACCTTATTTATCACTTTCACAATTCCTGTCATAGCTGGGAGTAAAAGTTCTCCTAATTCTGCCGCTAAAGATGTTATATTTCCTTTTAAATTTCTAGTTTGATTAGCATATTCATCAGAGGTTTTAACATAATCTCCTTGTGCATCTGCCGTTGCTTGCATTATATATTGATAACGCAAAGTAGCTTGCTCTGCTTGTGACATAGATTCATAGGTTTTATTTATGCCTTCTGATAAAGCAAATGCTTTAAGATTAGCAACTGACATATTTATTCCTAATTGCTTTAATGGCTCTGTTTCTCCCGAAATACCCGACCTTAATTTTTCAAAAGCCACTTCTGGATCTAAGTTATAGAATGATGCCATGTCACCTGCAAGCCCTGCAATGCTTTGCGACATTACAAGCATTTCTTTTTTGCCTAGACCCATAGATTTAAACATAGCTCCAATAGTAGAAGTAAACTGTTTTGCCGATAGTTCGGTTAACCCGAATTTTTCAAGCGCCGTCTCCGAGAACTCATCTATTGCCTTAGCATTTCCCTCGAATGTTGTGTCTACAACATTTTGAACCTCGTTTAGATCCGACGCAGCTTCTAACATTTTTCCTCCGAGTTCCTTGATTGTTGCTATGCTAAAAGCGGCCACCATTGCTTTTCCTAGACGGTCAAAAGAACTCGTTAAGCTATTTACTTGCCCATTTATATTCCTTGTTCCTCGCTCGAACCCTGATGTGTCCGTTTTGGTATCAAAAATTAATGACCCTGCTACTGCTCCTGCCATGATTCACTTCCTTTCCTTATCATCCTAATAACTTATTAAATCTGTCAAGTGCTGCCTGTTCTTCTTCCGTTAGATTAACACTTGTTTTAAGTTCTGCTATGTCTTTATTTTCTGCCCACCATTCTTTATCAGCCTTGCTCTGCTTGCCTTGCTTTTTTAGCTTTCTTTGGTAGATTAAAGTCGAAAATGTACATTCTTTACATTCCATTAATGCATCTATAAAGTCCCAC
>DAMCXN010000005.1:5969-18556 GCA_032096995.1 Aminipila sp.
CGAGGTATTAACCGCAGCTATTATATACTGCAAGTCTTGTGTCCATGAATATAAGCGACCGTATTTTGAATTGTTTTTATCCTCCGAAGCGTTGCGCCCACAATCAAGGAATATAGACGCTTGCGTTATGGCGGCATCTATATCTTCATTACAAATATCATCAGTGTATAGTAAGCCTAACATTAATTGCATTTTTTCTTGGCTAGTATATTGGTTCTCTTCCAAATATCGCATAATTTTTATGCAAGTTCTGAAATCACTATCTATATTGTTCAATTTACCATTGATTTCTATAGAAGTAGGTAAATCTAATATATCCATTATTTTTTAGCCTTTCGTTTATGGTCTGATATAATTTTCTGTATGGACTTATTTCTTTTTTTAATTTCAGGTTGAATAATTTGAAGTAAAGATTCAAAAAAGTTCATGAAAACATACTGGCCTGATGAAGATTTTGCAGAAGGATTAGCTTCTTTAAAAATCATATTTGATGTGCCTGCTCCAAAAACTCCATCAATTTCACTTTTAATAAAATTGTCAATATCACATTGTATTTTTATTTTTTCTTTTGCTGCTTCAATAGGTTCCATTCCGTCAACTTTTAAATCATAGGCTTTTGCAATCTCTTCAAATTTTTTCATCTTTTCTGATGCATGATCTAGCATATCAAAAAGTGCATTCTGAAAGTCAACATTTTCCGGGTTAAACCTCAACACTCTGCTTTCATCGCCTTGGATGGTAAGTTCCATCATACCTGCATCAAAATTAATATTTTTCATATACTTTCCCTCCTGGTTTCAAATCATAATAACTAACTTCACAATGATATAAGATTTTTTACTCACCGTCCCAACGTTCCTCTAAGCAAATCATTCATAGCCTGTTTGGTAGCTTTATCCCCTTTTACTCTTTGAGTAAGTTGCTGCTCATACTTGAATATGGCATCTGAAAGTGTCGTAACAGATATCTTTCCAGCTTTTAAATCTGCTTGCGCCTTTTCGGAAGCTTGTGTTTTGATTTTTTCAGTTTCAAAAGAATCAAGAACAATCTTCTTTTTTAGTTCCTCAATGTCCCTTCTGGTCTGTTCTTTGGCCTCTTCGGTCTTCCTCTCAAAATATTCCGTCTGTACATTTCTAAATGCATCTTGAAATTCTTTACTCTTCCTTTTCATGGTTAAATCAGCAGCAGCTTCCAAGTATGCTGCATCAGAAGCATAATTATTTCTGTTTAGGCTGTCTAAAGCACTTGGCAATGTAACTAACATATTGTCGTTCATTTCACTCATTTTTCTTAAATTCCTTTCTTTTTCATAAAATAAAAAACGCGAGAATAATCAAAGCATAACTCCAATCATTCCCGCGCCTAAAAATCTAATGGCTTCCATAGCATATACTATGGGGTACTATTTTCTTATTTATTTAATATAATTATACACCTATTGTATTGAAATTGCAATATTTACTAGCCTTTATTTCAGCTGTAATATATGCCCTTTGGAAGGGTTGCTTACCTTTATATCCTTTCATAGCTTTAGGCTGGACAACTGGATCTAATGCAGCGAGTATAGCTTTCTTTTCTTCCTCATTTTCATATGATATTTTTATCTTAACCATCTTGTTTACTCTCCTTTCCAACTATTATTGGATTTTTTATAGGCTTATCCGGTATCGGATACTCTCTGCCCTTTTCATTTGTGTATATGCCACTCACAGGCTTTTACCTCCTGCATATTCGTTTGTTTTGTTTACGGAGTACTTTTGTGTGCAACTTTTGTGTGCAACGTTCGCTTAAAACGTTCGGAACGCGTTTCATAAAAACACTGAAATTTCAATATGTACAGCATATCGTGTTTGTTTTGTAAACGCTCCGATTCATCGTTCTGTTTTTGAAGTAGTACAACATTACTTCCCTGTATTGGTAGCTACAAGGCATCTAGTATTTTCTAGTATTTTTGCGAGACAGGTTGTATATTTTAGCTTTTAATGTGATATAATTAGTAATGAGTAGGTTGTGAAATTACTCATTTGCCACTGCTTCGGAGTTGCCGCTCTGAGTGGTGGCTTTCTTTTCTTCATTAACTTGTTTTCTCCATATTAATGTAGCCGCATCTACTTCTTGCAGAGCATCACAAACAAGTGACTCAACTATATCTGCCTTTATTCTATGACGGTTATAGTCATGTATAATAAATAATTTATCCTCATTCTTTTCTTCATCATAATCATTAAAGTATTCAGTTAAATCATTTACAATACAATTTACTCTTTCTAAGCTCATCTGTAACCTTGTCAACTTATCTTCCATTTTCATTAAATAATCACTCATGTTTTTCTCCTTCGTATATATCTCGTTCTTCTTCTATCTCAACAATCTTTCCAAGATGCCTTGATATACTCTCTAGTGAACAAATGCCCTCACGCCTATCATAAAAACCACAATCTCTGTCACATTGTTCCGGCCTACCCTGTGCTCCGTAAATAGGGCAAAATCTTTTGTCATATAATGCCATTACTATTCTCCTTCTTGATTATCTGCAATCCGTTGTAATGATTCAGCTATTACAGCAATACAACAGCTTCCACTACTTATATCAAATAACATACAATCAGTATTGCATTTGCATACTGTGCCCTCATTAATAACTCTAAATGGGCACATTCCATTTAATATTGCCATTACTTTTTAACCTCTCTTTCTTTTTAGTGTAAATTTTAGTGGGCATATTTTTTTACCTATAGCCGTTTAAATTTCAATGCTTATCCATATTTTATTTTTTAGTGAATTTTCTCTGAGTTCTTTATATATATTTATATATTTTTACTTTTTATTTTATATATAATAATATCCACTAAACTCACTAAACCCTTATGCATGTTGAAATTTCAAGATTATTTTGGTGAACAAAACCCCACTTTTACCCACTTATTTTTCACTGATTAAAATTCAATTTGCTCATCTGTTTCTATAAACTCTCTTGGTTTGATTCCTTTGTAATAGGGATAACCGCAATAAGGCTTGAGCGGAAATCCTTCCTTTTCCATTCGTGATGGAATATTATTTTCCTTTATTGGAAATAGGCCTTTTTCAATACAAAATGCGTTATATCCATTAGCGAAATCTAACTTACTAACACGGTCTTTTCTCTCATTTCCTGTCACGTCATACCTTTCAGTTATAAATCTATAAAGCGTATTTGACCTACTTCGATAATCCTTCATTGCTTTATCCGCTGCATCACACTGAGAAAAAATATAGTTATTGTTAATAAGTCTATGAAGCCCAACTAAAGCCCACTTGAATACCATGTCTCTTTCTGTCATTATTTTTTCTAATAGTCTTGGGTCTCTCTGCTCTTTTGGTATTACATTAAAACATGGAATTATATGCAGCCTCTCATATATATGACCGCCTTTATCGTCCGTAAATACTGGAAGTTCATTACAAGCTATACTTATAACTCCTCTGAATATATAAGGGAATGGTTGCTTTCCTTTAAATTCTACGGTTATAGCATCACCTCCGGTAACTTCTTTAAATACAGAGCTGTCTACAATGTCATTAGCTTGCTGGTCACCAACCGCATTTAATCTCTTTGCATACAGATTAGCTCCCGCCCAACGGTCAGAGCCCATTTTTTGTATTGATATGTTAGCCACATTTTCAACACCCAGGAGCTCACGCATTATTGATAAAAACAAACTTTTTCCTGTATTTCCTAATGCGGAGTAAAGAACCAAACATTTTTTAACCCTATGCCCCCAAATATTTGAAAGTATTAAACCGGCCCATTCCTGGAACACTGAAATCTTCTGTAAGTCTATGTTGCCCTCACCATCATTACATAAGTCATTCATATACTTTGTAAAATAGTATGGTTCTTTGTATTCCTCACAATATTTGCAATCTAGCTGTATGGTACTTAAGAGCTTAGGAGTATGATTAATAATTTTTATATCTTCTGCATCATATAATCCATTTTTAAGGTTGATATAACGTTCATTATAATTCATGGCTTCAAAGTCAATAACACAATTACTGGCAGTATATAGCATTCTGCTTGCCACACCTCGAAAAATGTTATCTTTTCCAATAGATATTGGCACATATCTTTGAGCTATTCCTTTAAGTTCTAGCGGCGTAATGGTCCTATATACTCCTTCTTGATATTCATACAAAATATCACTCTCAAAGCCTTTTTTCCTAGATATGATTAAATGTGTACTTTTTAAAATACTATTGGCTAACTGACCCTCGTTTATCTTCTGAACTATGGAACCATCTTTTTTTTTTGTTACTTCTATCCATGGAGCTAATGTTGCAGGTACTGCTTTAATAAGAGCTTTTAAATCTTCCTTATCATGGCCCTCTTTTAATATGTAGTCTGAGACATCACCTTTTTCAGCTTTAGATGTTATTAACCATTTAGTACTATGTGCATAATGCTTTAAGTCTCTCAACATCTCGTCTTTTAATTTTAGTCCTGGCTCATCATTATCCGGTAACACTATGACCCTTGCACCAGTAAAGTAGTGTGCAAACTCTTTTCTCCAATTACTAACCCCTCCGGCTGTAGTTGCTGTATATCCAAGTTTTCGCATTGTCTCAACGTCTTTTTCTCCTTCAACAATATATACTGGATAGCCCTCTCTTACGGCCTTAATAAGTTCCGGGAGTCTGTACAATGTTTTTTCAAGCTTTCCTACCTTCATGTTAAAAAAGTCTGCTTCCTTGTCTATAATGCCCTGTATCATTTTCTTATCTTTAAATCTCACCTTGGTATAAAGGTAATATCCTTTTTCATTCTTATAGTCATACACAGCTTCTATAGTGTTATTCATATACTTTTCAAGCTTGTCCTTCCACTCTTTAGGCTTATTTCCTATATCCTCAGGACTTAATCCTACAGCTTCAGCTATATCTTTCCAATGACAATCAGCATGACAATGTAACAATATCTTACCGTCTTTAGCCGTAATACTTAGGCTAGCCTCTTTATCAACATGACATGGACATTTGGCTTGACGTTTATTTCCATATCCGGATACACCTTCAAATCTTGCAGCAACTTCTTCAATGCTTAATGCCATTAATACGCCTCCCTCACGTCATCATCAACCGGATATCGCTCAAAAAATGCCTTCTTAGAAACTTTACCCGCCACAGTGAGAAAACCTTGCTTTTTCAGCTCATTATTAATCTGATTAATAAACTGATAGGCTTTCGATTCTGCTACTCCGGTAATCTCCATAACTTCTTTACATGTTAAATAACTTTTTTTCATAACTTAGTTCTCCTTTAATGTAATCTGTTCCACTGGTAGGTCTAAAGCTTTAGCTATTAGACCTATGTTTTTTAACCTCATATGGACCGGTCCATTCAATCCTTTACTGATTGCTGAAACTGTAATACCAGTAACCGCAGCCAAGTCTTTGATATTCATAGCATTATTAGCAAGAGCTAAGTTTATTGCCTGCTTATTCAATAACATTTTCTCACCCCCTTTTACTCATTTTAAATGCGTCTTTATTTAAAGATACTCATTTTAAATATATTTGTCAATACTTTTTTATATTTTTGTTGATTTTAAATGAGTAATATGATATTTTAAATGTGTAAGGAGGTATAATAATGAGTGAATTAGATATAAAGGAAATTGGTTCAAGATTAAAACAATATAGAAAACTTAAAGGAATGACTCAGGCTGAATTGGGAGATAAAATAGGAAAAACTGCAAGCACAATTCAAAAATATGAAAACGGAATAATAGAGCCTCCTATAAACGTACTAGAACAAATTTGCGATGTTCTGAACGTTTTTATAGGTATGCTAATCCCTTCTCTATCAGAGGAATACACTAAAAGCTTTCATAAAGTTATGAAAAAAACAACTATGAATGAGGCTAAAAAACTTGTTTATGAAGATTTTACCCCTGAAGAAATTGAAGAAATAGAAAGTTTTAAGAAGTATATTTTATCAAAACGTAAGGATAAGCAAGACTAACACATTTTAAGGTGTGTCCAATTTAGCAACACCTTCGTCATATGACGACCTACCGAATCGGCACCCCACCATTAGTAAGGGTGTCGGTAGTAGCTACCCCCTTTTAATTTATCTAACCGGCCGAAAATACGACTCGTCATTTAGTGATGATGTTACCTTAATAACGTGTCGGTGAGACAGGCACATTAAAATAGGGCAGCATAAAATTATGCCAGCCACCAAGCCAAAAATGGCTCGGCCGAAAATTAGGCTCAGTAAAAATAAAAAACCCCTCAGGAGCTACCAACTCCCAAGAGGTTTAAATAAAATAGGCTGTACTGATACAACCCTACTCGCAATAGAATTGTATCATGTATAGCCTCTAATTTCAATACAAATGAAAGAGAGGTTATTTTTATGCCATCGTATAAAAATGATAAAAACAATACTTGGTTCTGCAAGTTCTACTATAAAGACTGGCAAGGAAACCAACAGCAGAAAAAGAAGTCCGGTTTTAAAACTAAAAAAGAAGCTCAAGCATGGGAGCGAGCATTTCTTGATAAACAAGCAGCTAATCCGGATATGCTATTTAGTTCTCTTGTGGAAATATATCTTGAAGATATGGCCCATAGACTAAAAGAAACTACTATGAACACTAAGAAATATATTATTGAGTTAAAGGTGCTACCCTACTTTGAGAACATGAAAGTATGTGACATTAAAGCTTCACACATAAGGAGTTGGCAAAATGAGCTTATAGCTATGAGAGATAAACATGGCAAGCCATATAGCCAAACTTATATAAAAACCGTTAATAATCAGCTTACAGCTATCTTTAATTATGGTGTTAAATATTATGGTCTTGCTTCTAATCCATGCCGTAGTGCTGGGAGCATAGGAAAAGCCAAAGCAGAAGAGATGGATTTTTGGACTAAACAAGAATTTAAAACCTTTATTGAAGGGGTGAAAGACAAGCCTCAATCATATGCAGCTTTTATGACACTCTATTACACCGGTATGCGTATTGGTGAACTCATGGCTCTTACTCCATCAGATATTACAGATACAACTATCACAATTAATAAATCTTATACTAGGCTTAATTGTAGAGACATTATAACATCACCTAAGACACCAAAAAGTAATAGGACAATAACTATACCTAAATTGCTACATGAATGTCTTACTCAATATCAAGCAGCTTTATATGACTTACAGCCCGATGCACGACTATTTGAATTTACAAAACATTTTTTAGTACATGAAATGCGACGTGGTTGTAAATCTACAGGCGCAAAAAAAATAAGACTCCATGACCTTAGACATAGTCATGCAAGCCTATTAATTGAACTTGGATTTTCCCCTCTTTTGATAGCTGAACGTCTTGGCCATGAAAAGGTGGAAACTACTTTAAACACTTACGGACATCTATATCCAAGCAAGCAAAGTGAAATTGCAACAGCATTAGATAATCTATAAATAGTACCTTTTTAGTACTTTTTCTAAAAATAAAATCCCACAGCACCTATATTTCAAGGTCTGTGGGATTTATGTTTATTATTCCATCTCGATCGTAGCAGGCGGTTTCCCCGTACAATCATAGAACACTCTATTAACTCCGCTAACTTCATTTACAATTCTAGTTGTAACCTTGCCAAGCACTTCCCAAGGGATTTCTGCTGACTCTGCTGTCATAAAATCTGAAGTTGTTACTGCACGAAGCACTACTGCGTAGTCGTAAGTTCTGAAATCTCCCATTACGCCTACTGAACGCATATTTGTAAGAGCTGCAAAGTACTGATTTATTTCCTTATCAACACCAGCTTTTGCGATTTCTTCTCTCCAAATAGCATCAGCTTCCTGAACAATCTTAACCTTTTCAGCTGATACTTCACCGATGATTCTGATACCAAGACCAGGACCTGGGAACGGCTGACGGAATACTAAGTATTCTGGGATACCTAGCTCAAGACCAGCTTTTCTAACTTCATCCTTAAATAACATACGAAGTGGTTCAATGATTTCTTTGAAATCAACATAATCAGGAAGTCCACCTACATTGTGGTGTGACTTAATAACCGCTGATTTTCCAAGTCCACTTTCGATTACGTCTGGATAAATAGTTCCCTGTACAAGGAAATCTACCTTACCAATTTTCTTAGCTTCCTCTTCAAATACTCTGATGAACTCTTCGCCGATAATCTTTCTCTTCTGCTCAGGTTCTTCTACTCCTGCAAGTTTGCTATAGAATCTTTCCTGTGCATTTACTCTGATAAAGTTTAAGTCGTACTCTCCTTCAGGACCAAATACAGCCTCAACCTCATCACCTTCATCTTTTCTTAAAAGACCATGGTCTACAAATACACAAGTTAACTGCTTACCAACAGCCTTTGAAAGAAGAACTGCTGCTACAGATGAATCAACTCCACCTGATAATGCACAAAGTACTTTACCATCGCCTACTTTTTCTTTGATTTCCTTTATTGTGTTTTCAACAAAAGAATCCATCTTCCATTCGCCCTTACACCCACATACATCTTTTACAAAGGCTTCTAGCATCTTTGTACCTTCCTGAGTATGGTTAACCTCTGGATGATGCTGCATAGCATACAATCCTCTTTCTGGGCATTCCATACCTGCAATTGGACAAACTGGTGTAGATGCTACAACCTTAAAGCCTTCTGGTGCTTCTGCTATATAGTCAGTATGACTCATCCATACTATAGTCTTTTCTGAAACATTCTTAAATAGAACTGAATTATTATCTACTGTTAATTCTGTTTTTCCGTATTCAGAAACGGGAGCAGTTTCAACTTTACCTCCAAGTTGGTGAGCAAGAAGTTGTGCTCCGTAGCAAAGCCCTAAAATAGGAATACCAATGTTATATAATTCTTCAGGACACTGTGGAGAATCTTCGCCATAAACACTGTTAGGACCTCCAGTAAAAATAATACCCTTCGGATTAATTTCTTTTATCTTCTCAACGCTTAAAGTATAAGGATGTACTTCACAGTAAACATTACATTCTCTTACTCTTCTTGCAATTAACTGATTATACTGTCCACCAAAGTCTAGTACAATAATCTTCTCTTGCTGCATAGTTCTCCTCTTTCTATCTTAATTCGAAAATCTATATATCTTTTAAATACATAGGCGCACAATTTTTTCGTTATGCACAAAGTTGCAAGCGAAACGGAGCGGAACGTACTAATAGTACGTGAGCACCGCTTGAGCCGCAAACCGAAGCATAACGGAAAAAAGACAAGCCTATCTTACTGAGTTATTATCTGTATTCTTAAGAATAACGTCATGTGCTCCACCTTCAACAATACTTGTTGCTGAAACTAACGTAATCTTTGCATTCTTCTGTAAATCAGGAATAGATAATGCTCCGCAGTTACACATAGTTGACTTAACCTTATTTAATGAAAGAGTTACATTATCCTTAAGACTTCCTGCATAAGGAACATATGAATCAACACCTTCTTCAAACTTAAGCTTGCTGTCACCACCAAGGTCATATCTCTGCCAGTTTCTAGCTCTATTAGAACCTTCACCCCAGTATTCCTTAACATAAGTTCCGTTAACCATAAGCTTATTTGTTGGTGATTCATCAAATCTTGAGAAGTATCTTCCAAGCATGATAAAATCTGAACCCATAGCAAGAGCTAAAGTCATGTGATAGTCATATACAATACCACCATCTGAACAGATTGGAATGTAGATACCTGTTTCTTCAAAGTATTCATCTCTAGCCTTTGCTACATCAATAGTAGCTGTAGCCTGTCCACGTCCAATACCCTTTTGTTCTCTTGTAATACAGATTGAACCTCCACCAATACCGATTTTAATAAAATCAGCACCAGCTTCTGCAAGATATCTGAATCCTTCGCCATCTACAACATTACCGGCTCCAATTTTAACAGTATCACCATACTTTTCTCTTACAAAAGCAATAGTGTCCTTTTGCCATTCTGAAAATCCTTCTGAAGAGTCAATACATAAAACATCTGCACCAGCTTCAACCAATGCCGGAATTCTTTCTTCATAGTCTCTTGTATTTACTCCTGCTCCTACAACATATCTCTTATGAGAATCAAGAAGTTCATTTGGATTGTCTTTATGTGAATCATAATCCTTACGGAAAACAAAATAAGTTAATCTCTGGTTCTTATCAATGATAGGAAGTGCATTTAACTTATTGTCCCAAAGCATATCATTTGCCTCAGATAATGTACAACCTTCTTCTGCATAAATTAAAGAAGAAAATGGTGTCATAAATTCAGAAATCTTTGTACTTGTATCCATACGACTTACTCTATAGTCTCTGCTTGTAACAATTCCCTGAATCTTTCCTTCTGCTGTTCCATCATCTGTAATAGCTATAGTAGAGTGACCACTTCTTTCTTTTAATGCTAATACATCTGCTAAAGTCTGATCTGGTCTAAGATTTGAATCGCTCGTTACAAATCCCGCCTTGTGACTTTTAACTCTTCTAACCATTTCTGCCTGATTTTCAATTGACTGTGATCCATAAATAAAAGAAATTCCACCTTCTTTAGCTAAAGCAATTGCCATTTTATCATCTGAAACAGATTGCATTATAGCTGAAACTAGTGGAATATTCATTTTTATCGCAGGTTCTTCACCTTTCTTAAACTTTACTACTGGTGTTTTCAAACTTACATTTGTTGGTGTACAATCCTTATTTGAGTAACCTGGTACTAGTAAATATTCGTTAAATGTTCTTGATGGTTCTTCAAAATAGTGCGCCATATTAAATCTCCTTTTCTAAAAATTCTTCTAAGGTAATACCCTTTTCATAAATCTCTTTTGCTGCCGTCTTTCCAACATAACGAATATGCCACGGCTCATACATATAACCTGTAATATCTTCTTTACCTTTAGGAAAACGTATTATAAATCCAAATCTATGTGCATTCTCACTAAGCCATTTCCCTTCAGGAGTATTAATGTATTCTTTTTTTAATTGATAATTTACCGACGGAGAACTTACATCTGCAGCTAACCCCGTCTGATGTTCACTTTTACCTGGTTGTGCACTGAAAGTATCTGCCTCTTCTTGTCCATAATTTTTAACATAGTTATTATATAATATCGATTGAAAATTATATGAACGATAAGCTGTAGTAATTATTATCTCGTGCCCTTCTTGAGCCGCACTCTCTGACAACCTATGAAAGGCATCCGCTGCCTCTGCCCTCATAAACCTTCCTGCCGAAGAACGATCAGGTGCAAAATACTTAATCTCTGCTAAATCTTCAGGCTTATAGTCCGAATCTAAAGCATGCTGTTTATTAACAAGAATAAACAAGCCTTTCTCTTTATCGCTCTTTAAAGCTGCCCTTCTTGCTATACTTTCCTCCGATTCAACCACAACTTTAGGTTTTACATCGGCCTTCTTTCTTACTTGCCAATCATTGTTCGGAGTTATAACCAATGTCTCATCTTCTTTAACAAGTAAAATATCAGATCTACTTCCCCCAGTAATCCGATTTCCTTGCAACAGTGGTATAGATATATACGCAATAAAAAGCTGATTTATTAATAATGCTGTAATAATATAAATTGTTAATGTATGATGTCTCAATTTCCCTAACCACCTTAATAAAAGTACTTAAAAGTTTAATTATATATTGTATCCCAAATATCGTTATTATTCAACAACTATCTTCACATTACGCCCTTTTGCAAATCTTTCAATTATTCCGAATTTTTATTTTTATATTGCAATTATCTTTTTTATATGCTAATGTGTTTCCGTTGACGCCGAAAACGTTAACAACTCTGGAGAGTCTCACTCTGCTATTCGATTTGTAGCAGATATTCACGAGCGCCGAAGGTGTAAGTTAGACAATACGGTCTAGCGATCTCTCAGGCAAAAGGACAGGGCATACAAATCAAAACAATAGGTTTTTTAAGTATGTGGTGTCCGAGCCCGTTCAATTGAACAGGTTTCGGATTTTTTTATTATTTGCTTCAGGAAGTACAACTGACTACAAATATGGAATATACAACTTACCTATTGTATGCAAATGTTCTACTCCCAGAGAGCTGATAACCAATCAGCTCTTATTTTATTGTTTTAATTAATCCATACTGTGGTTATTGCTTTTTACAGTATTTCATTTGACAAGTTGGATTAAATCATGAATGGAGAGAATAATTATGTTAGAACTAGTAGTAAAATTAAATGGATTTTTATGGGGTATTCTCCTTATCATTCTTCTTTGTGGTACAGGAATAATGTTTACCTTTAAACTAAAATTTATTCAAGTAAGAAAATTTGGTGAAGGTTGTAAACTTCTTTTTAAAGATTTCAGCTTTAATGGAACCAAAAGTGAAAACGGAGAAATGACCCCATTTCAGGCAATTACCACCGCCATTGCTGGGCAGGTTGGTACTGGTAACCTCGCTGGTGCAGCTACTGCACTTATTTCAGGCGGTCCTGGCGCAATATTCTGGATGTGGATTAGTGCATTCTTTGGTATGTCCACTATTTATGCTGAAGCAACCCTTGCTCAAGAATATAAAGAAATTGGCTCTGATGGTCAAATTACTGGTGGGCCAGTTTATTACATAAGGCA
>DAMCXN010000005.1:18566-20243 GCA_032096995.1 Aminipila sp.
AATACTAGCATCAGCATTTGCTATTTTCATAATACTTGCCCTAGGCTTTATGGGAAATATGGTACAATCAAACTCAATCGGAAGCGCTTTTGCAGAAACCTTTATATCTAGAGGTATTGATTTTAACCCAATCATAATAGGTATACTTCTTGCAGTTGCTGCTGCATTTATTTTTATCGGTGGTACTAAACGTCTTGCAACAGTGGTAGAAAAGGTTGTTCCTCTTATGGCTTTCGTATATATAGTAGGGAGTATTCTCTTATTATTAATGAATATCTCAAACATACCTGCAGCATTTAAGTTGATTTTTGTATGTGCATTTAGGCCAGAGGCTATGCTTGGTGGTGCCGCAGGTATCACTATGAAGGAAGCTATCCGTTATGGTGTAGCTCGAGGTCTGTTTTCAAATGAAGCTGGTATGGGTTCCACCCCACATGCACATGCACGTGCTACCGCCAGAACTCCTCATGAACAAGGGCTTAGAGCTATGATTAGTGTCTTTATCGATACATTTATTATTTTAAATCTTACAGCTTTTTCTGTTCTTTGTACTGGAGCAATGTCTTCAGGTAAAACAGGTACAGCCTTAACACAGGCCGCATTCGTTAACTGCTTTGGAAGTTGGGGAGATATCTTTGTTGCAATTTGCCTATTATTCTTTGCATTTTCAACAATTCTCAGTTGGCACTTCTTCGGGGCCATCAACGTTAAATACCTTCTAGGAGAAAAAGCAGTTAAAATTTATTCCTGTCTAGTGGTACTATTTATCATCCTAGGTTCAATGTTGAAGGTCGATTTGGTATGGGAGTTAGCAGACTTTTTTAATGGATTAATGGTTATCCCCAACATTTTGGCATTATTAGCACTTAGTGGTGTAGTTCTAAAAATCAGCAAAAATGGTTCAAGCAAATAAGAATAAGTTATTTACTTAAATTTAAATATTGATTATGTAAATCAGATTGTTTTAAAAGATTAACTTTGTATGTATATCTACATTGTAATTTTTTTGAGGCAATCTGATTTTTTATGTTACTTTATGTTACAATATAAAAAATACAGTAAATATTTACCTTTGGAGGCTTTTATGGGTAAAGAAACAAGACTTTTAAACCTATGTGAGAGTACTATTAATACATTAAATAATGCTTTAAATTCTAATATCCCAAAAGAATTAGAAGTATCACTGAAGCAAAAACTTTTTCTTTTAAATGCTGGAATATCAGATTTTAAAGAAGAAAATATTAACGACAATAATATAGAGCGAAATACCACTAAAAAATATTATTTAGATAAAAATCAATCTAATTTAAAACAAGCTGTTGTAGATTTTGAAAAAGATATTATTAAAGATGCCATAGATAAGTATGGTTCTAAAAGAAAGGCTGCGAAGGCTCTCGGAGTTGATCATTCAACTCTCATAAAAAAGTGTCAAAGATATGGAATTTAATAAAATTAATAAATTGGTTTCAAGATTTATATGTATCTGTGTTCTTTTTTAATAGTCAAATAGCATACAATACATAAGTGTTGAAGCCTACACAAGGAGGAAAGACACAATGGAAAAAAACTATTCAGTAAAACAAATTGTACTTGATTTAGTCTCAATTCAAAGCGACACAGGTACTGCTCTTGAGGTAAATGTTGCCAACAAAATTAGTTCCTATATTTCAAGCGATC
>DAMCXN010000005.1:20253-23833 GCA_032096995.1 Aminipila sp.
CGATCCTTATTTTCAAGAACATCCTGAGTATTGGGGAACTGAAACTAGAGGCGATATTTTCAATCGACCTGTAATATGGGCTTTAAAAAAAGGTACTACTAATAAAACCATTATTCTATCTGGTCATTATGATGCAGTTGAAATTGACTGTTATGGTGAGTTAAAACCATATGCTTTATCACCTGAAATACTAAAACAAAAAATCTCTGAACTTTCTTTAACCAATGAAAAATTAAAGTCAGATTTAAAAGATCTTAATTGGATGTTTGGTAGAGGGGTTGCAGATATGAAGTCTGGGGTTGCCATGGCACTTTATACCCTTTTGACTTGTGAAAATCCCCAGGTCAATATTCTGTTTACGGCAGTATCTGATGAAGAAAATATATCTGCTGGTACTTTAATTTCATTACCTATTTATCTTGAGCTAAAAAGAAAGTTTAATTTAGATTACAAACTTACAGTAATTTCAGAACCACAATTTAACAAACCTAATGAATTTATTGTATATAACGGAGGAACAGGAAAACTTCTTCCTATGATCGTTACTAAGGGAAAAGTTTCACACTGTGCAGAGCCTTTAAAAGGTTTAAACGCGGTTCATATGTTAGCTGAAATAGTTAGAAATATAGATTTAAATCCTGAGCTTACCACTGAAGATTTAGGAGTTTCTTCACAAGTGCCTATTGTACAGATTATGAAGGATCTAAAAAATACATATGATGTTTCAATACCAGATTTTGCTGTCGCTTGTGTTAATGTCCTTTTCTTAAATGGTAAAAACCCTCCTATTATCATGAAAAAAATAGAAGATATATGTAAAACTTCTATGGATACAATTTTAAAGAAATATGAAGAAAGTTTTAAATTTACCCTTGAAAAGAACCTAATTGGTGAAGATGATAAACTTGATCTTCAGATAGAAGTTATCACTTTATCTGAGCTGGAGAGCAAAGTTGCACAAATACGTTCAGACTATGGTGAATTCAAATCAAATCTTGAAGATAAACTTCATAAAAAGATTATGTCTCAAGAATATACTCTACAAACTGCAAGTATTGCATATATGCAGGAAATGATTAAAGCTTCCTGTATTACAAATCCTCTTGTTGTTGTAGGTATTGCACCGCCATATTATCCTGCCGTATGCAATGAATATATGGATAAAGACATGTCAGTATTTAAAAATAGTATTTCTAAGATTACATATGATAAATACAAATTACCATTGAATCTTACCCCTTATTTCACTGGTATGGGAGATATCAGTTACATGACATGTGTAGACCCTAAAACCGAAAGAGAGCTTATGTCAAATCTCAGCCTACCATCCTCGCTTTACGATATCCCTTTCGAGGCAAGTGCTGAATTAGACACCCCTTGTTTGTATCTAGGACCAAGATCTGAAGATATACATCAATGGAGCGAACGTGTTTATCTACCCGATATAGAAAAGATTGTTCCCGAAATTATAATGCAATTGATTAATGATTTATAATAAAAACACAATCTCCACTCTCTGATTTCATATTAAGAAATGGAGTAATTTATTATGAATAACTTAGTTTATCTTATAGGCTCCATGTCCAATTGGATGTGGGGTCCTCCTATGTTGATTCTTATTCTTGGCGGAGGAATCTTCCTCTCTATTAGACTTGGTTTTTTCCAAGTCCGATATTATCCTTATATATTAAAACAAACCTTTGGTACTATATTCAAAAAAAGCAAAGGACAAGGAACAGTACCTCCATTTCAAGCCGCAACAACGGCTCTAGCTTCAACTGTGGGAGCATCAAATATTGTTGGTGTACCTATTGCCATCGCTTTTGGCGGACCTGGTGCTGTTTTTTGGATGTGGGTTGTATCCATTTTAGGATGTGCTACAAAATTTTCAGAAATAGTCCTTGGTATTAAATATCGTGAAGTCAATGAAGACAGGCAGTTTGTTGGTGGGCCTATGTATTACCTTGCATCTGGTTTTCCTAATAAAACAATTGGAGAAACCATCGCAATAATATATGCCTTTTTTACCATGATAATATTAGCAGCTTCAGTTGCCGCTCAATCTGTCTCAGCTACACAAACAGTAGCCGTGATGGGTGTAGACAAATTAAATACAGGCATAGTTCTAACTATTCTTGTGGCTATTGTTGCATATGGCGGCATAACTCGTATTGCCAATGTAACTTCAAAAATTGTCCCTGTTATGGCAAGTGCTTATATAATAGGAGCATTAATAGTTATTGCTGCAAATATTAGTGCCATACCAGATGTTTTTGCTTTAATCTTTAAATCGGCTTTCAATACATCTTCTACTATAGGTGGTTTGGCCGGCTCAAGCTTTGCTGCTAGTATAAGATGGGGCGTGGCTCGTGGCACTTATTCATGTGAAGCTGGTATGGGAACGGCTGCACTGGCTCATTCTGCTGCCACAACAGACCATCCTGTCAGGCAAGGTCTGTGGGGAGTATTTGAAATCACAGTATCTAGTCTAATTATTTGCACACTATCAGCTTTAGTTGTTCTATCTACTGGTATCTGGAATCAAGTAGAGCCTTCCTTTGCCGCTTCTATGCCTACGTTGGCATTTCAGTCCGTATTAGGAAATACTGTAGGAGGATTACTTGTCTCTCTTTGCATGCTTTTATTTGTAATTTCTACTATAATAGTTGAAGTCTTCTATGGTGAAAAGCAATGTGAATTCTTCTTTGGTACTAAAATAGCAAAAATCCTAAAAATATTTTATATCCTAGCCATTTTAGCTGGTGCTTTATGCGGTTTAGAATCTGTATTTGGTTTTTTAGATGTAATATTAGGTATAACTATTCTTCCAAACATGATAGGAATCATTATAATGAATGGTCAAGTAGTTAAACTAAAAAAAGAATTTTTCTCAAAATATCACTGATATCACTAATACATACAGGTATAACTTCTAATTATAATTACTTGTAATAACTTGTACAAATTTATTATTTAATAACCTTATTTCTACATAAAAAAAGCTTGTTACAATTCCACTGCTTAAAATTAATAAAAAATGCCAGTATAGTTAAGGCTATTTGCGTAAATGGGTATGCAAGCCATATACCAACAATATCAAATAGTAAAGGAAGTGTAACCAAAAACAATGGCGTAAAGAAAAAAGGATCAGCATAGACAAGTATGGAAGATTTTCTTCCATCGTCTATAGCATAAAAATATGCAGACATAATTCTAGCAATTGCAATAAATGGTATAGCTAAAACAAGGGCAAACATGGCTGATATTGAGTCTATTGCTACTTCCTGTGAAACACCATAGAGTATTGGAAATCTGTATCTTACTGCTGTAGTTACAATCATAAGTATTATACTTAAAATTCCTGCCCAGATAAAAACCTTCTTCATTGCATATTTTAAGCCTTTATAGTCTTTTGCTCCCTTACAAAAGCTGATAATCGGCTGAACACCATCTGCAAGCCCCTGCATTAGACTATATACAAGATATGCAGCATAAGACATAACCGTATACACAGCTACTGCCTTTGTACCACCATAATTAAGTGCCTGTAAGTTAGTCAAAATAATAACAACACCTGGAG
>DAMCXN010000005.1:23843-70967 GCA_032096995.1 Aminipila sp.
TAACCCAAATGGAGATGCACCTATTTTTAATATTTCTTTGCTTCTTTCGATATCTAAAATATACCATTTATTACAAAGCTTTTCTTTTGAAACTGCAAATGCTGCTAAAATAGCAACTAAAGCTTGTGCCGCACAAGTAGCAAAACCAATTCCGGCAAGGCCCCAATCTAAAAGATATAAAGTTATCCAGTCTAAAAAAATATTGGTAAACATCCCTATGACCATAATGATCATAGCAAAAACTGGCTTGCCTAAATTTTTTAATATAGGTGTCAAGCCTGCTCCCATTATTTGAAAAGTAGTACCCCATGCTATGACCTTCATATAACTAAGTCCATATTCATATGTAATTCCCACTGCACCTAATATACGTAGTAACTGAGGTGAAAAAACAGAAAATACCATTGTAAATATAATAGAAATAGTAAGTAGTAAGACTATAGTTGCCCCTTCTACCTTTTTGGACTCTTCTAAATCTCCACTACCTTTCTTTATAGATATAATAATAGCACCGCCGGTCCCTACTCCTATTCCTATTGAGCATATTAAGCTTGTCAAAGGCCATGCTATATTTATTGCAGCTAATCCGTTATCGCCTAAAGCTTGTCCAATAAAAAAACCATCTACTATACCATAAAACCCTGTCAGTATCATAGTAAGCATTGATGGTATTACATATTTAGAAAAATTTCCTACCACATTTTCTTTCTCCATTACTGCATATTATCTCCTTTAATTTCTAAATCCATACAACTTGATCTCTACCATTTTCTTTTGCTTTATATAACATTTTATCGGCTATTGATATAAAATCATCTACCAAATCTCCCTTTGATGGTACTATAGTACTTCCACCTATACTAATTGTTACCCTTATTTCTTCTTCCATATTTTTGCTTATTTTTTCATCATGATAATTTAAGTTTCTAGGGATTTTTTTATTTCTAATACAATCACACACATTCTGCATAATCTCAGAAGCTCTTTTGCTTTTTTCACCAACAACAATAAGAAAGAATTCCTCACCACCCATACGGGAAACATAATTATTACCTTTTGGCATGGCATCTTTTATAGTATTTGCTACAATATTTAAAACTCTATCGCCTTCTTGGTGTCCATAGGTATCATTTACCCTTTTAAAGAAATCTATATCTGCAATTCCTATAGAAAATGGAACCTCTTCTTCAATGCAATTTTTCCATTGTTTAGCTAGATAATTTATACAGTGTGTTCTAGTATATAATCCTGTCAAAACATCTACATACATTTGTGTTTCAAGCATTCTTCTATATCTAAACATATTAATATGCGTACGAACTCTAGCACAAACTACATTGCAACAAAAAGGCTTTCTTATGTAATCTACTGCACCATAAAAGAAAGCTTTTTCCTCAGTTGCAGTATCATCAACACCAGTCAAAAATACAACTGGTATTTGCTGTGTCTGATTTTGTGCCTGCAATTTTTCCATGACTTGAAAACCATTTAGTCCAGGCATTTCTATATCTAAAAGAATAAGTGAAGGTTGCATTACTTTTGCTATTTCAAATCCTTTTTCACCATCATTAGCATAAATAATATTATAATCTTTTTGCAACATATCTTTTAAGATGCTAACATTAAAAAAGCTATCATCTATAATTAAAATGGTCTCCATTTTATCACCTCACTTATACTCTATTATTTTTTCTTAACTTTACCACAACAAATCCTACATTTCAATATAATACAAAAAGAATGGCTCATAATAAATATTGAGCCATTCTCCATTTTAGTAATTATTCTCTATCAGTTTTTTTCTTACATCATTCCTGGCATACCGCCGCCCATTGGAGGCATAGCTGCAGCTGGTTCATCTTTCTTTACATCTACGATACCAGCTTCAGTTGTAAGTAACATAGCTGATGCAGATGAAGCATTCTGTAAAGCTGATCTAGTAACCTTAGCAGGGTCTACAATACCAGCTCCAATCATATCAACATACTCTTCAGTTGTAGCATTAAATCCTACACCAATCTTGCTGTTCTTAACTTCAGCAACAACTACAGAACCTTCAAATCCAGCATTTTCAGCAATCTGTCTAACTGGTTCTTCTAAAGCTCTCATGATAATTGTAGCACCAGTTTTTTCATCTCCTGTAAGTGTTTCAACATACTTTCCTACAGCAGGAATAGCATTTGCAAGAGCAACACCACCACCGGCTACAATACCTTCTTCAACAGCAGCCTTAGTTGCGTTTAGAGCATCTTCAATTCTTAATTTTCTTTCCTTAAGCTCAGTTTCAGTTGCAGCACCTACTTTAATAACTGCTACGCCACCTGAAAGTTTTGCAAGTCTTTCTTGAAGCTTTTCTCTATCAAATTCTGAAGTTGTTTCTTCAACCTGACCTTTAATTTGCTTAACTCTATTCTTAATTTCTTCAGCAGCACCAGAACCACCAACGATAACTGTGTTTTCTTTAGTTACCTTAACTGATGCAGCAGTACCTAGCATATCTAATGTTGCTTCTTTGATGTCATAACCAACTTCTTCAGATATAACTGTACCACCAGTTAAAATAGCGATGTCTTCCATCATAGCTTTTCTTCTATCACCAAAACCTGGAGCCTTAATAGCAACACAATCAAAAGTACCTCTTAATTTGTTTACTACTAATGTTGCAAGAGCTTCTCCATCAACATCTTCAGCTATGATTAGAAGCTTTCTTCCTTGCTGAACAATTTGTTCTAAGATAGGAAGTAAATCCTGAATACTTGAAATCTTTTTATCTGTTAATAAGATATATGGATTTTCCATATTAGCTTCCATCTTTTCAGTATCATTTACCATGTAAGCTGATAAATATCCTCTATCAAATTGCATACCTTCAACAACTTCTAGAGTTGTTCCCATAGATTTTGATTCTTCAACAGTGATAACACCATCTTTTCCAACCTTTTCCATAGCTTCTGCAATTAATTCTCCAATATTTGAATCAGCAGCTGATACTGAAGCAACCTGAGCAATACTATCTTTGCTTTCAACATTTTTAGAAATGTTTTTTATTTCCTCAACAGCTACATCTACAGCTCCCTGAATACCTTTCTTTAAGATCATAGGGTTTGCACCTGCTGCTACATTTTTAAATCCTTCTTTGATAATGATCTGTGCAAGAAGTGTTGCAGTAGTAGTACCATCTCCAGCTACATCATTTGTTTTTGTTGCAACTTCTTTAACTAACTGTGCTCCCATATTTTCTACTGCATCTTCAAGTTCAATTTCTCTAGCAATAGTTACACCATCATTTGTAATAAGTGGTGAGCCAAACTTCTTTTCAATAAGAACATTTCTTCCCTTAGGACCTAATGTAATTTTTACTGTATTTGCAAGCTGATCAACACCTGCCTGTAATTTTCTTCTAGCATCTTCCCCATAATGTAAATCTTTAGCCATTTTCAATTACCTCCTTTGATTACTCTACAATTGCCAAAATATCTTTTTGACCCATAATTGTATATTCAGCGCCATCATACTTGATTTCGCTACCTGCATACTTTGCAAATACAACTTTATCTCCAACTTTTAATTCCATTTTTTCTTCATCTGTTCCAGGACCTACAGCAACAACTTCTGCCATCTGTGGCTGTTCTTTAGCTTGACCCGGAAGAACAATACCGCTTTTAGTCTTTTCTTCAGCTTCAACCATCTTAATAACTACTCTAGCGCCAAGTGGCTTAATTCCAAAACTCATTTTCTATACCTCCTGTTTGATATATATATTTTTAATTATTATCTATTTGTTAGCACTCATCATATCTGAGTGCTAATTATTATTTTAAACTAATATCATTCAAAGTCAATAGTTTTTTTGATTATTTAGTAAAAATTGTTTAGTTTTTATTTTCTACAAATTCAGCATTTGTATTTAAGTCTGTCCATCTATAATATTCTAGTTTGTCATTGTTTATGTATGCTCTTACTTTTTTGAAATATGGATTAGACCCATTATAATTTTCTCCTTTATTCAAAACAATAAAATACCTCAAATATCTATGTATAATATCATCTAGATATTCGAGGTATGTCAATCATTTAAAATCTTATTAAATATTGTGTTGTTAACTTTTTATTGTTTTATGTAAACATTCCTTCAAGAACTAAAAATAGCCATGGTAGAAATATAGCTGGTATTAGGTTTGCAACTTTTATGTGCTTAACTTCCATAAAATTAAAGCCTATGGCCGCTATTAAAAGGCTCCCTACCGCAGACATCTCTGTAATAATCTCTTGCGTAAGCAATCCCTTCATAAACGTAGCACCTAAAGCAATTCCTCCTTCATATAGAAGAACTGGGATTGCTGAGAATAAAACACCAATACCCAACTGTGATGCAAATATGATAGCTATAACACCATCCAATATAGATTTCGCAAAAAGCATTTCATGGTTTCCTTGAAGTCCACTTTCTAAAGATCCAACTATTGCCATTGAGCCTGTGCAAAATAAAATAGAGGCATTTACAAAACCTTTAGCAAAATTCCCTTCTGAGAAACCCATTTTCTTTTCTGCCCATTTACCAAATTTATTCATTTGTTTATCTATATCAATAGCTTCTCCGATAATAGCCCCTAAGACTAAGCTTAAAATTAAAATCATTACTCTATTATTATTTAAAGCTCCTGCTATACCTAAATAAATAAGAGAAAGGGCTATGGCTTTCATTACTAAGTTTTCAAATCTTTCTGGTACACCTTTAATCACATATGCTCCTGCCAAGGAACATATTATTACGGTGATAGCATTTACGATTGGTCCCAACGTAATATCAATCTCCTTAATTATTATTTTTCCAACTGTCTTATATGATAAAATAAATATTGTTGAGCTATACCACCATACTTTCCAAAATGCTTATCAGCATAGTCAGCCATGCTCTTCATATCATTTTCTTCTATTTTGTAGAGCCTATTCATTACACGACGTACCCACACATCTATCGGAAAGCTTTCATATTTTGATATACCAAATAACAAAATGCAGTTTGCTACCTTTGGACCTACTCCACATAAACTAGTAAGATATTCATACCCTTTTATGCTGTCAATTTCACGTAAAGCTCCAAGGGTTATTAGTGGCTCTTCAGTATTTTGAAGTTCTTCTGCGCTAGTATTGTCTTTTAGTACTTTTTTTGCTGTCTCAATTATATATTTTGCTCTATAACCTAACTTAATAGGCGCTAAGTCCTCTTCATTCAGATTTGCCAAAACTTCGACTTCTGGAAAAGAAAAATAAGTTCTGCCTCGATATACACCAACATCTTGTCCAAAAAGCTCACATAGACCTTCGATACATTTTTTTATTCTTGGTATATTGTTATTTTGCGAAACAATAAAGGATATTAAAGTTTCCCAAGTGTCCTGTTTTAATATTCTTATACCTTGTCCTGATTTGATTGCTTCACACATAACCGAATCTTTTTTAGCTAAAGTATCTTTTATTTCACTATAATCAGTATCTAAATCTAAATACTTCCTCCAATACTTATCGAATTCGTCCTCATCAATATTATCTATTTCCAAACGACCTTCAAATCCGTTTTGTTCATAAGGTTTAAATTTAATGTTAACTGGCTTGCCAAAGGCAATACCAGTATAGCTAGCATCCTCTTCTTTATTCCATCTAAAGCATTGACCGCAATCAAATATGTGATCCAAGTTGAAATCTTTAATATTCTCTTTAATTACCATTGTCTTCTCCAAAATACAAATATCTATTAGACTTATATTAAACCTCTTACATCTACATCAACTGAATTTATATTAAAGGCTGTCATAGATGCTACATTTTCTGTAATTTCTTTCTGTAATTCTCTAGCACACTCCATGATATGGTGACCATACTTCATATTTACCATAACAGTTAATTCAATACCCGTTTTAGTGTTTTGAGTAAGAACCCTAATAATTGAATGTACACCTTTATTTTTTCCACCTAAATAATATACAAGATCATTTATGACCTTATCAGAAATAAAAAACTCACCTAAATAGCTATAAGTAGGTCTAACTACTGATCTTTCCTGCATATGTTCTCGACTTCCGAATCCAAAGCCTTTGATCATTCTAAGTGGGTGTAAAAAGTATCCTGAAAAATCTGTTTTTAATTGTCCTGCCGGAGCTGGAATAACATGCTTACCTAATTCCACTCTTTGCTTCCTTGCCGCTTTTCTTTGAGCATCAGTTGTAATATCCTCAATAAAAATTCTTTCTTCAATTTCTGGTATTTCTAATCTTTCCGCAATTCTGTTTACCATACCAGTTGATGTTCCTAATATTAAAATTTTATCTGGATTAATTTCCTTAATTTTTTCTGCTACAGTTCTTCTATGTTCTTCATCTGTAAATAGGGCTGTCTTAATTGCTCCTATTTTAGTAGTCTGCCTTTTAGCCGACTGTCCCTGTAGTATTCTACTTTCATATATAAACAAGCCATCATCTATAATTGCAGAAATATTCTTTTTCCCACACAAAGTCATAGCTTGATAGCTTTTTCCAGTTCCACTTTTTCCAACAAGAGAATAAACTTTCATCTTTACTTCTCCATTTCCCTTTGATATAATTTAGGTAACTTTTAAACAAGTTAGAAGCAATTTTAAAAAGGAGGATTATCATAATGGCTTACAAAATTACTGATGCTTGCATCAATTGCGGCGCTTGCGAACCTGAATGTCCTGTAGAAGCTATCTCTGAAGCTGATGCAGCTAGAGTTATCGATGGCGACAAATGTATCGATTGTGGTGCATGTGCAAATGCATGTCCTGTTGATGCAATCGTAGAAGGTTAATCTATAAATTCTACTATACAAATAACCGTTTCGAATGAAACGGTTATTTTAATTTATGCTCACTATTTATGATTGTTTCTATTTATGTGATATGCCAAAGAATGTAATCCATCACTTAAATGCACGTTTTCAACTGCAATATGATCAGGCACTTCTAAGTCTACTGGTGCAAAATTCCAAATACCTTTTACACCTGCAAAAGACATTTTGTCAGCAACCTCTTGCGCTGCATCCTTTGTGGCACAAATAATTCCTATATCTATTTCATTTTCTTCAATATATTCTACTAGGCCTTCATAATCACGTACAGTGATATCATTAATTTTTAGCCCTATAAGTTTTGGATTCACTTCAAATAATGAATCAACTACAAAGCCAGCCTTGTAATAATAAGTATGATTTGCAATTGCCTGTCCTAAATTACCCGCACCTACAATAACCATCTTATACTCTTTATCAAGGCCTAGAATACTACTAATTTCATTATATAATGCTTCAACATTATAACCGTAACCCTGCTGTCCAAAACCACCAAAATTATTTAGGTCTTGTCTAATTTGTGATGCAGTGTAACCAATTAAATCACTTAATTCCCTTGAAGAAATTTTATCTACACCTTTTCTCCTTAGTTCATTAAGATATCTTCTATATCTAGGTAAACGCTTTATAACTGCGTTTGATATTTTTGAACCTTTTTTCATTATTCTTTTTCCTTCTTAAAATCCAGCCTTCTAAAGGTATAAATGAAAACCCGCTATATGCGGGCTTTCATCTCATAATTAGTTTGTTTTTTCTTCAACATATTTTACGATGTCACCAACACATAGGAATTTTTCAGCATCTTCATCTGGAACTTCAATATCAAATTCATCTTCAATTGCCATGATGATTTCTACTGCATCTAGTGAGTCAGCTTCTAAGTCTTTCATAAGACTTGTATCAGTATTTACCTGTGATTCTTCTACACTTAACTGTTCCATAATAATTTCTTTTATTTTTTCAAATGTCATATAACAAACCTCCATACTTTAGAAACTATATATTTTCTATATATTCCACTTATTTTCTTTTTTATGTCCTTTTGACAAAACTCATTATAATTTACTGTTTTAAGATATGCAAGTGCATTTTATAATTTTTTGTATAAAAATTTAACACAAAATTTTCAGTCTATTCATCTTGAATCTCAATCCAATTGTCATAAACTTCTGTAAGTGTAGACTTACAAACCTCCATTTTTTCATGGTATTCTGCCAATAGAACATGATCTGAAAAAATTTCTTCTTTACACATCTCGGCCTCTAATTCTTCTATTTCTTGCTCAAGTTCTGCTATTTTTTCTTCTAATTTTTTTTGTTCTCTAGCTTTTTTTCTCTCTTTAGCCTCAATTTCTTTGTTCTTTTTTCTCAGTTCATTTGCACTTAATTGGGTATTTGTCTCTTTATCATCAAACTTTTCAACATTATTATTTCCAATATTTACCATTTCGCTTAAGTACTTTTTCCCTGAAGCTATTTCTTGCTTTTTTTCCATATAATAGTCATATGAACCAAGATAAGCTGTCATTCCATTTGTATCTAATTCCATTATTCTAGTAGGGATTTTATTTAAAAAGTATCTATCATGAGATACAACAATTACGGTCCCTGGAAAGGCTAAAAGCGCATCTTCAAAAACTTCTTTAGAGGTGATATCCAAATGGTTAGTAGGTTCGTCTAAAACTAATACGTTGGATCCTGAAAGCATAAGTTTAAGCAAAGAAAGCCTTGCTTTTTCACCCCCACTTAAAGTTCCTACATTCAAAAATACGCTTTCATTTTTAAATAAAAATCTACCTAAAAAACTTCGCATTTCTGTATCTGTATATAGCCTATACAAATCTTTCATTTCATCAAACACTGTGTTGGAAGGATTTAAATTTTGTTGTTCTTGATCGTAATATCCAAAAAGAACATTATGACCTATTTTTAACCTTCCATCATCGGGCTCTAGTTCATTCATTAGTATTTTTAGTAAAGTAGTTTTTCCAACACCATTGGCCCCTACTATACAAATTCTTTCACCTCTTTTAATGTCAAAATCAACATTTCTAAAGAGCTCTTTCCTGCGATGGCCATAACCAAATCCCTTTTCTAGTCTTTCTGCAAAAAGTACATCAGTTCCACTTTTAAATTGTTGCTTAAAATGTATTTTCATTTTTCCAGCAAGTGCTTCGGGTTTTTCTACAAGTTCAATTTGAGCTAAACGTTTTTCCCTTGATTGGGCTCTTTTAGCTAATTTTTCAGTACCATGTTGCTTAAATCTTCTTATAATTTCTTCTTGCCTTGCAATTTCTTTTTGTTGACCTTCATATTTCTTAAGTTCATCTTCTCGTCTCTGTCTCTTTTTTTCTGCATACTCAGAATATCCACCCTGATATGTATATAGCTTGTGGTTTTCTACTTCAAATATTCTGTTTACAGTCTGATCTAAAAAATACCTATCATGAGAAATCATAACAACTGTGCCACTATAAGACTTTAAATACTGTTCTAACCACTTTAAAGTACCTATATCTAAATGATTGGTTGGTTCATCTAGGAACAAAAGATCTGGCTTTTTCAATAACAAACAAGCCAACGCTAGTCTAGTCTTTTCTCCACCACTCAGCATAGATATTTTTTTATCGTAATAATTTTCTGTAAAAGCCATGCTATTTAATATGCCATTTATTTCACTTTTATAACCATAACCATTACATCTATTATAAGTTTCCATTAATTGGTCATATTTATTTAATAGTTTGTTTACGTTTTCTCCTTTTGAAGACCTTTCAGATATTTCCGTAGATAAAAGTTCCATCTCTTTTTCCATCTCTACTACATGGTCAAAAATAGAACTAACCTCTTCAATTAGAGTTCTATTTGAATCAAAGTTTTCGCTCTGTTTTAAATATCCTATGGTAGTGTTGGTTGAAACAAATATATTTCCGTCATCATAAGATATCTCTCCACAAAGTATATTCAGCAATGTAGTCTTTCCTGCACCATTATTACCAACTATGCCAATTCTATCTCCTTGATTTACATGAAAAGAAATATCTTTCAGTATTACGTCAACCCCATATGCCTTTGTAATGTTTGTTGCCGAAAGTATTATCATTTTATATCTCCATAACTTCTAAATTTCATTGAATATCTTAACATAAATAACTAGCATATAAGAAAGATTACTTACTTATATACTAGCTAGTATTCCACATTAACATACTCATAAAAAATATTCAGGCTTTGCTTACTATTATTTTTCCAGCGGTAAATTTGGATAAGCATCCAAACTTAGATCATTTACAAAACCCGCTTTATATTTGTAATATGCTGCACATCCTATCATAGCAGCATTATCTGTACATAAAATTGGTGCTGGGCAGTAAAGCTTTATTCCGTTTTTGCTACATTCCTCTGTAAGCATGCTTCTAAGCTTACTATTCGCAGCAACTCCACCTGCCAGTACTATTTTATCTTTTTTCATTTCTTTTGCGGCATTTATAGCCTTTGTAACAATTACATCCATAACGGCCTGTTGAAAACTAGCTGCTACATTTGCTACATTTATTTCTCTTCCTGCTTGTTTTTCAGAGTTTATATAATTTAATACACCAGTTTTTATACCACTAAAGCTAAAATCATAGCTTCCCTTTTCAAGAAATACTCTTTTAAAATGGATAGCTTCTGGGTCCCCTTCTTTTGCAATCTTATCAATTAGAGGTCCTCCTGGATAGCCTAAGCCAAGTACTCTTGCAACCTTATCAAAGGCCTCTCCCGCCGCATCATCTCTAGTACCTCCAAGGACTTCAAATGAATTATAGTCGTTAACCTCTACAATATTTGTATGTCCTCCGGAAACAACTAAAGCAGTAAATGGAGGCTCTAACTCAGGATGCTGTATGTAGTTGGCACTAATGTGCCCTTGTATATGATGTACTCCAACTAAGGGAATATTTTTGGCAAAAGCATAAGCCTTGGCAGATGCTAATCCTATAAGTAATGCACCCACAAGTCCTGGGCCATAAGTAACTCCAATTAAGTCCACATCATCTAAAGTGACACCTGCTTCATCCAAAGCCTGATTTGTTACATTATTTATATTATCTAGATGATGTCTAGATGCAATTTCTGGTACAACACCTCCAAAAACTTGATGTACCTTTATCTGTGAAGAAATAACATTTGACAACACTTCTCTTCCTTCCAAAAGTAATGCTACAGATGTTTCATCACAGCTTGATTCAATTGCCATTGTTAAAAATTTTCCGTTTTTCATTCCATACTCCTAATATGCGTATCTGCTCTCACAATGCATTTATTATCCGCAGAAAAATGTCTGCAATTTTCACATGACATATAATTTGACATATTAAATGTGTTAAAATCGTGTCGTCTTTCAAACCTACTGCAATTAGATGCAGGGCTGGACATGTCATCACAATAATAATCATGCTCATTGTAGTAATAATTATCTCTATCTTTATCATTGCCATAGTAGCTCAACATTTTTATAATACCTCCAAAATACTTTTTCTTTTTAGTATTTCAAAGGTAATAGGTTTTATTCACTCATACGCCACATAATTATAGCATTTTCACCATTATCTAAATAATACCCTTTTCGTACTCCTGCTGGCTTAAATTCAAAGGATGTATATAGAGCTTGAGCTGGTAAATTGGATTCTCGTACTTCCAATGTAAAACTTCTTAGTCCATGTTTTTCATTTACAGTCAATAAAGTATCAACTATATTTATACCAATTCCTTTTCGCCTATGTTCTGGTGATACGGCCACATTAGTAATATGACCTTCATCAAAAATTGCCCATAATCCTGCATATCCTACTATCTTTTGATTTATTTCTGCTACTACATAAAAAGCTCTTTCATTTTCATTTATTTCACTTCTAAAAGCGTCTTCACTCCATGGATCCGCAAAGCAGACAATATCTAATTCTGCCATAGCTTTTACATCTCGTTCTTCGGCCTTTCTAATAATCAAATCGTCCATTTGCTTACCTTTTACAATTAGCAGCTTTTGCTTCATCTAATTTTCTTTCAGCCTCAGCTTTTCTCATATAATTAGGCTTAAGCTCATTATATTGACAAACCTTTTCAGATTCAAACAATTTAACTGCATATTTTGCAACAGAAGAAGCTTTTTGATATTTTATCTCATCATTTGCAAAATTAATTTGTATATCGTCATTTAACGATGTGTTTTGCCATTCTTCAATTTGAGCCTTGTATACTTCGATGCCATCCCCAAAAAAAGTAACCTCGTTTTGTTCCGACAATAATGATTTTTTCAATAGTTCCAAAAACTCATCAAGCATATAAGCTTTTCCTTCTACTACTTCAGTTACTTTTTTTTCTTCATTCCACTTATATGCTCCTCCATACACTTGACTTCTTCTTGCATCAAAAATTGGGCAAACAATTCCCTTATTATTTTCTTCATTGTAAAGAAAAGTTTCTAAAGTTGGTACACTAATGCAATCTAAATTTAGAGCCTGAGCTAATGCTCTAGCAGAAGATACTCCAATCCTTATACCTGTAAAAGAACCTGGACCTTCTGATGCTGCAATTGCAGTCAAGTCGCCAATATTCCTATTATTTTTTTGTAGTAAAACCTTTATCATAGGCATTAAAAACTTTAAATGATTCAAGGTTTCATCACATTTTTCTTCAAAAATTTGACCTTTCTCATTTATAACTGCTACAGAAGCAGATTTACCAGTAGTTTCAATAGCTAATATATTCATAGACTTTCCTCCAGTCCTTTTACTTCATAAATTCTTTCACCTTCAGTTTGCCCATAAGAAATGTTTATAACGATGGCCTCCTTAGGTACTATCTCAGCTATTAAATCGGCCCATTCTACAATCGATACCCCTTCACCAAAGAAATATTCTTCATATCCAATTTCATACATTTCCTCCACATCATTAATTCTATATACATCAAAGTGATAGAGAGGTAATCTTCCATCGTAATATTCTTGAACAATAGTAAAAGTAGGGCTTGTAATAATCCCTTTTATTCCAAGTCCTTCTGCTATATATTTTGTTAGCGCAGTTTTGCCTGTGCCTAAATCACCTATAAGCGCAACTACACTTCCAGGCTTAAGCTTGTCCGCCAGCTTAAGTCCAAATTCTTTTGTTTGTTTTTCATCTTTTATAATCATTTTATCCATACCTTTTATTTTACCACATATTTTAATTTTATAAAACATAATAAAAAAGCCTTGATGATTTTAGCCACCAAGGTCTTTAAATTCTTATTATCTATGCAAGAATCTTGATATTCTCTTGTATAAGAAAAATGTAATGCAAGCATTTATACCTGCTTTTAACAAGTTAAACGCTATGATAATAGGCATTATGTCCATCACCGCACTTAATGGCCATCCTGTAAATGCTGGTGTAACAACCATATTTGCTATAACCATCACTATAGTCATAGTAATAATACCTGCAATTAAGGCTATAATGGCTTCTTTTCTAGTTTTATTTCCTTTATACAAAATACCGGCAACCAATACAAATGAACCTGTTGCTAAAATATGCATTATAATTCCATATAAACCGCTAGCTGCACTTACTGTAACTCCCTGCAAAATAGAAGTTATGGTTGCTATCATAATTCCTGCTATAGGACCGAAAGCAAAAGTTCCAATAATAATTGGAATATCAGCAGGATCATACTCTAAAAATGGAGCAGCAGGAAAAAGTGGAAAATGTATTAGATAAACCAATACTACTGAAATAGCTACTAGCATTCCCATCTTAGCTAATTTTACTGTTTTATTTTGTTGTGACATTCTAGTTCCTCTTTTCTACAAAAAATCAAAAAACCCTGAGATCGCTCTCAGGGCATAATAAACAGAAATAGTTACATATCAATACAATATGCCTGTTTCTTTCATCCGGACTATAACCGTCGGTATAGGAATCTAACCTAATTCTGCCTATAGGCTCGCGGACTCATAGCTTAAAGCTCATTACCGCCGGTGAGGACTTGCACCTCCCCCTGAAACAATTCTAGGTGTATTATATACTTAATGAGTAAGTCTGTAAATAGAATCTGCGAAAATTTTTGCATTTATAATTAATTTGTCAATCTCAATATATTCATCTTTTTGATGAGCCAATTCAGGTTCACCTGGAAATACACTTCCAAAAGCTATAATATTTTTGGCAGCACGAGCATAAGTTCCTCCACCTATAACTATAGGCTTGCTTTCCTTATCACCTGTATGCTCAATATAAATATCCATTAGCGTTTTAATCATTGGATCATCTGCGGGCATATAAATAGGATCTTGAACTTTTATTTTAATAATCCCCATATTATATTTATTAACAACAGGCATAATTGAATCATAAACTATATCTTCGTTAAGTGTAACAGGGAATCTTACATTTAATGTAAGAATTAAAGCTTCACCCTCAAGTTCTACCTTTCCCACATTTAAAATAAGTTTACCTGAAGGTTCATCAGATAATCCACATCCCATATTAGTTCCATCTATCTCAAATCCAAGATGAGTATTATAAAATTCTATAAAATCATGAACATCATCATTTATTATGTCAAGCTGTCCTAAGAAATCCATTAACACTGAAATAGCATTAACACCACACTCAGGGCTTGCTCCATGAGCAGATACTCCATGAGCTACAATTTCTAAACTCTTTCCTACCCCTTTACAGTTAAGCTTTGAACCATAAGCAGGATGTCCTTTTTCAGAACATTTTTCATCTCTATAATTAGCTACTAATTCTTTTATTTTTTCATATTTGTCAGTTTTATCGGCTCTTACAACTGCTCTGGCATAATCAGCTACCATATTTGCAGCATGTCCACCACTCAAGCTTCTTAACTCTATACCTTTAGCTAAAGTTTTGCCTAGTTTTTTAGCTAATTGAAAAACTAAAATTCCTTTTTCTCCATGTATAGCAGGGTACTCTGCATCGGGTGTAAATCCAAAGTCAGGTGCTTTCACTTTAGAAAGATAATATTTCATTCCTTTCCAATTTGTTTCTTCATCTAAGCCTAAAATTAATCTAACTTTCTTTTCAGGAATATATCCGCTTTCTTTAAGAGCTTTCATGGCAAAAAATGCAGCAACTATAGGTCCTTTATCATCTATAGTTCCTCTTCCAAAAATCTTGCCATCTTCAATATGTCCAGCATAAGGTTCATATTTCCAATCTTTGCCTTCTGGTACAACATCTAGATGACCTATAATTCCCATTATTTCTTCACTAGTGGCCTCTATTTCACCTTTTTCATCCAGCGTATAACCGCCAAATTCAATATGACCTCCATAGTTATCTATATTTTCACTTTCAAAGCCCTCTTCTTCAGCTTTTTTAAGCATATAATGAAAAGCTTCTGCAACCCCTTCTCCAAAAGGAGCATTAGGTGCAGGCTTATCCTCTACACTTTTTATAGCTACTAATTCTTGGACCATCTTTATCATATCGTCCTTATAATTGTCAATTAGCTTTAAGTATTCCATTTGCGTCCTCCAATGCTGTTTGTGCTTTTAATAAATGTCCTAAAGCATTAAGTGTTTCATTTTCATTTAGGTTTTCATCTAAAGGAATTATCTCATATATAGATTTTCCTCCAACTTTATATTTTTCAACCCAAGTCGGTAATGCACTCATGTTAATCTCAATAATTTCACCTTGTGATTTCATATATTTTAAATTGACTTTTGCAATAATACCTTCTTCTGTGTGTTTATTATTCTGTAAATCTGGTAATGTTTCACGTCTCTGATTTGAAATAAAATTACCCATACTATAAAATACTGGTACTTTTTTACCTGTATTTTCGTTTTGTAAATATTCCATCTCTTGTAATACATGTGGATGAGAAGCAAATATAATGTCTACATCCATATTATTTACACTCTGCTCAGCTATATATTTCTGCCATTTGTTTGCAGATAACTGGTATTCTTCACCCCAATGATAATATAGCACCACAATTTCAGCCCCTGCTTGTCTTGCTGCTTCACATGTATTTTGTATTTCAAGCAGATCATTATCGATTGTTTCATAACTAAACGAATTTATAAGCTCTGCATCCTTTGAGGAAATAACATTTCCATTTATGGCTGTATTGCCTCCGTTAGAAGGAGTCTCATAGGTATATGGTACAACAGCAACTTTTACACCTTTAACATCTACAAGTGCATATCTTTCTTCTTCATTTGTAAGTCTACTTCCTGCAGTATAAAAGCCCTTTTCTCTAAGAACATTTAAGGTTCTTTCCATGCCTGCTCTTCCTTTGTCCATCATATGATTGTTAGATGTTATTGCCACATCAAAACCGGCCTCTTTAATAGCATCAGCCAACTCATCTGGTGCTGAAAAAGCTGGATATCCCGAATATGGTTTTCCTGCAAAAGTAGTTTCTAAATTAAACAAAGCTAAGTCAGCTTTACTCATATACTCTTTAATGTATTTATAGTTATTTGTATAATCATACTTATCTGTATTTGCATCATATTGGCTAGATATTTGTGATTTATGAACCATAATATCACCAACACAAAAAATATTTAATTCTACAGGTTCTTCTATTTCTTCCTGTTCAACATTTACAGGCTTCTTAATATCATTACTACACCCACTAAAAAGCAGTGGGATTGCTACTAAGCACCCCACTGCAATTATAGACATTATTAGAAGCGCTGCAAATCTATTCTTTCTTTCAGCGTTTTCCATAATTATATCCTACTGTACGTTCTCTACGCCTGCAATTTCAGGATAAGATTCTTTCAAAAGTTTTTCAACAACAGCTTTTAAAGTCATAGTAGCACCTGGGCATCCTGCGCAATGTCCCTGTAATCTAACTTTTACAATTTTTTCTGGAGTATATTCAACAAATTCAATATCTCCACCATCTCTTTGTAAGAAAGGTCTTATATTTTCTAAAGCTTCTTTAATTTTATCTTCCATAATATTTCTCCTTTTTAGTACTTTTTATTATTCTACCATAAAAATTACTTTTCCCATAGTAAATATTTTTAAACATTTTATTTTTGTATTGCTGCTTGTTGTAGTGATAATTCATATAAATTTACAATGGCAGGTTCCATTGTATAAGCTGAAACTGCATTGCCGTTAATAATTTTCTTTACCACTACTGATTTTATAGGATCACCATTTGCATCAAGGGTAATTGTTCCAGAAGAGCCTGGAAATTGTGTTGTTGCAGCAATAACAGTTTTTAGAGCCTCTCCATCTAACGCAGTACCTGCCTTATTTAATGAATCAATTGCAATCATATATGCATCGAACCCTAGAGCTACAGCACTTTCAGGCACAGCATCCTCACCATATTTTTCCTTATACGCTTTAATAAAGTTTTCAGACATAACTGTTGTGTCTGTGTTAGGATCAAAAACTGTTGAGAAAGATACGTTTTCTACCGCTTCTTTTCCTGCTAGTTCTATAAGTTCTTCTGAATCCCACTGATCTGTTCCTACAAATAAAGAAGTAAGTCCTATTTCTTTTGCCTTCTTCAAAATCTTAGCAGCTTGCTCTAGTTTAACGGGTAAAAATATTACTTCTGCACCAGATTCTTTTATTTTATTTAGTTCTTCTGTAAAATCTTCTTTACTAGCTTCATAATCACAAGAAACCACCACTGCACTAGGATTTTGTGTCATTTGTATAAACTTATCTGAAAAAGTCTGTGAAACCGCTATAGCATAATCATCGTGCTCTGGCTTCATAATAGCCGCCTTTGTAGAACCCAATGATTCTACTGCATATTTAGCAAGTGCAACACCCTGAAAAGAGTCTAATAAACATACTCTAAAATAAAAAGGGTTATAACTTGTTACCAAAGGATTTGTGTTTGTAATAGCGATTGCTGGAACTTTAGCTTCTTCAAAAATTTTTACTGCTATAAGTGAGTTAGCACTACCATAGCTTCCAAGAACTATGGAAACTCTTTTATTTACTAGTTCATGTGCAACACTTTCCGCAACATACATATCAGATTTATTGTCACCATATACTAATTGTACATCTTTGCCTAAAGCCTTTGGAAACATCTCATTTGCTAATTCAATTCCTCTTATTTCAAGCTCACCCTGTTCTTTATCTTTGCCGCTTAAAGGTTCAAAAACACCAATTCTAACTGTAGATTCTGGTTCGTCTTCCTTGTCTATAAAAGTGCTTTTAAAATTGTCAAAAGTGGCACAAGCAGTCAAGTTAAAAGCCACTGCCATTATAGTTACGATAATTGCTATTTTTCTTATTCGTTTCTTCATATATTGTTCTTTTTTATTAAAAATTTTAACCATATTTATTCTCCCTTATAACGCCCTTGTCATATTCCCTTTAGTAATATAACATTCCTATAATATCAAAGTTTTAATTGTTTTTCAAGATATTTGAAACATGCTTGTTTATAGATAATAAAATAAAAATTTTATTAAAAATTATTGTTTAAACTATTATTTTCAAGGTATAAATGAAGTATAATTAAAGTTAAAGAGTCACTCAAGATAAATAGTTTCTCACTTTTATGTCATTGAGTGAAATCAAATATTAAATTTACAGAGAAAATGGAGGAATAGAATTATGAAATGGACTTGTTCAGTTTGCGGTTATACTCACGAAGGTGCTGAGGCTCCAGAAAAATGTCCACAGTGCGGAGTTGGTGCAGATAAATTTATTAAAGTTGAAGAAGGCGCTAGAGAATGGGCTGACCAGCATGTAGTTGGAGTTGCTAAGGGTGTTGACCCTGAAATCATCGAAGGTTTAAGAGCAAACTTTAACGGAGAATGTTCTGAAGTAGGCATGTACCTAGCAATGGCTAGAGTTGCACATAGAGAAGGTTATCCTGAAATCGGTCTTTATTGGGAAAAGGCCGCTTGGGAAGAAGCTGAACATGCAGCTAAATTCGCTGAACTTTTAGGCGAAGTTGTTACTGACTCAACTAAGAAGAACCTTGAAATGAGAATTGAAGCTGAAAATGGTGCATGTGCTGGTAAAAAGGCTCTTGCTACTATGGCTAAACAGCAGAATCTTGATGCTATCCATGATACAGTTCATGAAATGGCTAAAGATGAAGCTAGACACGGTTGTGCTTTTGAAGGTCTTTACAACAGATACTTTAAATAAGCTTATATAAGATATTTAGGGAAATTCGAGTATAACTCGGATTTCCCTTTTTTCATTGTTAAATCCCTTTTTTATTAGTTTGTAATTTTCCATATATCATAACAAGTATTCCAGATAATATTAATGTACCTCCAATTACAGCAAGTCCAGTAAAATATATACCATTTATTATAATATTATAAGCATCTCCTCCAACATAAGCATTTATCGAGTCATATGAAGATGTTTGCCCATTTCTATATATAAAAATTTTAATAAAGCCAATTATCCAAGAAATACAACCTAAGATGATACTTACTATGCCTATATTTTTATAATTAGTAGAAGTAACATTATCTTTAGTTGCATTTTCTATCTCAGTTTACGAAATTGCTTGATAACTCTCCTTTTCAATATCAGTTGATTGAATTTCTTCACCACAATAAAGACATTTAAAGGATTTTTCTGAAATTTGTTTACCACAGTTAGGACATTTTATTAACGCCATTTTTCCCTCCATATTCAATAACACAACACTATATATCTATTATAACCTATTTTTACCAATTATGTGTTTATTTTTAATTCTCAAGGGTATATAATTTACATAAAGAAATATATACCAATTACATAATTTACTATACTATGTAATTTTCTAAAACAATATCTTAATGTTTTATGGGTAAAAAATAATTAATAATAAAAAGGAGAGAATTAAGATGGCATATACTTGGACTAAAGATTTAGAAACAGGAAACGCTACAATTGACGGACAGCATAAGGAGCTAATAGAAGCAATAAATAGTTTACTTACTGCCTGTTCACAAGGTAAAGGCAGAGATGCTTTAAAAGAAACAACTTCTTTTTTATATAACTACACATCTAAGCACTTTGCTGATGAAGAAAAGTTACAGTTAGCTAGCAAATATCCTGATTACCCAAATCATAAGCAATATCATGAAGGTTTCAAGAAAGTTGTACGTGATATCATGGATCAACTAGAAAAAGAAGGTCCTACTGTTCTTTTAGTAGGAAAAGTAAACACTAGCATCGGTGGCTGGCTTCTAAACCACATCAAAAAAGAAGATGTTAAGGTTGCAGCTCATATAAGATCTCAAGCTAAATAATTTTAGTTTTGATTTTCTTTTACATAAAAAACCGTCATGCTTATGAAGTTTTCTTCATATACATGACGTTTTTTATTATTTTGATTTTATTACCTTACTATCTTATAATACGACTTTGTTGTTATCCAATATACAACCCCATAAATAAGAGCAAATATTACTACAGTTGCCAAAGTACAAATAAGAAACAACCTTATATCTGTTAACTTAAATAATGCTAACAGTCTTGTTATCATATTAAAAGCGCCTGCCACATGTATTACTGCAACCACCAAAGGTAAAAAGAACACAGTTAATACTTGACTTCTAATAGATTTTTTTACTTCATCTAAGCTTAATCCAACCTTCTGCATTATTTGGAATCTCTGTCTGTCTTCATATCCTTCTGATATTTGCTTGTAATATATTATTAAAGCGGTCTCCATTATGAACAATATCCCAAGGAAACTTCCTATAAATAAGAATCCACCAAATAAAGCCATATAATCGGATTTCCTGCCCTCTTTAGTTGTAAGGTATGCATCAATATCATATTCCTTAAGAGAGTTATATATTTGTGTGTTAAATATCTTCCCTTCCTTTACCCCTTGCTGATAATCAAAACCAATATAAGAATGTCTTACTTCATTCTTATTAATCTCTGCCTTAGCATCTTTCAATAACTTATTAAAAATATTCTCATTTGGTAGAACCACATAAAAGCTTTCATACAATCCCATTGAATCAAATTTTGAGAAAGAAAAATTATCTAAATGTGATTTTATTTTAAATTCTTCATTTTTTATTAATAGGTTCTCATTATTATATTCTGTATCTGAATATAATAAAATTTCATTATCAGATAACTTTAAATTGGTATTTTCCATTGAATTATAATCATCAAGTTTAATAAAAAACATCTGACAATTCACCTTATCATGATTTGTTTCAGAGAAACTATTTCCTTCCCTGCTTAGTTCATAAATATAATAATCAAAGGCAACAAGATTTTTATATTGCTTTTTTTTATTATTTTCCTTATCTTTAACTATTTCTAAAATCTGTTCTTTAGTATTTTCATTTTTAGCATCTGCAATTATTCGCACTTCTCTAGGATGTGAATCTTCAACAATATTATTTTGACCATAATATAAGCTTACTGTTGTAGAAATAGTTACTAAAACCATTGTTGACAAAATGCAAATATTTGCTAAGCCTACTGCATTTTTCTTCATTCTATAAAGCATACCTGATATGCCTATAAAATGTTTTGTTTTGTAATAATATTTTTTATTTTTTCTTAATGCCTTTAAAACTACAATGCTCCCTGCTGTAAATAAAGTATAAGTTCCAATTATAACAAGTATTACAGCTATAAAAAACAGAAACATAACAATTAAAGGTGACTTAATGGTTAAAGCAATCCAATATCCTAAGGCTGTTGTAATAATGCCTATAATAGCAACAAGCCACTTTGTCTTCGGTTCCCTTTCTCCTACATTTGAACTTCGTAAAAGATCTATAGGTTTTGTCACTTGTATCTGTCTCATATTTGCAAGCAACATAGCTATAAATATTGCACCAAATAAACATGCGGTCATTACTATTGAGTTTATCTCAATTTTAAAATTTATAGGAATATTGCAATTCATCATCTTCATAAGGATTAAAAATATAAGTCGCCCTAAAATCGTCCCACTTATTATACCTATAACAAATGTTGTTACGTATAGGATTAGGGTCTCAAAGAATAAAATTATTGCAATATGGCGTTTACCCATACCAAGTACATTGTAAAGTCCTAACTCTTTTTTTCTCTGCTTCATAAGAAAATTATTTGTATAGAATAAAAATGTGCTTGCAAAAATTGCAATTACGTAAAGGCCTAATAGTAACATCATCTTTAGTGATACTGCTCCTGGCATACTTAAAATTCCTTCATTCTGCTGAATAGAATTCAATGTATAAAACATTATTATTGTAACAATAGTAGCCAATGAAAAGGGCAAATACATTGATAAATTTTTCTTCATATTAGACCATGCTAGATTTAAGTAAAAAAACCTATTCATTTAGATTCCCTCCCGATGCAATCACAACTAAAGTATTAGATATCTTTTCAAATAGTTGTTCATTCGTCATTGAAGCTTTATATATCTGATGAAATACCTTACCATCTTTTATAAAAATAACTCTGCTAGCATGACTTGCAGCTTTGGTACTATGTGTTACCATCAAAATAGTTTGTCCACTTTTATTTATTTGGGAAAATAAACTTAAAAGTTGATCTGATGCCTTAGAGTCTAAAGCTCCTGTAGGTTCATCTGCTAAAATTATTTGTGGATTAGTAATCAATGCTCTGGCTACAGCTGCTCTTTGTTTCTGTCCTCCAGAAACCTCATACGGGTATTTTTTCAAAAGCTCTGTAATACCTAATTTGTTAACAATATACATAAGCCTACGTTTCATTTCATTATATGAAGTTCTTGCTAAGACTAATGGTAATAAGATGTTATCCTCTATAGTAAATGTATCTAATAAATTAAAATCTTGAAATACAAATCCGAAATTTTCTCTTCTAAATTCAGCTATTTTCCCTTCTTTTATTGAAGCTATATTTTTTCCATTTAACAATACTTCACCACTAGTGGGCTTATCAAGTGATGCTAATATATTAAGTAAAGTGGTTTTCCCCGAACCAGATTCCCCCATGATAGCTACATATTCTCCTTCTTCAACAGAAAAATTCACATCTGTTAATGCTTGTACTTGATTACCTCCAAATCGCGTAGAATATATTTTTTTTAAGTTCTTTACCTCTAACAGTTCCATATTCCTTCCTCCTTTTCCTTTAGTAACCCTTTTGAAATCTATTTCTATTATATAAAAAAGCGAAATCCCTGCCATAGATTCCGCTTACATTTTATTTACTAACCTTTCATTTTTGAAAGGTTAGTAATTTTTATTCTATTTCTATTTTTTCTTGGCACAGGTCTAAAAAAACTTTTGTGCCCTTTCCTTCTTCAGATTCAATATTTATTTTATGAGATAAGTTATTCATAACTTTTTTGCAAAGATACAGCCCTAATCCACTGGCTTTTTTATCCATTCTGCCATTATAGCCTGTAAACCCTTGTTCAAAAACCCTAGGCAAATCCTGCTTGCTTATACCGATGCCATCATCTTCTATAACCAAAATTTTTTCAGCATCTTCTTTCATATAAATTTTAATATATCCTTTATCCGTATACTTTAATGAATTTGATAAAAGCTGCCCTATTACAAAGCTTAACCATTTCTCATCAGTTAGCACATCTGTATTTAGTTCATCCAGTTGCAAAGATATTTTCCTATAAATAAACACAGAAGCATATTTTTTAATAGTCTGTTTTACGATTCTATCAAGACTATATTCTCCTATTACTAAGTCTGAATTCATATTACCCATTTTAAGATAATGCATAACCATTTCAGCATATTGTTCTATTTTAAAAAGCTCTTGTTTCATCTGTGCAGCTTTTGTATCTTCTTGTGATTGAAGTATTAGACTCATAGCCGTTATAGGTGTTTTTATCTGATGCACCCATAAAGTATAATAATCTTGCAAGGCCTTTTCATCTGCTAATTGCTTTGACTGCATAGATTTCATATATTCATGTAACAACTGTAATATTTCCTGATAATCCTTTTCTGTTAAAGTACTTACCTCTGGAAGATTATCTATATTTATTGTTATTTGTTCTTTTAAAGATACTAATTGAAAATGCTTTTTGTATGACTTATAAAATTCACAGCTCAAATAAATAACTCCAAAAAAGCTACACAATTCCATGGCATATAGCGATTTTTTAATAGGAATATCTTGAAGATATAAAATTGTAATAAAAATAAAGCAGAAAAATATAAAAAGCAGCATTCCTCTTAACTTTTCTTTTATAAACTCTTTAGCAACTACCTTTATTTCATTACTTTTCTTCATTCAATGATATACCCAATTCCTTTCTTTGTTTTTATATAGTCAGACAGACCTATTTCTTCTAACTTTTTTCTTAGTCTTGTAATATTTACCGTCAAAGTATTATCGTCAACAAAGTTATCATCTTCCCATAGTCTTATAATAATACTATCTCTTGAAACCACTTTCCCAATGCTTTCAAAAAGAATTTTCAAAATCCTAAAATCATTTTTAGTAAGTTCTATTTTTTTATCTTCATATGTTAAAGTAGCATTACCTAAATTTAAAACTACTCCATCATGCTCTATTATATTTGATTGCCCTTGAAGTGAATAAGTTCGCCTTATAACAGCCTGTATCTTCGCAGTTAATACACTTAAATCAAATGGTTTAGTTATGAAATCGTCGCCACCCATATTCATAGCCATAACAATATTTAAGTTATCACTTGCCGAAGATAAAAAAACAATAGGAACTGGTGATATTTTTCTTATCTCTTTACACCAATGATATCCATTAAAAAAAGGTAAACTTATATCCATAAGAACTATTTGAGGGTCATAAGAAATAAATGTTGAAATTATATCCTTAAATTTCTCTACATATTCTACGCTATAACCCCAATTTGTTAAATGCTCTTTTAGCGAATTGGCAATAACAAAATCATCTTCTACAATTAGAATTTTATACATAAGCCCTCCTAAATAGTTCTAACTTTCATTAATCTATTTACCAAAATCAAAATCAACATCTATATCACCCATATCACAAGTAATTGTCATATTGTTTTCTGCTTCACTATAGTTACTTGTAATACTTTCTTCGGAATCCTTTCCATCAATTGTAAGTGACCCTAAATCCACTTTAAAGCTACAATTATATTCTTCCTTTTTTAAAGTAGTTTCAACATCAACACTACCCATATCACATTCTATATCAGTACTTCCAATTTTTCCATCGATATCTACATTCCCTTTATCCATATCAGCCATAAGCGAACCAATTTCAAGATTTTCTGCATATAAATTTCCTAAATCTAAATTCATACTAGATATTCCTACTTGAACATCTTTCAACTCGACATCCCCTATACCCATATCTATAAATAAATTCTCACAGTCAAGTTCATTTATATCTATCTTGCCAAGTGCATTATTTATCTTAACAGTTCCTAATTTCTCTCCTTTTGGATAATATAATTTTAACTTTAAATTTTGCTCTTTGCCATTAAACAATGTTAATAGTGATGTATTGATTTTATCATCATTATTTTCTGATTTAATATAGAGTTTTCCTTCTTCCAACCTAACTTCAGGTTTTTCCAAATCTTCATTATATGAATATTCCACTTTATACTGAGTACTAGGAATAAATTCTATATGGTACAAATCTGTATCTATTTCAATGTCTCTCATGTTATCAAAATCTTTTGTCTCATTTATAACTTTATCATTAAAAGAAATCTCTTTTCTTATTGAAACATTAGGTTTTCCTCCTAAAGCATATCCAACACCCATCAAAACTAATCCAATGACTGACAAAACAACACAGATTATTAAAAAATTTTTAAACCCCTTATTCATTTTGACTACCCCCTTTTATCTTAGATTTTTCTTGTCTTTTCTTATTGATATGCTTAGCTATCTTTCTAAATAATGCTCTTGTTCCAATGACAATTCCAGTACCAACAAGTAATGACAAACCTATTGCTACAAAACCTATGCCTATAGCTATAATGGAGTTTGCAAAATTAACAAATAAGGTTGCTATCCCTGCAATTATGGCAAATATACCACAACCAAAGAATGCTGCTATACAAATTAAAAGGCTTATGGCAATTGCAATAACTACCACAAAGAAAGCAAAGGCAACCGCTCCACCAGCTATTGCTATAGGTAAAGCAACTGGTGCTGCAAATATCCCTAATATTACAAACCAAAAGGCTACAATTCCTTTATTCTTTTTCTTTAAATTTATACCGTCATCATCCAATTGCTTAACAGCATAATCTGCTTTTATCTGAGTTGCAATCTTATGAGGATTGCCTAATTCTGCTATAGCTTTTTGTTCATCTTCTGCATCTTCAATATATTCTGTATAATACTGAATTACATCTTCTAGTTCTTCTTTTGGTAACTTGGATAATTCAGCTTTAAGTTTTCTTAAAAATTCAGCTTTATTCATTCTCCACACCTCCACACATTAATTTATCTATTTGTTCCTTATATTTTTTCCAATCAAATTTATATTCTTCATATCTTTTCTTTCCATCATCACTTATGGCATAATATCTTCTATTTCTACCTTGATAGGGTTTATCATAAGTAGTTAAATATCCATCCTTCTGCAATCGTCTTAAAACTGGATATAAAGTAGACTCCGAAATATCCATTACACCCTTTATCTTTTGCGTCAATACATAACCATATGTATCTTCATCATGCAAAACAGCTAAAACGCAAGCATCAAGCAAAGCTCCACTTATTTGAAATCCCATATTTACCCCTCCTTTTTCTATATTTTTTACAATGTTACTAATTTTATTTTTGATTTTATAATATAATTTTCATAACAATACTATACGTCATATAATATTGTTTGTCAATTAACATTTTCTTACTAAATTCTTTCAATATTATTAAAATATACTATTTTATATTATTTAATTGGCTTTAAAAGGTAAAACTATTATGCTATTATAAAAATGATGTTGCTTACCTATTTGCATATTAACATGGCAGATTATTGGTATGAATACAGAACTATTTATATAAAGAAAGAGGGATTTAAAATGAATACAAACATAGCAAGATATCCTCAACTAGAGGTGGATTTAAAAAAATTTAGACATAATATTGATTCTGTTACTAAACTTTGTAAGGATCAAGGCATTGAAATAGCTGGCGTTATAAAAGGTTTTCATGCAATACCTGAAATGGTGAAAGAGTTTGATAAATCTTCATGCAAGTATATAGCATCTTCAAGAATGGAACAAATTATCGATTCTATAAATTTAGGTTGCAAAAAACCATTCTTTCTAATTAGAATCCCTATGCTAAGTGAAATTGAAGATTTAGTTAAATATGTTGACTATAGTTTAAATAGTGAAGTTACAGTCCTTGAAAAAATAAATACTGAATGTGAAAAACAAGGTAAAAGACATGGCGTAGTTTTAATGTCAGATTTAGGGGACCTAAGAGAAGGTTTCTGGGATAAAGATGAATTACTAAAAGTTGCAATCCATGTAGAAAACGACCTTAAAAATATAGATTTATTAGGTGTAGGAACAAACCTTGGTTGCTACGGTTCTATAAAAGCAACTCCTGAAAAAATGAACGAACTTATTGAAATTGCAGAGAAAATTGAAGCTTCTATAGGTAGAGAATTAGAAATCATCTCCGGAGGTGGAACAACTTCTACTATGATGGTTTTTGATGGAACTATGCCTGAAAGAATAAATCATCTCAGAGTTGGTGAAGGCATTATTCTTGCAAATGACTATGGTTCACTTTTTGGTATAAATGCAGATTTCCTAAATCAAGATGTATTTACTTTAAAAGCAGAAGTTATTGAAGTAAAGGATAAACCAAGTCATCCTGTTGGAGAACTTTCATTCGATGCTTTTGGACAAGTTCAAACTTATGTAGATAGGGGTATTAGAAGAAGAGCTTTAGTTGCTTTAGGTAAAGTTGACTTTGGTGATCCAGATTCTTTAATTCCTAGAAATAAAAATATTGAAATCTTAGGTGCAAGCAGTGACCACCTTATTTTGGATATCGAAAACTGTAAAGATGATATCCAGGTTGGTGATATTGTAGAATTTGATTTATGCTATGCAACAATGGTATATGCAACAAGTTCAAAGAATGTAAGAATTGTAATTAAAGAAGATTAATTATTTAAGAATTAGTTTTTAATAAATAAGAATATAAAAAAGCTCTGTATATGTATGTTTGCTAAAAAATATCATATACAGAGCTTTTAATCATTTATTCTTTATTTGATTCTACGAATCTCTTTATTTTCTTGGAAGTATTCTTTTCAAATTCTTCTTTACGCAGTACTACACGCTTAATTTTCTTAAAATAAGGTGAAGTTTCATTGATCTTATCTACTTCTTTCCAAAGAAGTTCTTCTACCATTTCATCTGTATAGCCTTGCCCTAAAGTTTCAGACACTTCTTCTTCATCAATACGTATAGCCGCCACAATAACTGTATCTGAGCCATCTTCTGACTCCTTATCATAAACCAAAGACTCAAGTACATACGGAATATTACTTAGATAATATTCTAATTCTTCTGGATAAACATTCTTACCATTCTTAGTAATAATAACATTTTTCTTTCTTCCAGTAATGTATGCATATCCTTCGGAATCAATATATCCTAAATCTCCTGTATAGAACCAACCATCCTTAAGCACTTCAGCTGTAGCCTCCGGCATATTGTAATAACCAAGCATAACATTGCCGCCTTTAAGGCATATTTCTCCTATACCTTCTTCATTTACATTTACAACCTTCATATCAAAATTAGGCAATGCTCTTCCTATAGATGCAGATTTGGCTGCCTTATCTGGATTAAGAGCACCTATCGGGGCACACTCTGTAAGCCCATACCCCTGCAATGCCATAATTCCAAAATCTCGTATTCCATCTAGTATCTCTGGATTAATAGCTGCGCCACCGCAAATCATTATACGCATCCTGCCACCAAAGACAGCTCTTACATCCTTTAAAAATATATTTCCTAAATCTAATCCAACTTTTTTAGTAGCTCGATTAACCTTAATAATACGTTTTAATAGACCTTCTTTACCTTGTTTTTTTACATTCTGCCAGATTTTCCTATAAATGTTTTCAAACAATACAGGTACACCTAAGAATACAGTAGGCTTTATTTCTGCTAAGTTTTTTGTTATATACTTAAGTCCTTCACAATAAGCAATAGCAGCACCCTTGTATAATGGAAGTAAAAAACCACAGGTACATTCATATGTATGATGTACAGGTAGTACAGAAAAGAATATATCATCAGATCTAATTTCTAGAACTGTAGGGGCGGACATCAGGTCATCTACGATATTTCTATGGCATAACATTACACCTTTAGAAACTCCAGTAGTTCCAGAAGTAAATAATAATATATTCATGGCCTCTCTATCGATTTTTGCATCTATAAAGTCTCTATTTCCTTCATTAATAGCCTTTTTTCCTTCTGCCAAAAGTTCTTCTAATGCAACAACACCATTTTCGCCAATATCCCTTTGAAGATTTACTAGTAATTTAATTACCGATTCACCACTTGACTGCATCTCTTTAAATATTTTTTCATATTTAGTATCAAAAATAACACAACTAACTTCCGCGTTCACTACTAATTGCATTAATTCATTGGCATTAAGCTCTTTATCTAAAGGAACAATAATCCCTGTGCCACATACTGTAGCTAAATAAGAAATTGACCATTGATAACTATTTTCACCTATTACCGCAATTCTTTTTCCTTTAAGTCCCCTGGAAATTAACGCAGTACCAAGAGCATTTACATCTTCAAGTGTTTTTGTAAATGTAATACTTTCATACTTACTCCCTCTGCTTTTTTTAACCCAAAAAGCAGCATTATTTGGATATAACTCAGCACTAGATTCTAACATGTGTTTTATATCATAAATTGGTCTGCTTTTTTTATATCGAATATTTGGGTCGTTATTTTCATTTATTCTCTTTATAAATTCTTCAGGTTTCAGCATTTTAACTCCTATTCCTCGACATTAGATTTATTAAATCTTTTAATCTTTCTTGTCGTTGTTTTCTCAAATTCCTTTTCTCTTATACCAAAACGTTTAACTCTCTTATATAAAGGCATTTGCTCATTTATTTTATCTATTTCTTTTTTTACAAATTTTCTTAGCTCATCAACCGAAAGTTCTCCAGCATCTTGTTTTATAGACTCTATATCTAAATATACCTCAGCTTTAACAATAGTATCTCCTGATTTTTCATCTGTAATTCCATGGACTAAAACCTCTTCTATATATTTGCTCTGAGTTAAGTAAAATTCTACTTCTTCAGGGAAAATATTTTTACCGTTCTTTGTGACAATTACACTTTTCTTTCTTCCACAAACATATAAGAAGCCATCTTTATCAAAATATCCATAATCACCTGTATAAAGCCATCCATCTCTTAATACTTCAGCTGTTTCTTCTGGGTTATTATAATAGCCTAGCATCACAGAATCACCTTTGCAAATAATCTCACCTACTCCACTTTTATCAGCATCAATAATCTTGATTTCTGTGCCTGGCATAGGTAATCCCACAGATGAAGGTTTACTATATCTATCTTTATTTACTGCTATGATTGGAGCATTTTCAGTCATACCATACCCCTGAATCATCGGAATTCCCAAAGATTGAAAATCTTCAATTACAGTAGGATCAATAGCTGCTCCACCAGCTATAAATAAATTCATATGACCACCAAAAGCGTTATGTACATCCTTAAATATCTTTTTAATAATCTGAGGATGATTATATAGCTTAAGTGCCTTAGATACAGCCATCATTTTTTTCATTTTAGCTAATTTACCTGTGGATTCAGCTTGTTTAAAAATTTTCTTATGCATAGCTTCAAATACAAGAGGTACACCTAGCATTACTCCCGCAGGGGCTTCAACCATATTCTTTACAATATACTTTAACCCTTCACATATCGCCACAGTCATCCCTTGATAAAATGCTGTGAAAATATGACATGTTAACTCATAAGAATGATGCATAGGTAATACAGAAAGACCTATATCACCAGTAGGTATACACACATACTTTGACATGTTATAAACATTTGCAGTTATATTTTTATGAGAGAGCATCACACCTTTGGCAAGACCTGTAGTCCCTGACGTAAATAAAAGTGAACACAGATCGTCTCTATCAATTTCTGCATCAATAAAGCTACGATTACCATCTTTTATTAGTTTATTTCCTTCTACTATAAGTTCGTCCAAATTTAGAGTATCTGGATTATCGTCTTCCTCCATGCAAATTCTATATTTAACGGGCTGTTCAAGACATTCCATAGCCTCTACTATTGTCTTTCCCATTTTTTTAGAATAGATAACAGCGCTTACTTCTGCTCTTTTTAATAAATTAGCCATTTCCTTTGCTGGTAATTCTCTATCTAGAGGAACAACTACTCCTGTTCCATTAGTTACGGATAAATAAGAAAGAATCCATTTATAGCTGTTTTCTCCAACTACAGCAATCTTTCTTCCTTTAAGTCCTAATTCTAAAAGTTTGGTGCCCAAAGCATCAATATCTTCTTTTACTTTTTTATATTTTATAGGAGTATAATCCCCTCCTGTTACGAGTTTTATAAGGTATGCATCTTTTTCAGAAAATAGTTCTGCACTAGAATTCACCATATCTTTTAAATCATTTATATTTCTAAATTTATATAATATATCCCTATATTTTTTATCGTTCATTGGATCCCCCTACTTTGTTTAACAACATATTTTCTAATATGTTTGCTGCATCTTCAATACATCCATCACAGCTTCTCAGCACAGCTCCTCCAGTTATTCCCTTTATCTCTTTGCAATTAATAGATTGATTCTTTTCAAGAAAAGCATTTGTCATTTTTTTCATTATTCCATAACAATCTCGTTTGCTTGCTGGCTTATCTAAATTCCCATCACTAAGCTTCATTCCTGCTACCATAGCCATAGCCGTTACAGCACCACAAGTTTCCATAGATCCCATGCCAAAGCCATATGCTTCTGCCATTCTAAAAGCAGTTTTTTCGTCTATTCCAAATAAATCACAGTATGCACAGGCCACTGACTGCGAACAATTATAACCTTTATTATGATTAGCTAAAGCTTGTTTAACTCTTTCTGACATTTTATTCCTCCAAAATATATCCATCTTATTATTGTACCACATTTTCTATTCTGTTACTATTTTTATGAACAATAAACACAAAACTAAAAGCATGACTGGTTTAACCACTTTAGCGCCTCTGCTTATTACCAAACCACTCCCGATATAGTTTCCTACGATCCCAAAAATTCCTGCTACCATAGCCAGAAGAAATAAGACTTTTCCATTTATAATAAAAGTAATTAAAGCCGCAATATTTGAAGATAGATTTATTATTTTTGTGTTTCCTGACGCAACTTTTATATCCATTTTTGCAAGCCCTGTTAATATAAGTACTAAGAAAGTTCCTGTTCCAGGTCCATAGAAGCCATCATATCCGCCAATTATAAATGCCCCTATTAAGGCTACTACAATTTGCTTTTTCCTATTAATTCTCAGCTGACTCTCTTCTTCTTCGACTTCTTCATTTATTTCTCGCTCTATTTCTTCATCTACTTTTTTTGTTTCTTTTTTTCTTAACATTAAAAATGCCACTACTGGAAGAACAAAAATTAGAAAAGCTTTAAGAAAGTCTTCGCTTACTAAAAGTGCTAAATTAGCCCCTATAGCAGATCCAACTAAAGCAAAACCTATGGAAGCTGGTACAATTTTAAAATCCACTGCACCGCTTTTTATGTACCTTATAGTGGAAATCATAGTTCCCATTGAAGAAGAAATTTTGTTACATCCAAGAGCATAGTGTGGTGGAACCCCTGCCGCCATATAGGCAGGAAGAGATATGAGTCCTCCACCTCCTGCAATTGAATCAACAAATCCCGCAAGAAAAACTAGCGGACACACTACTAAAAAACTTACTAATGTAATATCCATATCTTTGTTATATCTCCTTGTTATCTTTTTTAATTTCTGCCGTAAAGCAATATAAAAACACCTATAGAACATAAAATTGATTAATGTCCCACAGGTGTAAATTTCCTGCTGCCAAAATTTAATGTCTTGGTTAAATTCTTATTTATCATACTAGAAAACCTTTGATATGTCAACGTTGGCCCTCTGATGAGAAGCAAGTTTCAAATCTTAAATCTGAATCTGAATTTTTAATCCTCACATAACCGCTATTATGATTTAAGCCTGCATATTCTTCTGATTTCATTTCCATTTTGAATTCAATTTCTCCTTTTTCTTCCTCTCTTACTACTAGCATAAATTTAACTGCCCCCTCACAATCAATATTGCACTGAGAACATTTTTCAGCTTGCCCTTTTCCATATATAATGATTTTCTTCAAGCTTGCAGATGGACACTCAATTTTTATATTATGCCCTGCCGCATGCATAGATATATTATCTGTATAATTTTGCACAGAATAACAAATTGTCCTATTGCAAATATCTTGGCATAATACAAAAGCATACACAACTGCTGCCTGACAAAAAAATTCATCTGAGCAATCGGTTACACTTCCATGTCCGGTTCCTATCAAACTATAGCTACATGTATCCTTTTCAACAAAATCTCCTTCTGCCTGTATTATATTTTTTTTAGTATTTAGCGATTTGACAGAAGTACTTGCTTTTTTTATATTATTTTTTACTTGTATTTTATTAGATATACCTAAAGACCTTTTATCTTCTATTTGTTCCTCTACAGTTGAAAATAAATCTTTTACGTTTTCCAATTTGTACTGTGAAATTTTTTCTAGTTCAATTATATTTTTAATATTAGCATTAATACTTTTATTTGCTTTTATTATATCTTCTATTATAAACTCACTATTTTTACATTTATTAATTACTGATAAAACATTACTTGTTTCAGCCTCTATTAACTTAGATAAGCTTATGTTTTCTATTGCTATAGAAGTTAACAAATAGCTAACTGCATCTTCCAAACTTAAATTTAAATCTAAAGGTATATTAGGTTTATTTGTTAATATTATATTTATTTTTAAAAAATCTGTTACAAAATGTCGTCCTTAGCACTAAAGCACGGGGCTTCTATATTTTATATTGTTAAACCTTGCCTTTAGATGTGTTTCTCTAAAAAAAAACTCATGGAAAAGTAATCTTCCATGAGTCTCAATTTTTAATAAAGCTTATATTTATGTTTAGTTATTTATGCTTTCAAATCTTTGAAGCATTGCCGCTACTTCGGCTCTAGTTGCTGAACCTTTAGGATCAAGAATATTTTCGTTTTTGCCTGTTATAATTCCATTTCCAACTGCCCACGCAATAGCCTCATTTGCATAAGAAGAAACTTGTGAATTATCAGTAAATGTATTTAAATTGCCTTTCTTACTCATATCCATTTGTTTATACTTTGCATATCTGTACAAGATAGTAGCTAATTGTTCCCTTGTAAGGTCAGTATTTGGATTAAATTTATTATTTTCGTATCCTGTCACAACCCCATTGCTGCTTGCCCATGCTACTGAGTCACCATACCATTTGCTGGCGTCAACATCAGTAAATGCTGCCTTTCCTGCTGTTGGCTGCCCTTCTAATCTATAAAGCATAGTAACGATCATAGCTCTGTTAGTTTTTACATTTGGTGCAAATCTATTGTTGTCAATTCCATTCATGATACCTTTTTCAAGAACATAATTAACTGCAGAACTATACCAGCTTGAAGCCTTAACATCATTAAATTTATTTTTCACTGTAGATTGGTCTTTTTCTACTTGCTCTTCTTTTTCTTTTTCTTCTTTAGTCTTAGAGCTTTTATGCTTTTTATGATGACTTCCTCCTATTACTTTAGTTGTTCCTGCCATACTATCGTAAATTGCATTTGCTAACAACCTAAATTGATGAGAATTATGTGCTTTGTTAGTAATATGAGATGCAAATACTGTGATTTTAGATTTACTACTCTCATCCTGGATGATATAGGTTTTTCCCTTTACTTCATCATGATTTGGCCACCATCCTGCTACATAAAAATCATCTGTATTACTTATTCTTGCCAAAACTTTAGATGTCTCTGGAACCTTTTCAATCCAAGAATTGCTGTTATTATATAAAATATCAGTATTACTATAGTTACCTGTAATAACATTGTCTGTATCTAAATCAGCCTTAAGAATTCCTTCATAATAATTAGCAAATCCTCCCATTTCGAATCCGGGTAATAATCCACTTGTTTGCAATCCATACATTCCATAACCTCCTATTGCTATATAAGAAGTACCGTTTTGAATTGCATTTTTCATACTACTAGTCATTGAATAACTATCTTCATCCGCAATAACATCTGCATTATCATAAGAGTCTACTATATTAAACCCTAAATTTTTTAATATGTAGATTAACTCATCTCCAATTCCTGATACTTTAGGTTGCTTTAATGTCTTTATAGTAGCTTTACCGTTAAATGGTATTACTTCTAATAAATACTTATCTTTAATACTTTCTAAATCTTTCTTAGATACTATAAAGTCTCCCTTTCTAAATCCATACCCTGCTGAGTAAGTCATATATACCAATTTATTTTCTGTAAGCAGCTCATTAATAGCCTTAATAGCATCATTATTCGTATTTTTAATTACTAGTTGGTCAACGCCTGATGGAAGCTCTGTACTAGGTATTATAACTTCTGATATAGAATCCGTTTTACTATCAAAAGCGTCCTCAAATCTTATTTCGTATTTATCAAATCCTCTTAAAGCTGGAAAACACATTGTTACTTCTGCATACATTTGTGAAAAATCAGAAAAATCACATCCATCATAAAGAACACAATTAGCAAAGCCACGTTTTGCTTGATGCATAGGAACTATAAAGCTTCCTTTTGGATAAGTTATTTCTCCTATTTTTACACTAGTATTTGTTTTTTCTACTTTAATACCATTTTTTATAAGAAAATCAACCATTTCATATGCTGCCAATGGGTTTTTCTGCAATTGTCCATCTACTGGAATTACATAATACTCTGGGAAAAAGTTTTCATTATCGCCTCTTGGCCTTCCAACAACATCTCCTTCTCCATTAACTAACCAGCTGTCTACTTCTCTAGAATCGATGCCCTCTACACCTCTTTTATATATTTCTAATTGGTTTGTAAATATCTCTTCCTTATTTTCCAACGCATACTTTAATGAACCAAAACCTGCATACATAAAAGCATTATTTGATTCCTGATTTAATTCTGGTATCTCAATGGTATGTCCTAAAGCTCCATGTAATAAACTTAAAACTGCAGCATACATTGGAGCTCCATCGTCCCAACCCTGTCCGCCACCATAATCCTTTGCAATAAGATAATCTTCATATTTACTGTTAGCTATACCAGCTTTACCTATTGCATGAGCATGTTCTAATGCTTCTCTCATTAAAAGATCATATTCAAAGTTTGGTTCATGTGGTGGAGTGCATGGCTCAATTAAAAATTCTTCAACAAAGCCATGATAATCACAAAATATTGTTGGTGACCATTTGGCCACAGCCTGAAAAACTGTGGCTGTCTCTATCTGTGTTTGATAAGTAACATCTCTATTTGGATCAAATCCTGATAAAGTCTCTCTACTATTATAAAATCTACCATCTGGGTTGTCATTTAAACAAAATAGAACAATGTAATTGTCTAATAATTCTTGTACATCTAAAGTCACTTCTTCCAATTTTGCTTTACTATGATTATATATAGCTCTTTTAAATGTAATGCTATCTTCTTTTGAAAGTTTTTCAAGCATATCAATTTGAGCATCTACACCATTAGCTTCATCTGAATGAATATTATTAAACCATATAACCGGTTTATAATTACCCGCTGCATCGTCTTTAATGTTTTGAATAAACTCAGCAGGATTATTTAACATCTTAGGTAATGTATCTTCTATGTAGTTGTCTATATCCTCTTTATTTCTTGCAAACATTACAAATGGAATATCTCTTCCTTCTGCCGATTTACCTAAAGGCGCATATTCAATATAACGATCTTCGTTGGCTTCTTTTATAATTTTTTCTACTGCAGGCTTTATTTCAGTCTGCTTATGGTACGAATCGTAAGCATTTAGTTTAAATGTAGCTTGTGCTTGAACACCTTTAGCCTTATCTTTAACACTTAAAACATAATCTCCAAGTAACTGTGGATATATACGTCTTGGATAAGGTCTATTTTCAAGATTTGTTACTCCAAAAGGCAAATCACACTTAATTACTGCTTTAACTACATTTCCGTCAAGGTAAGGTTCTTTTTCAAATTTAATGAAAGACTCTCCGTTAAATTTTTTATCTGCTTTGTTAAAAGATTTCCACTCATCAAAAGCTTTACCTCCTAATGTCCACTCTAAGTCACTTAAATTTGGGGCATAACCTAAATCAAATTCAACATTAACGTCTCTTACTTCTGACATAGATAATAAGTTGGTACTTGCAGAAATTTCTACAGGTGGAGCTATTTTTTCTAATAGTTCACTAAGTAGTGTTGTGTAAGTATATAATCTATTTTCCATTCTTCCAGGGAAATTTGCATCCATAAAAGTCATATTGTCTCTTTCAGTATGCATTATCTCTCCAAAGGCTTCAGTCTCAGATTCCCCTTCTGAATAACTTCCATCCAGATATTTTAAATCCCAATTAGTACTTTCAAAATAAATCCAAGGTATTTCTAAATCTTTAAAAGGCTTATGATCGCTCCAATCTCCAGTTGTACCTTCTGGATATTCAGGGTTTAAGCCTTTTTGTGTTACTACATCTAAGCTTAACTTTTCTGCAAGAGTTAACGTTTGTTCTCGTAGCCATCCTCTTTCTCCCGAAGCTCCATAAACATACATTTTATCTCCGAATAAAACAGTATCTAGGTTTATCATAGCTATAGTATCTTTTACATCAGATTCAGTCATTTGAGAAGCAAAATATTTTGATCCTTTTAGCCCTACTTCTTCTGCCCCAAATGCAACAAATTTAATAGTATAATCTGTTGAAACATCCTTTAGTTTTTCCGCTACTCCTAGCATTACAGCTATTCCAGAAGCATTGTCACTTGCCCCTGTAGAAGCATTAACAGAGTCATAATGAGCCCCTATTATGATTTGCTTATCTGATTTTCCGTCTTTTACAGCTATAACATTATTTGAGTCTACATTTTTAACGGTTTTAGTGCTATAAGTAAATGGCTGTACATCTGTTGCATATTCTAAATTTTCAAAAACCCCTTTTATATAATCTTTGGCTGCTTTTTCTGCCTCTGTTGAAGCTACTCTTGCACCGATATTAACTGATAAATTTTCTAAATGATGATACATTATAGAGTCTTTTGATTCATCAAATACAGGTGCTTCTGATTTCACCTCCACTATAAGGTTAGACACCTCTTCGTTTTGTTCATTCTCTTCTTGTACTATCAGTTCATTTTCTTGACTTTTTACATCATCAGTTGATTGGACCTCCTTGTCTATCAATTCATCAGTTGGTTTGTTTTCCTTGTTTTTCACATCATCAGTTGATTGGTTTTCCTGATCCTTTAACCCATCACTAGGGTTCTCCTTTTCAGTAGTGATAGCTTGTTCACTAGTAACTTCTTCTTTTTCATTCCCTTCACTAATAACTTCTTCCCCATTAGTAGCAACTTCTTCATTAACAGTTGCTTCATCACTTGATTCTGAATCCTCACTTGTGCTTGATTCATCAATAGTAGAAGTTTCAACACTTGATGTAGAGACTTCACTTGTAATTACTGATGTGTTATCAACTAATGTATCTGCTGCAAACGCCGCAGGAACAGATGTTGTTAACACCATAGCAGCTATGAGAAATGCTGCTAATTTTTTTCTTAACATTAGTGGTTCCTCCTATTGTTTTTTTATTTTATTCAGTTTTAGTAACTGAGTAAAACCATTTCAAAACCTCATCTTCTCTTGTATATACTCCTACTATCAATTTTCCACATTTCATCTTCATAAACTAGAACAATAACTGTTTCTTTTTTTCCTCTTTCAAAATCAATATCACACTCAACAAAAGCACGTTTATTTTCTTTTTCAATAGTTACAAGTCTTATATCTATTAATATTCCTATATCTATATCAAATCTAGAATGAATAAGATAATAATCTAAAGGTACACTCACTTGAAAAGATTTATTTAAATAACTAAACATTTCTTCGGAATTAGATTCATAAAACGCACTATAAAAATCGTTAACTATTTTCCTTATTTTTTTTTCGTCTTCTTCAAAAATACTATTCATATAAAATCACCTTTTGTTTTTTGGCACATTTATTTTATTAAAAAACTTTTATTTTTTGTTTCTTACAATTATGTTTATAGCTTTTTTTCCTTTTTTTGTCAAGTTACACAATTAGTATTTAATTACATTTATTTACTTTAAATAATATTTATACATATTAGTTTTTTTTAGCAATCTTTCTCTTTTTAGATTGCTTGTCCCTTATCCTTTAACTATATTTTTATACAAAAAAATCTATACAAATAAATTATCACCTTATTGTATTAAAATTAGCTAAAATTCAGCAATATTAATGCAGTTTTTTTTTATTCTTCTTTATTAGATAAAAAGCCTAACAAAATCACATAAATTAACGCTTGGACATAAAAAAAACAGGCAGATGACAAATCTGCCTGTTTAGGCTAACGCCTAAATGAAAGGAGTATTTTTTTATGCTAATTCCTGCCAGTTTGCTGGATATACAAAGTATGCATATCTAGTGCTGTCTGGAGTACTGAAATGAATATGGCTTCCTTTAGGAATAAGGATTATATCACCCTTCTTTCCACGAATAACATTTCCACCATCAATCTTAATATCTAATGTTCCATCGATAACGTAATCAAACTCATCATAAGTAAGTGTCCATTCGAAATCTGCGCCATCAACTAATTCCATAATACCAGCACCCATTCTTGGAGCTTCTTCTAAAGATACGATGTCTTTTAATTTTACATCTTCTCTGCCTTCAAAACCTTCTGTCTTAACAGTATCAGTACGCACAACTAAAATTCCACTATTCTTATCAACTTCTTTTACAAAATCTTCACCTGTTTTAGCAGTTGTTGCTTGAGCAAGTAATTCTTTTACAATGGCTTTAATTAGATCTTCACTTAAATTCATAATCTTTCTCCTTTTCCTCTTTTTTATTGTTATTTGCTTTTTTTATTCTTCAGTTTGACCTGTAGATTCTATTTTGCTTAAAAGTTTTGGTGCTAAGATATTTGCACATATTAGAGCTGTAATACCAGCTACAAGCTTACCTACAACAACTGGGAAAACCATTTCTGGATTAGCTCCAGCTGTAAAACCAAGGTGATCTCCAAATACGAAGGCTGCAGATACTGCAAATGCTACGTTTAAAATCTTTGCTTTAGGATTCATATCACCCATGATATTAAACATTGCAATGTTATTTGCTAAGTTTGCTACCATACCAGCTGATCCTTTATCATTCATACCTAAAACTTTACCAAACTTTTCTAATGTTCCTCCAAATGTATCAGTAATCCATTTTACCATTGGGAATGCTCCTACTAATACACAAGCAATTTGTCCACAAATCAATAGACCAGATTCTAGTCCATTTACACCGCCATTCTTAGCTGGATCTACCATAATATCAAATAATGGAAGCATAATACCTGTTTCGTATTGGAAAATAGCAATCGCTGTAAAAGCTGTAATAAGAATTGTAACTGCTGTTCCAAAACGGTTAAATCCGCTAATCATGCTAGCTGGCTTGAACCAAAGTCCTAATACAATTAATCCTGCTACAATAATAACTGGAATCAAGTTAATTAAAATAGTTATAAGGCTTATTTTATATGGTGTTACATTCATAACAAGACCACCAGCGATACAACCAATTGGAATAGTAATTAAACCTGCTAAAATACCAGCTGCCAAGTAAGGACGTTCTTTCTTAGCAATAATAGATAATGCAACTGGAATAGTAAATACGATAGTAGGTCCCATCATAGACCCTAAAATTAATCCAGAAAAGTTTCCTATAGTTTCATTTTCTGCTAACTGCATAGCAAGTGGATAACCTCCCATATCGCAAGCTAACAATGTAGTTGCAAACATTGATGGGTCTGCACCAACTAATGTATAAAGTGGTGAGATTATAGGCTTTAATAAGATTGATAATACTGGTGCTGCTGCTACAACTCCAGCCATTGCTAAGGCTAGAGGCCCCATAGCATTAAAACCTTCATCAAATTGTTCACCATATCCAAGCTTATTTCCACGAATTTTGTCAATCGCACCTACTAGCATAAAAATAGTCATAATTGTAATAATAACAGAGTTTACTGTTAAATTATCGACATACGCCTGCAAACTATTTGTAAGCACCGATACATCGAAAGCATTTATTAACTCATCAAACATATACTTTCTTCCTCCTGTATTACTTATTTAACAAATTGTTGTAACTTTATACTCTACTACAACAAAGTTTCTAACAATTTTTCGGACGGTCTTGGGATTACAGAACTGCTCACCATTAATTCCGTAGCTTTCTCAGCCGCTGAAACAGCCGCTCTAACAGCTCCTACGTCACCAGTTAAAGTAACCATACCCTTTCCTCCAATTGCAAAACCCATACGAACTTCAATTAATGTAATATTAGCTGCCTTAGCTGCAGTATCAGCTGCAATAATTGCTGATGCTATCGAATAAAATTCTAAAACACCAACAGCACCTAATGTTACAACAGAATTTGTCATGTGTATGGCTGGTATTACTTCATTGTGAATATTGGGAATAATTAATGTATCAACCGAATGAGGGCCGCTTTTATCTAAACCTTCTTTCATAGAAGCTTCTACTGCACCTGTTTCGCCTCCAATAACTATCATGTATTTTCCTGGACATACTGTAGATGCTCTAAGAACATCTACTTGTGCAGCTTTAATCATATAGTCACAAACTTCAATCCCTCGAGCGATACTATTTAATTCAATCATACCTACTGCATTTGCCATAGCGTCTACTCCTTATCTCTATTAATGACAATTCGTTCACCATCAATTAATGTAATTTTACCGTCAATACTTGCATGTATATTAATAGAGAGTGAACCCTCTTTTGCCTTTACAATTAAATCCCCTTTTTTCACCACATCACCAACTGATACACATGGATCACCAGGAGCTCCAATGTGCTGTTTTATTAAAATTGACACATCTTCTGGTTTTATAGATATACACTCCTTAGCATGTGAATGAAAATATTTCATTAAATCTAGTCTTGCCACTAATCGTTCTGTCGGAATACGTCTATACTGTAGTTCATCTGATGCCTGCGGTTTTTCATTTCTCTCCGGCTTTATACCTCTACTAGCTAATTGTCCTTTAACGTAACTATTAACCTTACGTGGTGAAAGCCCCATAGGGCAAGCGAACATTTCGCATATACCACATTCACAACAATTTGCCGCATCACCAAACATGTTTTCATACTCGCTATTGTCGTCTATTAACTTTTCACGATACATATTCCTCATAACTTTATGTGGTCGAATTTTATGTCCTATTAAAAATCTTGGGCACATATCTGTGCACATCTTACATTGAATGCAAGCACTTCTTGTCTGCGCAACAATAGATGAAAGTGAAAGCTCCGCACGTCTCATTAGATAATGGTTTTTAGGAAGCACAATGATATTCCCAGTAGTCTTTGTTACAGATAAGTTTCCAATTTGTTCACCATGATAAACTTTACCCATCATAGGACCACCAACAATAATGTCGTATTCCTTCAACTTCATACCAGCTTGTTCAATGCACTCCTGTAGTTCTGTTCCAATTGGTACATGAAGCATTAATGGCTGTGCCACTTCTCCTACTACTGAAAGATACTTATCTGTAACTGGATTTCCATTTAGTGCATCAAATACATTAAGCATTGTTCCCACGTTGCTGACTACCGCTCCTACGTCTAGCGGCAGCCCTCTTTCTGGAACACTACGACCTGTAACTAATTGCACTAAGGCTTGTTCATCACCAGCCGGATAAAATGAGTTCATTTCTACCAATTCAAACGAGGAGTTAGTTTTATTTATAGCTGCTTTTAAAGCCTCTATCTCTTTTTGATACTTTTTCTTTAGTGCAATCACTTTACGGGTTGCACCTAAGTGTTCCGCCACAACTTCTGAAGCCTTAACTATTTCCTCTGCAAAAGTACGCATTAGGTACTTATCAGTCTCTATTAAAGGTTCACATTCTGCAGCATTTATTATAAAGACTTCTGCCTTAGCTGAAAGCTTAACATGTGTGGGGAATCCCGCACCGCCAGCACCAACTATTCCGGCATCCTTTACTGCCTCTATCAGGTTCATCATCTCACCTCGTTACCTGTCTTTTGACTTTTACAGCACACTCTCATCAATTTCCTTATCATCTACAATCCCAACAATTGTAGCATCTACTGGTATTGCTACATCTCCAACTGCACTTCTTGCTGAACTTCCTGAAACAAATAAAACAGTTTCTCCAACTCCTGCTCCTATGATATCTACAGCAACAATTGGACTAAACAAATTTTTATCATTTAAAAGGTCAATTGGTCTAACAATCATTAATTTTAATCCTGCCAATTTATCATCTTTTCTTGTTGCCCAGATATTTCCAATTACCTTTGCCACTTTCATATATGCTATCCTTCCTTTTTACAGCACTACGCTTTCAGATATTAACAGTCAGCTAAGTTAGTTTACTTTAAACGAAATGCCTCTCTGGTCTGCATATTCATGAGCTAAATCTGTAATAATTGTTCTTTCTGTTATACAAATTTGATCTGCATGTTGTTCATATGCCATTCGTACGTCGTGTTCTGTAACAACACGTTTTGATACAGCTATAACTTTTATACTCGCTTCTGGGGTAAGAGTTTCTGTTTTAACAACTTCTTCATTTTTTGTTACACATGTTTTTTCTGCTACACATTCTTTGCTGCATATAAAAGTTCTTAACTGATCTAGATTGCCAAATTCAATTCCTGCATTTTTTAGGAATTCAATTTTCTGCATCATCATACCATAATAAAGTTTTGGTGCTGTCTCTTTATAGCTAAATAACTCAACACCTTCATTAGAAATAATTATTTTTTTACCTAATAAGATGGCTTTCATAACTATTTCTGTAAAAGGTGTATCCGCAGTTCCCTCAGCAATTTTTCCTAAAGAAACATTGCTAAGATTTTGCAATGCAATTACCTCAAATGGTTGTACATCACACGGATATTCTTTATTTAAACAATAAGTAACATCAAAGTTTTCATTAATTTTTTCATCTTTATAAGCATTACCATCTTCTGTAGCCATGCCTTCAGAAATCATTAATAGCTTTGGCTTCCTAATTAACTCTTTACAATTCGGCTCATCTGCCGCAGCTTCTTTCTCCATAGCTGAAATCTTTTCTGCTACTCTTGCTGCAATTTGACTTACCAATTCATTGAGATCCATAGATGACCTCCTTTCTAACTTGCTTTACAATTCATTGCGATACCAGCAGGAGTTACTAAAAACGGATTACTTGGCTTTATAGTATCCATACCCGTTTCTTTTTTAAATATTTTTTCTATACCTGTTAAACAGCATGTTCCACCACAAAGATAAAGAGTATCAATTTCCTTAGGATTTACATATTTTTTTACAATTGAAGCCATCTTTTCAACAACAGCTTTAACTACTGGCAGTATTTCTTTATGCTTACTATAATCCTGTTTTATCTTTTCCGCTTCTGCAAAAGAAATATGGAAATTTCCTGCCAATACTAAAGATAAATGCGTGCCTCCAGTGGGCTCATCTTCAATTTGCACAACTTTTTTATTTTTTAAGATTGCAAGTCCAGTTGTTCCTCCTCCAATGTCCACTACTACCCCATTTTCTATTTGATAAATAGAATTAGCTGCTGTAGGTTCATCAAGTATATTGGTAACTTCCATTCCTGCTCCTTCAGCTACATAACAATGGGTTTTTACACTGGAATCAGTCCCTGCTGGCATAGCAATTGCACAATTTACCAATTCTCTGCCACCTAATCTTTGTTCTAATTTTTCTTTTAGTTCTCGTACAATAGTTAATGCCCCAATGTAGTCATACACAATTCCATCTCTAAGTACTGATGCTGCTTTTTTTTCACAAGCTATAGGATTATCTTCTTCATCAAGTACAACCATAACAATATATGCTGTACCTAAATCAAGTCCAACCTTAAGCTTGCTTCCAATTGGCTTAAATGTAACTTTTTCGGATTCTTCAATTTTTTCCATATACTTATTTACTCTTTGTAAATCCATCATATCTTTGTTTGCCCTCGCACTGCTACTTTACAATTCGCCCTAGAGTAAAGCCATCACATCCTGCAGCATTTGCTTCATCTGTGTCAATATGAGCTTTAAAACTAGACGATTCATCTACACGAACTATAACCTCTTGTAACATAACAGGTCTATCTGTAATAATTTCTAATTTTACACACTGTTTATCCTGTAAATTTAATTTATCAGCCATTTCCGGCGTTATATGAATATGGGCTTTAGCTATAATTGCACCTTCTGTCATTGCAAGTACACCTTTAGGTCCTTTTAGCACAAAGGCCTCTGAGCCCTTCAAATCTCCGGATAATCGAATTGGAGCAACCATACCTAATGACATACAATCACTACGAGACAACTCTACCTGAGTTTTAGATCTAGTAGGGCCTTTCTTTTCTCCTTTAGGACCTACTAGAGTTACTTTTTCTTCTGATAAATATTGTCCTGGCTGTGATAATTCTCTTTTAGGTGTAAGCTTGTACCCAGTTCCAAAAAGATGCTCTAAATCCTCTTGGCTAAGATGTACATGTCTAGCAGAAGTCTCTACTTGCATCATTCCACTGGATAAAATTGCATTCTTCATTACCTGAACTAGATTTTCCATTGCTAAATCTCCTTTTATTGATATTCTCCAGCCAGCCATTTGCACATCATTACATGCAGTGCACTGGATAATCTATTTAATTCTTCTATTATATCAGTTCTACTGCACTTTCCTTGTTGATAAAAAGCTGTTGTTGCAGCTACTTCTACCTCTCGAATGGCAGCTCTTAACTGATTTAGCATGGCATATTGTGGACCCATGGTATAATTAGGCATAAGCATTTGCTTAATCCCAAAGAATTTCATTGGTTCATGAGAACGCTCACGTAATTCTCTATGGGTATATCCTATAATTATCTCACTTTCTAAAGGTTCATCCAAAACTTCACACTTCATAACATTCTGTAATGATGATAATACACTATTTAAATCTGAGATTAGTTTCATATATTTACCATTTTCAGAGATAAGTGCTTGGTCCAAAATAATCATAGTTTGTACGGAATCTAGCTTCCCTCTAAACATAATTCTTGGATGACTTTTTGAAACTAAATAGTTTCCTTTAAGTTGGCACATATGCTCTGGTTTTTCCATATAGAATGCACCTGTTTCAAAATCTATATATTTTGGTTTCCATGCTTCTGTTATAACAGTTTCACCTTGATTGTTCTCCTCAGTATTTGAAACTTTTACTGGAGCTTCTTTTTCTTTTGGTGGTTCTGTTAAAATTTTTATTTTGCGCTGTTGCAAATATTCACGAGCTGCAGGTGATAATATCGTTTTCTCTGGTATACAGAAATATTCTGGCTGATTATTTCTTAACTCATCTCGCAATACAGCTTCTGTTATAACCTTCAACGCTCCACCTCCCACCTATAAATTAAAAAACAATTATTTTTCTACAGTAGGAAGTATTGATTCCACTTCATCATGTGGTCTTGGTATTACATGTACAGAAAGTAGTTCACCTACACGTTGTGCAGCAGCAGCACCTGCATCTGTAGCTGCCTTTACTGCACCTACATCACCTCTTACCATTACAGTAACAAGTCCGCCACCTACAAATTCTTTACCAATTAAAGTTACGTTTGCTGCCTTTACCATTGCATCAGCAGCTTCTATTGAACCTACAAGGCCCTTTGTTTCTATCATTCCTAATGCTTGTAATGCTGTCATTTTCTATTCCTCCTTACTTTACAACTGGAAGTATTGATTCCACTTCATCATGTGGTCTTGGTATTACATGTACAGAGATTAATTCTCCAACACGTTCTGCAGCAGCAGCGCCTGCATCTGTAGCTGCCTTTACTGCACCTACGTCTCCTCTTACCATTACAGTAACAAGTCCGCCACCTACAAATTCTTTACCAATTA
>DAMCXN010000006.1:0-27006 GCA_032096995.1 Aminipila sp.
AAGACCGACCTCCCAATCGTTAGATTTTTGGTCTAACTTTTGGGGGTCGGTTCATATTTAATGCTATTTTAAATATAGTTTATTTTTATTATCATTAAAACCTTACTGCAATTTTATTTCCTTTAATATTTTCATTCCTGCATCCGTAAGGGCTTGATTTATTTGTTCTGCTTGCTCTTTGTCTCTAGTTTCCATTACAACTCTTAAAAGGCAACTAGTAATTGCCATAGTTGCATCACTTCTATCATGATGTACAGCTAAAACATTGCCGCCATAACGACTTATAATCTCGCAAACACATAGAAGCTGTCCTGGTTTATCTGGTAATTGAAGCGTAACTGTGCTCTTTCTTCCACTGGTAATTAGTCCTCTTGCAATTACTCTATTTAGAATATTTACGTCTATGTTGCCTCCACTTACAAGGCAAACAATATTTTTGCCATGAAGATCAAATTTATTAAACATTGCTGCTGCTACAGATACTGCACCTGCCCCTTCTGCGACTAACTTTTGTTTTTCCATCAAGGCAAGAATTGCTGTGGCAATTTCATCCTCAGAAACAGTAGCAATATCATCCACATACTTTGAAATCATATCGTAAGTAATATCACCTGGTTTCTTTACTGCTATACCATCTGCAAAAGTATTTACATAATCTAAAGTTATCTTTTCGCCTTCTTTTATAGATCTGTACATACTAGAAGCATTTGATGCCTGTACTCCATATACTTTACAATTGGGGTTTAAATTTTTTATTGCAAAAGAAACTCCACTAATCAGACCGCCTCCTCCAATAGGTACTATGACTGCATCTGCATTTGCTAGCTGATCTAAAATCTCTAAGCCTATCGTTCCTTGCCCTGCAATAACGTCATCATCATCAAAAGGATGAATCATAGTTCTTCCTTCTTCTTTCTGAATCTCTATAGCCCTTGCATATGCATCATCATATGTATCCTTTACTAAGCAAACCTCTGCCCCATATTTCTTAGTAGCCTCAACCTTACTGATTGGGGCCCCATCTGGCATACATATTAAACAAGGGATTTTGTTTTTTTGCGATGCAAGTGCAACTCCCTGAGCATGATTTCCTGCACTACACGCTACAATACCGCATTGTTTTTCTTCATCACTAAGCTGACTTATTTTATAATAAGCGCCTCTAAGTTTAAAACTACCTGTTATCTGTAGATTTTCCGTTTTAAGATATATAGTATTTTTGTCGCTTAATCCTGGAGCTAAAATTAAGTCTGTCTTTCTTGCGGCCTCTCTTAAAACATAAGCTGCATGGTATATTTTATCTAATGTAATCATGAGCCTCACCTCCCAAAGAATTTGTTTTACTTTTGTATAATAGTTAAAATTCTTTATTTTTCGTGATATAATAATTATTTAATAATATCATTTCTAAATTTATTTATCAACAAAACTATATAGATAGGAGAGGTATTTTTATGAACAAATTACAAGATTTATCTATAGAATTAAATACTCTAGCCATCTTTAGGAATATTTTAAATGATGATGTAATCAAAAGCTTTCAAAAAATGGCTGCATCAACTTATCCTTTAGATGCAAAAGAGCATATTGTTCGTTTGTATGGTGACTTCACTTCTAATCTTTTTAAAAAGACAAGTTCGCTTTCTTCTTATATTAAAGACCTAGTTATTAATGATGAAAACTTTTATATAATAGGAAAAGGTGTTAACAAAAATTTTGATCAAGTAATAGAAATGAGTTTAAAAAATGAATTAAACATATTAACAAAATTTGCTTCATTAAAATCTGATGAAGTGCAATTTGTAATTGACTACAATGGTTTTTTACCTTCATGGACCAATGAAAATATTAATTTAGAAAGCTTATATAAAGAACATATATCTAACCTTCATACAAGGGGATATGGTATTTTTTCTAAATATTATGCTTTTATTTTAAATGGAAATAAAATTATACCTATCAAGCACCCAGACCCTCAAAAACTTTCAGAGCTTCCTGGCTATGAAAAAGAGAGAAACTTATTATAGAAAATACTTTAGCTCTTATAGAAGGTTCTGGCGCCAACAACGTTCTTTTATATGGGGATGCTGGAACAGGAAAAAGTTCAACCGTAAAGGCCATTTTAAACGAATATAAAGATGATGGTTTAAGGCTTATTGAAATAAAAAAAGATCAATTATTATATCTGCCTAATCTCCTTGAAAGATTGTCAAACAACCCGCTTAAGTTCATATTGTTTATTGACGATTTAAGTTTTAATGGCAATGATGATAATTATGCTGCTTTAAAAGCAATTTTGGAGGGCAGTATAGCCTCTAAAAGTACAAATGTTGCTCTCTATGCTACGAGTAACAGAAAACATCTAATTAAAGAAAATATGAATAATAGAGATGGTGATGATTTACACCTAAATGACACTATCCAAGAAGCCCTAAGCCTCTCAACACGATTTGGGCTCACAGTTACATTCCAAGTTCCTACTAAGGACAATTATTTAGACATTGTTAAACACTTAGCTAATGAATATAAAATAGAAATTTCGGAAAAAGATTTATTTATAAAGGCAGAAGCTTTTGCTATTAGAAATGGTGGTAGAAGCCCAAGAACTGCAAAACATTTTATTCAGCTTCAAGCTATAACACAACTTAAAGGAGAAATTTAATGACACTAAACTTTAAATCAATAATCACAGTTTTTGCAATAATACTTGCTTTTACATTAATCCCCCTTAATTCAAGCCTTAGCTTTGGCAATACTGAAAGGAACGTTATGTTTAACTCTCCTGCTACAGAATTTAATCTAGATTTAGCTAAATATGCCCTTAATTTAAGTGTTGCAGCATATGGAGATACACCCGAAAGTATCAATGCACTGCTAAAATCTCAAGGTTTTACTAATGATACTATATATGATACTAATTCTTATGAAAAATCTTCTAAAATGGGGAACGATTTAGTTGGTTATACTTTTGCTAACAAAAATATAAAATGTGATGATAAAAACTATACTTTAATAGCTGTAGTTATTAGAGGTACCGCTACTGATGCTGAGTGGGCTAGCAATTTTAACATAAATAATTCAGGCAATAGTGCAATAATACATGAAGGTTTTTATAAGGCTGAAAAGGAGTTATTATCTAATTTAAATAAATATATCTCTGATTTAAAAATTGCTAAATCTAATACAAAAATTTTAGTAACTGGCCATAGTAGGGGTGCCGCTATTGCTAACTTATTGGCTGCTGATTTGTCTGACGAAGTAAAACTTGCTTCTAAATCAAATATTTACGGATATACTTTTGCGACTCCTAATGTAGCAAAGATAGAAACTAACGATAATAATTATTTTAATATTTTTAATGCTGTAAATCCTGTAGATATAATAACTGAACTCCCTTTAACAAAATGGGGATATGGAAAATACGGAGTAAACTATGTTGTACCTGACGAAAAACACATGAATACTGAAGCTTTAAATGGTACTACTAAACTTTTAAAGGAGCTTAATACTATGGCTCCAACTGTACGGGATTTTTATGAACAAAATCTTTCTGTAACTTTTATGCAAGGAGATATGGTTCCTTCTGAAACATCTAAGGCACACGATCCTCAAGTATATATGGAAGGATTAGAAAAGGTAACTCCAAAAGAGTATTCTGAATATGTCTTTGATTTACAACTTAAATTGATTCCAGATGATATATATGCCTAAGGGGTTTATGCATTATATTTTGTACATCAGATTTGAAAGTAGATAATGGATCAAGTTCTACCAACGGCTCAACCTTCTGCCCTTATTGTGGTGCCATTGCAGTAAATGCGGAAAAAAACTGCCTTAATATACTTGACACAAATTTTATATAGGAGTAATATACGGTATAGTAACTATACGGTATAGGTGGATAAATGAAAGATAAAAATATAAGAGAACTATCAATGCTTATGGAGAGAGTTACTCATAAGTACGTTCAATTGGAACAGAAAAAAAGAAAATTTGGTACAAATACTTATTTAACTCGCGTAGAAATACATACTATTGTTGTGGTAGCTGAAAATCCTGGTATTAGTGTAACTGAGCTAGCAAAGAAACAAGGCATTACTAAAGGAGCCGCTTCACAAATGATTTATAAGCTAGTTGACAAAGATATGGTAGAAAAAAGGATTTCTCCCGACTCTGATTCACAAGTTAGTCTTTCCGTAACAGAAAACGGGAAAATTGCTTATGAAGGTCATGAGAACTTTCATAGAAGAAATGATACACGTTTTTTTAAACTTCTAAATGATTTACCAGATGACACCTATAATAATTTTTCTTATGTCTTAGGTTTAATAGAAAACGCTCTAGATGAACGTATAGATAAGTAATCTAAAATTTATAAAATAATGCATACAAAGGCACTTGCAGAGTGCCTTCTTATTTGCAAAATTAGTATAGTATATATACAGTATAGTTACATTACTTTTTATAATATTTATGCCTTAAACTACAAAAATCCACTTATAAAATATGACAAATAAAATATTACATTTATTTATGAAAGGAAATGATACTATGAAAAATCAAGAAAAATTGATAGAAATGGAGAATGGAAAAGTAACCAAACTACTCTTTAAGTTTGGTATTCCAACTATGCTAGGTATGCTTATTACAGCTTTTTATAACTTAGTTGACGGTTTTTTTGTAGGAAGATTAGGAACAAATCAAATGGCAGCTGTATCTGTAGTCTATCCTATTAATCTTATTCTTATAGGAATAGGAGTTCTATTTGGTTGTGGTGCAGGTTCTGTCATTGCAAGAGCTCTTGGCAATAAAAACTATGAAAAAGTATCAATTTATACATCAACAACTATTTTAGTGGGAAGCTTTATCGGATTATTCGTAATTGCTTTGATGTTTATTGGTAAAAATCCCTTCTTGCATTTTTTAGGGGCAAATGCTGATACCTATGAATATGCGAAATCTTATGGGCAAATTATAATGCTTGCACTTTGTTTCAGTGTATATAATGTAATTTGTAACAATATCATTGTTGCTGAAGGCGCAACAAGTTTTAGTGCACTAGCAATGTTTATCGGCGGAATATTAAATATAATTTTAGATCCTACATTCATTTATATTTTTAATTTGGGAATAGAAGGTGTTGCTTATGCCACTTTAATTTCTAGCATAGTTTCAACTATAGCTTATACTCTCTACCTTTTCAGTAAAAAAACAGCCTTAGGATTTTCAGTCACAAAAGTAAAGTTATCTAAAGAAATCTTTAGTAATATTTTTAAAATTGGTACTCCTCTTTTGGTTTTTCAAGTATTAATAAGCTTATCTTTAAGTATTACTAATTTAATAGCCGTAAGATATGGTAATGAAATAGTTGCAGCCTTAGGAATTGTTAATAGAATTTTATCTATGGAGCTAATGGCTATGTTTGGATTTTTAAAGGGTTATCAGCCGCTTGTTGGTTACAACTATGGTTCAAAAAATTATATCAGAGTGCACGAATTAACTCAAAAATCAGTTTATATTACTACTGCATTTTGTATTGTTTTTAATTTAATTTGCATTATCTTTTCAAAAGAAATTTTACAGATTTTTAATAAAGAATCCATAGAAGTTGTGGATTTTGGAATTAAACTCTTAAGAATAAATTCTCTTACATATATGACTTTAGGATTTCAATTGGTTTATGCCTCTTACTTTTTAGCTATAGGAAGAGCCAAGGAAGGTGGCATTTTAAGCATTGCTAGACAAGGCATAGTCTTTATTCCTTTGTTATTTATACTTACATTTTTATTTAATAAAACAGGTATATTGCTTGCTCAACCCCTATCTGATTTAGTTGCTTGTATAATAACAATTATTATTTGTAATAACGCTAATATATTTAATACAATAAAAGAGGGCTAGATTCTAATCTAACCCTCACCTTTATTAAATCTTTCTTATTTATATTTTACAATAAAGCAGGCTCTTCAAAAGTTGATTCCATTTCTATAACCTTAGCGTCTTTTGGAAGTTCAACATTTGGAGTTTTATTAGTTTCTGAAATATGAGATTCCATCTTTAACTCTATTTTCATAGCATCTTTCATATCAAAGTTCATATCCATTACAGCATTTTTTTGATCTCCTGTAATATTTATTTTTATGCTACCTGTATCTTCTATTTTTCCTGCTCCCTTTAGCGTATAATTATATAATTTATCATTTTTCTCTTTTATTTCTAGATTTATATTAAAGTCTCCACTTTCTAAAAAGTCTTTTGCTTCTCCCATATCTAAAGAATCCTTTGATATTCCATTAGTAAGTGCAGTTTTAGCTAAAGCCGCCATAATTTTTGTATAATTAATGTCTAAGGTATAAGTATTAATACTTGATGAAGTTTTTTTGGTAAAGGCTTCATCACCAATAATAGATTTAAATAAATCATATGTGTTTTTCATATCTTGATAAGTAGATACATCTGAAATTTCCATATAGGACATCATTTCAAAAACATCTGATAAACTAATCTTTTGAGAGTTAAGATTCATCATCTCTTTTAAGTCAATTCCCATATCTTCATACTGATCATAAATATTCATTTTAAACCAAGTATTTTCTTCCACTGTAGGATCCAACTTAGAAAATAGTCCAGATTGAATATATGTACTTCCAGTATCTCCATCCATTTTTACTTTCATATCTATATTTTTAAAGTTTTCAATTAAAGCTAAGACTATAAATTTATCTTCTGCTGATAAATCTTTTAACATATTATCTGCATTTATAGATAATTTAATATTCATATCAGCATCTAGGTTGTTTTGAATTCCTTCCATTTCTCCTTTTACAGAAATATCTAAGCCTGGTGTTGGTAATTCTTCTGTACTAGTTGAAACGACATTTACATCAAACTTTCCTTTGCTTTCATAAGATTTTTGAAGGTCTAAATCTGATTGTAATAACTTTCCGATGATAGAAAAATCTTTATCTATATCTCCCAATATAGAAGCTGGGTTAATGATAATAGCAGTTTTTTCGGCATTATCCCAACCCACACTATAACCCATACTTTCTGCAATAAAACGTACAGGTACATAAGTTCTATTTGAGCTCTTATCTACAAATGGAGACACATCCATTTTCTGAACTTCTTTTTCCCCATTTTCATTAATAGTAAGGTCAGTTCCACCTACTTTAAATGACAACTCTCTGTCTTCAGTTTTTGCTGTTATTACTTTAGTTTTTTTATCGTAACTTACTTTTGAACCCATAGCCTCAAGAATCTGACGGAATGGAACAACGGTTCTTCCATCAACAACTTTAGGTACTGCATCAGTAAAAACAATATTTTCCCCGTTGTATTGAACTTTGATTTCTTTTGAAGCTGCAAATGATGTCATATTCCCTGACAGTGTTAACGTCAACGTAATAATTAATGTTATGGCAAAAACTTTTTTTAGTATCTTCTTCATATACTTTGTTCCTTTCTTAATACCTTAGTACTCCTATTAATAAATAGATATACTTTGATTCTACACACAATAAGTATTCTTCTTAAAGAAATTTATGCAGAATCTAAGCGATTTTCTATAAATTCCTTCATACACTCTCTGCCTTCCCTTTAAATACTAATTTTAAAATGTTAAATTATAACATTTATTATACTATATCAAATAAATTAAATAACTACAACACTTTAATATTTTTTAACTTTTTTAATCTACTAAAATAGGATATTCTCTTTGATATAAAGAATATCCTATTTTTAATAATTTCTATTAACTTATCTTCATATTTATTCAAGTTTAAGCCAAATTTCCATGTTATTAGTATTTTGGTCATGAGTTTCATAACGCTCTATAGAAAAAGGTTGGCTTTTTATTTTATGATTTGGAAGCCATGTTTCAAAAAGATATCGTTGTGCCTTATACAGAGTATCTATCACTAGGCTCTCAAAATTTTCCGCCTCAAAGGAGCAAACTATATATTCCCCTGTAGTAACTTCCCAACCTTTTAAATTATCTTTCTTTTCTATTGATTGAGTTTGTGCTCCCGCAAAGTAAGAAAAATACCCCTCTTTTTTACTTGGATAGGAAACACCAATCTCAATATCGCTGACTAAATTTAAAAAGCTTTCTTTACAGTTATGGAGTTCCTCCCATACCTTAACGATTGGATCTACCCCAGATTCAACCCCTAGTCCTGAAACAAAGCCAATAGGTACGTTCATATCAAATCCTGTAAAATACTCTGGCTCTAAAAGCTTAGTTCTTCTTATTTCTAAAACAATTCCATCAGTAATTAATGGTACATTTTCATCAACAATAGTATAATTAAGTGACAATTCAGGCTTAGTCATTCTATTTAATATTACAGGTTTTCTGCGATAACCCTCTGGTGTCATTCCAAAAGTTTCCTTAAAAGTTCGAGTAAACTGCTCATGTGAAGCGAATCCTAAATCTAAAGCAACGTCTAAAATTCTTTTATCCTCAGCTAGCAACTCTTCTGTTGCTTTTGCCATTCTTCGCAATTTAATATATTCCATTACTGGCTTTTTTACTAGCCTCTTGAATAAACGCTGATAGTAAAAGTTTGATAATGACGCTCTCTTTGCAAGCGAGTCAATTGATATTTCCTCGGTAATATGTTCTTCAATATACTCTAAAGAGTTTTGTATTTGTTCCCATGCATGCATGATTAAGCACCTCCTTTATCACAAGTATAGTGTAATCCATGAATCCACGCTTGACTGTCAATGCCCTTTTTATATAATTTTTTCTCTTTAACTCCCTAAAAAATCAAATCCGCTTTATACAGCTTCTTATATCTGTATTTCTGCATTTATGATCTCTTCCATAGCTTGTACTGTCTTTTTAGGCAAAATCACTTTGCCTGGATAAATTTTCTTATCCTCTAAATCATAGCTAAAGCCTCTTAAAGGATTGTTTTCCCCATCGTACAAAACTATAGAATAGTTTCCGGTTCTTCCATCATTTAAACTTCCCAAAGAAAACAATACATGTCTATGAAATTGTGTATCTAATGTATTTATAACTTCTTCTGTTACAATAAATTGTTCCTGCCCATTAGGCTCTATTATTTTTACTTTTTCTATATGTTCTTGTGATTCTAATCTCCAACAATTATTTGGTAAAAAAATACATATAAACAAACACAATACTAACAAATTAAATACAATAAGACTAATATACTTATGATTTTTAATAAATGTAAGCTTTTCCATAACCCCACCCCCATATAAAGTTATGTCTTTGAGTTCCCCTTATTTTTTTATACTTTCATAATCCCACTTTGTACCACTTTTTTCAATAGCTTTAACACAAAATGTTGTTTCAGTGACCTGAAATGTGCAGTTTGATTTTTTGCTTATAATTCTTTATTTAGTTTTTATAACTTATCTTGTCGAAATTTATTATAATTTCACATTTCAGGTCATATAGAGAACATCTCATGTTTAAACTATTGTTTAAATAAATAAAAGGTGCTATAACAGATATATGTTCTGGAACAAATTAACATTAATAATTATTAGAATCAAAAGCCTGGGGATCTTCCTTCAGAGATTTTTTCTGCACAAATTGTTAATGGCACTACAAGCAGTGAAGATCAAGATTGGTTTAAAGTATTTCTACCTGCTGGAACAAATTATATGTCATGCAATGGTAATCCATTCAATTTTAAAATTGAAAGTGAAGATTGTAACTACATTCTAGAAAAAAAATATACAAAAACTAAAAGTGGAATAACTCCATATGAATTAATTATTCCAGAAGCAGGATATTATTATGTGAAAATTACAGGTATAACATCTACATCAAATAGCTACTTATTTACTATAGGTGGTCCTACATATGATATAAATAAAATCGAGGTTTCTTCTGGAACTGTAAATTTAAGTGGAAGTAATCGCACACAAACCGTACATTTCAATCTTTCTAATAATAACGATTTGCCTAATAATGCAATAGTTTATTTTATTAGGATGGATGGTTTAACATCAACTTCTGCTAAAAATATTAGTGTTTCTAATAGCAAAGGAAACTCTGTATCCTTAAATCAATATGTATGGCAAAAAGACGGCCTTGTTAACATAAATATGGATGTTAAAGACAATTGGTCAGCTCAGTTTACATATCGAAAAAGCACAGTATTTTCCCCTACATTAGTGTTGCGTTATGTATATCCCGTAGTAGAATAGTTAATTTATGTAGAAAGAAGAATTAAGTATGAAAATAAGTCCAGTGAATTTTAATTTTAATACAAAGAATTATAAAAAGCCGTACAGCTATAAAGAAACGTCTTCCCTATCAAATACATGTAAAAAAGAGAAAACATCGAGTTTAGATTCTTTTATTCGTTCAGATGCAGAGAAAGTTTTGTCTAATTCAAATACTAAAATGTTAAATGGAAGGGTAGCAAATGACTTATTAGATGTTCTTAATTTTGAAGGGCCATTGCCATGCACTAATGACATTTATACCTATAAAGATATTAGTTTTACTGCTAATCAAATACCCAAAGTAGATAGTAGTAACTGCAAAGAAATTAAAGCTTGTAATAATGTAGTAACTTTTGAGAGAAATTCTTATTATAAATATAGTACAAAAGACGGCAAATCACATTGTTTGGCAACCTATGGGGACCATTTAAATACTCCTTGGTCTGACGTAATATCAGGAAACGCTGATGACATAAGCTATATGACCAGTAGATTTTGGAATATTTTAAGCGGAAAATCATCAGTCTATATTTCTTTAGATTTTTCTCAAGAGAAACAAAAACAATACTTGAAGGATGCTGGAATAAATAAAGGGTTTTTTACGGTAAATATGGGCGGTAAAAGTGAAGAACATTACTATTCTGAAGGAGATACTATTATCCACCCCAAATGGGAATATGATGAACAATATCCTGCAATCACATCACAGGGAGGTCTTTTTAGTGAAGAAAAGCCTGGAGACACCTTTCTAGTAGACGGCAAAGAATATGTTTTAAGTGATAAACATACTTTAGATGTTCCATATGGTGCTGATATTTTTAATATTAAGTACCCTCATATGTTAAAAAATGAGTCAGACTAGACACAACTCTATAGTTCTTAAATTTATAAAATAACCAACCACCGGAATATCCGGTGGTTTTCTAATATAGCAAAAAGACTCAAAACAATTACTTTTGCTTTGAGCCCTTTTTATAATAGAATATTATATTAAACCACCAACAGTCAAAAATTCATATTTTTGTTTTTTTAACCTAGGAATAAAAATATCGGAAGCTACAGCTGTATTTACTCCATGATTGTGCAAAAGAATAATATCCCCATTTGAAATATTATTTAAGACACTATTTACAATAATGCTTGAAGGAGGCAGTTCCCAATCTCTAGGATCTATAGACCATTGTATAGTATTCTGATATCCCAATGCTCCAACTACCCTTAATGCCTTTGTGTTAACAGAGCCATAAGGAAGTCTAATAATTGGCTTAGGATCAACACCAATGATCTTTTTTATAGTTTCTTCTGCTTTTGTTACCTCTTCTACCATTTCAGCTTCTGTTATCTTTGTAAAATCAGGATGACTGTAAGAGTGATTACCAATTTCATGATTTTCCTCTACAATCCTATTGGCTAATGAAGAATATTTTTCTATCCATTTCCCTGTTAAAAAGAAAGTTGCTTTTACATTGTGCCTTTCTAAAACTGCAAGAATAGATGAGGTGGCACCTTCTGACTCTTCTCCACAATCATAAGTTATAACTACTTTTTTAGAATTAGTATTACATTTTGCAATAACTGAAGATAAATAAATTTCATTTATATTTTGTAAAATCATTATTCTCTTCCTTTTATTTATATTCTATTTTAATTTATTTATAAATAAATAAATTTGTTACTTCATACTTAAGAAATATACAAAAATGTAGATTTAATAGAGCCCATAAAAAAAGAAAGAAAGACCCAAAAGCAATAAGAATTGCTTTGAGCCTTTCTTTCTTTAGGTTGACTGCTTAAACAAAACCCATATTTGAATGGATTTTAACGAGTTTAGAAATCCTGTTTCATTACAGCACCCTTTGCAGCTGAATCAACAAGCTTAGCATATCTACCTAGCCAGCCAGTCTTAATCTTAGCTTCTGGTGCTACATAATGCTCCTTACGCTTTTCAAATTCTTCATCAGAAACCTTTGCGTTAATGGAGTATTCAGGAATATTAATTTCTATAATGTCACCTTCCTCTAGCAAGCCAATATTTCCACCGTTTGCAGCTTCTGGACATACATGCCCTATGGAAGCACCACGACTTGCGCCACTGAATCTTCCATCTGTAATAAGCGCAACGGCCTTATCTAATTTCATTCCCGCAAGAGCACTGGTTGGTTTTAACATTTCTCTCATACCAGGGCCTCCCTTAGGACCTTCATATCTAATAACAACTACATCTCCAGCTACTATTTTACCTGCATAGATTGCATCAATAGCTTCTTCCTCTGAATTAAACACTCTAGCAGGACCTGAATGCTTTAACATTTCTGGAGCAACAGCACTTCTTTTTACTACGCAACCTTGCTTTGCAACATTACCAAATAAAATAGCGATACCGCCTGTTTCACTATATGGATTTTCAATCGGTCTTATTGTTTCAGGCTTTTTATTTCTTGTTCCTTCAATATTTTCTCCTAAAGTTTTTCCTGTAGCCGTAATTACTGAAAGATCAAGCATTCCCTTTTTAGCAAGCTCACTTTGAACAGCTGGAATTCCTCCAGCTATATTAAGATCCTGCATATGTGTATCTCCTGCCGGTGCTAAATGACAAAGATTTGGAGTTCTTTCACTTTCCTCATTAAACATATTTAAATCTAAAGGAACTCCTGCTTCATTGGCTATAGCAAGTAAGTGTAATACACTGTTAGATGAACAGCCTAGTGCCATATCACATCTAAGAGCATTTCTTATAGACTTTTCATTTATAATGTCTCTTGCCTTAATATCTTTTTCTATTAAATTCATTATTGCCATTCCTGCCTGTTTGGCAAGACGAATTCTACCATTATGGACAGCTGGAATAGTTCCATTACCCGGTAAAGCTATTCCTAAAGCTTCACATAAACAATTCATGCTGTTTGCAGTATACATACCAGCGCATGAACCACATCCAGGGCAACACCCCTGTTCATATTCCTGTAGCTTTTCATCATCTATAAGGTTTGCATTTCGAGCACCTAAAGCTTCAAACATTTTGGACAAGCTTATTTCTTCATCATCAACAAGTCCAGCCATCATTGGTCCACCAGAACATACAACTGTTGGAACATTCATTCTTACTGCTGCCATTACCATCCCTGGAACGATTTTATCACAGTTTGGAACCAATACTAATCCGTCAAAAGCATGAGCAAGAGTCATTGTTTCAACACTATCAGCTATTAACTCTCTGCTAGCAAGGCTATATTTCATACCAATATGACCCATGGCAATTCCATCGCAAACGCCAATTGCAGGAATCATAATTGGTGTTCCTCCTGCCATTCTTACGCCTGCTTTTACAGCTTCCGCTATTTTATCTAAATGATAATGCCCTGGTACAATTTCGCTATGTGCAGAAACCACACCAATTAGAGGCCTATCTAACTCTTCTTTTGTATAACCCATAGCATAAAAAAGGCTTCTCATTGGAGCCTTTTCTACACCTTGAGTTACGTTAGCACTTCTTAGTGTCATACGTAACCTCCCTATCAACTTAGTAAATTATTTCTTTAACCAGCTCATCATCTTTCTAAGTTCGCTACCAACTTTAACTAAAAGATGCTCTGTTTCTTTTCTTCTTGTAGCTAAGAACTTAGCCTGACCACCAGCATTGAATTCCTGAATGAATTCACTAGCAAAAGTACCATCCTGAATCTCCTCAAGAACCTTTTTCATTTCTTTACGTGTTTCATCAGTAACTAATCTTCTGCCTGTTCTGTAGTCACCATATTCTGCTGTGTTTGAAATTGAGTATCTCATCATTTCAAAGCCACCCTTGTTGATTAAGTCAACAATAAGTTTCATTTCATGGATACATTCGAAGTATGCCATTTCTGGTTCATATCCGGCTTCTACTAATGTATCAAAACCAGCCTTCATAAGTTCAGTAACACCACCGCAAAGTACAGCCTGTTCACCGAATAAGTCTGTTTCTGTTTCTTCCTTAAATGAAGTTTCAAGAATACCTGCTCTGCCTGCTCCAATACCTGATGCATAAGCAAGGGCAATATCTTTAGCTTTTCCTGTAGCATCCTGATATACAGCAATTAGAGCGGGAACACCTTTACCTTCTTCATACTGACTTCTTACAGTATGACCAGGTCCCTTAGGCGCAATCATAATTACATCAATATCTTTTGCTGGCTGAATCTGATTGTAGTGAATATTGAAACCATGAGCAAATGCAAGAGCATTTCCTTCTTTCATATGTTTAGCAATCTGAGTTTTATAAATGTTTGCTGCAAGTTCATCTGGAACTAACATCATTACAACATCTCCAGCTTCTGCAGCTTCTTCTATTTCAACAACCTTAAGACCAGCAGCTTCTGCTTTTGCTGTATGAGCGGAGCCTTTTCTAAGACCAACAACAACGTTTACACCACTGTCCTTAAGGTTTTGTGCATGGGCATGACCTTGGCTACCAAAACCAATTACTGCAACAGTTTTTCCATCTAACATTCCTAAATTACAATCTGCATCATAGTATTTCTTAATCATTTTTTTCTCTCCTTTATATACTTCACTTTGTCAGCTACTTAATTTTTATTATTTATTAACTTATGTTTTATTATTGACAACATTTAGGGGTTGCAAGCCCTCTCTTTATACCGGTTATTCCAGTTCTACACATTTCTATGATTTCATAACAATCCACCATGTTCATAAAGCCATCAACTTTTTCAGGATCTCCTGTTAACTCAATAACAACGCTTTCTTTTGAAAGGTCTATAATTTTTCCTCTAAAGATGTCAACAATTTCCCTTAGTGCACCTCTATTTGTTTTGTCTGCCTTAATTTTTATAAGCAACAACTCTCTATATACGCTCTCTTTTTCTTCTAAAGTAAAAATTTCTTTTACTACTTCAAGTTTTTCTGTCTGAGTAATAATCTGGTTTAAATCTTGTTCTGTTCCTGTAAATTCAATAGTTATTCTTGAGATTTCAGGATTATTAGTTGCAGAGACTGTTAATGAGTCAATATTGAACCCTCTTCTTCCAAATAAGCTAACAACTCTGCTGAGAACATTTGCCTGATTATCTACAAAAATACTCATTACTTCTCTTTTTTTCATCATGGCAACTTTCCTCCTTTTAACCTACTATCATGTCATTTACAGTACCGCCATTTGGAATCATAGGAAGAACTCTTTCTTCTCTTGAAATAATACAATCAATCCAAACAGGTCCATCTGCTTTAAGTGCTTCTGCAAATACTTCCTCAAATTCTTCAGGAGTAGTAGCTCTGTATCCCTTACCTCCAAAGCCTTCTATTACCTTTACGAAATCTGTTTTTCTTTCAGGCGTTGTTGCGGAGTAGCGCTTATCATAAAAGGCAGTCTGCCACTGATAAACCATTCCTAAAACGCTATTATTCATAATTACAGTTATGATTGGAAGGTTATTGCTTATGGCTGTACAAGCTTCTGTCAAATTCATATGAAAAGAACCATCACCAGTAAAATGTACAACTCTCTTCTGTGGACATCCGATTTGCGCCCCTATTGCAGCACCATAACCAAAGCCCATAGTTCCAAGCCCTCCACTTGTAAGGAAGCTTCTTGTATTTTTATGTTTTAAATATTGAGCAGCCCACATTTGATGCTGACCAACATCTGTAACATAAATAGTTTCTTTGTCTGTTAAATCACAAGTACTTGTAACTATTTCACAAGGATTAAGTTTTGCCTCCTCAACACCTTTGTTACATTTCATTTCTTTCCATTTGCTAACTTTATCTATCCATTCAGTTCTTTCTGTTTTTTCTACCAATGGAATTAATTTGTTTAAAGCATCCTTAACATCACTTACAATGCTTAAATCAACCAAAACATTTTTATTGATTTCACTTTTGTCTATATCGATTTGAACAATCTTTGCACCTGCGGCAAATTTCTTCATGTTTAAGGCTACTCTATCACTGAACCTTGTTCCAAGTGCCAAAACTAAGTCAGCTTTATCAATTGCTTTATTTGAAGCAACACTGCCATGCATACCAATTAAACCAAGATTCTTTTTGTCATCATAACCTAAAACCCCAGCTGCCATCATCGTATATGTACCTGGCATATCTGCCTTCTGCAACAATTCTGCTAACTGTTTTGATGCACAAGAAGCGGCTACACCTCCGCCAAAATATACAATTGGCCTTTTTGAGTTATTTATAAGTTCTGCAATTTTTTCAATATCATTAATATCTGCTTTTGGCATTTCCATAACTGGTAAAGGCTCTTGCCTTTCAAACTCAATAGTTGCTGCTGTTACATCTTTTGTAATATCTACTAAAACTGGACCCTTCCTCCCGCTTTGAGCAATTCTAAATGCATTTCGAAGTGCATCCGCTAGGTCCTCTATATTATTTACAAAGTAATTATGCTTAGTTATAGGCATTGTTACTCCTGTAATACAAATCTCCTGAAAAGCATCTCTTCCGATTAGTGGGTCAGGTACATTACATGTAACTGCTACCATTGGAATACTGTCCATAAAAGCTGTGGCTATACCAGTTACGAGATTTGTAGCTCCTGGGCCACTTGTTGCAAATACTACACCTGTTTTTCCAGTGGCTCTTGCATAACCGTCAGCTGCATGTGCAGCATGCTGTTCATGAGAAGCTAAAATGTGTTTAATTTTGTCCTGATAGTTGTAGAGTGTATCGTAAATGTTGAGGATGGTGCCTCCAGGATACCCAAAGACGGTATCGACCTTCTGCTCTAGCAATATTTCTGCAACAATTTCAGATCCTGTTAATTTCATTTTCGTCTACTTCCCTTCTTTCTCAAAATTGCACATGTTATATATAGTTGGAATGTGCGCTCCAGAGCCACTAAATTTTAGTGATTAATACATATTATATATATACAACAAAAAAAGTCAACGGTTTTTTGTTAAAAAACACAAATTATTTTATGGTTTATTATTGACAAACCACAAAACTTCTATTACTATGTAAAATCATCAGTAATAATATTAATAGGAATATTTTTTATTGATAAAACTGAAAAATACTAAATATGATTTACTTACGAGGCAAATTTACGCAAGTAAAAAACGAGGAGGAATTTTAAAATGAAGAACTATGAAAAATACAAGGTGGGCTACTTTATGCCACCAGTCAACGAAATGAAATGGACTAAAAAGGATCACATTGATAAACCACCAATTTGGTGCAGTGTAGACCTGCGTGACGGAAATCAGGCTTTAATCGTTCCTATGAGCCTAGATGAAAAAATTGAGTATTTTCAGTTCCTCTTAAGCCTCGGATTTAAAGAAATAGAAGTTGGTTTTCCTGCCGCTTCTGAAACAGAATATGAATTTATTAGAAAATTAATTGAAGATGATTTGATTCCTGAAGATGTTACAATTCAGGTGCTTACACAATCAAGGGAGCACATTATACAGAAAACTTTTGAAGCATTAAAGGGTATAAAAAAAGCTATTGTTCATCTTTATAACTCTACATCTTTTGCTCAGAGACAACAGGTATTTAAAAAATCAAAAGAAGAGATAATAGAAATTGCTACAAGCGGAGCAACTCTTTTAAATAAATATAAAGAAACTATGCCAGAAAGCGAAATTTCTTTTGAATATTCACCAGAAAGCTTTACTGGTACTGAGATGGAATTTGCATTAGAGATTTGCAATGCTGTTATAGATATTTTGAAACCTACTACTACAAATAAGGTGATTATTAATCTACCTGCCACAGTTTCCATGTCTATGCCGCATGTTTATGCAAGTCAAATTGAATACATGTGCGACAATCTTCACGATAGAGAGAATTTAATTGTTTCTTTACATCCACACAACGATAGAGGAACTGCTGTTGCAGATGCAGAGCTTGGAATTCTTGCTGGTGGAGACAGAGTCGAAGGCACTTTATTTGGTAATGGCGAAAGAACTGGTAATGTTGATATTATTACTGTTGCTATGAATATGTTTTCACATGGTGTTAATCCTGGTCTAGATTTTTCAAATATGCCAGCAATAGTTGAAGCTTATGAAAAATTTACTGATTTAGCGGTACACCCAAGACAGCCTTATGGTGGACAGTTAGTATTTGCAGCATTCTCTGGTTCACACCAAGATGCCATTGCCAAAGGTATGGCCTATCATGAAGATAATAATATGTCACAATGGACAGTACCTTATCTTCCTATCGATCCTCATGATGTAGGCCGTAAATATGATGCTGATGTTATTCGTATTAACAGTCAATCTGGTAAAGGCGGTATTGCTTACATTCTTGAACAGAATTATGGTTATGCTATACCACCAAAAATGCGTGAAGAAGTTGGATATCTTGTAAAGGGTATCTCCGATCATGCACATAAAGAATTATCTCCTGATGAGATTTATGAAGTATTCGAAAATGAATATATTAATGTGTTTACTCCTGTAGATATTACAGATGCTACTTTTAGAAAGGTATCCACCTACAAGAGTGATGACGGAATGCTTGTTGATATAAAAGTCACTATTGATGGAAATGAATATGAGGTTTCAGCTGCTGGTAATGGTCGTCTTGATGCAGTGAGTAACGCTCTTAAAATGACACCTTATACATTTGATTATACTTTTGTAACTTATTCTGAACATGCTCTTGAAGCAGATTCAAATTCTAGAGCTTGCGCTTATGTTGCAATTACTGATAACAGCGGTGATCTTTATTGGGGTATTGGTATCCATGATGATATCATTTTGGCTTCAATCAATGCTTTGGTGTCTGCTCTTAATAGACATAAAAAAGTTCGCCCATTGGCAGATTAAATTTAAAATAAGGAGATAATAAATATGAATTATAAAATTGCACTAATACCTGGTGATGGTATCGGCCCTGAAGTTATTGCCGAAACTGTTAAGGTTTTAGATAAAATCGGAAATAAATACAATCACAAATTTGAATATACTAAAGTTTTAGCTGGAGGCTGTGCTATTGACGAAACTGGAGCTTGTCTTCCACAAGAAACTATTGACGTTTGCAAAGCAAGTGATGCTGTTCTTCTTGGAGCAGTTGGTGGCTGGAAATGGGATACATTACCTGGTGACCAAAGGCCAGAAAGAGCACTTCTTGGACTTAGAAAAGAACTTGGCTTATTTGCAAATTTAAGACCTGCTATCTTATTTGACGAATTGGCAGACGCTTGCCCTCTTAAACCTGAAATTGTTGAAGGCGGACTTGACATCGTAGTAGTTAGAGAGCTTACTGGCGGTATATATTTTGGGGAAAAAGGCTTTAAGGATACTGATTTAGGTCCTGCTGCCTACGATGTGGAACAATATGCTGAAGAAGAAGTAAGAAGAATTGCTATTGTTGCTTTCGATATGGCAATGAAGAGAAATAAAAAAGTAACTAGTGTAGATAAAGCTAACGTTCTTGAAAGTTCTAGACTTTGGAGAAGGGTTGTAGCTGAAGTTGCAAAGGACTATCCTGAAGTTACTTTAGATAATTTATATATTGATAATGCTACTATGCAGATGGTTAAAAATCCTAAGCAGTTTGATGTTATTGTTACAAGTAATATCTTTGGAGATATTCTTTCTGATGAAGCTAGTATGATCACTGGTTCTATAGGAATGCTTCCATCAGCTAGCCTTGCCAAAGGAAACTTCGGTATGTATGAGCCAGTTCATGGTTCTGCTCCTGACATTACAGGTGAAAATAAAGCAAATCCTATGGCAACTATCTTATCTGCTGCAATGATGCTTAGATATACTTTTGGTCTTTCTGATGAAGCTGACGACATAGAAGCTGCCGTTAAAACTGTTCTTGCAGATGGCTATAGAACTCCTGATATTTTCACAGAAGGAATGAAAGCTATTGGAACAAAAGAAGCTGGTGATTTAGTTGCTACAGCAATCAAATAGCTTCTGTCCCGCAGAGTTCAAACTAAACCTAAAGGAGGTATTCTATGGGAACTATATTTAAATTTCACAATGATTTAGATACAGATCAAATCATTGCTTCACAATATTTACTATTACCTACTATTGATGAAATGAAGGAACATACCTTTGAATCTATTGATGCGGATTTTGCTAAAAAAGTTCAGCATGGAGATTTCGTTGTAGGAGGAGAAAATTTCGGCTGTGGTTCTTCAAGAGAACAAGCACCAAGTGTTTTAAAGGCTCTTGGAGTAAAAGCAGTTATTGCAAAATCCTTTGCCAGAATATTTTTTAGAAATGCTATAAACATCGGTCTTCCTGTAATAGTCTGCAAAGACTTATATGACGCTGTAGAAGACGGTGATCAAATGGAATTGTTCTTATCTGAAGGACTTGTTAAATCAGGTGATAAAGAATATTCATGTACTAAACTACCCCCTTATATGCAGGGAATCTTAGATAAAGGTGGTTTAATCGCCTCTTTAAATAATATACACGAAAAAAGTGACGGATGCTGTTCATCCAATTGTTGTAATTGTAATTGTGGAGGTGACAGATAAAATGGGCATGACTATTGCTGAAAAAATAATAGCTGCGGCGGCTGGAGTAGAAACAGTAAAGCCCGGCGACATTCATACTGTCACTCTTGACCGTATGATGAGTAATGATGGAACAACACACTTAACTATAGATATGTACAATCAGCAGTTAAAAAATCCAACTATTGCAGACACTCAAAAGCTTGTTTTTATAGTTGATCACAATGTCCTTGCCGACAATCCTAAAACTGCTGCTTCCCACAAAAAAATGCGTGACTTTGCTAAAGAACATGATATTGACTTTTGGGAAGGAAAGGGAGTTTGCCACCAAATAATGATGGAAAACTATGTATGTCCTGGAGAATTAATTTTTGGTGCAGACAGCCACACATGCACATATGGAGCCCTTGGAGCTTTTGGTACTGGGGTTGGCTGTACAGATTTTTTATATGGAATGGTAACGGGTACTTCATGGGTACTTGTCCCTGAGACTGTAAAGTTTAACTTAACTGGAAAATTAAAAGAAGGTGTTTATCCTAGAGATCTTATGCTCCACATCATTGGTAAAATTGGGGCTAATGGTGTTAATTATCAAGTAATGGAATTTACTGGAGAAGGAGCAAAAACACTTAGCGTAAATGATCGTATGGTTCTATGTAACCTTGCTGTTGAAGCAGGAGCAAAATCCGCTATTTTTGAAGCTGATGATATTGCTCTCGATTGGCTTAAGGAACATGATCGTACACCAAAACATGTTTTTAAAAGTGATGCAGATGCACATTATTTTAACGAATACACTTTTGATTTAAATGAAATCGAACCTATTGTTGCAAGACCTGATTTTGTTGATGATGTAATACCAGCAAAAGAAGCTTGCGGAGTTAAAATTGATGAAGCATTTCTTGGTTCTTGCAATAATGGCCGAATTGATGAAATGCGCGTTGCTGCAAGACTTTTAAAAGATCAAAAAGTTGCTGACACTGTTAGATTTCTTATTGTACCTGCCAGCAACGAAGTTTATATGCAGGCTCTAGATGAAGGTTTAATTGAAATCTTTATGGAAGCTGGTGCTATAGTTATGAACGCAAACTGTAGTGTTTGCTGGGGTAGCTGTCAAGGTGTTATTGGCGCAAACGAAGTTCTAATCAGTACTGGAACAAGAAACTTCAAGGGAAGAGCTGGACATCCAAGCTCAAAGGTATATCTTGGTTCTGCTGCCACAGTAACTGCTTCCGCTATTAAAGGTGTTATTGCAACAGAAGATCAATTATAAATCAAGGAGTATCAAATGGAAACTTTTAAAGGAAAAGTGTGGGTTTTGGGAGATGATATTGACACTGACATCATTATTCCTACTGACTACCTAGCACTTAAAACTATAGATGATATGAAGCAATATGCATTTTCACCTCTTAGACCTGAACTGGCTTCACAAATTCAAGAGGGCGATATAATAGTTGCTGGAAAAAACTTCGGCTGTGGTTCTTCAAGAGAACAAGCTCCTGAGATTATAAAAGCATTAAAAGTAAAATGTGTAATAGCAAAGTCTTTTGCTCGTATATTTTTTAGAAATGCTATAAACAATGGGCTTTTATTAATTGAAAACCCCAACCTTTACGATGATGTAACTGAAGGTGATGAAATAGAGGTATGCGTAAACCAATCCATTAAATATGGCAGCAAGGATTACCCGATTGCTTCATTACCTCAAAATTTAGTAGATATAATTAATGCAGGCGGACTTGTTCAGGCTATGCGTAAAAGAAATGGTCTTGAGCCACTAGAATAAGGAGGTGCACTATGAGACAGACATTTATAGAAAAATTAGTTGCTCGTAATATTGGAGCACCTTCCGTTAAAGCTGGTGATATTGTAACTGTAAATGTAGATCGTGTAATGATTCACGACATCTTTATCCCATTTGTTGCAGATAAGTTTGAAGAAATGGGATTTACAAAGCTTTGGAACCCAGATAAGGTTGTCCTTATTTATGACCATTTGGTTCCTGCCAGCCAGCAGGACGATGTAAGACATTTTAAAATTGGTGATAGCTTTGCTACTAAATACGGAATGAACAATGTTCATCGTTCTGATGGAATCTGCCATCAATTAATGACTGAAAAAGGTTACGTTAAACCGGGAAATATAGTTTTCGGAACTGACAGCCATACCACTACTTATGGATGTGTTGGAGCTTTTTCTTCAGGAATTGGTTATACGGAAATGGCTAGTATTCTTGGAACAGGGACTATGTGGATTAAAGTCCCTGAGACTATTAAGATAAACATAGAAGGTGCACTTCCTAAAAACGTAACTTCAAAAGATATTATACTAACTCTTATTGGAGATTTAGGCGCTGATGGGGCGACTTACAGAGCCTTAGAGTTTACAGGAAGTACTGTTGAAAATATGACAGTTGCTAGTCGTATGACTATTGCTAACATGGCTATTGAAGCAGGTGCAAAGTGTGCTTTATTTACGCCTGATGAAAAAACTGCTGAATACTGTGAAATTGAATTAACTGAAAATGAAACGTCTTTAAAAGGTGATGAAGATGCACAGTATTATAAGACTATAACCTACAAGGCTGAGGAGTTCGTTCCTGTTATGGCATGTCCTTCTCAGGTTGATAATATAAAACCTATAGCAGAGATTAAAGGTACTAAAATTGACCAAGTATTTATTGGTTCTTGTACTAATGGTCGTTATGAAGACCTTGAAGCTGCTGCTAGAATCCTTGAAGGAAAAAAAATCTCTCCTTTTGTGAAAGTAATTGTTACTCCTGCCAGCCGTAAAATTTTTATTGAAGCCACGCGCTCAGGCATCATAAAAACCCTTACTGCGGCTGGTGCGGTAGTAACGCACCCCGGCTGTGGACTTTGCTGCGGTCGTGCAGGAGGCATCTTATCTGATGGAGAAAGAGTTGTTGCAACTAACAACCGAAACTTTCTTGGAAGAATGGGAACTTCAAAGGTTGAAATTTATTTAGCTTCTCCTGTGTCTGCGGCTATGGCAGCACTTACTGGAGAAATCACAGTTCCTGAAGTATAAATCAGTTATTTGATTTTAAAGGATGTGCAAAAGCCTTCTTCTAAAATATGAAATTTATGTATAATTAAAATCCTAAATTTTAAATCAGCATAAAATAATAATAGGCATATAGGTATCTTGGAGAAATGTGTTCCCTCCTGCACCTATATGCCTTGTTTTTTAAAACGCCTTTGTAACTTTTCAGCTTAATAATATTAGTCCAATAAAAGAATTATAAAAACCTATTGGTTTCCCAATAGGCTCAATTTTGGTGGAGCAATGAGGATTCGAACCTCAAGGTGCGCTACCATATATATAAGTATAGTTGTCTTACATTTAATTTTAGTACTAGAAGCTGTTACTCACTCCGCTAACACCTGTAAAATCCACCAGACAACATGTCACAATTGCATTTATGTTCATCAAAAGTCCTCCATCCATTTTATATTCAAGCTTAATATTTTCTGAAAGTTTTTTGGTGAATACAACTGAAAGCCTAAAGCTTAAAATTGCAACTATACAAAATATGGACAAATAATTATATTCTTTTATTCATCATAATGTATTGTAAATTTACGAATAGGAAAATATAAAGGTTCGTGCTCACCATCAACTGAATGAAGACAACTCATATAAAATTCCATTTCTTTAAATCCATTTTTAATATAAAACTCTTTAGCGTCAGCTACTGAATGAAGAAAAACAGCTTTAATCCCAACAGTTGTCGTAGACAATTCATCAATATAGTTTATTATATATTTTAAAATCATTGCAGAAATCAATTCGCCCTTATATAAACAGTCTTGATAATTGTCATTTACAGCAAACATTTTTATTTCTACTGAGGGGATTCCACAAATAGCTTCATCATAAGTCCCATCCTCTTCCTTATATCTATCCGTACACAATATAGTTGTAACGGCTAAGGTATAATAAGCAACAACAACTTCTTCATGATCAAGTATTGCATATGTAACGCCATTTCCATTTTCTTTATCATATATAGCAGAAGTATTTATATAATCATCAAAACCCAACTTTGAGATCTCAAAAGTATCAAAAAGCCTAATATTGTCCGATTTTATTTCAACAACACTAGGCTCAAAAAATGCTAATTCTTTCTTCATATTTATAAAATAACTACTTTCTCTTAAATAATTGGGAGGTTTCTTTGCACTTGGCTAAAATTTCTTTATTATTTTCGAGTTGTTTATTAGAATCATCAATAAATTTTTTTGATTTTGTACTATCAATCTGAACTAAATTTCTTTCTGGTTTTGCTAATATTGCCATACGAATCCCTCCTTTTCTAATCTTTTTTCTTTTAAAAATCTTTTTATTTTTCATAATACACCTCTTTAAAGTAATTATTATCTTATTCACTTTAAAGCATACGTATATTAAAAAAAGATATGTGTATGAGTATTATTTTTCAACTACATTATACCATCGCAAATATTTTATTACAAATAAAATATTCTTCTTGATTTGCTTATAACCTTGCCTTACTATTCCCCTACCAACGCATTCTCAACGGCCTTGCGTATTACTTTGCTAGAATATGTAGCTCCACTGATTACATCTACATTTGTTGTCTGTTCCGCCACCATTTGATCTACCAGTTTTTCTGCGGGCTTTCCTTTTCCATTTCTATGCTCCAATTGCTACAATTATGCCTATTATTGCAATTACAGCTAAAATAATTTTAAATCTTTTTTTCTTTCTTATCATTTTTCTAACCCCGTAATATATTTCTAATAACGTCAATCCCCTCATTAATATTTTCTTTTTTGCATTTACTCCGCAAGCTGTTTTTTAACAAATTTTATAGCATTACTAATTTCTTCTTGGTTTGGATGTCCCATAGCTTTAAATAAAAAACTTCCTTGGCAATGGTATTCTTCTTTATTAACTTTAAGCCCCGCCTGTTCCAAGGTAGCCTTCAGAGAACCTTGCTTTTTATTCATAGTCGAAGAAGTAACTAATACAACTTTTCTTATGTTATTAGATGATAAAGTTTTTACAAAATCTAAAAGATCTTTTTTATATTCCCCTCCATAGATACCACTCACAATAATAAGTAAATCACAAGCAGGGATTTGAGGTTTTGTTTTCAAATCATAAACAGGAATGCCTGTCTCTTTTGAAATTGACTGTGCAATTTTTTTACTATGACCAGTCATAGTAGCATATAGAATCTGTGCATTCATTTTAATTCCTCCTTCATTTTTCCAAGAGAATCATATATTTTTTGTTGAGCAGTATTCATTACAGCAATTTCTTCTGGTGATAATTCTTTATACATTTGGTCAATAAAATTTGCTGCAAACTGTCTGTTTTCTTTATTCCAACGCCGACATTCCTCTGTAGCAATGATTCTCATTGCTCGTCGATCCTGGGGATCTTTTTCAATTCTTACAAATCCTTTTGCTTCAAGTTTTAATACTATTTGTTTTGTATTTTGATGAGAGCTATCGCACATCACTGACAACTGCCTTAATGTAGGTGGCTCATCAAACATTCCGAGCATGGTAACAACAAACCATTGTCTTGAAGTTAATTCATTTGCAGTTTTATCCATTACCGCCTGTAATCTATTTGCAAGTAAAAAGATGTTTCCAAAAATAACGTATCTTTTATCCATCTTTTCAAAATCGTACATAACCAAACCTCAATCTAAAACTATATATTTATGTAATATGTTACTTAATATATGTAGTATATTACCTTTTTGATAATCAGTCAACTTAAATCTTTACTTTCTGTTTTTATCAAAAGCTTCTATCATAAAATAATTAAAACAGCTTCATTTCCTAATTAGATATATTTAATTATCCACAAAAAAACAATTTCTTTTTTCTAAAATAGCTTTACAACGGAAAACATAAGTTGTATAATCTAACATATTAATACGAAAAATTAGTGAAAAAAAACAAAAAATTGAGAGGGAAAGTCCATGAGAAGTTTAATTAGCTGGGCAGTTGAATATTTTTATTTTAGCTTTACATTCTATTTTAGAAGTAAGGCTTATTTGAATTTCACTGCAAATATGGACGCTCTGGTTTAATGAAATTAAAAATTTATTAAATCATATAAATAAGAAACACAGTCCGCAGGTGAAATTCACTTGCGGACTTTTTTTATTCAAATATCAATTATACACTTAAGTTTTTTATTATTACAAATAAGTTGTTTATCTTTACTAAATTATATACAATTTAATTTGGTTGAATTAATCTATAAACAAATATTAATCTTTTTATAAAAAATTATTTAAATTAGCCGGCTTTACTAATTTATAAATTATATTT